>NZ_NTFY01000041.1 GCF_002289565.1 Rhodopirellula sp. SM50 | reverse complement strand
GGGATGGCACGCCGCGCCGCTCGCTGACGCGTCCCGCTGGGGTGTCGCATCTCAGCACGTGGCGTGAGCCAGTGGCGGGCGTCGGGATCGGGATTGCACGCCGCGCCGCTCGCTAACGCGTCCCGCTGGGATGTCGCATGTCACCACGTGGCGTGAGCCAGTGGCGTGCGTCGGGATCGGGATGGCACGCCGCGCCGCTCGCTAACGCTTCCCGCTGGGATGTCGCATCTCAGCACGTGGCGTGAGCCAGTGGCGGGCGTCGGGATCGGGATTGCACGCCGCGCCGCTCGCTGACGCGTCCCGCTGGGGTGGCCGGGTTGGCGGGATGTCGAACCATGATCACTGCGGCGCGCCCGGCTCGATCTACAGCTTCGGCACGGGGCGTTTGGGAGCTTTTTTGAGCATCCGTTTTTGATCGTCGCTGGCCGGACGCGGGGGATTGTTATTGTTGCCCGGGTTGCGTCGTGGCGGCGGCGACAGATCGGTAAAGTCTTCGGTCCATGTCCATCCGATCGGCACCTCCAGCTCTTTCTTGGCGAGCAATTCCCAGGGTGTGCCGGGGTGTTCCTCGACGACGGTCTCGAGCAGCATTTTGGCCGTTTCGGCTTCGCGTTTCCATTTGCTGCCGACGGTCACCTCGTCGCTCGGCTCGAGAATCCAGGTGTTGTTCTTTTCTTTTTCGAACGACATGCCCAATTTTGCTTTGGCCAACATCGCATTGTACGTTTCGGTGCGGACTTTCTGGGCCAGGACGCGTCCCATGGCGAGGTCGAAGCCTGCGCGCCAACGGGGGCTCTCCTCTGACTCGCGGTACTTCATGCCCGGTTCCAGCGTCATCGCCATCCGTGCCAGGGGCTGCTCCAGTCGCGCTGCGTCTTGCTGTGCGCGGGTCAAGTCGCCCGACAGTCGGGCTTGGTCGGTTCCGATGAAACGCAGCCTTGGGCGGCTGATCCCGGTGACCGGTTTTAGTTGAGCCGCGGTGACCAGGGCGGTGCGCAAGGGGCTCGATTTGACTTTGGCAACGTAATCGCGCGGCGACAAGTAGTCGGGGCGATAGCGAGACATCGCGGTCGGGTCAAAGAAGTACTCCATGTCGGAGGCGAACGCGGTCACATCACGCTTGTTGACTCGGCGAGAGACGTTGCGGTTGGGGTGGACGTTGAAGTAGATCCCGCCGGTTTCATAGCTCAGACGCGTCAAGGCGTAGGGGCCGAAGCCGCTGTCGATCGTCGGCTCTTCTTCGAAGTTGGCGGTGAACGGCAATTGGACGCGTTCGGGCAAAAACGACTCGGGGCCTTGGTCGACCGATGCCCATTGCGGGGATTGGTCGTACTTGGGATCGGGATCGATGTACTTGACCAACGTTTCGCGGCGTCCGAAGGGAGCCGGGACGCCGATGATGTGAACCGGCATGCCGTATTTGCGGCAAATCTCGATCGTGTCTTCGACCTGCTGTTCGTCATCGCCACGTTCGTCCGTGACGACGATCAACAGCACGTTCCGCTGCGGTTCGTTGCCACCGCGGCTGACGCGGAGCGACTTGTACTGTTCGGCGGCGCTTTTGACCGCGGTGAAGACGCGTTCCATGCCGGACGAGTCGGTTTCGATATTGTCGACGATCTGTTTGATTTCGTCGACGTCTTCGGTCGGCGTCTCGGTGTAGAGCGTGATTTTTTCGCCGAACCCGATCACGGAATTGAGCAATTGGGCGTCGTGGTTCATGCCGCGTCGACGTTGCGCGGCCAGCTCTTTCTCGTCCTTGGCTTTGGCGTCAGCGATAATGCCCAACTCGTCATAGATCCGGTCGAATCGGTCTCGGATCTCTCTTCGTTGACGGTGCAGCGATCCGCTTTGGTCGAACAGCCAGACGACCAACGTCGGACGTTCTTCCATCGATTGTAGGATTTCAAAGGTCAGACGATCGACGGCACCGGCCGCTCCGCTGGCGCCTTCGCCGACGGTGCCTTTGCGGTCGGTCAGGCGGTCCATGGGGGCCATCGGTTGGGAGAAAATCCGATTGACTTCGATGTCGCCCAAGTCGCTTTTCTCAAGTTCGACGGGACTGGGGATCTCGGCGATTTCCGCGAACATTTCAGCCGACGCGTCCGCCATCTCGGCCTCGGCGGTGCTGTTGGCGCCGATCGCGATCTCCGGCATTTCGCTGAACACGACCTCCTCCACCAGCGGTTCGGATTCGGTTTCCACTGGGGCTGAAACGATCACGACCGCTTCTTCGTCTTTGAAAACGGCGCTGGGCGCGATCGCCAAGGAGACGATGATCAAGATATGCACGGCCATGCTGCCAATCAGTGCCGCGGACTCGTCCGTCTGCAGAACCGGTTCTTCTTCCAGCTCCTCCTCGTCCCAGGCGTCGACCTCTTCCAGATCCTGATCTCCCAGACCCTGATCCTCCAGATCGACAGCGTCGACGGGACGCTCCGGAAACTCGGCCGAATCGGTGCTGGGAAGTTCAGTGGTACTCATGCTAACATCCGATCCTGGAAAACTTGCAGAGAGGGGTGAGCGAAGCACCGCAAACGCGGGCCTGGCGAACGGGGAAAGCATTGCCATCGTGATCGCTGTCTAGACAGTGTCGCTGAGCTTTCACAAACTTTCAACGTAGAAACGACTTTGAGACCACCTGTTCACCTGAACTCTATTTAATCGAACGCTGATCTCGCACACTTTGTACCCAAAACGACTCTGTTGGGGGGGGCAGGCTGTGCTATGCCCGGGATCGCTGGAACCGCCGGCTACGATAGGAATATTTGTGACGCAACGATTGATCGCGATCGGAGACATTCATGGTTGTCGCACCGCTCTGGAAACAGTGTTGGATGCGATTGATCCGACCGGCGAGGACATCATCGTCACGCTGGGAGACTACATCGATCGGGGGCCGGATTCTCGCGGGGTGATCGACACCCTGATTCGACTCGCCGATCGGTCTCAGGTGGTCGGCGTGCTGGGCAACCACGAAGAAATGATGTTGGAAGTCCTGCATCACGGCGGTTCGCACCATGCCTGGTTGCGATATGGCGGTGTGGAGACGTTGGAAAGCTACGGCTTTGACGGCGATCTGGATTTTTTGCCGCCCGAACACCAACAGTTTCTCGATTCGCTTGGCGATTTCTATGTCGCCGGTGACTTCTTCTTCACCCATGCCGCCTACGATCCCGAGCTGCCATTGGAAGAACAAGAGATCGAAATGCTGCGTTGGTATTCGCTGACCAATGGCATTCCGCCCCAACATCAAAGCGGCAAGACCGCGGTGGTCGGGCACACCGCCAATCGAGACGGAGAGATTCTCGACTCGGGCCACCTGATTTGCTTGGACACCTATTGTTACGGTGGCGGATGGTTGACGGCGATGGACGTCAACACTCGGCAGGTCTGGCAGGCGAATGAAAAAGGTGAACTGCGGCAGTAAGCACTACCGCAGGAAGCACGATCGTCGACGACGCTGAAGGACCACGCCGCAGGTGGCGAGCATCAGCATCGTTGCCGCAGCGGGTTCTGGAATGGCGACCGCACCCACCGTCACGACGCCCGGCGTGGAACTGAAATCGATCTCGTCACCGGAGGCTTGCGCGAAGAATGATACCGGTCGGACGCTCACGCTATATTGGTCGCCCGCGGTTGCCGCCGCCGATGCCCCGCCCAGGAGATGCGCAAGGTCGACGCTCGCCAGCAGGTGGCCGCCGGTGACCGATGTGTTCGAAAAATCCGCGGTGCCGTCGCTGACAACGATTTCCACGGGCGAGGAGACAAGCGTCGCATCGAATCCGTTGATGATCGAATCACTGTTGCCCACAAAGATGTAGTCGGCGTTCTGAAGAAACGTTTCCGATTGTGGATCGACGAAAACCAAAGAGCTGCCCGGAGCGGCGCTCAACGGCGTGATCTGCAGAATCAACTCGAATTCAGCCAAATTCTGCGGCGGTGCGTCGCTGGCGATCCCAATGTCCAACAACAGGTTGCCGCCCGGATCGATCGTTCCGCTGCCGACCGAGATTGCAAAATCGGCCTTCGCCGGGGCGACTGACAACAGCAACACGCTCGAAACGGCAATCAGCAGTCGGTGAATTGCGGTGGACTTGGGCATCGGTCGTGGTCCGAGAAGAGCGTGTGGGATCACCCGGTGCGACGGGAGAATCACGGGAGTGTTCACCCGGTAGAATAGTTAGAAACCGAACCGGGATCGAACACTTTCCCGAACCATCCCAATTTTTGCACCGTTGCCCCCGTTGTGATCGCGTTGATCTTTCGTCCCAATCAGACTGTCAATGAACCCAGCAATGACCCGACCGACGCGGATTGGAAACAGCGACGCATGACTTTAACCCTAATCCCCCGCCGGCCGGTCGACTGCCCCCCGTGTCTCGCCAGGCGAACATCGGTTCGCCACGTCGCAATCGCATCGATTTTGTCCCTGGCGGTGCTGGGGCTTGCCGAAGCGGTTCAGGCGGGGATGAGTAGCGAAAATGTGGTGGTGGTGGTCAACGGAGATTCCACGGTCTCGCGGACGGTGGCGAACCATTACATCGATGCACGGAAGATTCCGACCAAGAACGTGGTCGTGCTGCGCGACGTCCCCAGTGGCCTGCATATCGAACTGGCGGCCTTTCGCGATCAAATTCTCAAACCGCTGCTGGCCGAGATTGATGCGCGGGGGATCTCGCCCGTCGCCCGAGTGATCGCCTATTCGGCGGGCTTTCCGACCGCCGTCAAGATCTCGCCGCATTGCGACAAGCTCACCGATCCGACGGCGAAAAAGTACCAGTTGCCGGTCGCTTCGATCACGGGCCTGACCTATTTCTATCGCTATGTCTTGGCCGACGATCCCGGGTACCTGAGTTTTGCGTCCAACCTGTATGCGCGGGGCAAATTCGAGCGGCACTTTCTGAACCCGTTTGCCGGAGAAAAAAAGTCCGAGTTCGAAGCAGCCATGAAACTGCTCAAGGAAGAAAAGTACGCCGAATCGGCAGAGATTTGGAGGAAGCTGCACGAGGGGCACCCGAAAACGATGCCGGCGCTGGCACTTCGCGCCGCCGAGGCGTATTCACTCGATGGGCAAGCGGAACCGGCGGTCGAGATGATTCGCGCGGCACTCAAAGCCGGCTGGCGATCATCCAGTTATCTGACCGAGACGCCGGCGCTGGAAAAACATCTCGGCGACCCACTGATTCAAAAAACGCTGCCCTTTCTTGACGACAGTCCGATCGCTTGGCAGGGGCCGCAGGCGTTTTCCTCCAGCGTGGGCTGGACGTTGACCGGCAGCCCGGTGGAAATCAAAGACGGTGGGATCCCCTATTTGTGCGCCTGTTCGTTGGCCGTCGTGCATCCAAATGGTTCCACCCTCAGCGATGCCGTTCGGATTCTGTTGCGCGCCGGCAAGGGCGATCGAACGTTTCCCCGAGGTCGCTTTGCGTTTAGCACCACCGGAGATGTGCGATCAAAAACCAGGTTTCCGGGTGTCGCCGACACGATCGTCTATCTGCAAGAAAACGGATTCGAGACCGAAGTTTTCAATGCCCTCGTTCCCTATAAACAGGGCGCGATCGTGGGCTTGATGCTCGGCACCTCGACGGCCGATGTGATGGGAAAGCCATGGATTCTGGTGCGGGGGTCGATTGCCGAGAATTTGACCAGTTTCGGCGGCGCATTCGACATCGGATCCCAAACCAAGTTGACGGCGTTTCTCAGTGCCGGGGCCGCGATGTCCAGTGGTGCGGTCGCCGAGCCCTATTCGCTGCAGTATAAGTTTCCCACTCCCATGCTCTATGGGTACTACGCCCGGGGGCTTTCGGCGATCGAGTCCTTTTATCAGTCCGTTGCGTCGCCCTATCAGTTGCTGATCGTGGGCGATCCGCTCGCACAGCCATTCGCAAAAGCGCCCGATGAACTGGTGGAATCGCGCTTTATCACCGACGGCAAGCGGCGGTTAAAGATCTCACGTCGTTCGCTGCGATTGAAAGTCCCCAAGTCGCGTCCCGCTTCGTTGGAACTTTCCATCGATGATCGGATGTTTCAAGTCGTTCCGCTGACCGGTGCGGTGGATGTCCAAACCGTTGACATCAACTGGCCCGATGGCACGTCCGGAATCTACGACGTCCGTGCAACATTGACCGGGCTCGATCGTACCGAACCCCGCGTCACGTTTGTGTCGGAAGTCGACGTTCAAGGCGATCACCCCGCGCCGACGGCCGCCGTCACCAAAGCTCGCCAACAAGCCGATGGGTTCAGCAATGACGGCAGCAACGCGACAGCGATCGAAGTCAGCCTGCAATGTCCCGGGGCCGACCGAATCGAACTCCATCATCTCGGTCAAAGCGTCGCGAACCTGGAGGCCGACGAGGGCACGGTGACGGTGGAAACCAAGACGCTCGGTGGTGGCCCCTTGCGGTTTCGTCCGATCGCGTTTTTCGGCGAAACGAAAGTCCGCGGCAAAACGCTGATCGATCAGGTCGACGCACCCAAATAGTTCTCGACCGCTTTTCGAATCTCCGCCTGCACTTCCTCAGGCGAACGCGCGGCGTCGATCACGGCGGTGAAGGGACTCGCTCGGGGCAACTCGGTCAGGAACGATTGGCGGACCGACTCCATATAGTCCGCCCCGCGAGATTCCATGCGGTCGGTGGGCCCTTCGATCCGCCGCATCGCTTGTTCAGCCGGCATGTCCAACAACAGCGTCAAATCGGGGCGAACCCCCCCGTTGGCCAGGTCTCCCATTTGCCAGAGCAAGTCCGGGGAAACCCCCGTCGGGCCATCGCTGACACTTTGGTAGACCACATTGGCCAACAAAAAACGATCGCTAATCACGCTTTTTCCGGCGGCGAGCGTCGGTCGAATGGTCGCTTCAACCATTTCACAGCGGCTAGCCATGAACAGCATCGCCTCGGTTCGTCGATGCATGGTCAGCTGGCTTTCCAGCAACAGGGCGCGTAAGCGTTGACCGATTTCCGAACTTCCAGGGTCGCGTGTCGTAAGGAACTCCATGCCGAGTTCACGCATGAGACGCTCCAGCCCTTGGATTTGCGTGGATTTACCGACGCCGTCGATCCCGTCGATGGCGATAAAATGACCTGTTTTGGGGGGCATTGAGACTTATTTTGAAACGTAAAAAGGGATTCAACCAACGGTGCGATTCGACCGGATGAAGCCGATTTTCGGTAGGGGAAGTCGGCTGATGTTGCCGAAATGCGGCGTTCCGCCACCTTCGGCCACTCGGTAAATGCCTAACAAGAGTGGTTTTGGGTTTTTAAGCTTGATTAATGTGCTCAGAAGGGGTAAGTTCTTCCCCTTGCAGCCCTAGTCAAAGGATTTCTCTCTTTAGGAATGGCTGATGAGTACTAACAGTCTTGTTCGCTTCACACGGTCTTGTCCTACGTGTGGCCGGCGAATTCAGATCCGTGGCTCCTTGCTCGGTCGAGTCGTCGCCTGCCGTCATTGCAATGCGGAGTTCGTGGCGTCGGCATCGGATGATGCAGCCGGTAGCGTTGACGACGCGCAGCGTTTGATGGATCGTGTGGAATCGGTGCTGTCGCGAAGTCAGCCCCCGATGATTGAAACCACCACCACCACCACACCCGCATCGACCACTACACCCGCCAGCTGAGGTGTATCGGCCGTCTAGCCCGCTGGCTGATTGATCGAGTGCCCGCCAGGCTGGGCACTCGCTGACCAAGTGGTGGTCTTATCTTCGGTGATGGGCCAGCCGACGTGCGATCGTGCGGGGGATCACGTGGCTGGTTGCGCATTGGCCCTCTTTTTGCTCCCGGGTTTCGTTCGGGCATCTGCTGCGAACTAGGGAGCTTGGCAATGGGCAAGGCTGAACGATTAGAGAGACGACAAGAAAGACAAATCGGAGAAACGTCGTCTGCTTCGCAAGCCATGACTCCCGAGGAGATCCAAGTCGACGACGAAGAGGCGTCGGGCGTTCGCGTCGATCGGCCGCTTGTGCCGGCGATGACCGCTGCGGAAACGTGGAACGCAAGCGAGCTGTTTCAGGTCAAATGTTTCACCGCCCGTTCGCTTCAAGATTATGAAGCAGCGTTTCGGACGTTGCACGACAGTTACGTATGCGCCGGGCTTTGTGATCCGACTGCAAGCGGGATGCGTGTCTTGCCGTTTCATCTCTGGCGAGAAACACAGGTTTTTTCTGGGCGAGCGGATCAGCGACGAGTCGCAACCCTTTCGTTGGTGTTAGACGAAAACCATCGGCTGCCGATGGAGGAAGTCTTTGAGGACGAAGTTCAGCGCGAGCGCGAGACACACGAATTGACCGCCGAGCTCTCTTCGTTCGCCGTTGCACCTGATTTTTCCAAGCCCCGGACGGAGCATCTGGTTGCCATGACGGCTGCCGCCGTGCAATTTGCGCGTTGGCAGGGAGTCGACGATCTGTTGGCGACGGTGCACCCGAAACATGTCCGTATCTATCGCCGCATCATGGGATTTCAGCAGATCGGAGAGGTCGCGCCGCACGGAGGAGTGATGGGGCGACCCGCGGTCCCGATCGCAGCACCGGTCAACGACATCCAAGCCGTTCATCCACGGTTCTTGCAATGGTACTTCGGCAATCGGATCCTGAAAGAACAGGTGCGTCGGAGCTATCTGTCCGAGAAGGGCTATCGATATTTTCGACCGTTTGCCTTTGGCGGCGAGGATGGTCGGTACCGCCGTCCACGTTGATCAGTGCGTGCGCACGACCAGCCGCTGTTCAGGTGTAGTGAGCAACCATCTCTCGCACCGATTCGGCGACGGTCTCGCGGAACTCAGCCGGCTCGATGACCTCCGCATCTGCACCCAGCGAGAGGACTTTGGGCAGAATTTCCCGCGGGTGAGCAGCCGGGACAGTCAGCATCGTCTGGTCGTCGCCCAAGTCTTCCAACGATTGTTCCGGATGCCAGGGGTCTTCGCGAAGGTAGGCGGCGCTCCGTTTTCCCAAGCGAATTTTGACCAGCGTGGTGGAATCCCCCGAGAAGATTCCGATGCTGCTGCCCAGGTACTTCGACAAGTCGATCTGTGGGTCAGGCTTGAAGTATTCGTCCAGCAGCGTGGCGTGATGAAATCGATCCAGTTTCCAATTCCGTAAACGTTGGCGGTTCTCTGGTGGATCGGTCGTTGTCGTGCCCGGAACCGCTGCCACGATGTAGATGCTGCTCTGGTAGACGGCCAAGCCGTAGGGTTCGATTTTTCGCGTCGACACCGGTTTGCCGATCGATTCGTATTCGATTTCAACGAGGCGATGTTCCAGGATCGCGCGGTTGATCGTCTTCAACATTCCTTCTTGGCGTTCGTACGATTTGCTGGGCGAGCCGAAGACGTGCAGCGCGGCACGGTACCGCGCGTAGTGATCGAAGACGCCGTTGGGCACCGCTTCTTGGACTTTATTCCAGAAGGTCTCGATGCCACGCCAGTATTGGGTGCCCATGAGCGGATAGAGCAGTTCGCGTCCGATCGACAGGGCGATCAATTCGGTCGCCGAAATGCCGATCTCGTGGACGTCGGTGGTGTTTTGACCCAATTTGAACACGCGTCCGCGTTGGACGGTTTCCGATTGGATGTCAAAGCCCGCGGCCTGCAGTGCTTCCAGATCGCGGCGGACCGTCCGCTCGTGCAATTTGGTCAGACCCAAGTCCGCGACCAAGTCGCCTCGCAGTTCTTCCAGCGTGCGACCGAAACGCGACAATTCGAGCAGCTGGAGCAACTTATGTTGGCGAATGAGTTGTTCATTGCGTGCCATTTGGGATTCGTCTCCTTACGAGTCGCGACCAAAAGAGAACACGAGTTCTGCCGCTCGTGAAGCCCCGGCGTCGAGTCGGGGTGGCCGGATTCTACGCGTCACCGCGACTGCAGAGCAGTGGTGTGCCACTCGATGGATCAAAAAAACGATCCCATTTCTCGCGTCGCTCCCAAACCCCGGGGTCTGTCCCCGCAGTGTACGGGTCTGTCCCCGCAGTGTACGGATCTGCACCACGGTCTGCACCACGGGGTCTGTCCCCATGCACCCGGGGTCTGTCCCCATGCACCCGGGGTCTGTCCCCGTGGGAAATAGGACGGATGGGACGAATAGGACCCATGCGTCGTCTAGGTCCCATTGGTCCCATTTACCCTAGTGTGCACACCCGGGGTCTGTCCCCATGTGGGGAATAGGACGGATGGGACGAATAGGACCCATACGTCGTATAAGTCCCATTGGTCCCATTTACCCTCGGACGTTCGGGGTCTGTCCCCCGACGCGGTCCTCGGACGTTCGCGGTCTGTCCCCCGACGCGGTGTGGCCCGGGCGCTTGGGGCACATCCCTGTGGGGGCCGGCGGGATTTCGAAATCGTCGGGGATGTTCCCAAACTCAGGTGATTGCATCATCATGCGGGTTCAGACATTTCGCTCTTTTAACTTTGTTAACCCATGCCTCTCGATCCAGATTTTGAGACCGCCCTGAAGAACCATGCCGTCGAACTCGATGGCGACGTCGCTGCTCGATTGCAGGCCTACGCGGAGGCGATGTGGAGCTGGAACGAAAAACTAAATTTGACCCGTCACACGACGTGGGAGCTGTTTGTCGGCCGTGATTTGCGAGATTGCCTGCAATTGGCGCCGATCCTCGATCCGGGCGAGGAAGTCTTGGATTTGGGCAGTGGCAATGGCGTGCCGGGGATCCCGTTGGCGATCCTGCGACCGGACATCGATGTCTCGCTGGCCGAATCGGTTGCCAAGCGAGCCAGCGTGCTGGGGGAATTGATTGCCGACCTGGATCTGCCGGTACCGGTCTATTCGGCGCGGGGCGAGGACCTGTTGGAGGACTTCCGCTTCAGCAGCCTGGTTTGCCGCGCCGTGGGAAGCATCTCGAAGCTCTGCCGCTGGATCGAGCCCCATTGGAGCAACGTCGACCGCATGCTACTGATCAAAGGCCCGAAATGGATCGAGGAACGGGGCGAAGCACGTCATCAAGGGTTGATGGGCAATTTGCAGTTGCGCAAGGTCGCGTCGTACCCGCTCGGCGACGAAACCGATGAAGAGCAAGGCGCCATCGTCCAGATTTGGCCGAGGGGACGCGAGCTGTCGATGAAAATCAGCTGAGCAGTAATCCGCTGAATAGTAATCCGCTGAATAGCGTAACGACAGGCTGGAAGCCTATCCCACGTTCAGGATTTTGCCGGTCGCTCAAACGTAGTTGGGCGTCGGCGGACGGTAGTCGCCCAGGTCGATCGACTTGAACCAATCGATCGTTTGTCGCAATCCATCGGCGAGCTTGATTTTGGGTTCCCAACCGAGTTCTTTCTTGGCCAGCGAAATGTCGGGCCGCCGACGGGTCGGGTCGTCTGCCGGCAGTGGTTTTTGAATCAACTTGCTCGCCGATCCGGAAATCTGGATCACCTGTTCGGCCAATTCGCGAATCGTGAATTCGTCCGGATTGCCGATGTTGACCGGTCCGACGAAATCGTTGTGGCTCATCATGGCGATGATCGCGTTGACCAGGTCGTCTCGAAAGCAAAACGACCGCGTTTGAGAACCGTCGCCGAAGATCGTGATGTCTTCGCCGGCCAACGCTTGACGAATGAAATTCGAAACGACGCGGCCGTCAAAGGGGTGCATGCGGGGACCGTAGGTGTTGAAAATTCGCACGATGCGGACATCGACCCCGTTGCTGCGGTGATAATCCATGAACAGTGTTTCGGCCGCACGTTTGCCTTCGTCATAGCAGGCACGAATCCCGATCGGGTTGACGCTGCCGCGATACGATTCCACCTGCGGATGGACTTCGGGGTCGCCGTAGACTTCGCTGGTGCTGGCTTGCAAGATCCGTGCGCCACAGCGTTTGGCGATGCCCAGCATGTTGATCGAACCCATCACGCTGGTCTTCATCGTTTTGATGGGGTTGTACTGGTAATGCCCGGGAGCGGCCGGGCAGGCCATGTTGTAAATCTGATCGACTTCCAAAAACACCGGATTGGTGATGTCGTGCCGAATCAGCTCAAAATTGGGCAAGTCGAGCAAGTGGGCGACGTTGGTCTTCTGGCTGGTAAAAAAATTGTCCAAACAGATGACATCGTGGCCCTGCTGGACCAGACGTTCGCACAGGTAGGAGCCCAAGAATCCGGCGCCGCCGGTGACAAGAATGCGTTGAATCATGTGTCGGATGGGTAAGTCGTTGAGAATCACTCGCCCGTTCATACGCTCGGTAAGAGCATGAACGGTTGAATCGGCCGCCGCGGTTGGACCGACATCGTATCGAAACCTGCGTCTGGGCACGACCGCGATCGCGGCAGTTTCGCTGCGATCCGGTGCTACGTCATAATGGAAGGCGTCTTGACCGGGAAAATGCGAGCTGATCTTCCGTTACGGGTCGACCAGTCGGTTGTCGATCAACCGCGTCGAGCCGACTTTGGCTGCAATTAGCGCGACGGCTCGGTCATCGAGCTGCTGGATCGGTTGCAAGGTTTGCGCATCGACGAGTTTGGCGTAATCGATCGAGTCGACACCCTGTTCAGGTCCGTCGGCCAACAACGTCGCCTGCATGACTCGTTCGATTTCGGCGGCATCGCGTTGCCCGTCGTGGACCGCGTGCTCGGCGGCATCAAGCGCCGCGAACAGCCGCAACGCTCGGATTCGTTGTTCGGCGTTCAGGTAACGATTGCGGCTGCTCATTGCCAGTCCATCGGTTTCACGCACGGTCGGACAGGCAACAATCTCAATCGGAACATTCAGATCGCGGACCATCGCACGAATCACACACAGTTGCTGATAGTCTTTCTGGCCAAAAAATGCGTGCGTGGTGGGAAGGATGTGAAACAGTTTCAGCACGACCGTGGCGACGCCTTGAAAGTGCGTCGGTCGGAACTCGCCTTCGAGGGATTGGGCGACACGGGGTGGCTGGACTGACGTGCTGAATCCGGGCGGGTAGATGTCGTCCGATTCGGGGACAAAGACGGCGGAGACACCTTCGCGGCGGAGGCCTTCCAGGTCGGCATCGAGCGTTCGCGGATAACGGCTCAGGTCTTCGTGGGGCGCGAACTGGGTCGGGTTGACGAAAATCGTGGCGACGGTGTGGTCGCAGTGGCCGACGCTGGTGCGTGCCAGGGAGAGATGGCCTTCATGCAACGCCCCCATCGTCGGCACCAAGCCGACCGATGCATCGCGGCGGCGCCATTGCCAAACAAGCTCAGCGGCCTGTTCGGTCGTTCTTAGAATCTGCATTTCGCTCGTCGGTTAAGGCATGCTCGAGGTCGCTTCGGCGAGCACATGCTCTGCGACAAAGATCGGCAACGGCGGCGAGAAGGTGACGGCGACGGCGATCGCGTCACTGGGCCGAGAATCGATTTCGATCATCTCGCCGTCATCGGTCTCAAGCCGCAATTGAGCGTAATAGGTTTGATTGCTCAAGTCGCTGATGACGACGCTATGGATCGAAGCGCCGAGCGCCTCGGCCGTTCGCACGACCAAGTCGTGCGTCAGCGGTCGGGGCGGTTGATAACCGTCTTCTTTGACGCGTCGGTCGATGTTGGTCGCTTCGAAAATGCCGATCAAGATGGGGAACTCACGCTCCCCATCGATCTCGCGCAAATAGATGACTTGGCTTTCGGTCAACTCGGAAATGATGATCCGAGCAAGTTGCATTTGAACCGGCATCACGGCGGACCAGAATGGGACTGGAAATCAAAAAACGTTACGCTGGTTCAAAGTTTACCACCGATCGCGGCCACCGACACGATGCGGCGGCGTGCTATTTTTCCAGACGGAACATCGTGACACCCAGCGGCGGCATGTTGACAAGGATACTGTCGGGGCGTCCGTGGTGGCCATCGCCGGTCGATTTCGCGCCGGGATAGTTGCCCACGTTCGAGCCGCCGTAGCGTTCGCTGTCGCTGTTGAAAATCTCTTTCCAGAAACCGCTCTTGGGCACGCCGACTCGGTAGTTCGAGCGCACCACCGGTGTGAAATTGCAGCAGATCAAGATCGGCTCGGTGCCGGCCAGGCCCTTGCGCAGGAAAACCAACGTGCTTTCCTGCCAATTCATGCAGTCGACCCATTCGAAACCGTCACCGGTGAAATCCAATTGGTGCAACGCCGGGTTTTCGATCACCAGTTTGTTCAGATCCGAAACCAGGTCCTGCACGCCGCGATGGGATTCGAAATCCAACAGCAACCAATCGGGGCCGTCGTCGTGATTCCATTCGTTCCACTGAGCCAGTTCGCCGCCCATGAACAGCAGCTTTTTGCCCGGGTGCGTCCACATGTAGGAATAAAGCAACCGCAGGTTGGCAAATTTCTGCCACACGTCACCGGGCATCTGGCTGATCAGTGAGCCTTTGCCGTGAACGACTTCATCATGCGAGAGCGGCAGCATGAAGTTTTCGGTGAAGGCATAGATCATGCTGAAGGTCAGATCGTTCTGATGATGCCCGCGGTGAACGGGTTCCTTCTGCATGTACGTCAGCGTGTCGTTCATCCATCCCATGTTCCACTTGTAGGTGAAACCGAGTCCGCCGTCATAGACAGGTCGTGAAACGCCCGGCCAAGCCGTCGACTCTTCGGCGATCGTCACCGCACCGGGATGATGTTCGTGAACGGCAACGTTGAACTCGCGGAGAAAGTCAATCGCTTCCAAGTTTTCGCGACCGCCGTACTGGTTCGGAATCCAACCGCCGTCTTCGCGGCTGTAATCCAGGTACAGCATCGAAGCGACCGCGTCGACTCGCAGGCCGTCGATATGGTATTTCTCCAACCAGAAGATCGCGTTGGCGACCAGGAAGTTGCGGACTTCGTTGCGACCGAAGTTGAAGATCATCGTGCCCCAGTCCGGGTGTTCGCCCTGGCGGGGGTCTTCGTGTTCGTACAGCGCCGAGCCATCGAACCGCCGCAGCCCGTGCGCGTCTTTGGGGAAGTGGGCCGGAACCCAGTCGACCAGCACGCCGACATCATGTTGGTGCAGGTAATCGACGAAGTACATGAAGTCTTCGGGGCTGCCGTGCCGGCTGGTGGGTGCGAAGTAGCCGACCGTCTGGTAGCCCCACGAGCCGGTGAAGGGGTGCTCGGTGACGGGCAGCAATTCGACGTGGGTGAAATTCATCCGGTGGCAATAATCGACCAAACGATGGGCCAAGTCACGATAGTCCAGCCAGCCGTGCGTGCGGCCGGGGCCTTTTTGCCAGCTCCCCAAGTGGCACTCGTACACGTTCATCGGGGCGTGCATCGGATCGGTTGCCGCACGCCGCTCCATCCACGCATCGTCGCTCCACTGGTGCTTGTCCAAGTCCGTGATGATCGATGCGGTCAACGGGGGCAGCTCGGCGGCGAACCCGACCGGGTCTGTCTTGTCGATCCATTGACCGTGCTGGTCCAAAATTCGGAATTTATATTTCTGACCGGCCTTGGCACCCGGGATGAACAATTCCCAGATCCCGACCGACATGTCCAGCTTGGCGACGTGACCGCGTCCGTCCCAGCCGTTGAAATCACCGACCACCTGGACGATTCGGGCGTTGGGCGCCCAGACGGCGAAGTTGACGCCATCGATGTCGTCGACGGTACGCAGCTGGGCGCCGAGGGCGTCGAAGAGCCGATAGAATTTGCCTTCGCCGAGCAGGTAACGATCGAAATCGGTCAGAATCGATGGCACCGCGTAGGGATCGTGCGTCTCGATGAGTTTGCCAGTTTTGTCAGCCATTTGAATTCGATAACTTGAGTGCGTCGAGGGTGTCACCTCATCATTATGCCCGATCGAGGTCGCGTCGACCGTGCCTGAGCAGATTGCCTCAAAAAACCCCGCTGGATGCAGTTTACGCATCGGTCGACGCTTTCCGGTGGGGTGATCGACGATCCAAGCGGCCTGGGCATCCGGCAAGAAACTGCGGACGGCCGTCGCCTTGGTGCCGCGGTAGTCGACCGTGTGCGGGCCGAGGATTGACGAGGGATTCTCCAAATGACCGTCAACGAGTCGTCCGAGATCGGTGAGGGAAATCTGTGTGTGCATGTCGAAAAACGATGGGTCCAAAAGGGTCAAATTTGACAAGCGACTCGCAACATCCATTGCGGAGCCGGGGATTCGTTATTGCGGAGCCGGGGAAGGCGGCTGACCGCCATCGGGGTGAACTGCTAACGGGGCACGCCGCGACGACGGCCGGGAGCGGCACGTCCGCGTTTATTCGGATTCCAGATCTTCGGCGGTAAACCGTCCGCGGCGGCGGAGGCTCGATGGTGTTGGGGGGGCGGCTGCGTCGCCGTTGATCAGCCGACGCAACCGCCCGCTGGGGGCCGGAACGCTGCTGCGAACGTTGTTTTGCGCTGTGTTTGACGCTGTGTTTGACGCTGTGTTTTGGGGGTTGCCCAGGCGTGTGCTGCTAAGCGGTGGGTCGATGCGGTAGTGGGATGGGCCGGCCGGCGAGGGCTGCCGCGGCGGTTGCGCCGAAGCCGGGCGGGTGGTCGGATCGAGATCAGCGTCCTGACCGAGCGCTTGGTGCCCGTGGCTGACCAGACAGGAACTGACCAGGCAGGCTTGCACGCGATGAATCGCCAGGGTGCGATCGATCCGGCGCCACAGGTCGGCGTGCTGCACATCGATCCGCCGTCCAAAGTGTTCCCAGCGAAAGTTGTTTTGGCGCCAGCGGGGCAGCGAGTTGGAGAGCGAACGAATCAGGTAGCGATTGTTGCTCAACAGCGTCACCGCGCTGGGGCCTTCGAGTGATTCCAGTCCGCGAACGGCTGCCAACAACGTCAGCCGATTCAGGTCGCCGAGTTCTTGGTCTTCGGCGTCTAAGATCAATTCCCCGTCGGCCGCTTCGAGCGTGAATCGCCACCGTCCATCGGTGAGCGAGCGCGAGTAGGCTTCGCAAACGAGCAGGTAATCCGTTTCAATTGCCGGGTTCTGGTGGGAGGGGAGTCCAGAGGAGGGCACGGCAATCGGTGGATTATGGAGGGCTCGGTTTTGCGTCATCAGCGAAGGGCCGACGGGGTCCATTGGGAATGACAGCTTCACGGCACGCAGCTCCATTGACGATGCTTCGGGAAGAAAACAGACTCGCGTGACATCTGCGAGTGACTCGGCATCCGGGCCGCCTGACCAGTGATCCATTCCATTGAGTGCGACGACGAGAGTGGCCCGCGGGATTGGGAGGGGCAGGCACTCTCGTCGTGCAAGAGTGGACTCGTCAAACTTTGCCGCGTCGCCAAAGTTTGTCCAGTAGATTTTGCTTGCGCCGATTGAAGGCCGCTGTCAGGACGCTACCATTCGCTACAATCGGTGCCCTTTACGGCTCGACCCGTCTTCGAGCCGGCCACGCCGGCCCTTCGCACCACCGCATCGCCACGTTCGTTTCTGATTCCAATCATCATGCCGCGCAACACTCAACGCCCCTGGTACCACGAAGGTTTGCGGTTCGAATGCACGCAGTGCGGAGCGTGTTGCAGTGGCGATCCGGGCTACGTCTGGGTCGAACAAAACGAGATCGATGCGATGGCCGATGCGATGAATTTGTCGGTCGACGAATTCGAATCCCAATTCGTCCGCCGCGTCGGTGCGCAAAAGAGTTTGCGTGAGTATCCCGACGGCGATTGCATCTTGTTGGATCCCCAGCAGCGGACGTGTTTGGTTTACCAGGCACGCCCGATTCAGTGCCGGACCTGGCCGTTCTGGGATTCAACAATCGAGACCGAGAAAGCCTGGCGCGAGACTTGCCAGGAGTGCCCGGGAGCGGGCAAAGGCAAGCTGTACACGTTCGACGAAATTGAAGTGCAGCGCAAGCAGAAACGCGTGTAGCGCAGTGGCGTAAGCTTCCAGCTTGCGGTTCACGAGTGAAACGAGACGGCAAGCTGGAAGCTCACCCCACGTCTCATCTTCGATAGGCCGGAAGCCTATCCCACTTATTCTCCGTCTAAACCTGCCACTGGCAGATTTGAATGGCATCGGCGGCCAGATTGCCATCGAGCAACGGCGACACTTCACCGCTACGAATCGATTCGGCCGCCGCGTCCAGTTCCTTGACAAAGCTGGAGATCGGATCGCCGTCGCCCAGATCAGGTCGTTCGACGCGGCCGTCTTGATGGAGTATCACCAGCGGGATGGTCGCCGTGGTTTCGTCGGCATAGGCGGCGAACTCAAACTGAATCGTCGCCCGTTCAAAGGAGACTTCGTAGCCGTGGGTGAAGCCCCGCGCCGGGGAATCGATGACGCCGCCGCCGGCCGAGACCGGTCGCCCGTCGGGATAGCGGAACAGCGTTTCGTAGAACTTGGGCACCGAGTCGTTGCGAATGCAACTGCTTTCCACCGAGTCCGGCATTCCGAACAAGACGCGAATCAAATGGGCGTCATGGACGTGCAGATCGATCAGCGGTCCGCCGACGCTGGTCGGATCGTAGAAATCCGGAATCCAATCCGGCGGTGAGATCGTGCGTTTGAATCGTCCCGCGATCGGCCGTCCGAACCGACCGTCACGCGCGGCGTCGACCAACAGCCCGAACTCGGGCATGAACGGCAACACGTGGGCGACCATCACGTCGCCGGGGCCGCCGAGTTCTGCCAGCCGCCGCGCATCATCGGCCGTCAATGCCAACGGTTTCTCGCACAGCACTTTTTTTCCGGCTGCGATCGATTTTTCGATCGCTTCGGCGTGCAAACTTGGCGGCAAACAGATGTCAATCAATTCGATCGAATCATCGGCCAACATCGCGTCGAGTGATTCGTACACGTTCATGCCGGAAACATCGATTTGCTCGCCGGGAGGCCCAAAGTTACCCTTGATCCCCGTCCAATCTCCGGCCCGTTTTGCTTCATTTCGACTGCAGAAAGCCACCAAGTCAGCTTGATCACTTCGCTGGTAAGCCAGATAGTGAATCCAGCCCATGAACCCGACGCCGACGATTCCCGCACGCATACGCTCTGTTGTCCTATTCAAAGTAAGTTTTCGGGCCATTGTAGCTCGTCGTCTTCAACGAGTCAGTCGCCCGCAACCGCCGAGCGATCCGTTGGAACCGCCGAGTGACCAGGCCGATGCGTGAAAACCTATCATTGATTCCGTTTCGCTTCTACAGTTCTAAAATGAAACATTCCAACGCACCGACGAATCGGCTCGGTTTGATCGCCATCGTTTGCCTCAGTCTATCAGCCGGTGGGGTCGGATTGGGGCAGGCCCCCGAGGCGGGGCCGTGGCCGCAATGGCGCGGCCCGACGTCGGACAATCACGCCGCGGACGATGTGTCGTTGCCGCGTCACTGGGACCTGCGGACGGGGGAAGGCGTCGCCTGGAAAACCAAATTGCCAGGCCGCGGGCACTCGACGCCGATTTTTGTTTCCGACGCGATTTTTTTGACCACGGCGGACGAGGACGCCGGCACGCAATCGGTCGTGGAACTCGACGCGCGATCCGGAAAACTGCGTCAAGAGATTGTGTTGCACCGCGGCACGCTGCCGCCTCGTATCCATCCCAACAACTCGCACGCCTCTCCATCGATGGCCTACGACGGCGAACGCTTGTTCGCATCGTTCCACACCGACGATGCGATCGTGGTGACGGCGCTCTCGACCGATGGCAGCCAGCTTTGGCGGACCCGCGTCTGTGAATTCAAACCCTCCAGTTTTCAATTCGGCTATGGTGCCAGTCCCATCATTGAAGACAGCGTGGTGATCGTGGCGGCCGAGTATGACGGCAAGGACAGCGGAATTTATGCGTTGGATCGCGCCAGCGGCGAACAAGTATGGAAAATTGCCCGGCCGCAGAACTTGAACTTTGCCTCTCCGATCGTGACGACCATTGCGGGAGCACGGCAGTTGTTGATCGCCGGGGCGGAGACGTTTTCGGCCTATGACCCGCTCAATGGACGCTTGCTGTGGCAGGTCCCGACGACGACCGAAGCGATCTGTGGGACCGTGGTCTGGGACGATCGTCACGTCATGGTCAGCGGGGGCAATCCGGACGCGGGGACCTGGTGTGTCGCAGCCGATGGAACCGAGAGGCTGATGTGGAGCAATCGTGTGATGTGCTACGAACAGTCCCTGTTGGCGATCAAAAACTACCTGTTCGCCGTCGCGGACAATGGTGTCGCCTACTGTTGGCGGACACACGATGGTAAAGAAATGTGGAAGATGCGTTTGTTCGGTGGCGGGATCAGCGCTTCACCCCTGCTTGCCGATGGTCACGTGGTTGTCGCGACTCAGCGCGGTGAAGTGTTTCTGTACTCGGCATTCCCGGATCGCTTTGAATCCGTTGCCAAGATCCAGACCGGTGACTCCATCTTCGCCACCCCGGTCGCCATCGAAAACCGTCTTTATGTGCGAACAGGCATCAACGAATCCGGCCGTCGCCAGGAATACCTGATCGCCATCGGCCCGTGAGTGGCGCAAGCTTCCAGCTTGCGTTTGCGATTAGTAGGTCACGCTGTGCGTGACTGGCATGCTGCTCGACTGGCATGCACAGCATGCCCTACTCTGCTGGCATACACAGCATGCCCTTCTATGAGGCCGCGGTCTGCAAGCCCTGATTTTAAATTTTGCAAAAAAGTCGGTCTAGCTGCCTTCGTCGGAGTCGGCCCTCGGTCGCTCACCCCGGCGCAGCGAGGAACGAGCGGAGCGAATGGCGACCGAGGGCCGGACGAAGACGACGGCAGCGGTTGCCTTTGTTGGGGAGGCTCCGAGGTAGTGAACCGATCAACGTTTCCCCAGTGAACGTTATGCAACCACCTTCTATCCGTTCCGGTCTGGCCGGGAACCTAAAGCTGCATGCTTCGATAGCCGAATCAGGGGGGAAACGTCGAACAGATCGCCAAAACCCTTCTACAAGGTCGGTCTCACTGGAAGTGAGCCCAGGGCATGCTCGGTCCAGCGATCTGATCGATCGTCACTGCTCGTCGACACCCACAAATAGAGCAACGAGAGCCTGAATTGAAAATTATGCCATCGCAACCTCCTGCAAGTTCACTGCGCCTAGACTTGCGGTCTTACGCAGACGACGTTTTTGTGCGGGTGATTTGAATTTCGCTCCGCGTGGTAGTTCCCCTTGCATCGCATACTTCCAAAGCGCGATGACCAACTTGCGGGCCAATGCCACAATCGCGATTCGACGCATGCGGCTGCTCTGTCCCCCCGCTTTTTCCCGGAACCACCGAGCTAAGTCGCTTTGAGGTTGATAACGCAGCCACAACCATCCAACCTCAACAAGTAAGCTTCGCACGTCACCGCGACCGGCCTTGCTGATGCCCTGCTCACGATTCAGTGCACCGCTGCTGTAAGGCGTTGGCGCGAGGCCAACGACCGCTCCGAGTTGACGACGATTCCGGAATTCACGCCATGAAAACAGCTCCGTCGAAAGCGTCCACGCACATTCCACTCCGATCCCGCAGAGTTCGACCAGGCGATCTGCAATCTGTTGACGCGAGGCACATTGATCGGCCGCAGCGTTCGCCTGACGAAACAACTCGGCTCGTTGCTCTTCCAATTCTCGAATCTGGCAAACACAAAGCTTCAGCCGAGTGAACTCCAGCTGCAATCGTTTTCGGAGATACGCTCCGATCGGTTGACCGTCACCCGTTTTTAGCGTTTCAAGTATTGCTTCGAACTCAGAATCGATCGTTCCGAGCACAATGCCTTGGGCGAACAGCAGACCTTTAATCCGGTTGGTTAATCGCCGTTTGTCCTTGCGGATTGACTGCAGGCCTCGCTGCAGATTGCGAATGTCTTCGTCTTCCATCAACGGGACGTGAATCGGCCGTAGTGCTCCACGTTCGCCACGGTAATACCGTAGCAACGCGTGGACCATTTTTTGGACGTCCAGACGATCGGTCTTGCGCTGCTTGCTGCGTCGATCGACTTCAAGAGATGCCGATTCGATCACGTGATTGGTCAGCCCAATCGCTTCCAACGCCCGATGAATCCAGAAACCATCGCGTCCGGCTTCGTAGCAGGTTACGGTCCCTGCGTCGTCCTCAAGTGCGAACTTGCGTTTTGCGGCTAATAATTCGGATTCAAATTGCCGGAGGTCGCCGGCGGCAACATTTCGAATCCGAAGGCTCGGATGCTCGGCGCAAGCAAAACCAAGCTTCCAAACGGATTTGCTGAGTTCCAAAGCGACAAACAAAGTGGAGGAAATTGAAGTAGACTGAATACCGGTCGCGGTCATGATTAAGCCTCTGAAGTTGAGTGATGTTGACTTTCAGAGCTTAATCACCGCGGCTTTTCATAGCTTCTACGGTGCGATCTGCCGTGTTTCGTGTGCCCGGCGGTCGATCTGACTGATAGAATTGGCGGCGTCCGTTCCGCGTCGTCGCTTCCAGGTTGTTAGCCCAGAGCCGTTCCCTTGCCCTCTCGATCAAACCTCCGAATGCTGTTGTTGGCCGTCGGGCTGACGCTGTTGATTCGAGGTCTGGTGATCACTTTTGACTCCGACGCGTTCGCCGCGGATCCGGATGCCTATCGGGTGATCGCGAAAACGCTGCGGCAATCCGGTGTGTTTGGTCTGACCGGTGCGGACGGAACGACGCGGGCGATCGCGTTTCGGCCGCCGCTGTACCCCTGGTTGCTTTCGATTTGCATGCCTGGCGGACAACTGTCGCGACTTGCCGTCGCGGGGCTGCACCTCGTGCTGGCCGCATTGACGGCCTGTTTCGTGTTCCTGTCGACTCGGCATTTCGCGGCACAGCTTCGTCAGTCGTCTCGACTCGACGGCGGTGACCGCTTGGGTTTGGCGGCCGTTGTCTTGACGGCAATCGATCCGATTCTGCTGCGGCAATCCGTCGAAGTGATGACCGAAACCTTGGCGGCAACCTTGGCTGCCGCGGTGATCTGGTTGTGGAGCGGATGGAATGTCGCAGGGGCGACCTCAACGCGCAGACGAGGTTCGCTCGTTTTCCCCTTGGGAATCGGCGCTGCGCTCGCGTTGGCCTACCTCTGCCGGCCGACCTTTCTCGTCTGGGCCGGGCTGTTGGTTGTGGCCACGCCGTTGCGTTTTCGAAACCGCCGTGGTCTGCAATCCGCCCTGGTGATCGCGTCGGTCGTTGCCCTCGCGGTTGGCGGCTGGACGTGGCGTAACGCGCGTGTTTTGGGGCATCCGGTCTGGGCCACGACCCATGGCGGATACACGTTGCTGTTGGCCAACAACGAGTCGTTCTATCGCTATCTTTCTGAAGGGCAATTCGGGCAAGCCTGGGACGCCACGTCGTTTTTGAACGCTTACGCGCATCGTTACGAGGGCGACCCGCGGGAGGCGGCGTTTTGGCGACGCGATTGGGCGGGGAAACCGAACTACGACGCCGCGGTCTCGGAGTTCGACGACGACCGGTTGTGCTATGAATCGGCCGTGGCCACGATCAAGCGACACCCGTCTGTGTTTGCATGGTCGATGGTCGTGCGTGTAGCGCGATTGTGGAGCCCGTTTCCGCATGCGGTTGAAGGGCGTTCCACGCTGGCCGCTTTGGCCGTCGGCATGTTTTACCTTGCGCTCTATGGGGCGGTGATCGTCACGATCGTGCGCCATCGCCGCCGAGTCTTTGCCGGACGTTGGTGGGCGATCTGGTTATTGGCGATCACGCTGACGGGCGTGCACGCGGTCTATTGGAGCAATTTGCGGATGCGGGCCCCGATCATGCCCGCGATTGCGATCCTGGCGGTGTGTAGTGTGGCGGGGAAACAACCAGCGGATGATTAAGTGGCGTAAGCTTCCAGCTTGCGATTCCGGCAGCGTAAGCTTCCAGCTTGCGATTCCGGCACCGCAAGCCGGAAGCTTACGCCACAGCATTCAATCGACGCCGAATTCGAACACGCTTCGATAGGCGCCCTGTGCTTCAAAGTATTCGAGCATTCGGCGATAGAATTCGTTGCCGCCCAGTGTGGCGCTGTCGCCGATTACGATCAGCTTTCGTCGGGCGCGGGTCAGCGCGACGTTGGTCCGCCGGGTGTCGGCCAGGAAACCGATTTCGCCGCGATCGTTGCTGCGTGTCAGCGTGATCAAGACGACTTCCTTTTCTCGGCCCTGGAAACCATCGACGGTATCGATTTCAACCTCGCGCAATTCAGGGCGATTGCGGAGCCAACGCACCTGCGCCGCGTAGGGTGCGATGATGGCGATTTGATCGGGCAGCACACCGGCCTCGATCAATTCGGTCGCGAACCGGGTGACCAGCTTGCCTTCGCCCGGATTGAGTTTACTTTCGCCGTCGCGTTCGAGTTCCTCGTTCAGGTTGGCACCGGCCGTGTCGACCAACATCAAGGGCTCTTCGGTCATCGGCGACGACTGGACATGCGGAAGATCACACAGGCGATGCTCGACAACGCTGCGATCGGCGACCAGCGAATCGTCGTAGAACTCTTGTGAAGAAAACTCCATGATCGACTGGTGCATGCGGTACTGCACCGTCAGCCGTCGATAGATCGATTGGCCTTCGCGTTCGATCAACCGGTGCATCATCGAATCGCGCATCCCTTCGGCGGCTGCCTGGTCGGACAACACTGTCGGCGGAAGCTGGCAGTGATCGCCGGCCATGACGACCATGTCGGCCCGCAAAACCGCTTGCCAGACACTTGATTCGGTGCATTGACACGCTTCGTCGATCACGACCAAATCGAACCGCGCGTCCCCGAGCAAGTCTTCGTCGATCGTCGTCGTCGTGCAGATCACGTCGGACCCTTCGATGACGCCCCGGACGACGCTGCGTTCCAGCGATCGGATTTGGCCGCGGAGATCACCGGCGGTGGAGTACAGCAAGCTGCGTCGCTTTTTTCCATCCCGCCCGCGATGCGACCGCGCCGCCGAACGCATCAATTCGGATAGCTCGCGTCGCATGTCACGGATCACCGCCGAGGACGGGTCGGCGTCGACGAGTTCATCCAGCGTGTGCCCACGCAGTGATTCGAACACGCGAGCCGGGTGGCCGACCCGCAGCACATTGGGAAGCATCGCGACCAACCGTTCCAGCAAGTTGTCGACGGCCGTGTTGCTAGGGGCACAGGCCAACACGCGGTCGCCGCGCATCACCGCTTGATAGATGACTTCGGCCAGCGTCGTCGTTTTGCCGGTGCCGGGCGGGCCGTGCAGAATCGCGACGTCGGGCGCGGCTAACGCAAACAGGACCGCGTCCCGCTGTGGCGGATTCAAATCGCTGCGGAATTCGATCGGGTCTGGATCGCCGTAGCGGATCGGGCGCTGTCCCAGTAACAGGTCCCGCATCTGCTTGGCCCGGCCGCTGGCGCACCGTGCCGATGCCATCGCCGCAAGTTGTCGGCGACGGGTGGTTTCATCGGGTGAAAGATCCAGCCGAAAGTACCTTGCGTCGGGCCACTTTTCCGACGCCACCTGGATCACCGATTGGCTGCGACGACTGACGACGCCCGCGATTCCCTGGTCGCCCGGATCATCGGCATCGGATATCACGACCGGTGATCCGACCTTCAATCGATTCAGCGGCAACGGTTTCCCGCCGACTTTGGCGAAATCGAACAGAAACCGTCCGGCGAGCCCCGTCTGGTGGTCTTGAAGTTGAAGCCCCAGAATCGTCTCACCGGTTCGTTCGGCGTCTCGCGTGTTTCGCATCTGCCGTCGTAGTGCCATTCGGGCGCGTTCGGCGTCCGCTTCCAGATCCAACCAGGATGAAAGGACGTCGAAGTAGTCGTCGACGCTCAATCGGTCGAGTGGTTGTTTCGCGGTGATCGTCATTCGATTGGCGTTTCTTTCTGCCCGTCGCGGATGTACGGCTTGCGGGTCTGTTCACCCTTGACCGGCGTCAATTCGCGAACCCAGATGTTACGGAACCGGACCGGGTTGCCGTGGTCTTGGATCGAAATCGGCCCTCGCGGCGGATGCGGCTTGTAAGCCGGCGGGCGGTTGTAGGGCGTGTCGCCGAGTAGCTCAAAATGATTCTGGATGACCACGCCGTTGTGGATCGCAGTGATGTAAGCCGGCGACTTCAACGAACCGTCTTCATTGAATCGCGGTGCGGTCCAGATGATGTCGTAAGTGTTCCATTGGCCGGGGGCGCGCATCGCATTGGCCATCGGAGGCGTTTGTTTGTAGATCGCGCCCGCCTGACCGTCGTGATAGGTTTCGGCCTGGTATGAATCCAGGATTTGGATTTCATAGCTGCCCATCAAGAACAGCCCGCTATTGCCGCGGCCTTGACCGTTTCCCTTGGGAGGATTCGGAGCCGACCATTCGATGTGAACTTGGCAATCGCCGAACTCGTCTTTTGTGACGATCTGGCCCTTACCGACTGTCACCACGCCATCGGCGACTGGCCAGTTTTCACCGTTCTTCCACTTGGACATGTCCGTCCCATCGAACAGCACGATGGCATCGGACGGTGGATCGGCAGCGGTGGCCCCAGGCTGGACGACCGGGGGGGCCTGCCACGTGATGCCATTGAGATATTCGCCTGCAGGGAGCGGAATCGCCACCAACGCGAGGGACGCGATCAAGAGAATTCGTGACATGATGACTTGCACGGCTGGGGGGGAGAGAAGTTGGAGGGACGTGATTCGGAGCGGCATTATGGTCGCTCGACGCCGATGCCGCCAGCGTCCGATGGTTTTACTCTTCAACTCGTTCCGCTCGACAAACGCAACTCTGCAACCAAATCCGGACAGAACACTCTCCAGAGGTGCGCGTAGCGAAACGTCTGGGATCCGCTTCATCGCTGGTTCGTCTTGCCAGCGACAACTCTCGAAAATAAAACCCACGGATGGCAGCGCGAACCCACGGATGACAGGGAACAAGAATTCCGTGGGGCCGTGCTGCTATCCGTGGGCTCAGTGGTGCCCCTTTTTTCGCTCCGCAAACCGAACCCGAGATTCAAACCTGGACGGAACGCTCGACACCAACGTGCGCCCGGTTCATCCACGATGTTGAGAGAGCGTGTTCGGGTTGTCTTACTCGTGCCGCAGGGCTTCGATCGGATTCATCCGCGCCGCTCGGATGGCGGGGTACAACCCGCTGACCAAGCCGACCAGGACGGCGATCAAGACCGCCAACGGAATCGTTTCATAAACGATCGTCGGTTTGGCTTCACGAATCGCATCGGGAAGGGCGGCAAACTTGTCCGGGAATCCTTCGCGGACGATATAGATCATGCCCTCGTACATCGCGGGGCCGAGAAACCCGAGCAGGATGCCGAGCGCGGCGCCACAGAAGCTGAGCACCAACGTCTCGACGAGAAACTGACGCACGATGTCGACGCGTTTGGCGCCCAGCGCCCGACGGATTCCGATTTCCCGCGTCCGTTCGGTGACGCTGGCCAACATGATGTTCATGATCCCGATCCCGCCGACGATCAGCGAGATGCAGGCGATCAAGATCCCGATGCCCAAAAACATCAATCTCAAATTCCGCGCCTGTTCGAGCAATTCCAAGGGAAAGACGACGGCAACGTCGCCCATCTTGGCGTGGTTTCGATCCAGCAAACGTTCGATCATCGCCGCACTGGAACGCACCTCGTCGACGCTGCCGACCTGCAAGGTGATTTGATTGAGTTCCATGATTTCGATTTGAAACTGCCCACTACGGCGGGTCACGATGCGGTCGCCGACGCGGCTGCGAATCGTCTGAATCGGCACGTAGACGTCGGACGAAAAGTCCTGTGAATCGAGCGATCCGCCGATGGCCGCGGAGGGGTTACGGGGTTCCAAGACACCGACGACGCGGTAGTAATCCTTGCTTTCGGGAATGTAAACGCGTTTGCCCAACGGGTCTTCGTAGGGGAACAGCCGTTCGGCGACGCCGGCGGAAATGACGCACACGGTATCGGCGAGAATACCATCGGCATCACTCAAAAAACGGCCGCCGCGTTTTCGAATGGCCAGCGTGTTGACGTTGGCGTAGCCGGGGGTGCAACCGACCAGACGTCCGTCGATGGTACGGTCACGAAACGCGAATTGCCGCCGGATCTCGCGGATCGGCACGGCGGTCTTGATCGTCGGAACGCTGGCCAGAATGGTGTCCAGATCGCGTCGCAGCAGACCGTACTGACTGGCGAACCCGCCGGCGGCCAGTTTCTCTTCCGGCGGTTTTTGGCTGCGAACGATGATCGTGTTCGCACCGAGCGATTCAATTTGTTTTTGAACTTGATCGCTGGCACCCTGGCTGACCGCGGTCAACAGGATAACGGCCCAGACACCGATCAAGATGCCGAGCATGGTCAATCCGCTGCGGAGCGGGTGGAGGGCGAGGCTTTTGACCCCAAGTCGAAGCGTGCGGAGCCAAATCATCTTAACGGTCGCCCTCTTTCAACAGTTGCTCGACATGCTTGCGTTGGAAGTCGCGTGCGGCATTGCGGGAATCTTCCGTGTTGATTTCGTCTTTGTGCAGTTTTCCGTCTTTCAAACGCACGACACGTTTCGCCCGCGCGGCAACGAAGTCTTCGTGGGTGACCAAAATAATCGTTCGGCCTTCTTCGTTGAGCTGATCGAAAATCGTCAGGATTTCTTCGGTGGTGACGGAGTCCAGGTTTCCGGTCGGTTCGTCGGCGAGCACAAAGTACGGGTCGTTGACCAGTGAGCGGGCGATTGCCACACGTTGCTGTTGCCCACCGGACAATTGCGTGGGCCGGTGATCCAGGCGATCCCCCAATCCGACGCGTTCGGCCAGTTCGATCGAACGGGCGCGTTCTTTTGCTCCGATGTTGCCCTGGTAATACAGCGGCACCTGGATGTTCTCGACGACACTGAGCTGTTGGATCAGGTTGTACGATTGAAACACGAACCCGATCCGTTGGGAACGGATCTCGGCGAGTTCATCGTCACTCATTGTCGCGATGTCATCATCGCCGAGCATCAGAGATCCCTTGGTCGGTTTGTCCAGGCAGCCGAGCAAGTTGAGCAGCGTACTTTTGCCGCTTCCCGATGGTCCCATGATTGCGACATAGTCGCCTTCGGGCACGTCAAAGGAAACGCCTCGCAATGCTTTGACGGTTTCACTCTTGAGCACATAGTGCTTTTGCAGGTTGTGGATCGACGTGGCCAGGCGTTTGGGCGTGGTCGCGCCTGCACTCGGCTGGGGCCCGGAGGACCGGTAGGCATCAGTCATCGACATGTTCGGATCAACCTCCCGCCCGCTGGCGGATCATTGTCATGATCTCATCGCGGGTGACGGCACCGTCGCCGTCGCTATCGGCGGCGGAGATTCGGTCACGGAAACTGGGGTCGATGGCACTGAGTTCCTCGGCGGAAATCGTCCCGTCGCCGTCTTTATCGCCGTTTTCCATCATTCGCGAAACGATCGTCGCCGGGTCGGGGCGGCCACCGCCGCTGCCACCACCGGGTCCGCCGCCCGGGCGTCCCGCTCCACCGGGGCCACCGCCGCCTTTGCGTCCACCACCGTCCGCGGGTCCGTCTTCGATTTCGATCGGTTTGGCATTGGGGGCGACATCGGCGATCTCTCGCATTTCGCTGTTGTCGTCGGCGGAGACTTCGGGCAGGTCCATCAGGTCCAGGTGCTCGCGAAGGTTGAGCACCACCATTTCACCTTCCTTCAGGCCGTCTTGGATCGTTGCCATCGTGTCGTTGGTCGCGCCGATCGAGACTTTGGTTGTTCGGAATGACTCCGGTCCCTCTTTGATCAACGCGAACATTCGGTTGTCGTGTTCGTAGAGGCCCTGGATGGGGATTTGAATCGCGTCTTCGAGCTGTTGGACAAAGATTTGAACCTCCGCGGTCATCCCGGTTCGGATGTTTTCGGGGGGATTCAAGATGTCGATCAAGACGGCATACTCCTTGATGCCCGAGCTGGTAAAGCTACTCGGTTCGGCATAACGATTGACTTTCGTCACGCGGCCTTTGAGGGTCAGCCCGGGAATCGACGAGACAGAGATCTTGACCGCCATGCCTTCTCGGATCAGCGTGATTCGTGACTCGTTGACTTTGCTTTTGACCTGCATCTTGGTGGGGTCTGGCAGGTAAATGATCTCCTGGCGTTCTCGCACCGACGCCCCGGCTTCGACCACGAACTCGGCGTTTCCACCGCGGCTGCTGTATTTGTTGGCGTGCACGACGACGCCTGAGGCCGGAGCCGTCATGATGCAGTTTTTGATCTGTTCCTTGGTGTCGGCCAGTTGAATCTGCTGTTCCAGCAGTTCGCTTTCGTAGGCGGTCAGCTGGGCCTGGGCGGATTCGATGTCGCTGTCGAACTGGACCAGCATTTTTTTCTTGGTCAGGTTCTGGAGCACGCGGAGCCGGCCCTCGGCGGCTTCGAGTTCGTTGCGTGCCTTGGCGACGGCGAATTTGTCGGCATCCAGTTGCAGCGATTTGATCAGTCCCTTGGCGACCAAGCGCTGGCTGCTTTCGAGGGCCTTTTGGGCTTTGACCAGGTCCTGTTCGGCGATCAGTTTTTCATTTTGGATCGCGCGTTCATCGGTCATGTAGACGCCTTCCAAGTATTCCTGGCGGGCGATTTTGGCTTGCTCGACCTGGGCCTTGGCCGTCGTCACGTTCGCTTCGGCCGCGATCACCCGGATCTTGTCTTCGTTGAGGGTTTGTTCCAATTGGGACGAATCCAGTTCGACCAACTTGTCGCCTTTCTCCACCCGCGCGCCCTCATCGATCACCCACAGGATCGAGGTGCCGCCGGTGCCGCTGCCCCGCGATTTGACCAGACAGACCACCGCAATGTTGCTGCTGCTCTCGATTTCACCTTGTTCGAGCACGATGTGATCGAACGGGCCCTTGACGACGTTTGCCGTGATCAGCTCGCCGTTCGTGTTCCCGTCACCGCTGCCATAGAACAGGGCGTAGCCGATTCCGCCGAGAATTCCGGCAACCACCAAACAGGCGACGACGGCTCCGAGTGCACCGCCTCGACGCGGGCGCAGCGGCGAAAAACGGGGAAACGACGTGCTCTCAGCGGGGCGCGGGTTCAATTTCATTAGAAAACCGTAGAAACGGAGGGCAGGATGTCTTTGGGGGGCGGGATGTCAAAGCACACAAGCCGGATGCGAGAAGGGGCCAATTGATGAAACCCTGGTTTCGCCAAATGGTTCCGCTCCCATCCAAATTTCAGCCGTTGACATGCTCCAATGCATGCGGTCTTGCCGATCGTCAACCGACGACCGCCAAACCGGACCGACGTGTCAGGGGACAAGACGTGGCTTGGGTGGGCCGAGAGCGGCAAACGACGAACGACAGGCAAACGCCTCCGACCGCAATGGTCCCACATGTTAGTCTACTCGGGTGACAAATGGGACAATGCGAAAACTTGTCGTCGACCGGACGAAATTTCAGTGCCGGAAACGCCAGTCTTCGCAACTGTAACGTTTTGACACCAACTCAACCGCTCGGGCCAGGATGGGGTCGGGGATCTGGTCCGACAGCGGCTCGAATCGTTCGGCGAAATCGAACTGTGTGGCCAAGTCATCCGCCAGCCTCGCAGGGTCCAGCGGAACATTGGTGAGAAAGGATTGGTGATCACGGCCGTCGCGATAGTCGGGCTGGCGCGGGGCGAAATCCAAACACCGCGCCACGTTTTCCAAATCGGCCGCGTATAAAACGGTCCCGTGGTACAGCACGTGGCTTCGTGTGACCCGCAACGCATTGCCGGAAAACTTGCGGTTCCGCCAGGTCAAATCGCAAATCCCCTGGAGCCGGATCTCGGGCAGTTGCCGTTTCGCCGCCGCCAGCACGCGCTGCATCACAAACGTGTGGGCTTCGTCGATTTTGGCGAGATGGGGAGAATGCTCCAGCGACAGCACGACACTGTACATCAGACAACCCGGCCCGCCGACGATCGATGCCCCTCCGCTGCAGCGGCGATAGATCCCGATGCCGTGGCGATCACAGTGCTCGCGGTCGGTCTCGCGATCCACCTTGGACGAGCGTCCCAACACGACCGTCGGGCTGGAAAACTCCCAGGTCCTCAAACTGGGACCGATCTGGCCCGATTCGGCTCCCATCAGAAACGCCTCATCCAAGGCCAGTAACATCGCAGGGTCCAACGCAGTTCCTCTCACGTTCCCCTCAGCGATTGCAACAGCGGCATCCGGACGACCTTCAGCGCCGCCACCAGTCCCGCGAGAAGTCCGAAGACGACGATCGCAAGCACCACGGCGATCGGTTCGAGGATCGGTGGCCGTACCCCGCCCGTCAGGGCATGGGGCAGCACCGCGACGACCGCACAGGCAACGCCGCAACCGATGCCGATCAACAACAGGGACGCGGTTTCGCCCATCACCATCGCCGCCAAGCGGACTTGGGTGAACCCGATCGCCCGCATCACGGCAAGCTCGTTGCGGCGCTCGAGCACGTTGCGCAGTTGTGCGATCGCCAGCCCGACGGTGCCCAACAACAGCCCCAATCCGCCCAGGCTTTGGAACGTCCTCAGGTACGTGTTCTGAACCGCCATCATGCCGCTGAGCACTTGGCGGGCATCGGAAACATCAAAACCGATGTCGCCCAAGCGGGTTTCCATGGCCGAAGCAATCGCGTCGGAGTCTTGTTCGTCGGTGTTGATCAACACGTAGCGATAACCGCTGATCTCAGGAAACGAGGCTTCGAAATTGGCCTCCCCCACGATCAGCCGACCTTGCAACAGGGAGTTTTCGAGCAACCCGACGACCTCGAAATGAAGCGTGCGGTTGTCATAGAGGAACGCTTTGCGTTCGCCGATCCCCTTGATCATCTGCAGGCTCCACATCGCCGTGTTCTGATCGACGATCATCGGAATCGGATCGTCTTCGCCGCCGCTCGCTTTGCGGCCGAGCAGCGACCACGCTGTTTGGCCTTCGGCGGCCGGTTGGCCTTCAGAGTCAGGGTCGGCCGAGGCGTAGAAGCGGAATTTGCCGAGTGATTCGGCGGTTTGATCGGGGACGCCCAGCACGGTCGGCTCGGTGGCTTGGTAGAGATTGTTGCAACTGGCGTCCTGTCCGCTGCGGACACGCAGCGAAACAATTGTCGCCGACGAGACGAGTTCGGCGTCGCTGCCCAACAGCCCCCTTTGAACATCGGGGTCGGCCAAGTCTTCGTACAACGGCTGCGCGGTTTCGGCGACCAGATCAAACCCGCCGGTGCCTTCATCGGACGGTTGCAACCGAAACGCGGTGATCGCGACGATCAAAAACGACGCGGTCGCCATCAACCCGATCGTCAACGTGCTCCGCAGCGGCGCCCGCGTCGAGTTGCTGCGGGCCAGACGGCCGAGTGAATAGCCGGGGGCGGAATCGTGATCGCGTTTGGATTTTCGCAGCCCTTCATAGACGAGCATCAGGATGGCGATCAACAACAACATGCCACCGCCGACGAATCCGCCGGCGGCGGTTTGGCCGCCCGACATCGCCCCTGCGATCCCCGCGCCGATCGCCATCACGAACAACCCGATCGCAATCCGACGCGGCCACGAACTGAAGTCTTTTTCCGCCTGGACTTCATCCGATGCGTCCGCGCCGCGCAACAGCGTGACGGCCTGGTTGTTCAGCATCGATCGCAGGGTCCACCACAACGTGCCCGCACCGATCAACAATCCGATCAACCCGCCGCCGACAAGACTTTGCGGCGTCGCATGGAAGGTCAGAAATGGAACGGTGACCGCGCCGACCCAGTAGGTCCGCAGCGCCGCCAAGACCGCATGGGCGTAACCGATCCCGCCGGCAACCCCCAGCAACACGCCGATCAACGCAATCACCACGCCTTCACCAAGAAAAAAACGAGAGACCTGTTTTCGCTGCAATCCGATCGCCATCAACGTTCCCAGTTCACGGCTGCGGCGGACCAGGCCCAATCGGAACAACATCGCGATCAACATCACGGCCGAAAAGATCACGAAGCAGCTGAGCGCCAAAAAGAGTCCGTCAAACGGCGTGGTGCCTTTGGACGCGGCCAATTGATCCGCTCGAATCGGACGCGGGTGCCAACCGAGTTCGGGCAAGACGGGTTGCAGCGCCGCGACGATCTGTGTTTGCAACGCATCGACGTCAGCGGCAACCGCTGGATCGATTCGCAATCCGGTCGTTTCACCGAACCGGCTGCCGAACAAGCGTCGTCCATCGGCCAGCGGAATGAACGCCTTCGGGGTCAGCCGGTGGTTCTTCCAATAGTCGTCGTCTTCGGCCGGCACGTCACGCGTCAATTCGAACGGCGTGTCCCAATCACTCATCGAATCTTGATCCGTCACGCCGGGGACCGTGGGGGTCAAATTCGGATCGTTGTAGCGGGTCGGTTCGCGGTCAAACACAGCGGGACGGCTGCGGAAATAACGTTTGGCCGGCTCGGTGATCGGCACGATTCCGGTGACGACGGCCTGAAACGTGCGCTCGATCTCCTTCCCGTTTTCAACCTCCGGTTCGAAGTAGGCGATCCGAAGAGGGGCGCCCACGTCGACACCGAGACGTTCGGCGGTCCATGAGTTGATCACCATCGGGACGACGTCGTTTTCGGGATCCGATTCGCCGAAATCCAGTGGCAACTCGGGCGAGGAATCGATCGCCGTGATCGTGCTGTAGGTCACCGTCGCGGATGCGCTGCCGCGATCATCATGTGTTTCGATCGCGTTGGCCAGGTAGGTCATCGCCGGAGTCACCGAGCCGGTAGGCAACGCAGCGGTGATGGCGTCGACCGCGGTGTCGTCGAGCATCAAGCGATCGCTGGTGACGCTGAAGTAATCAAAAACTGTTTTGTCTTCGAAGGTCTTGGTGACCCGTTCCAATTGCAGCCCCAGGTCCGACAGTCCCACGTGAATCTTTGCGGGATCGATCGTGACCGAAGCCAGCGCGACGTTGGCTTGTCCGTCACGCTCCAGGACTTCGCCGATGACGTCGCGCGACAGGAACACGTTCTTCGGCGCTGCTTGGGCCGGCGAAAGTGAGAACCGCGCCAACCCGCGATCGGGCAGAATGTCGACCACCGTCAGCCGCGGAATCCCTTCGGTTTGAACATCACGCCGACCGAGCGGGCTGTCCGCCGGCACCGCCTGCTCGACCGGTAATCGCACCGTGACCTGGTCCCCGACTTGAACGCCCAGCTCAACCGCCAACGCTTCGGTCAAGACGATGCTGTCATCCCCCGGCATCGTCTTCGGTGCGATACCGGAGACGTCCAGATCCCAGAACGACTCGTCACAACCGATCGTCTGAACCGCGCCGGCACGACGCGAGTCGGCCGATCCGACGGTTTCAATCACCGCGCGGTCGAACAACAACACCGTCGCCAATTGCGAGGGCTCCACGCCCAAGGTCGTCGCTGCGTTGTCGGCGGAGAAGAATCCGCCGGGGGCCAGCACTGAATCAATCTGGCCCAGTCGCTCGACCGTCAAACCACGCAGACTGCCTCGCATCGAATCGCCGACCAGCAAGGCACCGACGATCACCGCGGTCGCGATGGCGACCCCCAACGCGACCGCCAACGACGTCCGCCAGTTGTAGCGGACGCCGGAAACAACCATCGAACCGGCACTCAATCGGGCAGCCGCGGCGGGAGGCGGTGGGTTCATCTCAGGCTTCGTTGATGTTCGAGAAATCCGGACAATTCAATGCGGTTGATTGTCCGCCAACGAAGGCGATGACGCAACGCGTCTGTGAGGGAGGTGGGAGGAGCGGCGGAGAGGGCAGGAAAATCGGGGGCAGAAAAATGGGTGGGAGCAGGACGAGGAGGAGAGACAGGAAAATGGATGACAAGAAAACCTGAAACCTGAAACCTGAAACCTGAAACCTCATTCCACCAGCAACGCTCCCGAGGCTCCGGATCCGATCTTTCCGTCGGGGTTGTCGACGGTCGCCCAGAGGCGGACTTGACCGGTGACGGGGTGCATTTCGGGGGAGACGAAGGTGACGCGGCCGCGTAGGGGCTCGCCGTTGTTCGTTCCGGCGGGTGTGAACTGGACGGCGCGTCCGACCAGTTGCGGGCCGTGCTGCTTGCCGTCGACAAACCCTTCGACGCGAATCGGGTCCAGCGAAAGGATGCGGACGATCGGCTCGCCTGCTTCGACCCACTCACCGGGTTGAACGTCGATTTCCGCGACCATGCCGTCGACACGCGTCCGCACGGTGTGTCGGTCCAGCCGAGTCTGTGCGATCGAAACGGCGGCTTGTTTTTCATTGGCGGCGGCGGCAGCGACCATCAAGTCGTGTTGGGCTTGCTCGATCGCCAACGCAGCCTGGTCGACTTTCAAGCGAATTTCCTCCAGCTCAAAATCGCTGACCGCACCCGGATAGGCTTGGTTGGCCAATCGGCTCTGCTGCATCTCATGCTCGCGGACTTGCAAGGTCCGTTTGGCGTACCGCAAGTTGACGTCGTTGTCGCTTTCCAACCGCGCGGCGTCCAAGGCGGCTTTGGCGGCGACCAACTCTTTTTCCGCCAGGTCGGCTCGCAATCGGACCAGCACCGCATCGACTTGCACCTGATCGCCTTCCTGCACGTCGACCGACGAAACGACGCCGGACAGTGGCGCGGCGATGAATGCGTTTTTGATCAACGAGGACTGGGCGTCTTCGATCACCAGTGCATCCGACGGTGACTCGGCGTCTGCATCGACATCCGTCTCGACATTGCCCGTTCCGTCGGTCTGTGCCGAGACGCTGGAAGCGGAGAGCAGCAGAGGAACGATGGGCAGTGCCAATGCGGCGGTCCAGATCACCGAACGAAGCGAAAGCGGCCGGGGGCGAGGGATCGTCATGGACATGAAAACGCTCTGGGTCGTCGGTAGCAGATGGATGCCGCGCTAGGTCATAAAAAAAATTACGCGGGTGGGAAAATCAAACTATTTCAGCGAATCGAAGAAACAAGCGGCGGTGTTGCGCAAGTCGTTCGGCCGCTGTCCGATCGAACCGGTCGTGCGGAATGTCGGGATTGTTCCCGTTTCGAATTCCGCATCGCGTGGATCGTGTCGAGGCACGCTTCCACCCGCGCGAGGAGCGAGTCAGACGATCCGCTTGAGCACGGGGAATTCGAGCGTGAACTTGGTTCCGCGTCCGACTTCGCTTTGCACGCTGATGCGGCCGCCGTGGGCTTCGATGATTTTCCGTGCGGTCGGCAACCCCAGTCCGCTGCCGCCTTCCTTGGTCGTGTAGAACGGTTCGAACATGTGCATGATGGTGTTGTTGTCCACACCTCGGCCGCTGTCGATCAGATCCAACGCGACGCTGGTTTGCATCGAATAGGTTCGCGCCAACAGTTGTCCGCCGCGGCCGGTCGCTTCGAGCGCGTTTTTGACCAGATTCATCAGGGCGGCTTGCAGCGAGTCGCTGTGCAGCGCGATCGACGGCAGATCGCTGTCCAAATAACGTTTGATCTCGATGCCCCGCTGAGCCGCCTCGGCCTTGTAAGCGCGGAGCACGGTATCGACCTGATCGTTCAGTGATCCGGAAACCAGATCGATGTCTCTGAGCCGAGCGTAACGCAGGAAATCTCGCAGCAGGCCCTGCATTCGCTCGCACTGCTCACGCACGATATTGACCCGTTCGATTGACCGTCGGCTTTGCGGCGAGTTCCAATCGGCCAAATCTTCGCTCAGCAGGTCGATGTTCATGTGAATCACCGACAACGGATTCTTGATCTCGTGGGCGAGCGATCCGGCGAGTTCGGCGAGCTCTTCGTACTGAGCCCGCAAGGCGTCGATGGGGGAGGTTTTCTCGTTGGAAGTCATTGCTGGCGGTCAGGGGCGAGGTCAATCGATGGGTGCGATGGTGGCGACCTTCGTCGGTGTCAGGTACGATTGTAACGAGGGTCCCACTGCCAGATAGTCGGCGAAGGATGCGGCCTGCCGTTTTACGCCGGCATTGAAGTGCGATGAACGATCTTGATGGCCAACCGCCCCCGCTGAACCCGTTTGCCCCGACGTCGCATCTCGGTTCGCTCGACGTGGAGGAGGCGGCATCGAAGTCCGCGGAGTTCTCGAATCTTCGCATCATTGTCTCGGTCATCGCCGCGGTGACGGCTTCGGGAGGGCTGTTCGGGATCGTGCTCTCGGCGGTCGCCGTCGGATCGATCCAGTTGTTCGGTGGAATGTCAGATTTCGGGACCGATGTGCTGCCGCTTCTTTGGGCGGTTGCGTTTGCGACTGCCGCCGGGCTGGTCATCGCCGGCGTCGGCTCGGCGATCTTCGTGCCGCTCGGTTTCCTGCTCGCCAGCAGCCTGAGACCGTCCGGGCCGCCGACCTGGGATCGCAGATCGATCAACAAGTTCGGCGCCATCTGCGGATTCCTGAGCGGCTGGATCCCGACGATTTTTCTGACCGGATCTGGGATTTCGGGCGTCCTGGTCGGGCTGATCCCGGCCGCATTTGCAGCGGTGGTGGCCCCCCTGCTGTTGCGCCGGCTGCTTCGCTAGTGCGTTGTCTGGTGGACGCGAATCCGAACCCCATCTGAACATCGGGCGTCTGAGCGACTATCGTTTCACTTCTGCGCCTGTTCCCTTTCCCCGTCGTTCCACCCCAATCGTCAGCCGGTCCATGATCTGGGAAGCCTGGTTATCGCTCGCCGTTTCGCTCGGACTGCTGGCCAGTTTGGCAACCCGGATCGCATCGACCGACCTGTTGGCGATGGTGTTTTTGGCGGTCTTGGTGATTGTCCAAGATTTGACTGGGACGCCCAACTTGCCCAGTCCTGCTGAAGCGGTGCTGGGGTTTGGCAATCAGGGACTGTTGACGATCGCGCTGTTGTTCGCCGTGGTCGCGGGATTGGAGATGACCGGTGGCACAAAATTGGCGACCGGCTGGTTTCTCGATCGCGCGAAGACGTTTCGCGATGCGCAGCTGCGGATCCTGCTGCCTGTGGCGATGTGCAGCGGGTTTTTGAACAACACACCGGTCGTCGCGGCGCTGATGCCGATCGTCGATGACGTCTGCAAACGGCTGGGGGCCAGTGCCAGTCGGTTGCTGTTGCCGCTTTCCTACGCCGCGATCCTGGGCGGGATGTGCACCGTGATGGGGACCAGCACGAATCTGATCGTGCGTGAGGAATTCGAAGCCAAGCACGACGGCGAGATCAGTTTCTTTGCTCCGGCCGTGGTCGGTGTTCCCGCCGCGATCCTGGGCGTCGGCTACATGATCCTGTTTTCGACCAAGTTGATTCCCGCGCGGAAAGCCGCCGTCAGCGCCAGCGACGATCCCAAACAATACACCGTCGAAATGCAGGTCGATCCCCACGGCCCGTTGATCGGCAAAACGATCCAGGATGCGGGACTGCGAAGTCTGCCGGGGCTGTACGTCGCCGAGATCCAGCGCGGCGACTCGGTCATCCCGGCCAAGCCGATCGAGAAACTGCAGGCCGACGACGCGTTGATTTTGGTCGGCGCATTGGAGTCGGTGGTCGACTTGAGAAAGATCCGCGGTCTGCTGACGCCCGACGACCAAGGTCGCAAATTGGAAGTCCCCGCCTGGCGTCGGACACTGATCGAAGCGGTCGTCAGCCCCCGCTGCTCGCTGTTGGGCAAATCGATTCGCGAAGGACGTTTCCGCAGCAATTACAACGCGGCGGTGGTCGCGGTCGCGCGCGGCGATCGTCGGCTGACCGGCAAAATCGGCGACGTCGAATTGGAAACCGGTGACGTGCTGTTGCTCGAAGCCTCGCCGTCGTTTCTGCACCGGGCCAAAGAACTCCGCGATTTTTATCTGGTCAGCCGAGTCGGCTCGGATGTCATCCGCCGCCACGACCGGGCGTGGTATGCGATCGTCATCATGGTCGCGATGGTGTTGATCGCGGCGCTAAAGATCGCATCGATCTTGACCGCCGCGATGGCCGCGGCGCTGGCGATGATCCTGATGCGATGCTGCACCGCTAGCGAAGCGAGACGCTCGGTCGACTGGAGTATTCTGATTGTGATCGGAGCGACCCTCGGGATCGGCACGTCACTGGAAACCAGCGGCGCCGCCCAGGCGATCGCGGTCGAGATGATCAACCTGGCCGGCGGCGACCCCTGGTTAAGCCTGGCGTTGGTGTACCTGGTCACGATGCTGTGCACCGAATTGATCACCAACACGGCTGCGGGGCTGATCATGTTGACAATCGCTATCGGGGCCGCCGGCACGCTGGGGGTCAGCGAAGTGCCGTTTGTGATCGCCGTGATGATCGCGGCGTCGGCAAGTTTTTTGACCCCGTTCGGCTATCAAACCAATTTGATGGTCTACACCGTCGGCGGTTATCGCGCGAGTGATTACTTGCGTTTCGGGTTGCCCCTGTCACTGATCGTGTTCGCCGTCTCGATGGTCGTGATCCCGATCGCGTTCCCGTTCGTTGTCCCACCGGCGTTGCCCTAACACTTCAACATTCAACCGCTCCTCGCTACGCCCTGCCAACGCTGGGAGATCGAACGGCGACTGGCGCGCTCGTGCGTCGTGCTGGTATATTCCAACCCGTGAACCGCATCGTGGCATTGACCCGTTCCGTTGCTGTCCCGTTTTGCTGCACCTTGGTCTCTCCCCACCGATCGATCCCCCCCCGCCATTGGTTTCCATGTTTCGCACTTTCGTCTTGACGTCCTGGCTGGTCATCAGCCCCGTATTTTTGTTTCCTTGCCTGGCCGACGAAGGTGGCCAAATCGAGACGGTGGCGTCAACGATTCCGGACGAATACCCGTTGGATTGGTCCGGCGTCGGCGACCAAGCCAACCAGCTCCGCGTATCGCAGCATGATGGCGTGGTTTCGTTTTTGGCTTTGGGAAACGATCCGTACTTTCGTTTCGTATTGCCCCGGCTGCCGGCGACCGGTCGAGACTGGATTCTTGAACTGGAATACTTCTGCCCCGACGGGATTCGGGGACTCCAGTGGCGAAGCGGGCGCGGGATTCATCGGCCCGCCGCCACCGCTCTGCCTTCGATGCCCAATGCCGAGGGCTGGACGAAGTACGCGTTCTCGCTCAACGCACTGGTGCCCGATGTGATCGGCGGTGATGCCGAAGTGCCAGTCCGCATCGATTTGGGCAGTCGATCGGGGGTTCAGTTGCAAGTGCGCGGCGTCGTCGTTCGACCGATGAATGACGCGGAGCTCAGGCAACGCGAGGAAGCCGCCGAACGGAAGTTGCAGAAAACGGCATTGGCCGAACGGATCAACGAGTATCGTCTGCGTCGCTGGCCGGTGAAGATTGATTCGATCGACTTTGACGGCGAGCGGATTCAGGTGGCGGGAACACTTTCACCCTCCACGGTGGTTCGCTCGGCGTTCTTGATCGCGCGGCATCCCGAATCTGTTTCCGCCGATCCGCCGACGGCCGGAGAGTTGTCGCAACGCTGGCCGGTCACCATCGATCAGCAGGGCCGGCGATGGACGGCGCGGATTGATTCACCCGTCGGCTCGTCCTGGTTGGACGCCGGGGTTCGGTTTCAGTTGTTTCAGCAAACCGACGATGCGACCACGTCGACACCGACGCCGATTTCTGCAGCCCGATATCGGGACTTGAATCCAGACGCCGGCGTCCCGCCAGCCAAGGCACTTTCAGCCGCCAAGGGGCTGACGTGTATCACCTCGCGTTTCTCGCCGGATCAACTTCGCGCCCTGGGGATCCAGCACGCCTCGGTCAACATCGTCGTCAGCGGATTGGTCAGCGAGACGGCGCGTCCCGGTTGGGAACCGTTCGAAATCAATGGGCGGACTTGGTGGAGCAACCAGCCGCGACTGCGGCAGCAAGACCGTGACATTCGAACCGCGACGGACGCCGGCGCCGTCGTCGCCGGCATCTTGCTGATCCCGACCTCGTCACGTGGTCGGTCCCCGATCGCCCACCCCGAATCGACAGATGCCGGCACCTACGCGATGCCGAACTTGACCGATCGGCAAGCCGTCGCGCGCTATGTTGCCGCGTTGCACGTGCTCGGCGAACGCTACAGCGGAAACGATCCGGCACATGGCCGCGTGGATCACTGGATTGTGCACAACGAAGTCGATTACGGATGGCAGTGGACCAACATGGGCGAGCAGCCGCTGGAGGTCTTTCTGGATCACTACGTCCGCTCGATGCGGTTGGTCGATGCGGCGACCCGGCCATTGAATCCCCATGCCCGCGCGTTTATTTCGTTGACCCACCGCTGGAACACCACCGACAACCGGCACTGGAAAACGTATCCGCCCAAAACGATGCTGGAGCGATTGATCCAGGACAGCCGACTCGAAGGCGACTTTCCGTGGGGCGTGGCGTACCATCCGTACCCCCAAAGTCTGTGGAAAGCCGACTTCTGGAACGACACACAGGTGTCCGACGATCTTGAGACCCGATTGATCACGATCAAAAACTTGCAGGTTCTCGACCGCTTCATGCACCTGCCATCGAGCCGAACGGTCGACGGACAGGTCCGCCCGGTGCTCTGTAGCGAGCAGGGATTTCACGCCGACGAGGATGATCCAAAACAGCTCCGCACCCAGGCCGCCGCGTTGCTGCTGACTTGGAAGAAACTCCGCCAATGTCCCTCCATCATCGCCTTTGATTACCACCGGCCCAGTGACCATCCCAATGAAGGAGGTCTGCGATTGGGGCTGCGCGGTTTGCCGAGTCAAACGAACCCGCTGGGCGCCGAAAAACCCGCCTGGGACGTTTTCTCAGCCATCGGAACGGAGCGGGAAGCCGAGATGATCCGCCGTTACCAGTCGGAGTGGGGAGGGGACGTGGAGGAGTGAGAGTTGGTGTGCAGGCTTCAGCCCAATACCGCTAAGTTAAGCGTGGTTTCCTCAACTCGGTGCCCGTAGGCTCGCGCCAAACGGCTGATAAACGATTGATATCAGCCGGTTCGCGCCAGCGTCCGGGCCTCCCCGTCGAGCTTAACTTAGCGGTATTGGGCTTCAGCCGCCCCGTCTCGCTGCTCCGCAGCGGGTGTTACTCCGATAGGGCAACGCTGTGAAGCATTTTTTAGCGGTAGGGCGCGAGCCCTCCGGTGTTTTGGTAAAGATGAGGAACCGGAGGGCTTGCGCCCTGCCGCTAACGCCTCGCAAAACGCGGGGGGAAAATGCTTCACAGCGCAACACTCCAGCCATCATACCGGGTTATCCATCGAAAATAATACCCGCGGATAGCAGCGCGAACCCACGGATGACAGGGTGCAAAAAATCCGTGGGTTCGCGCTGCCATCGGTGGGCTGGTAATCGTTTCATTGTTCCGCAAGTTGCAGCCTAAACTTTTCCGCGGCACCCTCAATCTAAACGTTGACGGAGCACTAAATCCGTCAACCCAACCACTTAGCGTCATGCAGACCTGGGATTCTACTTCGCCACCGAAACCACCACCTGCACCGGCAGGTGATCACTGGCAAAACGCCCCTGGTCGGTCTTGGGGTTGTCAACGGCTAACTGCCGCACATCAACCGAGCGGACGAAGACGTGGTCGATGATGCGATCGGGCGCGATCTTGCTGAAGCCGTTCCAGGTGCTGGTCGGTCCGGTCGGCTTGGACTTGCTGGCCTGTCGCGCGTCGGTCAACGCCGAAACGATTGCGTTGTAAGGCTCCGAATCGATCAGGCAGTTGAAGTCGCCCAGCAGAATGATCGGCAAGTCTTGGGGCAACTTGCTCAGTCGCTCGGCCAACAGTTTCCCACTTTCGGCCCGCGCTTTCGCGCCTCGATGATCGAAGTGGGTGTTTGCGACATACAACTCGGCGCCGTTTCGTCGGTCGCGAAAATGAATCCAGGTGCATGTCCGTGGCAGTGCCGCGTCCCAGCCTTTCACGCCGACCGATTCGGGCGACTCGCTCAGCCAAAACGTTCCCTTGTCGAGCACCTCGAACTTGTCTTGACGATAAAAGATCGGCGCGTGCTCCCCGCCGCTTTTCCCATCGTCGCGACCGACGCCGTAGGAATCAAAGCCTGGCAGTCCCGCTCGCAATTGAGCGAACTGGGGTTCGGTGACTTCTTGCAGGCCGATGATGTCGTTGCGACTGCAGTACTCGATCACGAACTCCTGTCGATTGGGCCAGACGTCTTTTCCGTCACCCGGGTTGGCATAGCGGATGTTGTAGGTCGCGACCTTCAACGCATCGGTTTTCCCTTCTGATGGGGATTGGGCGATCAAGAAAGACGAGAACGCTGCAAACAGCGATAGGAACAACAGTGATCGAAACATAGAGAGCTACGGGGACTCGGGGAAATCAGCTCGAAACCGCCGGATCAACGCTTGCGTGTCCGCCGGGACGACGTACAGCTTACCTCGAATGTGTTTCGTCTGCCCCGGCGCCAAACCGCCGATGCGAAAATCATTATGCATGCACGTGATCACGCCTTGAAAGATCTCCTGGAAGGGGTGCCAGGCGACCGCCAAAATCATTTTCTCGTCGGCGGAGTAGCATCCGGTCAAGCCGCTCGAGGGAACGACATCACTGAGCGGACGCGGATTGACGTCGTCGCGGTCAACGTGGTCGGGGGCGTAGACTTGACCGGGAATATAGCGAGCCTCCAGCGCCCAGGGAGAAGTCGGAAGTCGGGTCAGTTTTCCGTCCACCATCAGAAAACACTTTTTGATGTAAGGCGGATAGACGGCACGTGCGTTGGCAGGATCCGCGCCGGTGAAACGGTCCACCCGCATGCAGGGCTGTGCCCAATGAGCCTCGGACGCCTTGTCGGTCGGGTTGGTCGCCGTCAACTCAAACGTCACTTCGTCTTCGCCGGCGAGGATCAGATGATCGACGATCACGCCGTCGACCAGTGTGTCACGAATTTCAATGCGTTTGCGATCCGGCGTCGCCTTGATCAACTCACTGGTGTGCTTGATCACCGTTTCACTCCAGTCTCGATCGGTCGATCCGGGACGGCAATAAGCTTCCAGATAGTGCGTGCGAATGAAGTCGCCCGGAATGTTCGCACTGTGGACATCCAGGTACCGACCATCCCACTTAATCGTCAGTCCGGTCGCGGCAGGTTCGGCTCCGGTCGTCAAGGCGTGGGGTGTGATGAGAAACGACGCAAGCGTGGCAAGTAGAATCCGTAGCATCGTGAATTGCCTGGGGGATGGAGTGAACGCGATTGCATCGATGATCGCTCGTGACCGAGTCAACGATGGACAGTGACATCCGTGGGTACGCCTTGCCATCCGTGGGGTGAATGAACGCGATGGAGGGTCGTCAGTCTTGACGAAATCCGCCACGGTGAGAGATCGAGTTGGGGAAGGCTGTCAGGATCAATGATCCTGGATGACAAATCTGGAAGCACTAGACCAGGATCGGATCGATGATTTCTCCATGCACGTCGGTCAAACGAAAACGACGGCCTTGGTAGCGATAGGTCAATCGTTCGTGGTCGATGCCCAGCAAATGCAGGATGGTGGCTTGAAAATCATGGACGCTGACACCATCGGCGGCCACGCGGAATCCGAATTCGTCGGACTCCCCGTACGTGACGCCGGGCTTGATCCCGCCGCCGGCCATCCATAGCGTGAACACATAGGGATGATGGTCGCGGCCCCAACGTTGGGTGTCTTCGATTTTTCCTTGCAGGAACGGAGTGCGGCCGAATTCGCCGCCCCAGATCACCAGCGTGTCGTCCAACAAGCCACGCTGTTCCAGGTCTTTGACGAGCGCCGCCGAAGGGGCGTCTGTGTCACGACATTGGATTTCCAATTGGCTATTCAGGTTTCGATGCTGGTCCCAGCCGGCATGCATCAATTGGATGAAGCGGGTGCCGCGTTCGGCCAGTCGACGCGCGATCAAGCAGTTGTAGGCAAACGAGCCTTTGCGCGTCACGTCGGGGCCGTACATCGCAAGGGTCGACTCGGATTCTGTCGACAGATCGGTCAGCTCCGGTACCGAGGCTTGCATGCGATAGGCCATTTCATACTGTTTGATCCGCGTCGCAATTTCCGGGTCGCCGACCACATCGAGCTGTCCTTGATTGAGCACGGCGAGGTCGTCCAACATGCCCCGGCGACGATCACGATTCATGCCGGGCGGATCCGACAAGTACAACACCGGATCGCCGCTGCCACGAAATTTGACGCCTTGATGCACCGTCGGCAGAAAACCGCTGCCCCAGTAATAGTCGTAAAAGATCTGTCCACACGACGCTTCCTTGTCGCGCGAGGTCATGGCGACAAACGCGGGCAGCTCTTCGGTTTCGCTGCCCAGACCGTAGCTGAGCCAAGCCCCCATGCTCGGTCGGCCGGGGCGTTCATCGCCGGTCAGAAAATACGTGATCGCCGGAGCGTGATTGACTTGCGTCGTGTGCATCGATTTGATGAAACACAACTTGTCCGCAATCTTTGCCGTTTCGGGAAGAAAACTGGAAACCGTCGCGCCGCTCTGCCCGTGTCGGGCGAACGTCGTGATTTCCTTCAGACAGGGACGCGCGGTTTGGCCGCCGGTCATCGTGCTGAATCGGGCGCCGCCGACGACCGAATCGGGGATCTGCTGGCCGTGCAGTTCGGTCAACATCGGTTTGTGATCAAACAGATCGACGTGCGACGGCGCACCGTTCTGGAGCAAATAGATCACCCGTTTCGCCTTGGCCGGATAGTGCGGCAACGTCGGCAATCCGCCCGCACCACTGGCGCCGCGGTTCCCCAACAAGGTCGCCAAGGCCGCCAGCCCGACTCCGGTCCCGGCCGAACCAAAAAACTGGCGACGCGTCTGATGTATCGGGTGTAGGTCAATTGGAGAGGTCATCAACAATGCTTTTTAGCGACGAGTGTGCGTAGGTGGGATAGGCTTCTAGCCTGTCATTTTGGAGCCGACAGGCTGGAAGCCTATCCCACTGAGAAGCGCGGCGACGTTACGGTTTGGACAGGGTTTCATCCAGGTTCAACAGGATGGAGCAGACGACGGTGTAGGCGGCATGCTCCGCGGCGTCGATCCGTGAATCACGCGGCGACTGTCCCACCGACAGTAACTGCAACGCGTCTTCGGGGGTGGACTCAAAATCGCGGCGCAGTTGTTCGACGCGGTTTTTCAGAATCGTCAATTCCCGGTCCTTGGGTTTGCGCGCCGTGGCCAATCGAAACGCGTAACCCAAGCGTGCTGTTTGTGACTCTTTTTCTTGAAGCACTCGCTGGGCCATCATGCGGGCAGATTCGACAAACGTGGTCTCATTGAGTGTCGTCAGCGCGTGCAGAGGCGTGTTGGTCCGGGTCGGTTTGACTTCACACGTTTGTCGTTTGGCACCGTCAAAAAACATGGTCGGCCCGACGATTCGGCGCCAAAAGATGTACAGGCTGCGGCGATAAAGTTTTTCACCGGAGTCGGGCGTGTAGCGGATCTTTCCGAACGTGGCTTCCGCCCAAATCCCCTCGGGCTGGTACGGCTTGACCGCGGGCCCGCCCAGCTCGGGGCTCAACAGCCCGCTGACCGATAACGCCTGATCGCGGAGCATCCAGGAGGGCAGTCGGTAGCGAGGCGCCCTGGCAAACCACTTGTTTTGTGGATCGGATTGAAGCGATGCCTGGCTGAGCTTTGATGATTGTCGATAGGTCGCACTCATCACGATCAGCTTGTGCAGTTGTTTGACGTTCCACCCGCTTTGGACAAAGTGGATGGCCAGCCAGTCGAGCAGATCGGGATGGGTCGGGCGATCGCCTTGCAAACCAAAGTCTTCGGTGGATTCGACGATTCCGCGTCCGAAGAACGTTTGCCAATAACGATTCACGGTCACGCGGGCGGTCAGCGGGTTGGCCGGGGACACCAGCCAGCGGGCGAGCGTCAAACGGTTGCCAGGGGCATCGTCCGGCAAGGGCGGAAGCGCCGCCGGCGTGCCGGGTTGCACGGCCACATCGGTCGGCTTGTCGTAGCCCCCGCGTTCCAGGATCAGCGTCTGGCGTCGCCGGTCACTCGGCAAGTCATCCATCACCATCACCGTGACCGCTTGCTTCTCCAACGCGGCGAGTTGTTTGTTGAGTTGATCACGCCGCGGCGCAAGGGTCTTCCATTGGGGCCAGTGGTTGGACCGGAAGTGTTCTCGCAAAACGTCGCGCTGATCCGGGGTTTGTTTCTGCGGCTCTGTCTTGACCGCGGCGACCACTTCGGTCGGCAATCCGAAAACCGATTCGCTGGTCTTGTTGAAATAAAAACCGCCGATCCCACCGGTGTTGACGATCTTGATCAGCAATTCGTTCTCGCCGGGCTCCAATTCAATCTGCAACCGCTCTTGATCGGCGGCGGCCGCCCTGGCGGTAAACTTCGCCAGCACTTCTTTGCCGCCGAAGAAAACTTTGATGGCGTCGTCGCTGCCGAGAGACAATTGGATCGTGCGTTTGGAGGATGATTCGATCTTGCGATAAAAATACGTCGCGCCGACGGTGTCCGGCAAGGGCTGCACGACGCCGTCCTTGATGTCACCACGCTTCGTCCAGGTGAGCTCGCCGACGGATGAGGTAAGCTCGACACCGGCTTCGGGGCCGAGATCCTGATCAAAGGCTCGACGCCCGTCGGCCGGGATCGGTCCCAATTGCCACCAGGGTCCCAGTTCGGCCGAACCGCTGTCGGACGCCAGTTTGGCACGCAACTCGATTTCCCATGCGGCTTGGTCGTTGTCCAAATCGGGACGCGGTGCTGTCAGTTCCGCTTCAATCGATCGCAGTTCAGCCGCGACGTCGTCTCGCCGCCGACGTTGATCCTCATCCAGGTAGTTCAATACCGGCGCCGTCTTGCCGCGGCCGCTGCGTCCCGTTTCCGAGGTGTTGTCGAAGAACGCGTAGAATTGAAAGTATTCCTTCAGCGAGATCGGATCGAATTTGTGGTCGTGACAACGACAGCAGGTCATCGTCAGACCGAGCCAAACGGTGCCGGTCGTCTCCGCACGATCAAAGACGTTTTCGACGCGCGTTTCTTCGGCGATCCGTCCGCCTTCTCCGTTGAACATGTGATTGCGATTGAACCCCGTCGCCAAAATCTGTTCGGGCGTCGGGTTGTCCAGCAGATCGCCGGCGAGCATTTCGATCGTGAACCGGTCAAAGGGCACGTTGGCGTTGAGCGCATCGACCAACCAGTCACGCCACGGCCACATGGTCCGTGTCGGGTCGCCTTGAAAGCCGTCGGTGTCGGCGTAGCGGGCGGCGTCGAGCCACTCCCACGCCATCCGCTCGCCGTAGCGTGGCGAGGCTAACAGTCGGTCGACCAACCGTTCGTAGGCGTGATCCGACTTGTCAGCCAAAAACGCGTCGACTTCTTGCGGAGTCGGCGGTAACCCGGTCAAGTCCAAGGTGACGCGGCGAATCAATGTTTCGCGATCCGCTTCCGCTTGCGGCGAGACTCCCGCCGCGATCGCCCGGGCTCGGATGAACCGATCGATTTCATTTCGTGACCACGATGACGGGTCCTCTGGGACATCGGGGATGTTCGGGGCGACGAAGGACCAATGTTCCGACCAAGTGGCACCCGATTCGACCCACGTTTGCAAGATCTTTTTTTCCCGCTCGGACAAGGTGAGCTTGGAATCCGGCGGAGGCATGACTTCGTCGGGATCACTCGACAGCACTCTCCTCAGCCCTTCACTGTTCTCCGGGTCGTGGGGGACAAAGGCGGCGTACCCCCCCAGATCAGCCCGCGCCCCCTCGACGGTGTCCAACCGCAAGTCCGCTTCACGGGTCGCTTCGTCTGGACCGTGGCACTGAAAACATTTGTCCGAAAGGATCGGGCGGACTTGGGAATCAAAGTCGACATCGGCAGCAGCGACGTGATCAACAGTGACGTCAACAACGCTGCTCAGCTGGGTGAGGAAGGTGACCAGAATGGTGCAGAACAGGCGATACATGAAAGAGCGGTGGGCGTTCCGGGCGTAGGGCTACGCCGTGAACGATTTGTTAGCGGCAGGGCGCGAGCCCTCCGGTGTTTTGGCAAAGTTGCGCAAGCCGGAGGGCTCGCGCCCTGCCGCTACAACCTCGTCAAACACAGGAAATAAATCGTTCCGGGCGTAGGGCGTGGGGGAGGAAGGATTCTATTGTAGCTTAGCGGACAACCGGATGTTCAGCGAATCGATTCAACGGCGAAACGCGAACCTCGGTTCGTCGTCCGATGTCCTGGAGAGATCAATTCTGTTTCGAGCCGGATGGACCTGGTGACCAGGCCGTGACGTATGTTCCGTGATTACCTCCAATTACCGCTGCCCGTGCGGATCCTGTGCTTGGGATCGCTGATGTCGGTCAACGGGCTGTTGATCGTTGTGCTTCAATTGCCATTGATACATTGGTTGTCGCGTTTCAACGCGATGACGATTGTGTTGATCGGTGGCGTATTGATTTCGATCGGGTTCGGTTTGACGGCAGCCGGCACCGGGCTGGTTTTCGTCGGGGCTTGCATCGCGATCTGGACGTTGGGCGAGATTCTTCAAGCCCCGTTCAAACAAGCGATTGTCACCGACATGGCACCGGACGAGTTGCGTGGCAGTTACCTGGGCTTGTTCACGATGTGCTACGCATCAGCCCTGACGATCGGTGCTCCGATCGGCGGTACGGTGCTGTACCGTTTTGGCCCGACGATGCTGTGGATGGGGACCTTTCTGGTCGCGATGATCGCGGTGGCGGTGTACGTCGCCATCTACGCATCGGTGACGCGTCGTGTGGCGCGTGTGGGATAGGCATCTTGCCTGTCAGGTGCGGATTGACAGGCTGGAAGCCTATCCCACGTGGCAAGCTGGAAGCTTACCCCACTTGACAGGCTGGAAGCCTATCCCACTTGACAGGCTGGAAGCCTATCCCACTTGGCAGGCTGGAAGCCTATCCCACTTGGCAGGCTGGAAGCCTATCCCACTTGACAGGCTGGAAGCCTATCCCACTTGGCAAGCTGGAAGCTTGCCCCACTTGGCCGCCGGCGATTTGCTCGGTCAGCAGTAGTGCATGCCCTACAATTCCGTTTCGGCGGCGATCTTTCGGTAGGTTTCGATCGCCCGGTCGTACGTCTCTCTCGCTTCGGGGCGTTCGTCTTCGGCGATGAATCGCTCGCGGTTCTTCCATAACAAGTGAATCGTCTCCTCGCACCAGCGGGCGCTGGCGCGGGACGCCCGAATCGGCTCGCCGGCGACGATCACGTTGACGGGGTTGGTGTGCAGTTGGGGGAACTGGCGCAGCGCCACCCAACTGCTCTGCGCGATCGGGACGTCAAACTTCAAGTCGTGAATCTGGCCATCGGCGGGGATTTCACGTGAATCGACCACGTTGCCGTTGACGATGATTTCCACCGTTCGGTTGCCGCCTCGCTGGATTCCGGAATCTCGCGGCGCGTGCAACAGTCGAGTGTCACCGACAACCCGGCGTCCGCCCGACGGCATGATTCCGCCGTATGCGACCGCATTGGGCTGTTCGGCCGCGAACGCGACTTTGGCTTCGATCGACACCGACGCGGGGGCGTCCAGTGAAACATCGTCGTTGCCGGGTGTCTGGCCGTCGACGGAGAACTTCAACGCGTGGGCGAACCCATCGGACACATAAGACTGGCCTCGCCGCAACCCTTCGCACCAGTTGTCAAAGTTAAAGTTCTGGGGATCGCCCAGTTGAACATACACCCGCCCTTGCCCGACTCGTCGGCTGCTCATGCAGGGGAAATCCGTTTCGCCACTCAGTTTTAACGGGAACCCGCAATTGAGCAGGTGATACCAGGTGTTCCATTCCGGGATGCGTTCGGTGTCCATCGCGCTGATGAAATCGCAAACGCCCTCGGCCGTGCTGACGCAGATTTCCATCGCGCCGGCGCCGTTCATTTCCGGGACGCACCAATTGGGGATCTCATCAGCCGCCGCGTCGATCGTTTGGGCGAGTTCGCTCAAGTCCAGCTTTCCATTGCCGTCGATGTCCGTCTTCGCAAACGGTTTTGGCAGCAGCGCGTCTGACGTTTCCGAAAGGCTCAGGAACTGGTCCTGGTCACGATCGTAACGCCGGATCATCCGCTGGGCCGCGGCGCCGGGATTGACGTGCATCGCCGAGTGCGGGTAGCCGGTCACACCGCCTTGCTGTTTGGCCCAACGCATGACGGGAACCGTCCACGTCGGCCAGCCCCTGTCCTTGGTGCCATCGGATCCGGGATAGGTTTGGTTGTTTAACCGCAACAGACAAACGTGTCCGAGCGCCGCCGACCCAAAACCGCTGATTTCCAAGTCGTACTTCAGGATCGTCGTCGGCTCGCTGACCGTGTCGGCGATCGGTGAAAAGTAACGGCGCTGGTACTCAAAGCACGGCCCCCAGGTGAGCACGCAACCGACGTTCAATCCTTCACCCTTGACCTGGGCGAACATGTCGCGGGGCGTCACGCCCTGCGTCGGGTTGTCGTAGTGCGAACACCCCGCTCCATGGATGTGGTGGTCGCCGCAATAAAACCCGAACGCCATCGGGTTGACCCAGCGCTGAAGCCGCAACGACAGTTCATCGATCGACGGATCCTGCAACGCAACGGTTGTCGTGACGTGCTTGTACTCCGGGCCTCGGTTGTAGGTCACGTCCAATTCAACATTGGGCAGCAAAACGGTCTCGCCGTCGCCGCGATAGATCTGGGGCTGGAAGAAAAAATCGGGGGCGAGCCGTTTCATTTGGGGCGGATACACGTGCCCCAATTTGTCGCGGAACGTTAATCGCGCTGTCGTCGGCGTACCGTCCACATCCTTGATCTGCAGCTTCAGCGGTTTGGCCGGCCGGACATCAAACAAGACCGGCAACTCACCGCGGAACCCGATGTCTTGGGTGCCGGCCCCGACGTCAAACCCGATCGTGGCTTCGCGCTTGCCGCTTTCGCTGCAATAGATCATCGCCAACGCGTACTCGACTTCCAGACCGCTCAACTGCGCTGACATCGGTTGGGCGTTGTACATTTCCAGTTCCAGGAAACGATCGCTGGCGCGATCGGTGTTTTCGTTTTCCTTGAGTTCGGTTTGCGCCTGACGCTTCAAGATCGCCTCCGCCGCACCGGCATAAACGGGTCCCGATTGAGGGCTCATGATCCGCAGCGAACGAGTCACGGTGCTGTTGTTGAGTACCTTGACGACGTGACAGGTGTAACCGGCTTGCTGCAGTTTCGCCGCCGCCGGCCCACGTGCAACCTTGACACGCACCTCCGGATTCAACGAGACGACGAACAACACGTGGTCGTCGAGGATTTCTTGCAGCGCCGCAGCATCTCGTCGTTTCGCGGCCGCCCGAAGCGAACCGGCGATCTCGTCATCGAGCGGCTGTCCCAGGTATTCCAGTGCTTCGATCAAACGAATGATGTTGCCGCCCAGGGGTTGCCCGTCGACCGGCACTCGGGGAACCGATTCGGCTGCGAATGCACTGGCCGCAAGCAGCGTCAGGCAGATCGTTGAAAGGATTGCTTTCATGGTGAGTCCTCAGAAAGTGGGATAGGCTTCCAGCCTGTCATGCTGGATTTTGACAGGCTGGAAGCCTATCCCACGTGATTGACAGGCTGGAAGCCTATCCCACGTTATCGACAGGCTGGAAGCCTATCCCACGGTTAGGGTTGATCGGCCAGCCGTTTCAATTTCCCATCGATGTCGTCGCCTTCGTAAAACCACAATCCGCCGCTGACGGTGACCGTCCGGCCGGGTTCACAGTCGGGAAAGATCGGGTCGGAGTGGATGCAGGGCACCGGCGGGTTGGTCCAGACACGATGGTTGGGTTGCCACGCCGTGATGATCCAGCGGTTCGAATTTTCGGCACCAACGGCGACAAACGGTGGTGCCGTCACGCTTTCAAGTCGCTCCTGTGCGTTGAACCCGACGGCACCCTTGAGCATCACGCAGACTTGGACCCGCAATCCCGTCAGTTTTTCCTGGCTGCCGTTGGTCAGTTTTAATTCCATCTTGGCGACACCGGCTTGCTCGGTCACATGACTTTCGATCACGATCCCGCCGGGCAGCTTTCGCTGGACGTTCAACGTGTCGCCGTCGCGTGACCATTCCAAGCGTGGCAGATCGATGCCTTGCTCGGTCCAGATCGTCGGGATGTGTTCGTGTGCCAAATAGGTCAGTCCCAGATTCGAGAACACTGCTTCGGGCACATCGACAACGACGTAGCCCCCGTCGGACCAAGGAGTGAAGACGCTGACCTTCGTTTCACGTTGCGGCCGAATCGCTCCGTCGAGAAACCCGATCCGCGGATGTCGGCCACCGGGATAGGGCAAGATGCGGAATCCGGATTCGGGCCGTTTGTCGGCACGCTGTTCCATTGCGGTGACGGCGTCTGCGGTTGAAAGTCCGGTTGCCAGTCTGACTTCATCGACGTCAAAGCGGTGATCGACGATCATGTTGTCCAACCACCGTTCGAGTGGTTGTCCTTCGGATTGTCTCGCCTCGGCCGCTACGTCAGCCGTATCGTCGTAAACGTCCAGTGATCGATAGAACGCGAGCGCTCGCTCGTATTCTTGCATCGCAGTATCGGGAACGATGCCGCGGCTGCGTCGCATCTCGTTTTCGACCCGAGAGACCAAGTAGCGTTTCTCATGGGCCATCGGGCGAACGGGGGCATCACCGATCTCGACGTACCAGGGTGCCGAGTGGACGAACCGCGACTGCCCGTCATCGCGGGGTTCCCAAAACCGGACCGCGAACCATCCCGATCGTTTTGGCGACACGTCGATGGAAAATGCCGATCGAAAGGCTCCTTCGGACGTGACCTGATTTTGCGGCCGAAGCAGCCTTTCCGGGCGGCCGTTGATCAGCAGTTCCCCGTAGGACAACTTGGTCTGGGACAGAATATCGATCGCCAGCGGTATCGATTGCGATTCGCTGAATCGGAAAACGTGTCCGGGTTCATTGCCCGCCGCGTGGGTGTACAGCATCGGCCCCGTCGTGACGAACGACCGCCCCGCCTTCAATCCCTGCATCCAGCCTTCGAAATCAAATCCGTCCGGCTGGTGCACGTAAACGCGACCGAACCCCGCCGGAACCGGATGGACTCCGTTGGCGGTTCCGGCCGATGGTGGCATGCGAAAACCACAATTGAGTAGTGTGTAGTACATCCCCAAGGTGTAATCGATCCATTGACGATGCCCGCCTTCGCTGGCGCCCCGGGGAGGCTGCATGTACGCGGGTGCGGGCGTGTTCCATTTCCGAAAGGCGAACTCCGTGCGCCAAACGTGGTTGTTGGACAACTCATACAACGCATCGGGCACGATCGTCGGCAACACCATCGCGAACGGCCAATCCAGTTTGTCCATGTCGAACAACACGCCCGGGTCGCTGGACCGAACCGATTCAGCGACCGGTCGCCATGGGGGCACGCCCGTCTCCAGCCCGTTTCGATGTCCCAGCACGAACAACGCGCCGAGGGTGTGTCGCTGTCCGGCGACGGTAAAGATTTCGTACTCGGTATTGCGCGGCCAAATCACGTGCGTCGGATCGACGACGACCAGACCGTCGGGGATTTCAGTCAGGTTTTTGTTTCCCGCACGCGGTGCCTGGTCGGCGATCGTCACCCAGTTGGTTAGCGGCAATGCGACATTCAAGTCCTCCGCGACGATCACATTCTTCAGTTCATCGATCGTGCGGTGCAGGTGCGTGTCCCCGGAATACCAACCGCGGGATTGAGGATTGTTCCAGCGTTTCAATGGCACCGTCAAATCAAGGTCATCCACCCCGACCGTCAACGTCTGTCGATGCGGAAAGTAAGTCTTGCCATGCTCGACGATCAAGCGGTACTCGCCTTCGGGCACCGTCGCCGAGCAGCGGTGTGCCGAGACGGTGGTGTGGTATTCGACGGATTGCTTATTGATCCAATTCTGTTTTTCGTATCGCACCGCCGAACCGGTCGGGGCATCGGATCGAAAATAAAACGGGACGCCGTCGGTCGATTGCAGGTACAACCGCGCGGCCAGGGGCGCACCTGTGTCGGAATCGACGACCGTCAGTTGGATCGTCCGGTCCTCCGCAACGCAGCGTCCTGTCGCGACGGCGGAAACCGTCAATAGGAAGGCGACCAACAACAGGCTGTTCGGCCGTCGTCGGGGCTTCATGAGCATGTCGGCGGGATCAAACATCGACGTACCTACAGGAGTTCATCGGGAGGTGTTGGTGTCCAGGCTTTAGCCCAATGCCGCTAAGTTAACATGAATGAGGGGGCCCGGACGCTGGCGCGAACCGGCTGATATCAAACGAATATCAGCCGTTTGGCGCGAGCCTACGGGCCCTCATCTGAAGAAACGACGCTCAACTTAGCGGTATTACCTATAGCCGCTCTCCCCGGCATTGCGGAACGCTTGAAACGCGTTAGGGGGCGCCTCAAGGCTGCACACCAACGAAGGCTGCACAGCCGTCGGCGATGCCGGTGCCTTTCGCACGGGACGTCCATTCTATCGGATCACTCCGCCCCGGGCGTGCGTTCGGTTTTCATCAGCCAGGGCTGGACGATCACCGCCGCCAGGATCACCAGCGTGCCGGCGTAAAAACGACTTCCCAGCAGTTCGTGATCGCCAAAGAACAACGCCCCCAGCGAGATCCCGTAGACGGGTTCCAGGTTGTTGGCAAAGTTGATCGTGAAGACGGATAGCCGATCCAACAGCTCGACATAAATCTGGTAGGCCAGGACCGTGCCGGCCAGCACGAGTATCGCCAGCCAAAGCCATTCCAGGGAGGTCGGCAGGTAGCGGTCCGAATCAAGCGGAACCCCGAACGCGTCGGCGGTGATCAGTGCCAAGCCGCAAAACACGCCGGCACCGGCCATCTCGTACATCACCACCGATTGCGGATGGACTTTGCCCGCGAACAATCCGTTGATGATCGAAAACAGCGTGGCCACGACTGCCCCGACCAACGCCACTAACAGCCCATAGTGAAACCGCGTCTCGCTGCGGTAGATCCAGTAAACCGCCGCAATCACGACACAGCCCAACAGCAGGTTCCCCCACTGGAAACGGACCTTTCGAATCAGAATCGGTTCCAACAGCGCCGTCCAAAACGATGTGGTGGCCATGCCGATCATGCAAATCGAAACGTTTGCGATTTTGACTGCCAGGAAGAACAGAATCCAATGCGCCCCGACCAACATGCCGTTGACGAGCAAGGCAGCGGCAAGTGGTTTGGAAACCGCCGCGCGGCGCGGCAGCAGGGCGAACAGGATCACGGCCGCGGCGGCGCTGCGGTACAACACGACTTGGGTCGCACTCAATTCGATCAGCTTTCCCAACACCGCGGTGAAGCCCCAGATCAAGACGACGAAGTGGAGCTTCAGGTAGTCGCGCACGAATGAAAACGACAGGTGTGGGGGGCGAGGAGCCTGATCGTTGTGGGGATTCGAAGTTCCTCCCAATTGCACAACGTGGGTCGCGCCATCACCATAGGCGGTGATCTTACTTCGTCAATTGCAGGATGTTTTTCCGTTGATCGTCACCATTGATGGCCCCGCCGGTGCCGGCAAAAGCAGTATCGCGCACCAAGTTGCGGCACAACTGGCGTTCGAATTTCTGGATACCGGCGCGCTCTATCGAGCCGCGACGCTGGCCGCGATCCGCGCCCAAATCGATTTGCAAGATGCCGAACGACTGTCCGAATTCGTCGCAACCCTCACGTTGTCGTGGCAGGATCGCACCGTCCGTCTCGACGGGGAAGATGTTTCGGAATGGATTCGCACGCCCGAGGTCACCCAGTCGATTCGCTACTTGGCCGACGTCCCCGCCGTTCGCACGCAATTGTCACAGATCCAACGGGACATTGCCGAGGGACGCGACATCGTCACCGAGGGTCGCGATCAAGGCGCCGAAGTGTTTCCACACGCCGAGTGCAAAGTCTTCTTGACGGCGTCGCCGGTGGAACGCGCCAAACGACGGATGCGACAATTGGCCGATTCCGGACGCTACGTCACGCTGGAAGACGTCTTGGCGGCGCAAAACCAACGCGACCTGGAAGACCGAATGCGCGACGTCGGGCGACTCCGCGCCGCCGAAGACGCCGTGGTCGTCAACACCGACGGCATGCTGCCCGAAGAAGTGCTTCAGCAGATCGTGTCGCTGGTCCGATCTCGGATCGAGTCGCGGTAGAGGTAAATTTTCTTACCCCACCGACATCCGCCGCCCGCCCCTCATTCTCGCGTGCAGACCAAAAACAGCCCGCTCGCACTCCATGCCGATTGCGTCAATTCGCCGCCATCCAAGCCCACGCGGTCGATTTGCCGCACGGTCCAGCCCGCGGCGTTTAGTTCCGATTGAATCTCACGCTCGCTAAAGCGATGCATGAACATCTTGTCGAGCCCGCGGTAGGCATAGGTTGCGTCGCCGAATTCTGCGTCACTTCGAAACGAACGGATCCAACTGCGCATCAGACGCCGCATTCCGCCTGCTTCACGCAAGGCCGCCCAGCGACGGTGGACATGAAGGATCAGGCAGCCGCCGGGGCGAACGACGCGTGCGATATGGCACAGAAAGCGAACACGATTGGCTCGGCCTTGAATCATGCCGATCGTGCTGAACATGCAAATCGCGTGATCGGCGATGGAGTCGGCGATCGCATCAAGCTGTACCAAATTGGCGCGCAGCGGCAGGATGGTTCCGGCCGCTGCCTGATGCACCGCTGCCTGACCACCGTGACGCTCCACCAGGGTTTCCAGCATGGATTGACTGAGATCGACGGCCAGGACGTCGTACCCGAGTTGGCGGACGGGTTCGGCCAAGCGACCGGTGCCGGCCCCCAGATCGAGGATCACGGGATGAGAATGGTCGGATTCTGCGGCAGGCATTGCGGACGGTCGGGAGGAAACGGCGCGAAGCGTTTCCAAGACGTAACGTCGATCGAGTTCACAGAGCGGGGTGTCCGCCACAAAGTCGTCATAGTGGCGTGCGATCGTCCGCTGATGGACGTATTGCCAAGTCCCGGCGGCAACGCCGGGCGGTCGCAGCCAGTCCGGGGGACGGGGGGAATGCGGGGGCTGGTTCAAAACGGATTTGTGTTCCTATAATCCCGGCGTCATGATCAGCGCCACGACTGCAGCTCATCGCAGCGATTCGCAGCTTCTCCAAGCGAGTGAGAATGGGCTCCCGCTGACTCATCGAACCTTTATCCGATGCCGGCCAGCGAATTGGCTGAGTCTACCCCAATGAGGAGAAAAACGAACAGTGGCTATCAAAGTTGGAATTAATGGTTTTGGTCGAATCGGACGATTGGTCTTCCGCGCTTCCATCGGCCGAGACGACATCGAAGTGGTCGGCATCAACGACTTGCTCGACACCGATTATCTGGCCTACATGCTGAAGTACGATTCCGTGCACGGCCCCTTCAAGGGCGAAGTCGCGGTCGACGGCAGCAATTTGATCGTCAACGGCAAGACCGTCCGTGCGACGTCGGAAACCGACCCCAGCAAGCTGGCTTGGGGCGACATCGGCGTGGACGTCGTGGTCGAGTCGACGGGGATCTTCTTGACCTCCGAAGGCGCCCAAGGGCACATCGATGCCGGCGCCAAGAAAGTCGTCATGTCGGCTCCCTCCAAAGACGACACGCGGATGTTCGTGATGGGCGTCAACGACGACAGCTACAACGGTGAAACGTTTGTCTCCAACGCGTCGTGCACGACCAACTGCTTGGCCCCGATCGCCAAGGTCTTGAACGACAACTACGGAATCAAACGCGGTTTGATGACCACCGTGCACGCGGCCACCGCGACGCAAAAGACCGTCGATGGTCCTTCCAAGAAGGATTGGCGGGGCGGACGTGGGATTTTGGAAAACATCATCCCCTCCAGCACCGGTGCGGCCAAAGCGGTCGGCAAGGTGATCCCGGAACTCAACGGCAAACTGACCGGCATGGCGTTCCGCGTTCCCACCTCGGACGTGTCCGTCGTCGACCTGACCGTCGAACTGGAAAAGGGTGCCAGCTACGAAGCAATCTGCGCGAAGATGAAAGAAACTGCCGAAGGCAGCATGAAGGGCATCCTCGGCTACACCGACGACAAAGTCGTCTCGACCGATTTCCGTGGCGAAGCCCGTACCTCGGTCTTCGACGCCGGTGCCGGAATCCAATTGGATGACACCTTCGTGAAAGTCGTCTCCTGGTACGACAACGAATGGGGTTACTCCAACAAGGTTCTCGACCTGGTCGCCAAGATCTCGGGCTGAGTTCTGCCGCCGACGCGGTGACGAATCGCTGCCGCGTTTGAATGACGAACGACGAGACAGGCTCGCTGGAAACAGCGAGCCTGTTTTTTTGGCATTGACAGGCGCTGGCGTACCCGTTTGGTTGGGGGTGGGAAATGCGACTCGCGCGATACCGCTAAGTTAACGCGGTCTTGCCCAGAGCTGGGGCCCGTAGGCTGGCGCCAAACGGCTGATATTCGTTTGACATCAGCCGGTTCGCGCCAGCGCGAGCGGCCTCTCCCGTCGAGCTTAACTTAGCGGTATTGCGCGGCTCGCCCGAGTTGCCTAATCCCGACGCCATCATCTTGCCCCCGGAAACGACATGCCGATCAACGAAGTGCTGCGACCGAGCGACCTGACCGCAGAAACACTCGACGCCATCTTTGAGCCCACGGACCTGGAAGTCCGCCGTGACAACGACGGCGACCTGGTCGTGACCCGCGGCGTTTCCTGTTACGTGATGCAAACGGCCGACAACGAGCGACTGATGTTGATGACCTTCGTCGGCGTCAAGGAGAACACCGATCGCGCCGCGAAACTGGAGTTCGTCAATCGCGTCAACAACGACATCTCCACGGTCCGGGCGCACGTCAACGAACGTGAGTCCATCGTGTTTGACTACCACATCCCGATCCGGGGCGGCATCAGCGCCGAAGCGATCGTCGAGGCGACCCGATTCTTTCTGTTGGCCAGCGCCCATGCGATCGATCGCTGCGACCAAGACGACATCGTGCGTTGAATCAGAACCTCCAAAATGATCGCATGATTGAATCGTTTTGCCCCCATCGTTTTGCCAGCTCTTCTCCGGTCGGCCGATGGCGCAGTGAAGCAAAATGGCTTCTCGGCAGCGGTCGGGCCAGCCGCTGCGCGACAGGGTGTTGCGTTCAATGGGACGAATAGGACCGATAGGACGTATCGAACCAATAGGTCACCGATGTTCCATAGGTCCCATCTCGCAACCGTCGCCACGTTGAGCGACCCTTCCCGCCCGGTGAGTGATGGGAAGTCTGCCGGCGTTCTCAACGCTCGGTCGAAATCGATTCGGCGTAGGCGAGTTCTCCGGTTCGACCGTCGTAGTACTGGAACACGACTTGCGGGTGGGGGTAGGCGACCAAGCGTTTGCCGCCCAGCTTCTGTGGCATGTTGAACACGTTGTTGATCTGGACGACACAGAAGTACGGATACAACCGCTCCAACCGTGGCAGATCCGGCAGGATGTAGCTGCTCCAGCGGATGTCGCACTCCCGCGGTCCGAACTTGAACTTGCCCGTCGCAGGGCGGTCGCTCTCGTCGTTGACCGGCACGTGGTTGACGCTGTTGTGCGGTCCGCAGCAGAACTCCCAGACGTTGTCGGTGACCTTGATCGCAAAGCTGTTGTGCAGATCACCGGTCATCACAAACACACGCTTGCCGATCTTTTCCCATTCGGCAATCAAAAACTCGCGTTCATCAAAGAACCCCGTCCAAGCTTCTTCCTTGTTCGCCGCATCGGCTTCAAACCCACCTGCGCCGCTGTGGGGAATCATGAAGGGGACGGTCGAGATGACGAAGCGGAAATCGGCGTCGCTTTCACGCATGCTGCGCAGCAACCATTCCCGTTGCGGCCGACCTAGCATCGAAACGCCCGGTTTGTCTCGCTGGGTGACGTCGTGCATTTGACGATCACCGCGGGTGTCGATGAAATAGAATTCGCAATTGCCGACGCGTTTCTTTCCATAGCTTCGTCGACCGATCGAGTAGCTGACGTTGGTGTCGTCGATTTTCGCCGGCATATGCAAACGCAACGTGTGCGGATCGATGACCTCGACGATATCGTATACATAAGAATTCTTGTGGCCGGAATCGTCATCGAATTCCATGTCGTTGACGCCGGCTTCGGGCGTTCCCCAGTGGACGTGCAGGTTGCCCATTTCCGCCAGCGGCATCTTGGTGAAGTCGGCGTTTTGATCGTACAGCAGATCGCTGTCGCGGCGCATCGTCGCTTTGCCGAAATGAACCGGGTGGTGATATTCGGTCGGATTGGCCCATCCCAGGTAGTCGTACCAGGCCTGCGTGCCGATGTCGCGAAAGACCGTACGGCGGTGACGTTTGCCCGTTTCCGCCGAGCCCCAGATGTCGTTGACCAACTCGTGATCATCGAAGGTGAAGTAGCTGGGCACATGGCGATGCCACTGCGACAGAGCTTCACCGCGATCCAGGTACAGTTTGTAGTTTTCCCAGACGCCGATGATCGTGGGCGCGATTTGGGCGACTCGCGGTTTGGCACTGGCTCCTTGAACGAGCTGCCAGGCGTCCGGCGGATACCGCCGCTGTTCTTCGTACAGCCAATCGCCGTTCATCACGTGGAAGTGGACCTTGTCGGCCCAGTCGCGACCCAGGTGCTCGTAGGTCGTCGCCCGGTGGCCGCCGCCGTGCAGCGGGTTCTGGTTGGCGCACGATCCGATCTGGAAACGGAAATTGAACAGCCCGTCGGGATTGTAGGTTTCGTTCCGCGACTGATCGGCACTGGGCAGCGTCCGGAAGCTGCCCGGCAAGCCGTGGGGCCGCCCGTTGACCCAGACCTGATAGTGATACCGGGTGTCGCTTGACAGCCCGACCAGGTCAGCCACCCCGGTGTTGTCGTGACCGATCGTCGTCTGGCCGGGCTCGCTGACCAAATCCATGTTGTCCGCCACGGTGCCGTAATGGACTTCGAATTGTCCCGGATCCGACGTCCTTGCCCAGACCCGCATCGACGTCGCGGTGGGCTGGCCCAGCATCGGACCATGGGTCAACCGGATCGGATCCCGGGCCGTGGAGATCGTGATCGAGGCATCGGCCGGATCGGCAACATGATGCTTCGGTGGTGGAGCGTCTTGTGCGTGAACGATCGATCCGAGAACGGACAAAAGCAAGGCCAGCATGGTTCGCATGGGGAGCAGTCAAGTGCGCGGGGAGACACGGGGATACGGGGGCTGCAGTCTATCCGATCCGCCGCGATCACGTGCGGTACTCAAAGCGTCATCGTGACCGCAGGAATTCGCCCAGCCCGACCAGGTCGTCGGTGTTGATCAGGTCAACGCCCGCTTCGGCCAGGGCCGCCCAAACGGTTGGCTTGTCAGGTGTCGCCCAGAAACGCACGCGGCGTCGGTCGGCGTGAGCTTGCTGGAGCACACGTTTCAATTTTTCGCGATCCGCCTGCGGCATTTCTCCGTCACCGCGCCATTGGAAGTTGCGTCCCCAGTGATCGCTGATCAACGGCAAGAGGTCTGGTGAGAGGTCGCTGTCCAGGTCTGAAAGCCGGCCGTCGATTCCGGCGTAACGTGTCGGGTCGGCCTGAATCTCTTTGACCGCACGGTTGCCACTGATGATCGCGGTGACGGCGCCGGAGTGGACGCCCTGTTCGTCGACGTGGGTCAAGATGTCTTGATAGCCGGACAAAACAGCGTCCAAGGCTCGATAGGTTGATTCCCCTTCGGATTTTATGTCAATCAACAATGTCACCGTTTTTCCGTCGCCGTAGACGCTGCCACCGGATTGTTGAATGCGTTTGCGGAGCGGATCAAGGTAGAGGCTTTGCAGCGTCCGCTCGGGCGACGTTTTGTCCAAGTCATGCGCGACCAATAGCTCGCCATCGATCAAATAGATGTCCGCTTCAACGCTACAAAACCCGTTGTCCAAGGCGTCCAGCAACGGACGGTCGTGCAAGTAGTCGTTGTGGGCGTGGGCTTGCCGCGCGGGGGTGACGCCCTGGGCGAGGAGTGTCGACGCGAACCCGATGTTGAGGGTGAGCAGGAGACAGGTGATGGCAGTTCGGTTCATGGTTGGGGAGGCAAAACGATGGGGGCAAAACGATGGGGGCAGAATGATGGAGTGGCAGAATGATGGAGTGGCAGGTGCGCCGGGATAAACCGGTTTGGAATAGGAATTTGAAAATGTTCTACGAAAAAGGCTTAGCCAGCTATTTCGGCCTCCAGCGG
>NZ_NTFY01000040.1 GCF_002289565.1 Rhodopirellula sp. SM50 | reverse complement strand
ACGATGGAGCATCAATGCCGGAAGCCCTCCCCTCGCTCCGCTCGACCCTCCCGCACACGGGAGGGTTGCTTCCTAACTTGGTGCCCATGCCCCTCGCTCCGTTCAACCCTCCCGCACACGGGAGGGTGACGCAAGATGTGTAGACACCAATGCCACCTGGGAGCGTCGAGCGTAGCGAAGGGAAGAGCAATGGATCTCGCTGGTTGCTATCAATCGGTGCCGTGAAACTGACCTTCCACTGAGCCGGCGGGCTGACGTATGTTTCACGCGCAATGAAACCGCGGGTGTGTACGTCGACACGGCTCTTTCGATCTCGCGGCGCGAAACACTTTCCCAGGGATGGGATCAATTGATGGACGATCGCCGGCGCACCCATTTCACCACCGCTCCGCAGGCCTACGACACACATCCGGTCGGCATGCCCCCCGACGTGATGCATGACGCGGCAAGGCTTGGTTTGCCCAGTTGGCCGGCGGCCGATTTCCGTTTGTACCATGCCGAGATCGCGCGTCTGCGTCAGCTGCTCGCGTCCACTCATGCTGCCAACAACCGGCAAGCCGCCGAAATCCGACGACGGGCCGAACAAGCGTTCGCGCAACAAAAACAGTTCTTGGTGGGGAAAATCGAAACGCTGCAACAACAGCTCGCAGTGTTGCAACATGAAACGCGGAGCGAACAGGACAACCACGAGCAAGAAATCGCGGCGGTCCATCAACAACTTGCCGAAGCTCGCAGCGCCGCCCAAGCGATCAACCGGCACGTTGCGACGTTGAAACATGAACTGAAGCACGTCGCGGTGGCGGCGTCGGCCGAACAAGAATCGCTCAAACGCGCCCACGACTCCATCGTCAGCCGGCACAACGCAGCGATCGCGGACAAGCTCGCGACGATCAAAGCCCTGCAACAGCAGATGGATGACCAGGACGAGATCCTGGAACATTGGAAAACCGCTCAAGAACAAGCTGTCCAGCTGAGCGAATGGTACGAAAGCGAGCACGAACGAGAACGTCTCCGGTACACGCAACTGGTCGACGAGTTCGCCCGATTTCGTTCCAAAACCTCCGAAGCGTTCGCGGTCTGCGAAGACGAACTCGAAACGCTGGAAGCGACCGTCGGGATCTTGCAAACCGACCACGAAATGGTGGAGCTGATCAACGCCGACCTGGATCATCTGGCCGACGAGCGGGAATCGGAAATTCGGCAGTTGCAGACCGAGCTTGAGGCAGTGCTTGTCGAATCTTCCTCTGATCGGCAAGAATCCCAGCGCGCCATCGAGATGCTCCGCAGTCAACTTCAGGAGACCACCGCGCGACTGACAGCGGTCTCGGAAGAGAAAACGTCGCTGATCGAGACCGTCGCGAGTTTGAACGCCAAGTCAGATGGCTTCGACGCGTCCTTGTTTGCTAAGGATCAAGAGATCGATGCGACCAAGCGACTCGCCGCCGACGCGCAACGACAGTTGGAACAAACGCGGCGCGAAAACAACGGTCTGGTCAGCCAGAATGACCAGCTGAGGCATCGCGTCGGTGATCTGTCGAAAGAGATCACGATGGTGCAGACCGAACTTGCCGATGCCAATCAGCGTGCCGATCGGGCGGAGTCGATGCTGTTGGAACGGGATCACCAGCTGCGCGAGATCCATTCCGCCGCCCGAGCAGCGGACGCCAACGCGCTGTTGCGGGCCAACGAAGCCGAACAACAATACGCGGTGGAACTGCAGCGACTGGAGGCGGAGCTAGAGCGGCAAAAGCAATCACAACACAGCGAGTCGCAGCTCAGCGCCAGCGATCAGGCAAAAGTCGCTGAACTTGAACATGCCCTCGCGGCCAGTCAACGAGCGGTCGCCGTCTCGTCGACAGAAAACGATCGTCTGCAGCAAACCATTGATCAGCTCCACACGCGGCTGGCCGATGTGGAACGGACGTCCGCCACGAAGGCCGATCGGATCGAATTGCTCGAAGCCACGCTGAGCGAATTGCGTCAGGACGCATCCGATCACCAACAAGAAAACGTGCAACTGCGAGCGGATCTGGCCGAGCGGCGGTCTCAACTGGCCGAGTCCGCCGATCGAATGGCCACCGCCCAACACACGATCGCGCAACTGACCGAGAAGCTGGAGCAACAATCGCAACAATTGGAACAGCTCGAGCAAACGCGACAGCAACACGATGTCGAGACGTTCCGGTCAGACCTGGAAGCCGAGCTGGCGGCCAAGTGGCAAGCTCAGGTGACCGAGTTGGAGCAGAACCAGGTCACCCTCCGCGAGCGTCATCATCAAGCCCAATTGGCCCAACAGCAAACGATCGAGAGTCTGCAGCAGCAGCTTCGGGAACGGATCGCCGAGCGGGACTCACTGAAACAGCGGGATGACGCATCGGGCGAGCAGATCCGCACGTTGCAGTCGCAACTGGCGGATTGGTCGATGCAGGAAAGCCCCGTCGAAGAGGTGAAACGGTTGAGCAACGAATTGTCCCGCTGCATCAGCCAACATGCGCGCGAGCGAGAAGCCTTGCTGTGGCGAATCGAGCAACTGCAGACCATTCGTGCGCTGAGCCGCGCCGCCTAACCGGCGGCACGTTTTTGCCGTGACAGGCGGGAAGCCTATCCCACTTCTTGTTCCGACTAGATCAGATCACCGAAGGCGGCATCGAGGGCATCGATCCGGTCGTCCTCGTCGTCGTCGTCATCAAATGCGATCAAGTCGATCACGTCACTGACGAGTGCGGCGGGCGCGTCCTCCGAATGGTCGATGAATCCGACTTGCTCGCCTTCGAACCCTTCCCCTTGACCGCTAACGGCTTGGCGACGGGCCAATTCATTGATCACCGCCAGGGCATCGAGCGGCGTGATCACTTTGTCGCCATTGACGTCAAAGTACGGAGGTCCGAAATCGCTGTCCTCGACAGGGATTTCCGACGCGCCCGAACGGGCCAGTCGGTTGATCACCAACAGCGCGTCGATCGGCGAAATATCACCATCGTCGTTCACGTCGGGGTTCAGGTTGGGGTTCTGCAATCGGCTTCCGATCACTTGCACCCGCACCGTACCGGGGCTACTGACACGTCCAGTGGTATCGGCGATCGTGTAGGTAAAGCGATCGATCCCGAGGAATCCATCGGCGGGGATGTAGCGAATGGTGCCGTCGCCGAGCGGCACGACGTCGCCGCTAAACGGACTGTCAACGATTTGAATCGATGTCAGATCGAGTCCGCGGTTGGGCTCCCCGGCTTCAGCATCTGGATCTTGGTCATTGGCAGACACGTCGATCACGATCGTTTCATTGAGGAACGTCGCCACCTGATCGGTGCGAGCGATCGGAGCGGCATTGGCCGAGATGGTCACCAACGCTTCGGCACTGAACTGGCCGATATTGTCGGCCACGCGATAGCGGAACACGTCTTCCAGAGCGAAGCTTGGCGACGCGGTGAAGGTGATGACGCCCTGGTCGCTGATCGACAACGAACCGAATGCCGGTTGCAGGGTGATTTCGATCGAGGCGGGATTCAAGGTGCCGTCCACGTCCGAATCGTTGGCCAGCACCTCGATGACCGTTGGTCCAGTCGGATTGAGCGTCGGGTTATCCGGCCGAGCGATCGGCGCGTCATTGACACCGTTGACCGTCACCGCCACGGAGACGATGTTGCTCAGCGCCCCCTGGGAATCGACCACGCGGTAGTTGAAAGCGTCCACACCGGTGCTGCCCTGCGTCAAGGCTTGCAAGGCAATCGAGGTCGACGGGTCGTAGGTGATGACCCCGGTTGCCTGATTGTATTGGACCCGGGCTCCGCTGAGAGAGAAGCTGTCGGCGGGCATCACGATCGTCAGCGTATCGAAGGGGTTGTCGATATCGGGATCGATGTCATTGCTCACCAATTGCTCCGCCGTCAGCGTCAGCACGGCGTCTTCGCTGGCCGTCACGCTGTCGGTGACCGCCACGGGTCGATCATTGACCGCCGTGATCTCCAACCGCAGCAACTCTTGAGGGCTCGCTCCACCCAGCGAATCGATCGCCCTGACGGACAAGTCGACCGAACCGTTGGCGTTGGCCGCCGGAATGAACCGCAGGGTGCCGTCGTCGCTGATGGCCGGCAGTTGTTGGAACAGGCCTTCCGCGCCGACTGGAGTGGTAACTTCAAAGCGAACCGTTTGAGACACTTCATCGGCCGGTCCGGGGCTGATGTTGGAAGCCCACGGTTGGGAGTACGGGCCGCTGTCCTCGTCGACGGTGATCGGATTGGCGACGCGATCGAATGTCGGCGGATCGTTGACCGGATTGACCCTCAGCGTGAAGGTCCGCGGGGCCGTCGACGCCGCCGGAGTCCCATCGGTCGGCACGTCGGTCAAGACGACTTCGAAACTGGCGATGCCGTTGGCGTCACCGGCGGGCTCGAACAGCAGCTTGGCGGTGTCCGTGTCGCCATCGACGACCGCGACCGGTGCCGAAGCAAACAGGTTGGGATCACCGGCGATCTGGGTGACGGTAAAGAACACGTCTTGGCTGTTGATTTCATCGAGCGCCGTTCGCGGACCGGGCAGAACGTTGACCGCCCAGTCGTCGATCGTCACGGCACCGGCATCCTCATCGACGATCACGCTGACCGGTCCGCTGTATTGCGGCGTGTTGTTGACCGGCGTCACGTGAATCAACACCGAGTTGGCTGCGATCTGGGGATCAAATCGTTCGACGCCGCCGGTCCCGAAGTCCACCGTCGTCCCGTCATCGGTCACGGTGTAAATGAAGGAATCGGTTCCGACGAAGTTCGGACGGGGCGTGTAACGCAGGCCGATCAAGGCACCACCCCCATCACGAATTTGAGTGATCGAGCCACCACGCGAGGTCTGAAGCGGCGTCGGCTCCTTTAAATCCAGCGTTTGATTGCCGCCGGGCGTCAAGTCTTGCCCCTCATTGGCCGGCCCCACGGCAAACACATCCAACAGACCTCGGTCATTGCCGACGCCGACGTTGAAGATGTCCAGCGATCCGTCTTCATTGATCGAGAATTCCAGCGGATCGACATCGGTGCGGACCACCGGAGGATCATTCTGAGGCAGGACATCGATGGTGATCGTGACCGGATTCGACTTGTTCAAATCGCCTCGTGCCAGATCGTCGGCTCCGTTATCGACCAACACGATCTCAAAGTCAAAGCTGCCGAACACATTCGCTGCCGGCTGGAACGTCATCACGCCGGTCGGTGTGATTTGCGGGGGCGTCGAGAAATAGTCGCCCGCCACGCTTGAGTCGAAGGACAGCGGCGAGACGGTGAACTGAACGGTTTGACCGTTGATCACATCGACTTCGTCAAACGCCGTCGAGGGGGGAGCCGATTCGATGTCGAAGGCAAAGTTATCAAACGTGATCGGGGCACTATCTTCGATGACTTCGATGCTCCGCAGCGGGCTGTTGGGATCACCGAGGGTGACGGGCAACAGGTTGACCTCAAATTGCGGCCGGTCATTGACCGGATTGAGGACGAACTGCACGAAGTTGGCGGCGGTACGCGGATTGGCTGTGAAACCGCTGCCATCGTGCGTCGTTCCGTCATCGATCACCGTGTAGGAGAACGAGTCGACCGGACCGATGTTGGCGTTGTAATTGACCGGTGGGTCATAGAACACTCCGGGATTGCCGAACGAATCGACTCCGAGGGTCAGCGTTCCGCCCAGATCGGTGCGGGTCGGAATCTGGTCGAGCGACAGGGTTTGATTACCGCCCTCGATGTTCGGATCGGCTTCGTTGTCCGGTCCGACCACGAAGACGTCCAGCAAGCCGACGCGGTTGTAGCCGCTGACGCCTGGATCCCGACGAAGCGGAATGAAGAACGGCGTATCGACGTCACCGAAGGCCTGCGTGTTGTCCTCCTTCAACGTGTACGTGATCGTGCCGTCAATGATTTGATTGGTGTTCGGATCAATCACCTCGGCGACCGTGTACTGGTCATCGGCACCGTTGTTGTCAGAGGTACCGGTGACGTCCGGATTGAACTGCGGCGGGTCGTTGACCGGACGGACGTTGACGGTCACGGTCACATCGGTCGATTTCGCATCCGTCGGGTGGTCGTCGGTGAACGTGAACACATAGATCACTTCGCCGACCAGATTCGCGTTGGGGAACACCGTCAATCCACCGCTGGCGGTGACGATCGGCAGATCGGCCATCACGCCGCGAGGATCGGTCACCTGGATGCCGGTCAGACGATCGACCGTCGGACGTCCCTGGTCTTGCAATTCGTCTTCGGCGGTCTGCGGTCCGGGCAGGACGGTGGTGAACACGTTGTTGATCGTCGCCTCGGCCGGCGTCGGATCTTCCGGCACATCGATCGAATCGACATTCTCGATGAACGGGAAATCGTTCGCCGGCTCGACCGTGATCGTGACCGTCGCTTCCTGGATGCTCGTCTGCTCCGGCAACCCGAGCACGGTTTGGGCGATCGGCAACGTCGTTCGGCCGTCGTCGGAGATACCGTAGGTGAACTGGTCAGACGGTTGGAACGGCTGCAATCGGTTGTAGTCGTCCGCCGGCTGGTACGTCCCGTCGGTGAAGGCTCCGTTGACGAAGTTCAACGTCAACAGCCCGCCTTCGGGTGTCGCCAGTGTTTCGGTTCCGGTGAAGCCGCTGGCGATCGTCACATTTCCGGCCGGTGTCGTGAACGACACGATGCGAAGCGTTTGCTCGCTCTCGTCGTACGGTGTTCCCAAATTCACATCGAAATCACCCGGCACGTTGGGCAATTCCGTCACGGCGATCGACGTGGTTCCGGTCAGCGTGACCGTCGGTCCCGCAGCGGTTCCCGTCAGTCCGGCGTTGGCCAGCAGCGTGGCGAGACGGGTGGCCAGATCATCGGCCAGCTCCGACACCGAATAGGTCAGCAACAAATCGGTGCCGATCGAGGCGGTCGCAGACGTGCCCAGTTCGACCACCGTCGGTTGACCGGTTGCGTCGGTGATGACCAGCGTTTGCCCGTCAACCAATGCATTGCCGTCGACCAAGGTGATCGAATCCACGGTGGTGGTGATCGGCGAGTCGGTAATCGGGCTGACACCGTTGAGCAAGTCGGCGGCGGTGAACGTCAGCAGGTTCGGTCCCGCCGGTTCGATCGCTTCGGTCATACCGAGTGCACGATCGTAGGCGACCGGGGCATCATTGACCGGCTCGATAAAGATCGTGCTGGTGATCGTGGCCGTTCGCGGGACCACGTTGCGGGTGCCGTCGAGTTCTTCGTCGACGCCCATGTCCTGAACTTGATAGGTGAACTCGACCTGACCGTAAATGTCATCGGCCGGCGTGAACAGGACATCGCCCGTGTTCGGATCGACCTCAACGGTACCGAATCGCGGGTCCATCGAAACCGAGATGATTTCCAATGCCCCGTCGTTGCCGTTGACGCCGAGGACTTCATCGGCCGCGACGAACGGGTCGAGAGGATCAGTCGTCACAGCCGGTCCGGGCACGTCATTGCCAAGCAGGAAGGCGGCTGGAATGATCAACTGGGTATCTTCGGTCGGGACCGGGAACTGCAGGTTCTGGTCCAGATAGAAGTTGCGGTAGGCATCGTTGGCTGGCGAGATCAAGTCAGACGACAACACCGGATCGCTATTGCGTGGTGCGACCAGGATGTTCGCATCGGCATCATCGGTCAGCGGTGTCCCGGCAACAGGATTGCCATTCAGATCGAGCGACCGCCCATCGTCTTGGATGGTGAACGAGAACGTATCCAAGATACGGGGATCGGCAGCGTCCCGCAGGTTGTCGCTATTGAAGTAGTCGGCACCTTGATAGTAGATCTTGGTGATAAAGGTCCGCTCGAAGGTGGTCGGATCGTTCGGATCGGCAGGTTCGGTGGTGAAGTCTGCCCAGACCGTCCCGAACTGCGGAGTGGTTCCGATTGCCGCCTGATTATTCGCGTCGATCGTGACACCGCCGACGGTGATCGAGATCACCCGCAGCGAGGCGATTTGATTGGATTCGTCCCATGGAGAGCTGGGGATCATGATGTCGTCATCGGCGATCGCACCGACCAGCAATTCCGAGGCCAGGAATTCCTGGGGCTGATCGGCGGGCGACTGACCGGGCTGGAACTCTAGCGCCACCAGGTTCGCATCGACCGCCAGCGGGGCATCGTTGATCGGCGCGACGTCGATGTTGACGGTGGCGAACACCGCATTGGCGTCGGCTTCGGGGCCGTCGTTGCGTTGTTTGCTGACGCGATAGCGGAACGAATCGGGTCCGTGATAATCCGAGTCGGGCGTGTAGGTGAACAAGCCCAGTGCGGCATCGTCCAGCCGCACGGTGCCGTTGGTTGTGCGATAGGTGTCGGTCGTGCCGGCAACCAGCGGCAGGTCGATGACGACCAGACTGTGGACGAACTCGTCGGCCGGCAGACTGTCATTGGCCATCAACGACGCCTGGCTGCCGGAGGTTCCGTCGACGACCAGAACGTCGTCTTCGTCGACGGTGTAAGCATCGTGGTCGGGCAACGGTTCGGCGATATCGACGATATTGACTTGGTAGTCCTCGACTTCGCCGCCGATCGCCAATCCGAACGGATCAAAACTGCCGGCTGTGGAAATCCGCACGCGGGCGTAGGTCAGGCCCGTCTTGGCGTTGGCCGGGGTGAAGACGCGGACCTGATTGACGCCATCGACGACGTCCAGCCCGGAGATCAGTTTTTCGCCTTGATCCAAGAAGTCGCCGTCGATGTTCAGGTCGACCCAAATGTCCAGTTTACCGCTGCCGGTCACAGTGATCGGCAGGACGGCACCGGCGCGATCGTTGCGATCCAGGAACGCGATCACGTCGGCCGAATCGGATGTCGGTGAAACGGTGCCGTCGGCCAGGATCAGCCCGGCGGTCAACGACGTCCCCTGGAACGATCCGACGGCCAGACCGTCGTCATCGCCACCGGTTCCGGTGAAGTCATCGCCCACCGCACCGACCGACGGGTTGCCGTCGTCGTCGCCGTCGATCACGCCGCCGAGAATCGGCATCCCACTTTCGGCGATGACATGTCGTGGCCCGTCACTGGCCAGCAGCGTGCGATAGGTGTCCGGAGCGTCACCGAAATCGATTTCCACGTCGGGAATGATGATCGTGAATCGGGTGTCACCGTTGCGTTGGTTCGATCGCAGCAGGTTGCCGGCCCGGTCGGCGATCAGTGAGTTGTCCAAGTTGATGATGTACACGCTGGACGGTTCCCAAAGCGTCGACAATGGTGTCAGACGCAGGATGCCGCTGAGTTCGTTATAGCCGACGACGTAGTCGACGCCCTGGACCAGCGGAATCCCATTCTGGGTGATCTCAATCGCCTGGTCCGAGATCGCATCGTCGTTGGGATCATCGACGGTCAATCCGTCCACCCCGGTGCCTTCGAACGGTGAATTCGGATCGCGGCCGTCACCCAGGAAGATCGTGAAGTTTTCCAACAGCGGATCGGTCACCCAAATCACCGTGTTGCTCGGATCGCGATCGTTGCCTTCGGAATCATTATCGACCGGGTTCAAAATCACCGCGTACGGTGCATCGACATCGGTGTCTTCCAACGCTCCGCGATCACCCAACGCCGATGCATTGGGGTCGACGCGGAGTTGACCGAACGCGTCACGCAGCGGTGCATTGATCGGAGACGCCGGGATGCCAAGCTCCGTTTTGAACGTCAGATAGTTTTGGCGATCTTGCTCGGTGTTCTGCGAACTGTCGACGGCCGCCGACGAACTGTCCAGGTAGTAATTGCCGCTTGCGGCATCCAAGAACAGCGGTGCGGTCGGCGGTGCGGTCAGCGCGCCGCTGCCCGTGTTGCCGTTGTTGGCGTTGTTCTGGAAGAAGTTTGAACGGATGACGGTTCCGGTTCCGCCGTCGGTGATTCCTCGATTGAAATCCGTGATCAAGTTGTTCATCAATGTGGGGCTGGCCAGTCCCACAATTTCGATCCCGGTACCCGTGCGTCCGGATCCGACCAGCGTGTTGTTGATCAGCCGACCGAAGGGATTCGGACGCTGCGGGACCGCGGTCGTCTCACCGGCGAAACGGATACCGGACGATCCAGAGATCACGTTGTTTTGGATCACGACGCCGGGAACCAGTCGCTGGGTGTTCAACTGTGGGAAGTTGATCGTCGATCCCGGATGCGGAACGCTGCCACCGGCTTCCGTTGTTCCCGGCTCGACGTTGATGCCAAGAATGGACGAGTTGCTGATGAAATTCGAATCGAGAATCAGGTTGCCTTGAGCGCGTTCGCGGTTGCGATCGGCCAGCAACCCCGTACCGCCCTGCAGCAATTGGACATTATCGATGAAAGCACGGTTGTCGCCCTGCGGCGGTGCGGTGTCGGTAAAGTCGTACACCCATGTGAAGGTCGGATTGCCCGAACCGAACGTGAATTCGGCCGTGACGTAACCGGTCACACCGGAGGCCAGCGTCGGATCGAGAATCGGCTCTTCGCCCGAGTCGCTGACCAATCGCTGCGGAACGCCATCGATCAAGAATCGCAACCCGTGTGTTTCGAGCGCCGAGTTGACGTCGTAGGAGAAACGGATCACACCGGCGGTGTCGGAAAGCGATCCCAATTCGGCTCGCGTGACCTCGAAGATCGAGACGCGATTGGTTCCGACCGGGCCGGATTGCAGACTATTGATGCCGGTGCTGGGATTAACGTCGGTGACCGACCATGGCGAGATTTCCGAAGCGGTGAATCCGCCCAACACCGTGGTGTCTTGGGGCAACAAGCTGGGAACAAACGTGGCGGGTTCGAAGGACAGGAAGGCCGTCTCGCTTGCTTCATCCACGTGACGGTCGTTGGTGTCAAAAATCGCACCGACGACGGGGCCGACCGGGGTCAGCACCACGTGCTCGTCCGTCCGGCGAATCTCCAACTGATACGGTCCGTTGACGATGTCCGGGAACTGCTCCGGATCCAAATCACGGGTGCGGCTGGTGCCGGCGAACAGGTTCGTCAGCCCCACGTCACCGTTGGTGCCGGTGACCATTTCACCGCGTTCGGCGTATCCGATGATAAAGTCGTCGACAAAGAACCCTTGATGTTGGTTGTCGAGCGATCGAATCGACCGCGCGTTGTTGGTCGTGCTGACGTATTCGCCGAACGGAGCGACATCGGTCGCGGCGGCGGGATTGTATTCGTTGTCGATGCGGCCGAGCGTGGAGTCGTTGACCGAACCGGCCGAGCTGAAATCGAGCCGCAGTTTCAATCCAGTAAGACCGGCGTACTGGGACAAATCCACGCGGGCTTGTCGCCACTGGCCGGTATTGTCAAACAACTCTTGAACGATCTGTTGGCTCTGCGGCCGCGGCGTCGCGCTATTGAGCCCGGCGTCGGACAGGTGGGAGAGGAATCCGGGCAGTTCAGCGGTTCCGCCGAAATCGGTCGGATCGGCGACACTGAGTTGCGAGTTGTTCGATGCGACCAGATCCCAGGTCGCACCACCATCGGCCGAGATGAAGACGCGGGCGCTGTCGCGGAACGGATCGTCGCCATCGGAATCGATGTCGGAACCGTCGTGTCCCTCGGTTTCCAAGAAGTAGCTGAAGTACAGCGTGGGGCGATCGGCCCGAACCGAACCGTTCAAATCGAACTCGCCGGTTTCCAGCGTTCCATAACCGCCCCCGGGCAGGTTGTAAGACCCTTGGACGCCGCTGCCAAAGTCGCCCACGATGGCCGGGTTGCTGCTCAAGTCGGCGTGGAACGCGGTCGTCAGGATGCCGTACTGGGCGTTGACGCCCGGCAGGTATTGCAGGTAGTGCTCGGAGTCCGAGTTTTGGTTCAGGACCCATTGTTCCAGACCGAACTGGTAGCTCACGCCGCCTTCGTCTTGGTCAAAGTTCCGGAAGCTTCCCGGCGTGTTGTAGGCCTCGCTAATGTCACTGGGCACCCGAGTGTCATCTTCGGCTTCGTTGATCCCGTGTCCGTCGTCGGTGGCGCGGAGCGAGGTCGGGTGCCAGAGGTTGAAGTCCAGCGGCGAGAACGCCAATCCGATCGCGTCGGCGCCAAATCCATTGAGTCCGGAAACGTCCATAATGAAGCTACCGGCGACTCCGGATCCGACAGCGGCCTGCAAGCTGATACTCGCATTGGTCGAGGGCAAGTTCAACGAGTTGTCGATTTCCAGCAGTGAAAGATCGACGCCCGCATACTGTCCGACGAAGTTCAACAGGACGCCGTTTCCTGGCGGATTCAAGACACCGGCGGCCATGACGTCGGCCGGGTTGAAGGTCGGCAGATCGATCAACGCGTCGCGGACGCTCAAGATGCCATCGGTTCCGGGAGCGATCGGCACGTCGACATTGATCCCCGCACGGGTCTCGACGATCGACGGCGCCGCTGCATTGGTCGTCTGGACCGTCGTCACGACGATCGTCGGCGATGTGCCACCGGTCAGGGCATTGTTGAAAACGAACTGGGCGATATCGGTGCTCGCCAGTGCCCCGGTGAACTCGATATTGATCGTGCCGCCGGGAAGCGCGCCCGTTCCGGTCACGATAATGTTGCCGGCCAGTGCGGGAATACCTTGTTCCAACGCCGTCTGAATCGCGGCCACCGGATCATCCCAGGCGATCGGATCCGAGACGCCCGTCACGGGTCCGGAGGTGAGTTCCAGCGTAAAGTTACCGCCGTTGGGACCGCCGGTGACGTTGAACTGTTGAATCTCGTTTTGCAACAGGTTTTCGGTTGCCGCGGGCACCGTGATCAGCGGCACATTGCTGTCCTGCAGATCACCGGTGAACCGGATGCTCAGCGGCCCGACCGCCAGGGTCGTTCCACTGACGATCACGTTTCCGGGTCCGATCGTGGCAAGGTTCTCCAGCGCCGTTTGGACGTCGCTTGCCGACGCGTTCCAAGCCAACTGGCCCGTCGACGCGCCCAGGAAACTCATCGCAAAATCGCCGTCGTTGACCCGGGGATCGAGCGAGATCCGCTGAATCTCGTCGCCGACCAATCCGGTATCGTCGGCGGTCAGCACTGGCAAGTCTTTGGCCGCCAACGCGCCGATGAATTCGACGACGACCGGGTTCGAAACCGCCAGACCGTTCAACGGGCCGCCGGTGACATTCACGTTACCGAGCCCACCGACGAAAGGCAGTGCGGCGATCGCCGAGCGAATCTGGAAATTCGATGCGTTGTAGGGAATCGCCACCGTGGTGTCGACGCGAGCCAGGTCGGAACCGAACGCGTGATTGGCCGGCGACGTTCCGTTGGCGCCGCGAATCACCGAGAATTGAGCGCCGAAATCACCCGGATTGGGAACCACATCGGTGACCCGCAAGTCTTCGCCGCCGATTCGAATATTGAATCCACCGGATGTCGGGAAGGGAGTCGCATCGAGAACGGACAGGGTATCCGAAACGATCAGCACTTCGCTGAAGTTCCTGTGGTGTGCGGCCGCCGTGCCGTTGTCACCACGCTGGTCCACCGTCAATTCGTTGGCGATCGTATTGACCGAGTTGACTCGCATCTCTTCGTCTTGGATGCGAATCGTAAACGGTACGGCTGGAAACGCACTCGCATCCAAGACCGGAATCGTCAACGTCGTGTCGTTGATCGCAGACGACAGGAAATCACTGCTCGGAAGCGAAAGAGAACTGGTGGTCAACGACGTCAGTTTTTCGAACACCGTCGCGGTATCGTCGTGCGTTGTCGCAAACGTTCCGTTGATCCCGCGGGTGACGCCGAAGATGTTTCCGGAGACAAAGTCCACGCGCATCTGTTCCGTTCCGATCTGGATATTGAACGGAGCGGTGGGGAAACCAGACACGTCTTGGACGGGGACGAAGTCTTGCGTGGCATCGATATCAAACGATGGACTGGTGACGGCGCCTTGGTCGACCACCATCGACAACGAGAAGGTCCCGCCGGATCCGGAGCCGGTCGTGTTGATGGACTGCGTTTCATTGACGCTCAGGTACGACGGAGCGTCGGCCGCGATCGGATCGGTGGTTTGGCGACCAAACAGGCCCGCGTCGGTCGTCAGGGTAAAGAAGCCACCGTCGGGACCGGCGCCGGTGGTGAGCAATTGCGCCGCACCGCCGGATTCGAAGGCCAGGAATCCGTTTCCGGAGGTATCAAAGGCAACGAGTTGGCCATCGGTCGTGACGGCGAACAGGACGTTCTTGTACACCCCGCCTTCGACGTTTTGCGGACCGAGGGTGAGACCTTGGAATTCCAGGTTCGGCACGCCGATCGCATTGGTCGCATCGACGCGATTGATCACATCGCCGGTGGAGGGATTGATCTCCAAAAACTCGCCCGCGTCGGTCACACCGTACAGGTTGCCGGTGCCGAAGAAGTTGGCAAACGACAGACCGGTGACCCGTCCGACCAGCGGTCCGTTGGCGCCGTCACTGGCCGCGGTCGTCAACGTCGAGTTGGTCGTGATCGCCAGCGTTCCCGGCGCACCGTTGCCACGGTTGTCCGCATTGCCGCTGTAGATCACGGCGGTGATCAGTCGGCTGGCGACCGGGTCGTTGTTGATTTCATCGACGATGGCTTGAGCCGAGGGCGCGCCGGTGATCGGAGGCCCACCGGTTCCGCCCAGCGTCAACGTGATGGTGTTGCCAGCGACGCTGACGACGGCGTTGGTGTTGTTGGGGCGGAACGGGTTGATGACCAAGTCGAACGCACCGGCCAGACCTGCGATCTTGGACTTGATCCGGATCGTCGTCTGGGGAGTCGGACCGTTGGCCGGAGGCGTGCCGCGCACCGTCAGGCTGTAGGTCTGGTAGGCGACGTCGGACGGTTGAATGTCGCCCTTGACCCCGTACGTATTGCGGGCATTGACCGTCAAACTTGCGTCACCATCTTCGGTCGCAAGATACAGCTTTGACGAGTTGTCCGATTCACGGACGGCGTAATACACGTCGTAAATGGGCGTCGGCGCCGTGGCGGGGCCGGTGGTCCCGACACGTCGGAACGTCAGCGCGTCGACTTCGTCGGATGTCGTGAACTGGTCGGCGCGACGGACCCGCGAAATGTTGTCCTGGATCTGGTTGGAATACGACGACGTGTTCGGGGTGGGGGTCTGCCCGTTGATGTTGTCGTTGCCGACCGGCGTGATGTTGCCGGTTTCCGGATCGATGTTGACCAACGCGCCAACGCTGGACGCGTTGTTATTGAGTCGTTGATAGCCATACATTCGGCCATCGGTTCGAATCACCACGTCTTGCACGTCGTTGACGCCGCCGTTGAGCCCACCGCCATCGGTGACACGCGTCAACCAACGCGAGCTTTGGAAGGGATCGACGGTATAAAGGTGGTCGCTGTTGCGATTGCTGTTGTCGTTCTCCGGTTCGTCCGTTGCGACGTACAACGCCACATCCTGAAGCGTGAACGGCCGCACGTTCATGCCGACGCCGGTCAACGTGTTGATGTCGAACAGGCCCTGCGGCGTCTCCGGTTCGATGTCGATTCCACGCGACGAATAACCTTGGAATCCGAGGTGATCTTCGACGATTCGGGAAACCGAGTTGACCGGTTCGAGTCGGACCAGACCGTTACCCTGGTTGGCCGGATTGGCTTGGAAGACGCCGGTCAGCGCGGTCGGTACGAGTCGATCGCTCATCACCGCGACAAAGAACTCGCCACCGGGCGTCAGGTGAATCGGACCGATGTAAGCGTCTTTGGTCCCCAAAGATCCACGGCTCAGATCGTCGATGCTGCCGTCGGCAGACGCATTACGATCGTCTTCGACGTTCGATTCGCGTCCCACAAAGACCAGATCGCCGTCTTCGTTAAAGACCGCAACGGTGGTGTCCGCGCGGACCGCTTTGTCGGCGTAATCCAGATCCAGCACCACCGCGATCGTGCCGGCGCTGTCGTTGACGCCGGGAATCACCTGGACGCCGGTTTGGTCCAACCGGAAGCGGTACCAATCCGCATCGGTCTCGCTGGAGATATTTCCGGAGATGCCCAACGCCGCCAGATCGGTTTCCAGCAGGTTGACCAGTTGTTGGGCTTGATCAAAGGTCTGGTTCGCGTCATTGGTTTCGCCGGCTTCACCGATCAGCGGGCTGTGGGCGGGCAAGCCGCGCACATCGATTCCCGTTTCGGCATTACGAATGTCGGCGTAACGGACCGTCGAACCCGGGAATTCTTGAACCTGGTCGAGCCGGATTTGCAACTGGTACTCACCTCGGCTTTCGCCGCGCAACTGGGTGAGATCACCGAGCGCCGCGGGATTGCTGCGGACGCGAACGAAATAGGTGCCGGTCTGACCAGGCGTCCCGGGCAGGGTGTAGCGGAAACCGGGATCACGGAAATTCTGGGTGTAGTGGTCGCCGCCGAGCAACGGGTTCTTGATCAGCGTGTCGGCGTTCAGGTTGCCCGGATCGGCAGCGCCGGAGCGGACCGAGCGAGCGAGTACGGTACCGGCGGCGTTGATGATTTCGACGACGGCGTCCAAGTTGGTGTCGGTGCGATCGATATCGATCCAGACTTCCGTCCCCGCGGTTCCGTTAAAGCTGTAGACATCGACATCGTCCGCGTCGGTCGGGCTGATGTAGCCTTTGACCACGAAACCGAGCCGACGGTTTTCGTCACCGCTTTTCTGGTCCGGAGCGATCACGCCCAAGTTCTGTGCGACGACGACGTTGCTGTTGACATCTCTGCCGTTGGTCATCGGGTTTTCAGCTTCGCGAACGATCGCCACGTTGCGGTCGTTGCTGAATTCATCGAACAGCAAGCCACGCCACTGGCCGGCCGCCCCGGTCGTGGGATTGGCCGAGTTGTTGGTGTTGCTGTTGAGCGCACCGCTGGGTGTGAACCCGGCGCCGACCGAGTCGTCGGCGAGCGAGGTGAGCACCACCGGGTGCCCGGGTGTTCCCAACACATGGATGGTGCCACCGATCCGATCGATGATCTCCTGCGGGCTTCCGGTGGCGGTGAAACCGGCCGAGCCGTTGGTCGCTTTGATGACCAGACTTTCCGAATTGCTGCTTTGCAGGGTCAATCCGCTGTAGGTGTGGTGATTGCCGACGATGACTTCACCGGAGATCACGTGGACCATGTCGGTGTCTTCCCAGAAGGTCTCGGTCGTCAGCAGCTCACCGCGGACCAGCATCCCGTTGATCGAGTTGCCATCGAGTTCGTTGAGCCGCACCAACGGGCCTTTGTTGTCATCGAACTGGGAGTAGCGATCGATCGGCCCGGTCGTGCGTCCCGAGTCGCGCTGGGTTTCCCATCGCATCGCGTTGGCGTTGATGTTGATCGCCGGTCCGCTGTTGTCGATGATCGTGTTGTCCACGATGATCGGTTGGGCACCGCGGACATAGATCGTGGCATCGCTATGTGCACCACGGCCATTTCGCGATCCCCCGCCACCACCACCGGCGTTAGACTGCAGCGTGCTATTGGCAATGCGGACTTCGGCTTGATGAATTTCGACCGCGTTGAAGGGGACGGCGCCGCCTTCAATCGGTGCCGAACCACCGCCGTACGCGATCAACGCATTGTCGATGCTGCCGGAGGTCGATTGGCCGAAGTACAAGCCGCCCCAATCCCCGGGTGCCGGCGAGGGGCCGCTGGTCGGATCGGAGTTGAACGTCCCGCTTCCGCCGTAACGATCATCGGCGATGGAGGTGAAGATCACGGGGCGATTCAACGTGCCTTCGGCGATCAACGCGCCGGCACCGCGTTCGGCCTCGATCCGTGATTGATCCAGTTTGACGACCACACCGGGATCGACGATCAGACGACCGGCCGCACGCGCGACCAGTTGCCGCGCGGGGGTCAAGGTTGGACCGCCGGCGGCGCCGGAAATGATCAGGTTTTCGCTCAACACGTGTGTGATGTCGGTGTCGTCGAAACGACCCGAAACGGTCAGTTTGTCGAGCGTGGAACCGAGCGACGTCTTGACCCGAATGAACAGACCATTGACCGCATTGTCGGCGAGGAAGTTGCCGCGGATGTCCGGTCCGATTCGATCGTTCGAGTCGTCGAACGCATCGGGGCTCGCCGAGATCGCCGGGCTCTTGGCATTGGTGATGCGGTTGAACGAGATCGTCGGTCGCGAGTCGGTGACGTAGATCGGCGCGAACGGCAACTCGTTGGCGTCGACAAAGACATTGCCACCGCCGTTGTCGATGTCGGCGTGGTTGACATAGTTCAGATAGATGCCATTGGCATCCAAATCGGCATCGGCGCGGAACACAATTCCGCCGAAGTCGCCGGGAGAGGTGCCCGGGCCGACGCCGTCGGAATCCCCGCCGACGGAGTCGTTGTGATAGGAACGGAACAGAACCGATTGTTCGGGGGTTCCCAGCACCTGAATCGACGAGTTGCTGCGGACGAGGTTGCCCGACGACGTACCGGCGTCCAGGTTCGCTCGACGCATCTTGAATAGGGCGCCGGCTTCGATCATCACGTTGACGCCCTGCGGCACCAGGAATTCCGCTCCATCATCGAGCGCGTTTCCGGAGGTGTCCTGCCCGATCAGGTACGGACGGTTGTCAAAGGCCGTCGCGATGTCCAGGTCGTCGCCGCCGTTGGCCAGAATCCGGACCGGATTGGGCGTGGCGATCAACGTCGGCGAACCCGCGATATTGAGGTTGTTGATGCCCGAGAATTGGACGATCCGCGTCGACACGCTGACGTTGACCGAGGCGCTCAGACGCCCGGCCGTTTTGGCGTTGTTGATCGCCGTTTGGATGGCGGCAGCCACATCGGCCGCGGTGTTGGCAGCGCTGATGTCGACCGGATCGGAACCTAACGTGCCGAAACGGAACGTGGCCACATTGACGCCGTCATCAATCACGAAACGCTCGCCGTCGTTGATCGAGTCGGCGCCGTCAAGTGGCACCACAATACGGTTGCCTGCCTGCCGCAGGGCGGCTTGGGCCGTGTCAAAGGGGCTGGACAGACGTCCGTCGCCTTCGGGTCCGGGCGTGGTGTCACTCTGCTTGCCGACATAGATCGTCGTGTCCGGGTCGTTGGATTGGAACCAGAACGAGTACACACCGCCGGGGGTGCCGTCGGCGTCTCCGTCAAAGGCGGTGCCGTCGGCGTCGAGCAACACGCCATCCTGTTCGGCCTGGAAAGACAGTTGCAAATCATACGCACCGTCGGTGGTGCCGCCGTAACCCGAATCGGGAACGTTCGGGTCGTAGTCGGTGTTACCGGTACTGGTGATTCCGATCGAGTAGTTGCCCGCTTCGAGATGCAACTCCAGGAACGAGTCGGCGCCAAAATATTGGTCGTTGCGGGCGATCAATTCCCACTGGCCGTCGACTTCCTGGTAGAGCGACATCGCGGTGTTGAGCAAGCTGGGTATGGCCAACCGCTCGGCGATCGTCTCGGCCCGCAGCTGTCCCGGCTGGGCCAACGTGAAGCCGTACATGTCGATGTCGGTTGAGTTGGGCGGCACAATCCGTTGCAGGTGCACGACATCATGATCGCCGGGCAACACATCGTTGGGCACGCCGCCGCCCATGTTGGACGGAATGTCATACGAGTGTCCCAGACCCAGGGAGTGACCGATCTCGTGGAACATCACCGTGGTGAAACCATCGCCGAAGAATCGGTTGGCCTGGTCGTAGATGGCACCGTTTGCCAGCGCAAAGCTACCGCTGGCCAACCCTGCCACGCCGTCGTTGGGACCGAGTCCGGGACTGACCGCACGGAAGTCGCCCTTACCGATCATCAACTGATCGCCGCCGGGGGTGGTGGCGGGAGACTCGATGAATTCATAACCCGAAAGCTGCGCGTAGATCTCGAAGATCTCGCGGATGATCTGTTTTTCCTTTGCGGTGATCAGGTTGATGTAGGGATCACCGTTGGTGTCGACGCCGAGCGTGTCGGGGAAGTAGTAGTTGACCGTGCGAATGTCCGCGGGCACCGTCGGCTGTGTGCCCCGGGCACCGATGTGGGCTTCCCGTTGAATTTGGCGGTGTCCCGGTTCGTCTTCGCTGCCGGCCCGCGGCGGAATCGGGATCGGCTGTCGACGGATACTTGACGTGATACGCAGATCGGCCGATCCGAGCGTGCCGAGGTCGGTGGCGCTGTCAAACGTCGAGTTGTCGTCGTCGCCCAGAATCGGGCTGGCAGTCACCGCGGCGTTGAGCAGGTACGACCCCGTCGAACCATCAGCGCTGGTGATTTCAACGAAGTAATTGCCGGAGACCGCGACCGGGAAACTCAAGAGGTTGTCCAAGTCGGGACCGGCGGTGACGTTGTCGAGTTCGACTTCGGTTCCGCCGGGGAACTGCAGCAAGCGAAGACGGGTGTTGAGCCCCGCTGCCTGCGGCGAAACCTTGACCGTCAACGTGCTTCCGGCGGAAAGTTGCAGACTGTACAGGTCGACGTCGGCCGCGTTGTCGCTGACGCCGCCGAAGTCACCGAGGAATCCGTTTTGGGCAAACGCGTTGCTGGAATTCAGGCTCCCCACCTGGATGGCCGTCGAGGGGGTCGAGTTGTCGCCGCCGGACTGACCGATATCAAGCCGATAGTTGCCTTCGGGGATGGCCGACGCAAATTTCAACGTGACGCGATTGGCGTCCGAATCATACGTGACCGTTTCGGCGAGCATCGTCGAATCATCAGCCGACGTCATCGAGCCGGACGTGTTGACCAGTCGATAATAGGCGGGGTCGATGACCTGTGTCGGATCCAAGGGTTGGTCGTCAAAGTAGACGACGATCTCATCGGAGGCTTGGGACAGCGGGTTGTAGCTGATCGGTTGGGGAACGACCGCGACCACCTGGGCACCACGATCCAGGCGGAAGGTGGTGAATTCATCGAGCCCGCCGTTGAATGCTTCACCGCTGAGGTTGGTGAGCACGTTGGCACCGGAGCCGAACACTTGGATTTGGTAGGTGTCGTCGGGCAACGCCGCGGCCGGATCCGTCGAATTGAACGATGCCGAACTGGAGGGCCGGAAGACGATGCGTTGCAGGTTGGTCGGATCGGTATCCCCCGGGGTTTCCAGACCGACGTAGCCCATCGCGACGTCGACTTCGTTACCATCGCCAAACGTCCCATCGCCACCGCTGCGGACCAGCTTGACCGAATCGGTCGTGATCGTGCTTTCGTTGATATCCGCACCGGCGCGGAACTGCAGATTGAACTCGCTCGGGGCGATGTTCAGCGTATCGCCGTTGCGGAGCAGTGCCCCCGAATCGGGACGGATCGCAATCAGCTCAGGTCCGGCCAGCAGCCGCCGGTCTTCCAATTGCTGGACGAGGTTCCGGCGCGTTTGAAAACGCTTTTGCGTGCGCTGCCGATCGTGGCGTCGCTCGGCGAGGTTCCTGACACGGTTACCAAGGCTTCGAAAGCTCATCGGGGAATCCCAAAATCAAAAATGATAAAACAAGGTGGCTCGACGAGTACTTCATCGAGTGGTGTCGGCGCCGGGCCGCCGACGAAAAATTCGGTCAAATCCAGCAGGGAGTGTTCAGTCGCTCGGTAGGGCCGAGCTCCAGTGTAGGGGCCTGGCGCGGCCGAAAGGGACGCGCCGGTGGCGGATTGAATTGCGGTGTTGTCGCGTCGGGGAATGCAAGCGAGCCGTCACGAGCGAGGCCTTAGGGGTGCAAACGTTTAGTATAATAAGGGTTTGTTGACCGACAAACGGCCGGCGATTGCGTTGGCGAGAACCACGTTGGCGGTTCCCGCCGTCCGCCGCCGACCGGGGGACCGGCCGCACGGCATTCACGGTTGTCAAAGTTCGAACGCGTCATCCAGCTCCGTCAACAAGTCGGCCATCGCGTGATCGATCGTTTCGTCGCTGGGCGTTTCGGCCAAGCTCTCGATCAGAATCGATCCTGCTTGCTGCGACGAAACCGGTTCGATGTTGATGCCGGCGGTCAGCAGGGCATCGGTCGAATCGGCAACCGTCGTCGGCGTTTCTTGCTCTCGCTCGATCGACGGCTGGACGTTGGTCGTCGGCAGGAAGTCCGAGTTTGCCGTTGCAAAGGAAACGGTGCTGGATGCCGAAAGTTCTCGGCCAATCTGTTCGCCTTCGCCTTGAGCTGCGTTTTGCCGCTGCGCGAGCGTGTTGATCACGAGCAAGGCATCGAAGGGGTTGACGAAACCGTTTCCGTCGACGTCGTAGAAGTCCGGCGGGCCAGAACCGATGTCGGCGACCGCGACTTGACCGGAACTCGGTGCCCGCCGTGCCAGGAAGTTGATCACCCGCAGGGCATCGATCGGCGAGATGTTTCCATCCGCCGTCACGTCGGATTCCATGCCCTGGATCGGGTTCTGGTAACGCGACTGTGAAAGCGTCAGCGTCACGGTACGGAATTCGCTGAACCGCGGCGATCCGCTTGCGGGGGCATCGACGACACGGTAGGTGAACGTATCGACCGAGCCGACATCGCCGGCGTTGCTGGTGTAGGTGAACGTTCCGTCGGCGCTGAGGTTCAGCGTTCCGAGCGACGGTGGTGTGACGGTGGCCAGGTCGACCGAAATCGGATCGCCATCGGCATCGCTGTCGTTTCGCAGCAATCCGTTTGCCGGATTGAGCACGTTCAGGGTGGACCCGATCGCGACGTTGTAGCTGTCGGCGACGGCGACCGGCGCGTCCGGGACCGGATTGATGGTCAGCGTGAAGCTATCGCTGACGCGGAACGATCCGTCGCTCGCTTCGATTTCGATCGTGACTTCACCGAATTGATCCGCCTTGGGCGTGATGACGATTTGGTCTCCCTCGAAATCGATGGAGTTGATCAACGGATGGGCGGCGATCTGAGCATCGGAGGGCCGAATGATCGAACCGAGCCTCGCGACGACGTAGGTCAACGTATCCCCATCGGGATCACTGAAGACACTCGTCAGTTCGCGACGGGTGATTTCGTCTTCGTCTCCTTCGAGCGGATCGAGTGATCCGATGACCAGGGGCGAATCATTTTCGTTGATGATCGAAACGGTCACCTCTTGCTCGGTCGTCACGTTGCCGTCGAAGGCCCGCACGGTCAATGCGACCGAGCCGAACGCGAAGGCCGGACGGGTCAGCGTCAACGTGCTGCCCTGTAAATTCACCTGCACAATCGAAGGATTGCTGCTGGTGACCTGATAGGACAGCGTGTCGTTTTCCGGATCCGTGAACCAGGTATCCAGGTCGTAAACGGTGGACTGGGCATTCGGTTTGCTCTCGGCCAACGAGATCGTTTCGACCGGTTCGTTTTGCGCGTCCTTTTGTCCGTCGACACCTTGGAAAATCGGCGCGTCGTTTTCACCGCCCACATCGAGCGAGACCAAACCGGTCGATTCGGCACCCAAGTTATCGACGATGCGATAACGGAAGCCGTCCGGGCCGCTGTACAATCCCGGCGGGGTGTAGAGCAATTGTCCGTTGGTCTGCAACCGAACGATCCCACCGCGGTCAGTCGTCAGCGGGAACTGACTTTCGGGCAGACTGATCGTTTGACTTTCCGGGGGATCGATCTCGTTCTGGGGACCGGGACGGTCATTGTCCAGAATGCCGACGATGGAACCGCCGCCGTTGATCGCGATCACCAGATTCTGATCTTCAACGGCGTTGAAGAAATCGTTACCGGCGATCGGCGGATCGTTGACCGCGTTGATCGTGATCGAGACGGTGCCCGGCTTGTCCGCGGCTTGGGCGATCAAGTTGCCGCCGGGGACATCCGCGACGACAAAGTTGAACACATCCGGGATGTCGCCGTTGTAATCGGTCGGCGGCGTGTACCGAACACTGCGTCCGTCGGGCAGAATTTCCAGGATTCCCCCCAGCGCTGAGATCGAATCGCCCAAGTTCTGGCTGGAGACCGATTGGAAGATCAGCTGTTGGTTCAGCTCGTTATCCGGTCCGGCCGCGTAGAACGGATCGATCAGGTCTTCGGCGCGGAAGATCGTGATTTGGTCTTCGTCGATCGTCGCCGTGGTGATCACATCGGTTTCGGTCGCGAAGGGTTTGTCATTGACCGGCAACACGTCGATCGTCACGGTGATCGCCGTATCGTTGACCAGTTGCTCCTCCGGATTGGACTTGATATCCGTCACCCGAGCGAGGAACGAGATGCTTCCGTTGAAGTTTTCTTCAGGTCGGAAGGTGAAGGTCCCATTGGTGTCCAGGTCCAGTTCGCCGGCGAAGGTTCCGTCTTCGGTGAACAGGTCGCGGACCGTGGCGTCTTCGGGCAAAATCGACACGGGATCGCCGTCCCGATCAAACACGCCGACCAACAGTCCGTCATCCGACGGCACCGTCCCGGTCAGGTTGCCGTCGATGTCCAGGGCTTGCAGGACCTGGCCTTCATCGACGGAGAACCGTCGCGTGGTGGTGTTGGCATTGAGCTGTGGCGGCTCACCGTTGAGCAACAGCACCTGATAGTCTTCGACTTCACCGCTGAGTGACAATCCGACCGGCGAGAGGTTCCCGGTTCGCGAGAACCGGAATCGCGCGGTGGTGTAGGTCGGGAACAGCGGTGCGGGCGCCGAATCGGGAACGTACGTGTCAAAGGTGAACGATCGCGTTCCATCACCGGTCAGTGCGAGCGACGTTCGCGACCGCGCGGTGTCCGGATCGGCACCGGGATCGAAGAAGGCAATCGCTTCGCTTTCGCTCCAATCGCCGTCGCCGTCGTAGTCGATCCAGCCTTGCAGGATGCCGCTGCCGGTCACCGTGAAGGTGATCGGCGTGACGACATTGGAGTTAAACACTCCGCTGGGGTTTTGATAACTGGAGAACGAAACACCGTCTTCGTCATCACCGCTGATCACGATGCTGGTCGAGACGAAATCGATCGCCGCCGGCTCCACGGGACTTTCGGCGATCGCGTCGGCAATGGCTTGCAGGATCGAATCGACCGAATTCGGATCGGTCGGTTGGATCGCGAAGTGGTCTTCGTCGAAGCGTCCGTTGAGGTCAAATTCCAGCGTCGCAGTGCGGACACCGGTGTTGATGGTGATCGTATCGCCGTCACGTGTGGTCGGGTCCACCGTCGCGATGTTCACATTGACCGCCGTCGAGCCGTTGACCGTGGTCACCGAGAACAGGGTGCCGGTGGTCGAAACACCCGTCAACGCGTCATCGCCGTCAGCTCCCACCGACGATTGCCCGTCGAGGTCGGCGTCGATGGTCGTTCCCAGGTACAACCCATCGGTCACCACGTGGCGAGCCCCGTCGTTGACCAATCGGGTCGGGTAGCGTCCGGGAATGTTGAGGACGGGGTCGGGTGCATCGCCGTAATCCAGTCCGACCGTGGGCATCAAGATCGTGAACTGTGTCGTGTTGTCCGGCCGGTTCGCTTCCAACGCGTTGCCTTGGACGTCGCGAATCGCAGGCAGGAAGTAATTCGTCAGCGGTCCGTCGATCAGCACGCCGTTTTCAACGAACAAGGTGGCACCGCCTCGGTCCTGTGCGGCCAGGGTCGTGACCACGCCGTCGGGGCCTTGGTTGACCGAATTGATCGCCGAAAGGATCGCTTGCTTGATGTCGAACGGGGTATCGGCCGGCGAGATACTGATCGGGATCGCACCACCGGGGACGCCGGTCAAAATCAGCGACGGAGCGGCGGTGACGTCGACGACGGTGCCGGGCAGATCGCGGAGGGCGACGCGGGGAACCGGCGGGCTGACCGTGTTGTCGAATTCCACCGCGGCACTCAAGTTCAATCCACGCGGATTGTTCGTGATCGCGGCGGCCAAGCTGTCCGAGACGGCTTGTTGGGTCGAACCGGGTTCAAACGGAACCGGCACGTTGCTACCCGTCACGCCGCCACCGTTGTTGACCGATTCGAATTCATACGTCACCGACAGGGCACCTTGGGTGATGGTGATTCGCTCGCCATCGCTGACGATCCCGCGGCGACTGGTCAGTGACGTGTTGCTCACGTCCACGCGTGCAGTGGGAATCAACCCCAGCGAGATCGTGCCGCCGCCCTGGTTCGTGGCGGTCAATCCGACCGTCGATCCGTTGATCGAATTGACGACGGAGGTGGCAACGGTGTCTTGATCATCAAACCGCGAGAACAGGATTCGCACCGCGTTGGGATTGTTCAAGATGTTGTTGGAATCGAACTCGAAATTGATTGGGGTTCCGCCATTGTCCAGGATGGTGAAGCTGTCACCATCATTGGGGGCGGTGAACGGAACCGACATCAACAGCGGTCCGAAGATCTGCAACGTTGACGGTCCGGTCACGTCCGGTGATCCGATGACTTCCAGGCTGGTGCCGGAGACCGACAACAGCAATCCGGGCTGTCCCCCGATCTTGAGGATGCCGCCATTGATCGGATTGACGTCGTTGGACGACAAGCCCGGAATCGAACGGGCCTGGATCTCGCCGGCCGCGATCGCCGCCAACTCGTTGCCGGTGGTCGAGCGGGTGATGTTGATCGGAATGTGGTTCTGGTCGGAAACACCGTCGTCGAAGATGTTGCCGTTTGTGTCTCGCTCGTCGGTGCGGTTGATCTCAAAGATGACCGGCGCACTGCCATCGTTGGGGGTGAAGGTGATCAAATCGCCGTCGGCCGGTGTGCGACTGACTCCGACCGGACGCAATTGCCCCGACGGAACAGTGGCCGAACCGCTGGCGGGCAAGTCCAGATAGACGGTGGTTCCGATGATCGTCGGAGTCAATTCCAAGGCCGAACTCAAAATCGCATTCTGAATGGCAGTGGCGACCGCGTTGGCACCGAGCGGCAGCGTCGGTGGTCCGGGCAGCGGGTCGACGTTGATGCCGATGAAACCGGGTGCCGGCGTCGGACGGGTGGCGTCGACGAACTGGAATCCCTGCACAAACGTGCCGTTGCTGATTGTAAACGTTTCCCCCGCTTGCACGCCGCCGACATCGGCTCCCGCCGAGGGGACCTGCAATCCGAGCGTCCGCGGGGCGGTCACCAATCCGCTGGTCGCAGCGTCGACCCGGGTGTTCCGTTCTGAGCCGATGATGACCCGTGGTCCGTCCACCCGCACATCAACATTCAGGTTCGCCGATTGGGTCGCAATCGCCGCGGCGATGTTTGTGGCGATGGTGTTTCGGAACACATCCAGATCGGCCGAATCGGTGGGAGTCGGCGTGGTCGGCAGCGTGACCGGGATGCTGCTCGGCAACGACGTGCCGTCCAGGTCGAATTCGAAGACGACGACCGGGTTCACACCGTCGTTGATGGTGAACACACCGCCATCGATCAGTCCGCCCTGATTGGTCCCTTCGATCGGCACCTCGACCGTCAACGCCTCGGGCATCTGGATCACGAATCCGGATTCGAACTCGAACACCACCTTGCCGCCGTTGCTGTCGGTGATTTCGATTTGGTCACCGTCGTTGATCTGGTCGGCGGTGGGGGCAATCAGAACCGTACGGTCCCGATTGTTCATCTCGATCCGGTACGCCCGTTGGTTGTTCCAGATTCCCGCCAGCGGTGTCAACGTGATGGTATTTTTCGTTTCGTCATAATTGAAGGTGTAGTGAATGCCTTCGGTCAACAAACGATCGTCTTCAAACAGCGTAACGTTCGCACCGCGGTCACGGATGCCCGGAATTTCGGCGACGACAATCGTGTTGTTGTCGATTCCCGAACCGGCGAACGGGTCGGAGGAATCACCGGAGTCACGCAGTTGGATTCGGAATTGTTCATAGACGCCGCCATCCAAGTTGATGAAGCTGACGTTGGGGTCGGTGTCGATGCCTTCGGCGTCGTTGTCGCGAGGCGCTTCGGCGATCGCAATCGGTCCGACCAGGTCGGCCAATTCGACCGAACCGCGGTCACCGAAGATCGACGAACCCTGACCGGTATTGGGATACAACGGGTTGTCGGCTCGTTTGACGCCGGTGACGTCGCGTCGGGGTGCCAGCACGTTGCTGATCGGCAACCCGATCGATTCACGCAGACTGGACAACGCGCTTCGTTCACGCAGCGAATCGACGTTGCTGTCGATGACCGAGGAGAACGGTGCGGGCAGGAAGTTGTCGCCGCCCGGATTGACCAAGGTCACCGCGTCGTCGACGTTCGTCAGATTGAAATCGTCCGTTCCGCCGTTGACGTTGCTGGGACCTTTGTTGGCATCGGTGGTGTGTCCGACGATGACCAATGGTGCATCGGTAAAGACGGGCGCTTCCGGTTCGTCGTGTTGGAACACGCTGCCGACGACCACGACTTCCATCGGTTTGACCTGCTGGTCGCCCCCGACGGTGCTGAACCCGGGGCTGTGTGTCTCTTCCACAACCACGCTCTCGTGCAAGTTCAGCAGCACGTTGTTCAAGATCGCCGGGCTGGCACCGGCGGTCACCATGATGCCGGTTTCGTTGATCACTTGATCGATGTCGAATCCGGGTGCCGGATCGAGTCGCAACCCGGCGGCGATCGCCTCGGGGCTGAGTTCGATCTTGGCGGCGTTCTCGACAAACACGAAGTTTTCCGTGGTTCCGCTGCCGGCCGTCGTGCGGCGGTCGTGACCGTAACCGATCGTGTCTTGGTCCAAGATGATCGTACTGTGGAAATCGTGATCGACGGTATTGCCGATGCCGTCGCGGTGGGTCATCAGCACGCCGTTTTCGAGCCCGCGGCGGGTCGTGTTGACGATGCCTTGGTTGTCGCTCTCGTAACCGCCCAATGCGGTCGCACGAACACGTGCGATCGGGCCCGGGACTGCCGTGTGGTCGTTGTTGGGCAACGGGTGCGCATTGAGCCCGTAGTTGACTCGCGCGTTGCCCACGCGCGGTTCGATCGCGTCGCTGATCGCCCGCATGATGTCCGGCAAAAAGTCTTCGGCCTGGTTCGCATCGCCGACCTGGATCGCAACGTTGCCGGGTTGCGCAGCGGCTCCCAGCGGAACAAACTCAAATGTCCGTGCGTTGGTGACCCCGCCGACGATGAAGTTCGGCGGCAGGTCGGCAACCTGAGTGATCACGAACGTGGTGCCGATCACATCCGAACCGACCATTCCGGTCGCACGACCGGTGTCGGCACTGATCACGTGGGTACGCGGTGCGTACGTTTCCAGGTTGATCGTGTAGTCGCCCAGATCCGCCGTGGCACCGGTGCGACCGGAGATGGCGTTGGGATCGAAGTTCAGATTGCTGTCGGCGCTGACCGCGACGTAGTAAACGCCCTTCTTGGGGGCGAAGAAGTCGACGAAGGGGTCGCGTGAATTGACGACATCTTGAACCAGACCGCCGGCCAAACCGGTCGAGGCGGGATCCAGGTGGTCCGGCGCGGTCGCGGTCAGGCTGATCACCGACGCGTTGCCGCTTCCGCCATCAAACGATTGACGTTCGCCCAGTTCATTGAAGATCTGAATGGCCGTGTTGGCACCGCCGGCGACGGTGTCGATGTCGACCACCAGACGATCACCGAGGCCCAGGTTGACGCGATAGAAGTCGACGTCGCCGCCAGGCCCCAACGGTCCGACGTTGTCGCCGAGCGTCGCGGTGCTGGTGTACACGTTGCGGTGGCTCGGACCAACCTTGGTGTCGATCGCGTCGGCCATGACGTCGTTGGATTCATCATTGGCTTCCGGGAACTGACTCTCCAGTCCGTCGGATCCGTAAATCGTGTTGTTGACGATGCGGGCAAAGGGTTGAACCGATTCAGCGACCGGTGCCTGCGTGGTCGTGAACGCGTTTTGGCTTCCCCGGAAATAAACCTCGCTCGCCCCCTGCAGGTAGACCGCCGCGCTGTCGAAGCTCATCGGCGTTTGCTGCAAGAACTCGAACGCCCGGTTGCGACGGTACGGAGACGGTCCGATCGTCGGCGTCACCAATTCGACCAATCCGTTGGTCACCAAGATACTGCCCTGGATCGACTGCATGATCGACGTGGCCAACTCGATCGACGAATACGAAACCCGATCGATTGCATTGGTACGGTTGTACCCCGAGGCGGTGTCTTCGCGATAATAGATCGGCACGTGGCCGTCGCGGACGCCATTACCGCCTTGGGTTCCCGAACCGACCGGTCCCCCGATGCCATCGATTTCTTCGAATTCAAACGTCACTCGAGTTCCGCCGGCATCGATGGTCAGCAAGGCGCCTTCGAGAATCGTTCGGTTGCCCGCTCCGGCGATGTTCGGGTCCAACGCGGCCAATTCGATCATGTCGAAGACATCCAGCACAAACGGTGCGGATTCGCCATCGACTTTCACACCGGAGTATCCGGCCTGATCGATGGTGTTGTTGGACACCACGATTCCGGGGGCCAAACCGCCGAGCACCGAATCATTCAGGATCGGCAGATTGCGTACGTAACCCGGATAGGCATTTCCCACCGGCGGGTATTGCAGGAACGGGTGGTTGCCGTCGATCAACGGCAGGAAGGTCGGGAAACCGAAGGAGAAGTCGTTGTCGCGGACGTCTTCCGGATCGATGTCGCGGACGCCCGGTTCGGCCCAAACGCCGATCGCACGGACATCGCTAATCTTGTTCGAATCAATGATCACCTGACCTTGAGTCCGGACATAGTTCGAGTCGCCGAACCCGTTGTGCAGGATCGCGGGCAACAGCAGATGTCCGTCCGTATCTCGTGCCAATGACGTGCCCAACGGCGGGGCATCGGCGACCGAGTCGATCGCAAGGAAACTGCCGCGGGCGCTGCCGGCCAGGGACAAACGACCGTCGGTCATCGTCTCATTGTCTTGTCCGGCGGCCGAGGAAGCCTCGATGTCGATCCCGGTTTGCTGGGTGATCGCGGTGCGAATCGCCTGGGCGACTTGTGCCGGTGAATCGCCTACTCCGTACAACACCGGTGTGTTGCCGAACTGAACCGTGCCCGGCGTGGTGGTGAATTCAAACGTCTGGATCGACGCTCCGTCACCGAGAACAAACGTGTCGCCGTCGGAGATCTGGCTGCCGGCGGGAGCGACGAGGGTGAACGCTTGGTTGTGACGGTCGTTGGTGTCGAAATCCTCGACCAGTCCGACCGTTCCGAATCCTACCGAAGCCGCATACGGAGTGGCCGGGCGTGTTTCGAGTTGGTACTCGCCGGCACCACCGTTTCCGAAACCGGTGAATTCATCGGTGCCGCCCGGCGTGTTGAAGATCGTTTCACCGCGTTCGGCAAATCCGATAATGAAGTCATCCAAGAACAAGCCATCGTTCTCGAAACTTTGCCCCGAGACCGGCGTGTACGTCACCTCGACGCGGATGCCCGTGTCGCCGGCGAAATCACCGATGTCTTCGCGGAATTGGAACCAGGTGTCGTCGGCCTGCAGGTTGACGTTGCTGGCGATCACTCGACCGGTCGGGTTTTCGTTACTGAAAATCCGGATCTGGGCGTCATCGGAATTGAACGATCCATCGATAAACGGATCGAAGCGATAATTGAAGTAGAACGTCGGCAGGTCAAAGTCGACGTAGCCGCTCAAATCGAAGGGCTGACTGGTGATCGTCGCCGGGGCGGTGTTGTTGAGTCGGTCGTAATGCAGCGTTTGGTTGCCGAACAGCCCTTGCGGCAACAGGTGGTCTTCCACCGAAACGTGCAAGCGGTAGTCGAGCGGGCCGAACAACGGATCGGTGTTAGCGGTCACAATCGCGCCGGTGTTGGCATCGACCGAAACACCCACCTGGGATTGAGCGATCGCAACAACGTAGGTGCCCGCCAACAGATTGGGCGTTCCGAACGCGGCGCTATCGAAGAACGGGTCGAGCACACTGTTACTGCCGCTTCGTCCATCCAGGGTCGACGACAGGGTGTTGGAAAAGACCTGGACGTACCGACCGGTCACCGGATCCTGGCGGAACAGATACATCGTCGTGTCCACGCTGGTCGCATCGGGGACGAAGACGATGTTTTCCGAATCGGGGTCCAGATCGTTGACAAAGCTGTGGCCGTCATCGATGTCCAGGATCACACGTGCGTTGTCCGTGTCCACCGTGAACTGGAACAGGTCCGAACGATCGCCACCGAGTGAGCCGTTGATCGAAACGTGCGGGATCGAGGTGGACGTGTTGTCGGAATTGTTGAAGACGAAGTCACCGCCGATCTCGATGTTGTCATCGAGAGACCAGTTGAGCGCGTCGAGGTCAGCCGCACCGAATCCTCCGAACGCAAACCCGGGTGCGTCACCGCCGGCGACAAAGAACTCGCTGAAGACCTGGCTGAAGTTTTGCGCCGGTCCACTGGTGCCGTCAAAGTGCCCGGGTTTGCCGTGTCCGAACATGCCGTCGCCGGCCAATTCGAATTCGCTGGCGCCGATGTCCACGTTGGTGAAGAAGTCCGGAACGACCGGTCCGCCCGCGGTGCTGGGGCTTTCGCCGGCATCAAAACGTTGCTCCACGATCCGCCGCACCGAGTTGATCGGCTCGCGACGAACAAACTGGGACGACGTCAGCGCGACCGGCTCGACGCCGGCGCCGGTGACGGCGATGTAGTAGGTCCCTTCGGGCAACGTGACCGGACCGATCAACGGGTCGCCGGTCGAGATCGAACCGCGTGAGAGTTTTTCCGAACCGTCGTTTTCACCGTTCGGGCTGGTCAGGTCGTCCAGCACGTTGCTGTTGGTGCCGAACAGGACCAACCGCGGCTCGACGGCTTCGCTGAATTCTCCATCGGGATCATAGAAGACGCTGATGTTGGTATCGGGCCGGTTGAATCCGGCGGCGTAGTCGATATCAAAGATCATCGAACGAATCGCAGCGTCGATGTCGTCGTTGAGCAAGTCGATCTGGTAGAAGTCGACGTCTGACGAAGTCGACAACTCGCCGGCAACGCTGATCACGTTGTTACGGTTCTGGACGATGTTGCCGAGATACTGAGCCCGTTGGGAGGGAACTTCGGTACTGTTGGTCGTCGTGTCGATCAACACCGGCGGGTTGATTTGACCGTTGTCGGCGAAGAAGGGGTCCGCCGCCTCGTTCTCACTCGCTTCACCGAGCAGCGGCGAGGTTCCCATCAGACCCTGGACGTGAACGCCATGGTTGGCATAGCGGATGTCGGAATAACGCACGACGCTTCCCGGGAATTCCTGGTCTTCGCTCAAACGCACCTGGAATCGATAGCCACCGCGGGTCAGTCCGCCCGCTGCATCATCGGGATTGATCGAGGCACTTCGCACGCGGAAGAAATACGTGCTCCGCGAGTTCGGATTGGTCGGGTTGCCGGTGAGGGTGAAGTGGATCCCGGCATCGCGCGGGTTGGTGGTGTCGAAGTCTTCGTAGACCCCGCCGACGCCGAAGTTACTGAACTGTGGATCACGGGCTTGGAGCGAGGTCGTGACCCCCTCAAGACGCGGATCGAAGACTTCAACGTTGGAACCGTTGGCGATTTCATCGCCGCTGTCGTTGCTGCGGGCCAGCACGTTGCCGTTGGCATCGAGCAATTCGATCACCGAGTCGAGCGTGAAGCTGGTCTTGTCGATGTCCACCCAGATCTCCGTGCCCGGGCTGCCGGTGAAACTGTAGGTGTCGACGTCATCGGGATTGCTGAGGAACCCTTCGACTTCGAAACCCAGTCGCAGCACTTCGTCGCTGGCGGTCAGCGAGGTGGCCAGTTCACCGAGCACCTGCGCGTTTTGAACGCTGCCGTTCAATCCGGGGGCGACTTCGGTGGCCAGTTCCAATTCCGGAATCACATCGACGTTGCGGTCGTTGCTCCACTGGTCCAGCAAGATGCTCCGCCAATCGTTCGCTTCGGGGCGTGAATTCGATTTGTCGCCGTTGTTGTCGGTGAACTGGGTGCCTTCGGGGGTCAATCCGGCACCGACCGTGTCGTCGCGGAAACTGGTCAAGACGACGGGGGAATCCGGCAGACCGAGGATCGAAATCGAGCCGCCGATACGATCGATCGCATCGTTGGGCGTTCCCGAAGCGGTCAACCCCGTCCCGATCGTCGCGCTGTTGGGCGTGCCTTGACCGCTACTCAGTTCGGTCAGCAGCGGGTTGTCCTGGTCGCCGAGTTTGACGACCAGACTTTCGTCGGGCCGGCTGCGAAGTTTCAGCCCGCCGCCGGAGTGAATGTTGTCAACGATGATCGAATCAAAGACCAGGTGAACGATGTCGGTATCGTCCCAAACACTTTCGGTGGCCAAGGTGCCGCCACGGATTTCCATGCCGGTGATTTGGTCCAGTCCCGGCAGATCGTTGTCGTCGTAACGGTTGAATCGAACCATCGGCCCGAAGTTGTCGTCCAGCTCGCTGATGCGGTTGAGCGCCCCGGTCTCGCGTCCGATATCGATCACCCGATCGCCGGTCAGCGAATCCACATCGATATCGATGATCGATCCGTCGTTGTCGATGAAGGTATTGCCGACGATCACCGGTTGGCTGCCACGGATGAAGATCGTCGAGGGGGCAACGGCAAGGCGACCGAATCGGCCCAACGGTCCGGCACCGTCTTGGCCACTGTCGTTGAACTCGAATCGGCTGTTGGTGATCCGTCCGTCCGCTTGTTGCAACTGCAGCGGGACGAAGCCGATCGTCTCACCGCCTTCGATCAAGCTGATGCCACCGGCGTAAGAGATGACGCCGTTGTCGATGCTGATCGAGGAGGTCGGGCCGGCGTAAATCCCCGCCCAATCGCCGTGGCTGGGAGCTTGGAAGACAGGCGAGCCGTCATCGTTATTGGTGTCGAACGTGCCGCCGGCGCCGAATCGGTCGTCGCGAATACTGGTCATCACAATCGGGTTGCTGCCGTCACCCTCGGCCAGCATCACCGCGCCGGGTTGCAGTTCGATCCGCGAACCACTGAGTTTCATCACGATGCCCGGATCCATCACCAACGAACCGTCCAAACGGCCGCGGGTGCCGGTTCGGTTCAAATCCAAGGTGACCAGACCCTCCGTGCCGGCGTCCAGGGCCAGGTCATCGATGAACGATGCCGAGCTGGCGCCCAGATCCGCGACCAGGCGGAATTCCGGATTGGCCGACGCTTCGGCGCGATACAGGCGTCGCGACACATAGTCGTTGCCGCGACTGATCAACGGCAACGCCGTCAATTCCACGCTGCTGTCGTCGTCGCTGACGGTAAAACTGAATTGATCGGCGCTGGCCAGCGATTCGAATCCGTCATCGTCGACGAACGTCATCTTGTACAAGTAGGTGCCTGCCGCCAGCGATCCGCCCGGCAGCTGACGGGCCGAGACGAGCGCCAGTGACGGTGCAAAGCCGTCGGTGATCGATCCACCGGGCTTGCTGGCGATGACCAGATTTTCCGGCAACACGTGCACCACGTCGATGTCATCGAATCGTCCCGCAACGGTCATCTCGCGGGGCGTTTGCGTCGCGGTCGTCGGGACCCTGACGAACAAACCGTTGACCGTGTTTTCCACCAACAGGTTGTCGTAAATCTCCGGCCCGATCCGATCGTAATCGGCGGTGAACTCACCGGCCTGTTGGAACCGCGGTGCCTGATAAGAAGTTTCTTCGAAACTGTCCGGCGATGCACTGATGGCCGAATCGGCGCTGAAGGTGATTTCGTTGAACGTGATCGTCGGCCGCAGGTTGATCACCAGAATCGGGTTGACCAACTGTTGCACCGAATCGATCAACACGTTGCTGCTGCCGCCGTATCGGATCTCGGCGTGATTGACGCGTTGCAGGAAGATCCCTTCGTCTTCCAGGTCGCGGCGGCCTTCGAACTGGTCCAAATCGCGACGGAAAATCAATCCGCCCCAGTCACCGGCTTTCGAGGTCGGGCTGTCGTCCCCGGCGGCATCGGCATCGGCCATCCGATCTCGGATGCTGGTGAAGATCACGCTGCCGTCATCGTAACCTTCCAGCCCCGCATCGACATCGCTGATCAGCGTCGTCGAAACCGGATCGCCTTCCAAACTCAATCCGACCAACCGCGGTGCACCGAGCACCTGCAGTGCGCCGCCGCTGCGGTCGACCTGTAAGGTGCTGCTGCCGACGTTGATGTACGAACCGCGGAGTTTCAAGATTGCCCCGGCGTCGATCATCGTCGTGACACCGCGGGGCACGTCCATCGTGCGGCCGTCCTCGAGCGATCGGCCGCCGACATCGGTCAGACCGATCTGGTAGCTGAAGTTATCGACTTCGGTTTCCACCAGACCGTCCAGACCGCCGTTGCCGACGATGCGAACGATGTCGCCTTCGATTGCCGAGCCAAACGCGTTGGCGACGTCCGAATTGGCGATGTTATTGAACGGATTTTCCAAGCTGCCGTCGGCGTTCGGCCCGGCGGTCTTGTCGACGAAGATGTTGCGACCGATCGCGACGGCTGCACGGAACCCGTTGGACAACGCGATCCGACGCTCGCCGGTGAATTCCAATCCGGTGCCGACCCGCACGACCGACACGCCCGTTTCGTTCTGGCGGAAATTAATCGCCGAGGCCAGCGCCGAAGCCAAGTTGCCACCGGGCGTCGGGAAGCCGCCGGTGCCGTCGCTGTAGAAGACCGGAACATTGCCGGGAATCGGTTGACCGCCGCTGGGGACAAATTCGTAGGTCCGAACGATGCCGGTACCGGACACGATCGTGATCGTTTGACCGGGGACCACCGCGTCGCCGTCATCGGTAAAGTTGAGGATCCGGTGCTCGGGCCGAGTTTGGAACCAGAAATTGTTCGCGCCGCCGGGCGTCCCGTCACCGTCACCGTCCAAGGGCGTCCCGGGAACTCCGACACGGCTGCTGTCTCGGTCGCGGATCACGTCCACTTCGTCGACCAACGGCTCGAATTTCAAGTGCAGCTCGTACGCGCCCTGGGTGCGGCCGCCATAGCCGCTGCCGGGGATCGTCGGATCGTATTGATCGTTGCCGCTGGCGGAGACACCGACGTAATAAACGCCTTCGTCGAGCGACGCGATGATGCGAGAATCTTCGCTGAAGTAATCATCGTTCTGGGCCAGTTTGGTCAGACCACCACCCTGCAGCCGGACCGGCAAAGGAGCCGCGGTGCCGACGCTGATATCCGAGGCCGGATCACCCAGCGTGACCGACGCCCGCAGGATCGAGCTGGCGAAGGGGTCATTGTTGATCGCATCGACGACCTGTTGTGCCGTCACGGTGCTGATGAAGACGCCTTTGCGGGGCAGGTCCAGCAACACGGCGTTGGCGATCGGATTGCCCGAGCTGTCAAAGACGCGATTGACGCGGATTTCGTCGTCACCGAAATTGCGGTCCGATCGAATGAATCGCACCTCCGTTCCGTTGCCCGATCGCCCGGTGATCAACGCTTCAAACGTCACGCCGAGCGAGGAACCGAAGCCGAGATCCGAAACCGCCGCTGCCCGCGTTTCTTCGAACAAGGACAGCGTGGTGTCCAACAGGCTGCTGTCGGGCAAACGCTCGGCAAAGGATTCTGCCGTCAACGTCCCCACTTTGTCGTCGTCACCCAACTTGACTTCGAATCGATACAGGTCGATGTCGACGCTGTCGGGATTGTGCAGGTATTGACCGTGCTGGACGTCATAGTTGCTGGGGAACACCGGTTCCAAATCGACCCCGGCAAGCGGGGTGTCAATGTTCTGATTCAAGAACAGAAAATCGAGCGCCATGGTGGTTTGGGGTGGCAGCTCGGAAGCCTGCTCGAGCCCCAGCAGGAAGCCGACACCCGCGGTCGCTTTGCGGGTGAAATCCTCGCCGAAGTCCAGATTCAAGTTCGCTTGATTGCTGAACACGATCGCCGACTCACCGAACGTCGGATCGATCCGCAGCGACGCATTGAGCACCGAAGGGATGGCGCCGGATCGCACCAGCGTGGTGTTGGGGCGGGCTTGCAGATTGCCGGTATCACCGACGGCAAACGTGATGCCTTCGTTCAGTGTTTCGCGGAACTGGACGCCCAGCTCGGCCGCCCACAGGTTCAACACCTCACGAATTCGCGTCTTTTGCCGCGCGTTGATCTGGTTCAAGTAGTCCGTCGAACCCTGGCTGTCAAAAATCCCTTGAAAGTTGTAGGCGATCTCGGTGATGCCATCGAGCGCGTCGGGGCCGAAGTTCGAATTGATATGACCGCGCAGTCCATCAACGCCGAATTCAAGGTCGCGGTGTCCGGGATCATCGTTTCCGCCGGCCAGTTCGATCAGGAACGGTTGCGGATCGATCGATTCGGCGACCACCACGCTGGTGATCGAATTGTCTTGTCCGAAAATACCGACGTCCAGGGAAGTCGACAGCGTGTCGCCGACGGCGGTCATCTTCAGCGCGGGCGCACCGATGACACTCCGCGGCAATTCCAGTCCGCCACCGTCGTTCACATCGCCGTTTCGTTCCGAACGAACCGCCAGCACGGCGGCAACCGAAGGCGTGGCCGCGACGGCGGCTTTGAGTTCGTCGACTGTTGGCAGCGGATCCACGGCGGGATCGGCAAGACCGAAATTGAAAACGACGTTGTTGTTGGCGTCCAAAGAAACCGACAAGCCGCCCGACCCGGTGCTTTCGAATCGGACTTCGCGCCCGCTGGCCGCCTCGCCGATCTGGTTGAGGATGAATTCGACCCGCAACCCTTCGTGCTGGAAATCGGTCACAGCGGTGGGTTGCACGGACAACTGACGCGGCGGCAGAATCAGATCGACGCGGTCGTCCACGGCGGTGCCGATTCGCAACCGCCACGTTCCGCCTTCGTGCAATTCACCGGCGGCAATCGACGGCAAGGTGTTGATGTCCTCACTGAAGAACAAACGCGCCGTGTGGGTCGCCTCGTCATAGACCACTTCGTCCGGGAAGAACAACTCGTCATCGGTCGTTCGAACCGTCTCTTGTGTGAACAGCAACTGATAGAAGCGCGGGTTCTCTGCCGACCGCATCGTGGGATTGCCGTTGTCATCGTCTTCGACAAACAGCGGATCCTCATTGAAGTAGACGACGATTTCATTGCGGTTTTGCCGGAGCTGACCATTGGCGTCGCGGATCACCGGTTGGGGAACCACCGACTCGACCAGTGCACCGAGGCTGAGCTTGAAATCAATTCGCTCGCTGCGTAGCGCGGGATCGCTGGGGACAAACAATTCGCCCGCGGTGTTGCGGAGCCCGGTGATTCCCAGACCGATGTCATCGAATCCGTAGACTTCGATGCGGTAGTCGTCATCGGGCAACGATTCGGCAAACCGGACGACCACTTCGTTCTGGTTGGGGTCGCCGAGCGTGACCAGGCCGCGTTGGATCGCCACGTCGTCGGCCGTTCCCAATCGTCCGTCCTCTCCGGCGCGACTGATCTGGATGCCATCAAACGTTGTCGAGTCCAGGACCTGATCTTCATCAAACCCGAACGTCAGCACGCGCGGTGACGAATCACGGACGGTTCCGTCGGTGATCAGGGCGCCTTCATTGGGCTGAATCCCGATCAGCTGCGGACCAGCCAACAACTGTCGTGGCTCAAGCGATTCGAGCAACCGACGTCGCCGCAACTCACGCGGCTTGGACGAGCGTCGTTTCTTGTTTCGCCCTGAAACAGCGGATGCGGCAGAACGTGACTCAATGATGTTCGACTCGATGACGTCCTGGGGAGCAATGTTGGACGTTGAGTTCTTTCGCTCACGCGAAGTCATAGACCAGACCTTCATGGGGGCTTCGCTGCATACGTTTAGCTTTCGCTAACCGCGGCAAACCGGCCGGTGGGGTGGACAATCGTGTTGTGGGTCGGGCGATCTCGGGTTCAACAAACCGCCCAATAAAACAAGGCAAAATGACAAGCCGTCCCTCGACCTGGAGGACGGTCGAGAAACGAGTGCCGAGTATAGTTCGACCGAAAAAACCCGCAAATAAATGCGTGCTCCGACGGTCAATGCAGTCACTTTTCGGTGGTCGACCCTGCCGATCGTGACGATCTGAACGCCGAAATGAGACAACCAGCACCGGCCCATCCGGGTGGCTGAGGTGCGAAAAACCCCGGGGAATTGGCTTTCCCGGCACATTCCAACGTCGACGTTGGACGACGAATCGCTGTCAAAGTTCCTTAGATTCATGCAGCTCGGGGCGAGTGACTGTTTTGGCCCACCTGATTGGGGCGTTTGGGCGTGAGGGTTTCACGTCAATCGACATTTATTCAGCTCCAATCGTTGCACCATCGAATCGGTTGGCACGCGGCGACGCCCTGTCATCGCCGCAGAATCCGACCGACGCCGCCCGGTCGGACGGATTTGGAAAGCTGAACCGATTGCAGCACCCGTGCCGCCGGCCCCCGAGCGCTGCCAGCGGCGGACTTCGCTGGCAGCGGCGGGCTTGAACCCCGTGGGCATTTTGTCGCTTTCGATGCTTGACCCCGCGGGTGGGACTCCCTTACCCTAGACAGCGAGTCTTTTTCGCCCGACCGCCCATTTGAGTTGATTCTCGAGGCCGACATGAGCAACGATTCGCAAAGTTCTCGTCACAGCCACTCGCCGACGACGAGCCCCATTGAGTCCCTGACCCATTCGGTTCGCAAACGACTCTGGCTGGCTTCGGTCACCCAAGGCGTGACGTCGGGCTTGCTGATCGGCACTGCCGCCGCACTCGTCTTTGCACTCACACGCGCTTTATTAGCACCCGCCACGCACTGGGGATGGGCTTTGGCCATTTCTCTGTTAGGCGGTCTGATCGGATTGCTGATCGGTGCCACGCGGATCCGCAGCGCCCAAGCGGCCGCGCGACTGATCGACGAACACTTTGATCTGAAAGACCGATCGATCACGACGCTGGAGTTCCTCTCCGCCGCCGGCGAAACGTCTGATTCCCATCAAACCGCCAAACGGCTTCAAATCGAAGAAGCCAACACGCACCTGCATCGCGTCGATGCGACTCAGTGCGTTTCCATCCAGCCCTGGAACCAGCCGCTCCGTTGGGCCGCAGGCCTGGCCGCCGTCATGCTGGTCGTCCTCGCGCTGACCAGCGGCGGGCTCAATGAGGTCGACGCCAACCCCGTGCTCGCACTGGCGACCGAACAATCGATGGCACTTCGCGAAACGATGTTGCCCGAACTCGAAGAACTCGCCAAAGAGCACGAAGACCCCGAGATCGAGAAGTTGCTCGAGGAGCTGCGCGAGAAAGTCGACGAGATGGAATCCGAATCGATCGACGAAAACGACCTGATGGCTTCGCTCTCGGAAATGGAGCAAGCGCTCGCCGAAGCGCGGGAAGCGATGCAATTAGAAATGACCGATGCCACCATGCAAGCGCTCGCCGCCGCCATCAAACCCTCCGACCAACTGCAACAAGCCGCCAAGGCCTTGGAGTCTGAAGACTACGAAAAGGCCAGCGAAGAACTGGAATCGGTCGACCCGTCCAAAATCGGTGACAAACAACGCCGCGCCGTCGCCGACAACCTGAAAAAGATGGTGGCCAAACTCAGCCAAGGAAAGAACGGTCAACTCAGCGAGTCGATCTCGCAACTCGCCGAAGGCCTGAGCAACAAGAACATGAAAGAATGCAAGGCCTGCCTGTCCAAGTTGGCCAGCGAGTGCAAAAAACAGGGCCAGTGCAAAAAGATCGGCCAATGCATGTCCTGCCAACTCAATCGCCTCTCCGAATGCAAAGGGCAGTGCCGCGGCCAATGCCAATCCAACATCGCCAAAAAGTCCAACAGCCCCAGCACCAAAGCCGGTATCGCCTCCAGCGGCCAGCCGCTCGGTGACAAGGCGACCAATCTCAACAGCACTCGCAACGAAGAGCAGCTGACTGGCGTTCAAGGCGAAGGCCCCAGCGAAACCGAAATCACGCAGGCACCCGAGGGCGAACAAGACGCTGCACGCGCCTACGCCGGCAAATACAACGACTTCCGCCGCCAAGCCGAAGCCGTACTGGATTCCGAACCGCTGCCCATGGGCGTTCGCGAAACCGTGCGAACCTACTTCGAAGCGATTCGCCCCAACAGCGAAGAAGCCGCCGCAACGGCCGAACCGGTCACGGCGCCGTAAGCCGAGCCGATCCCACCTACTTTCCGCTCGTTGAGCGGTTCAAGCGGCAAAACAATGGGTGGCAAGACGATCACAGCCTGAAATCGTTTTGCCATCTATCGTTTTGCCATCTATCGTTTTGCCCCGTATCGTTTTGCCATCCATCTTTCTGCCTGCCCCAACGCCGCAGGCGGAAAGCCTGCTCGCTACGGACGCACGCGAGGCATCCCGACGCGGATCGTCCTGCCAAACTCGCTGACGCTCAGCACGCGGCCAAAGTCGACGAGCTCAGCCAGCTCGGCGGGACTGCGCGAGTCCTGAAGGATCCACTCGGTCATCGCCAGGCCTTTCGACTGAGTTTCGTGGTCGGGGTTGCCGGCCTTCGCCAGGAACGCCTCGCGCACCTCGCCGAGATCGGTGTTCGGCCCGTGCATCACGATGACACGAATCTGGGACGCATTCGGCCCGCCGATGTTGCTTGGACGCCTCGTATTCATCCTGGAGCCTCGGTCTGCGAACCCCGGGGGCGCCCGGTCCGGCCGTTGCATCTTCGCCATCCCTTCTTCATGCCGCCGCGCCATCGCCGCGTCTCGCTGCGCGTTGACCGCTCCGCCGATGATCAACAACGACAGTAGCAGGGACATTTCCAACAGATAGCCGGCCGCAATCACGCGAACGATGCCGATCAGCTTCCACAAATAGATGACCAGGGCGATGACACCGACCGCGACGACCAGCGCCCCGGCCATGGCGCCCAAACTGGACGAATCGAATCCCGAAAAGTCTAAGTTTTCATTCCGGCTACTTCGCCGCGCGATCCGTAATCCGGCTTTCGCACCGACCGCCAAGATCAACAGCAACACTCCGCCAGCCCCAAGACCGGCCATTTGACCGCCGACCGCTTTGGACACGCGTTCGACAAGATGCAATCGCGGCAGAAACGTCGCTCCGACAATCACCAGCCCCACAGGCAATTGGACGGCGCAGACCCACAACAGCGGCGGAAAGAGGATTGAGGAGGCGAACGCCACAACGTTCAAGAAGATGATCGCGGTCACCATCTTATGTTTGCCACCCCACGCCAACAGCCTCGTCGCGACCGTTACAGAGTTCGCTCCCGATGTCGTCCGGGGCGAGCGGGACGTAAAGCCTCCGCCGCTCGGTGTCGCCGACGGCGGCAAATCCAGTTGCCCAAGATCGAACGGGTCGGCGGCGACGGGCGTTGGAGGAAGCGACGAAACGGCCGCCGCGGCACTCGGCTGCGTTGTACTCGGCTGCGTTGCGGGCGGCTGGGCGGGTTTCCGAACCGGCGACGGAACGGGTGACCGGGCGGGCAGCGGCACCTGAGTCCTGCACTGGGGACAGGCCGTCACCGCGGGCTTGGCGAGCAGCTTGACGGACATCTTCGTCCGGCAATGGGGGCACGACACGATCGTTGATTCGGATGCCGCTGCACTGGAAGCCGCCGCGTTGGTGGACCGGGATGGTGCGGATCGGGGTGCCGCGGCTGTGCGTGTTCCCGCCGCGGGCCTGGTCGATGCGGGCTGGGTCGATGCGGGGACGACCGACCGTGCCTTGCACTTGGGGCACTGCACCTGTTTTCCAACCGCCGAGGAATCAACGGCCAGCGTTTGCGCGCACGTACCGCACGGAAAATTGATTCGACCAGCCACTTCCGACCCCGCAACGAGAAACAAGACGATCAACAACAAACGTTCGCAGACGACCCGATGAAGAGTCTATCGCCTTGGACTGTCGCTCGCCCAACAAGTTCCTTCAAATCGGCGGGAGGAGCGTCTCTTGCTCCGTCCACTCTCGGACTTTGCCAGAGTACTCGTACTGTGTCAGTGTTCAACGTGCGAGTTGCGTCTGTCGAGCAGGGTCAACCGGTCACCAAAGCCCAACCCACGCCGAAGGCACCGGAGCCGATCGGGCTGCCGTGCCAAGTTGATCGCTGCTCTGACGCAGAGGCGTTGACGAGTTGCGTGTCGCTCCGATTGTCACCGATGGCAGACACGATTTCACCCGCGGCGGTCAATATCCTTTCGACAGCGGGAGACAGGTTGCCGCCGTAAATCGCAAACCCATCGACCCGGATGCCCCGTGGGTGAAACACGTCGAAGTGGGGAGAAAATCCTGCGCACCACGGTGAGCACGAGCTGGTTTCGAGCAAGACGTTGAGACCAAACGTACCGCGATCGAATCCGGCTTGCTCCGGCAACCCGATCGGCTGCTGATCGGTCGACTCCGAGAGCGCCGCGTGTGTGAGATTCGCGAGCCCCTCGGTACCGGAGGCCGACACACAGATGCAATGCTGTCCGACCGACTCGCTACGCAGCAGCTCCAATTCCCAGTTTTCGTCCAGTGATGCATTCCCGATCGATGCATCCAGCGCCGCGACCTCCACCCCGGTCAAGCGAGACAAGGCGTCGATCAGGTTCAGGCCGGCGGTGGAACCGACCAGACCACATCCGTAAAGCAGAAAGTCACCATCGGCGGCCAGCGAGGCGCCGATGGCACGCAGCGACGAAGCATGATCGAGTGCCAGATCGGCGCGATCAATCGCTTGATCCCCGAGTTGCAGGAGCCCGTCCCAGCCATCGGAAATGAGATACACGACATCCAAGTTGGCTTCGCCCGAAAGCGTTTCGGCCATCTGCTTGATGCCATTCTGTTTCGGGTCCAGGTAGATGATCTCCAACGGCTGCCCGTTCCGGACCAAGTCCTCGACCCGCGACTCGTGCTGTTGGACCGTGACGTCGACAAACGCGTACTGACGCGGATGCAGCCCCGGCACTTCACTCGAGCCGCTGTCCATGCGGCCGTACCATGACACCGTGCGAGGTTTTTGTTTCGGCCCGTGCCCCGCTGCAGACCCATTGGATTCAAGGGGATCATGGGCTCCATCCATGGCGAAAAAGTCCGACACATCGGCATCAATCAAGACTCGTTCTTCGAGCGGTTCGGAATAGCGACGGCGATGGGGAACAGACGTGCGTTGGGTGGGATTCATAGTGATAGCCGGCTCCGCTGCCGAAGACGCGCCGGGCGTCCACGGAAGTTGAAGATTGGGGGAGGGGTGAATCGCAAGTCACGTTGCACCACAGACGCGCACCAGACGCACGACACGTGACCTTCGTCATCACCGATAACGGCTGAGGGCAAACCCTCTCCAAAGTGAATCACGAGGGTTTTCCCTCGCTCGCTGCGAATCACTACCGATCAGGCTGACGTTAACGCCTGTAGCGCGCGTAGCGATGGTAGCACCACGCCGGGATGGCAGATCGAAAGCGGAATGGCAGAAATAGGGTGGGCAGAAAAATCGACGTGCGGCAGCGGACGCGACAAGAGAAAAGTACCCGGGACCGGACTCGAACCGGTACAGCCTAAAGCGGCCGGGGGATTTTAAATCCCCTGTGTCTGCCAATTCCACCACCCGGGCGGGTGCGTGGCTGAAAGTTTAACCGCCGGCCGACGGGTTTGACCAGGGATGGCGGGGGAATCACGCCATTTGCGTCAGCCGCCTAGGGAAGTCAATCGTATCAGTGACGGATTCGATCGTAGCGGAAGTCGCCAAGACTTTCGTAGCGCTGGCCCTCTCTGGCGTTTGCTTGCTGCGCAAACGCCGTCTCTCCCAGGGGGAGAGAATCTAAATGGGTTGCCCAATCCAACAGCAAGAGGGAGACGACTGCTGCGAATACGCCCCCCAAAAAACTAAGCGTCCGCTTGGGGCATGGCAATGCGTCGTCAGGTGGCTCGTAGGATTCATCTCAATTGCCCATGATTGAATCATCATCGCCGCGCATCATGCCCTCGGCTTCAAACCATTGGGTGTGGCCACGGCGGTGGCGGGGTCGTCGGGCCAATGGTGTTTGGCGTAGCGGCGTTTGAGTTCTTTGCGGACTTCGATGTACGTTGTGTTCCAAAAGCTTTCTAAGTCGTCGGTGATCTGCTGGGGACGGCGATTGGGGCCGAGCAGATGCAATTGCAACGGGACCGCCCCGCCGGCGATTCGCGGCGTTGTCGCCCAGCCATAAATCTCTTGAATGCGAACGGCCAGCGTCGGCGGTTTGCCCGGCGGATAGTCCAGCCGGATTCGATTGCCGCTGGGAACCAACATCGACTCTGGGGCGTGCTGCTGAAACCATTGCGATTGCTCGTAACTGAGCAGCCCCTTGAGGTGATCCAGCCAGGGGGCGCGTGACAGTTCGTTGAACGAGGTTCGATTGCGACAAAGGTCCTGCAGCACCGATTCGATCGCTCGGTCGACCGACATCGGCAGCGGGGATTCATCGCATTGCTCGCTCAAAAATCGCCACCGAGCGAGGAAACTTTGCAGCGTCTTGTCTTTGCCCGGCAGAATCGAATCGAGCTGGGGCTTCGCATGACGATACAGCATCTCGGTCGTCTGATCGTCGCTGTTGCACTGCGCGGTTGATTCGCTAATCAGCAGATCTAAAAAGTACCTGCGGTCCCGCGCCACCACCGCTTTCAGACTGGGGTGGAAAAAACACTCTCGTTTGGATTCCATCAGGTCTTCGGGCAACCACGCTTCCTCCGTCGCCGACGCAAGTCGCACCAGTGATTCTTCACCCTTTCCATCCACGCTGACGCAAACGAACCATTCAGCGCTGCGAACCGAAGACGATCGGTCGAGCTTAACGCCGCGCCCACCGACCATCACTCCGGAAGCCGATCCCGGTGCACGACGCTTGGCCAGCCGATCGGGAAAGGCCGCCAACAGCGACCGCGTGATCGCTTCTTCGGTCGCCATTGAATCGTCCCCGTCGCTGTGACGCGGTGACTCGCGAAGCGTCTTGACCAGCGTCTGTGCGACGCGTTGAATCTGTTTCGCCCCCGCGGGATGGATGCTTGGATCGGGTGTGCCACCGATGTGACGCTGTAGCCGCATCAACCGCTGGATCAAATCGCTTTGAATGCCTTCGTGGTGCGTCTCCGATCCCGAGGATCGGTCAAACGGGTCACGCTCGGACAACAGGGCGGCGGCCATCGCAGCCTCTTCCACGCAGCCAAATTGTTTCGCCGCCAGCATCAGACGTGACAGACGCGGGTGCACCGGCAATCGATTCATTTCATTGCCCAGCGGCGTGACCGCGAGCGACGCATCGAGCGCGCCCAACTGAACGAGCAGCTTGAACGCTGCGTCGACGGCATGATCGGTCGGCGGTGTGACCCACGGAAAATCGAACACGTCACGTTCGCCCCATGATGCCAACATCAGCAGCGCCGACGAAAGATCGGCTTGTGAGACCTCCGCAGCCGTGTGATCGGGGCGACTGCGATGCAACGCCAGCGGCCACAACCGAAAGCACACGCCGGGTGCGGTGCGGCCGGCACGTCCGGCGCGCTGGTCGGCGGAGGCTTTGGAAATCGGCTGCAGTCGCAAACTGGGGATACCGACCGACGTGTCGTATTGCATCACACGAGCCAGCCCGGTGTCGATGACGCAAGTGATGCCCGGAATCGTGATCGAGGTTTCCGCAACGTTGGTCGCCAGCACAATCTTGCGTTGATCTGACGGCGCCAGCACGGCATCCTGGTCGCTCGGTGACAAATCACCGTACAGTTTGCAAACCTGGAGTGATTCCTTACGCGCAATGCCTTGAATCAAATCGGCCGCCCGGTGGATCTCGCCGACGCCCGGCAAGAAGACCAACACATCGCCGTCGCTACTTCGCAGCGCAGCGGGAACCCGATCGGCAACCGCCTGGGCGATCGCGTCGCGAGTGGTGGACCGGCGTGAAAGTGATTCGTCATAACGGATGTCGACATCAAAGGCACGCCCATGGCTTTCCACCACCACCGCGTCGGGCATCAGCCGTTCGACTGGCTGGGTGTCCAGCGTGGCGCTCATCACCACCAGCCGCAATTCCGGTCGCAGCGTGGTGCGAACGCGATGAAGCATGCCCAGGGCCAAATCGAGTTCCAGCGAACGCTCGTGGAATTCATCCAGGATGACACAGCCGACGTCTTCCAACAGCGGGTCATTGGTCAAACGTCGTAGCAGAATGCCGGTCGTCATCGCGACGACTTTGGTTTGCGAGGAGACCTTGCGATCGAAGCGAACCTGATAGCCATAGGTGCCGCCGACCGTTTCGCCCGCCAGGCGGCTCAGTCGGTGGGCCGCGGCACGTGCCGCGATCCGGCGCGGTTGCAACAGAATCACTTGCCCGTTGGCCACCCAGTCACCGCTGATCAAGGCGGGGGGAACGCCGGTTGTTTTTCCGGCACCGGGCGGGGCGCGCAGGATAACGGGGCGTTGTGCTGCAACGGCCTCTACAACGTCGGCAAGACAATCCTGTATGGGTAAATGGGCCGGCATCACGTTTCCGGGGAGAACAAAACGTACCCGGGAATGATAAGTCATGCGGAGCGTGAGGCTAAGTCCACGTCGCGGTTGAAGCGGAGAAGAGAAGAAGGTCAAAAAATGGGTTGGTCAAAAGATGAAGACGTACCAAACGGCGGCGCCGCGTTTCCCATTTTTTGACCCACCCATTTTTTGACCCACCCATTTTTTGACCCACCCATTTTTTGACCCACCCATTTTTTGACCAATCCATTTTTTGACCAGCCCATTTTTTGACCAGCCCATTCTTCGAGCAGCCTGCCCGTTCACTTCTTGCCGCTGGCTTTGCGTTGTTCCAACAGCATTTGCTCGAGTGACGAGACTGGTCGCAGTGGCGCGTCGTCTTGATCATCCAACAACGGCGCGACAGTGCCCTGGTTGCCGGCGCGGAGGGCGGTCCGGACGACGTCCAAGGTCCCTCCGGTGAATTGATCGCCCGGGGGGATTTCGAATCGGCCCAAGCCCCGACCTTGAAAATTGGTGTCTTCGATCACGTTGGGACTTTTGCCGGTGCGATCGATCGCCACCGACTGAAGCCTCCATTCATGCACCGTCAATTCGTAGCGCGGCACCGGTGCAATCGGCGTGGAGACTTGGCGCGTGATCTGCGATCCGTCAGGGGCATAGGTCAGGACGTGCCGGACGAGGTCCGCACCGGCGTCACGTTGAATGACCACCGGCTGACTGGTCCCCGGTGCGATCGGTATCTGTTTGGATTGATCCGGTGCGACGCGGTCGGTCACCGTCACCCGGACTTCGCGCTTCGCCGTGTTGAGCAGCTTGGCCGTCACCGGCGGGAGCGGTTGTCGCGGAACGACGTTCGACTCGATGACGATCGATTGCAGCGGGGGACGGTGGAAACGCCCCGGGCCAACGGCACCACCCAATCCCCCAGGCCCGAAACTCCCCCAGGGACCAATGCTGAGCGTGGTGCCGAAATTTTGCCATCCGTAACCGAACGTCGGATAGCCGTAGGGGTTCAGGAAATACGGTGGAATAAACGCGGGCCCGCGGTGGTGATGATGATGTCCCCCGCGACGTCCGACCGGTCGCACGCTTCGCCGCGAAAACACGTAACGGGGAAAGACGTCGTCCAAGTCGGAAACCAGCAACCGCCCCCGGCCCGAACGGGGAAACCTGACCACACGGTTGACCGGCGGCAACCAATAGCCGGCGTACTGACCGTCAAAGGAATCGAAGGATCGGTCGCGTTGAAACAGGTACTGCCGCCCATCGGCATCATTGACCACCATCTGCCCGGGACGCATGTAAACGTCCCCCGTGATCACGCCCGAGCGTTCGACCAAGTGGTAATCCTGGGCGTGGCAAGGATGCCCAGTCCAGCAGGCAGTGACCAACAAGAGAGAGAGAAACAATCGCATGACGGACCTCCAGGGGATCAGGTGACTTCAGTCTAGCGACTTTTTGGGAACGCGGACGTTGATCGGCACGCACAGGCGTTTGCGTATTCGCTGCGGGGAACGTCAATGGTATTACCGAGGCATTTCTCGTTCCACCGCGGTAGCGGTTTCACGCCAGCGGCGTGCGACATCAAAGCTTGGGGTCGCGCTAGCGCACCCCAAGTTCCGGCCACCCTTAGGCCGCCAACCCCAGCGGGGTTGAACAAGAGGTTTTGCCGGATTCGCGCAGTTTGCCGCCCCGGATCACATCGCGCCGTTTGTTGAACCCCGCTGGGGTTCCAGTTCCCATTTGGACACAACCCGGGGTGCGCTCCGCGACCCCGGGCTGTGTTGTGGCACCGCTCTGCGGTGTGGCGTCTCGCTAGAAACGCAAACGCTCAGTCATACAATTGACGTCCCGAGCAGCGAAACACAGCGGCTAAAGCCCAATACCGCTAAGTTAACACGAATGAGGGGGCCCGGACGCTGGCGCGAACCGGCTGATATCAAACGAATATCAGCCGTTTGGCGCGAGCCTACGGGCCCTCATCTGTAGAAACCACGCTTAACTTAGCGGTATTGGGCTAAAGCCTGCATACCAGCGGCGTGCGACGCTACTTAAGAATTTCGTCGCCGTAGAGATCGACGAGCGCGTCGGTGACGAACTCGGCGATCGCCCCGCTGCCTCGGGGATTGCTATGAATCCCATCGTCGCTCAGCTGTGCGTCTTTGAACCACATCCCCGGCGGCGCCGCCGGACTCATCAAGACGATGTGCCGCAGCCAGCGATCGTCGATCAGCTGCAAATCGAATTCGTAAGCCAGCTCCCGTTCCAGACTGGCGTAGGGATCAATCATAAAGCCGCGCGGAATCTCCATCAGGACGGGTTCACAATCGTTGGCACGGCAAAGCTTGATCATTTTCGTCAGATTGGCCTTCGTGCTCGCTCGACTGTGCCACCTTAGGAAATCGTGACCGCCGAGTTCGATGATGACGGCCTGTGGGTGATGCACCATCGATCGCTCCAGGATTCCGATGGCCGGGCCGGTCGCGATTCCGGACGCCCCGAGATTGATCACCGGGACGCGAACCCGCTGTTCCAGCTGACCGGGATAGCCACGATCGGGAATCATCCCCTGAGTCAAACTGTCGCCGATGCAGACGATCGGACGTCCGGGATGGAAGGCGACGTCATGATCACAGGTTGCACTGCGTCGATATTCCACCCACATCCATCCCCACATCAACACCAACAGCGCGACAGTACTGGTCTGGAGCAGTCCCTTGGCAGGCGTCGGCTGTGACCGCAACCGGAATCGCCACGTGCCCAGCATCACCATCGTGAGTGCCAACAGCAGCATCGCCGGAGTTCGCGGGACGAGACGAATGGCAAGGATCAGCGTACAAGCAAACAGGGGCCAATACCCGGGCGATCCCCTGACGACTGCGGCGGCGTGCCAGAGGATCCAGCAGGCGATCATCCAGGGCAGCCAGTGCGGAAAACAGAGCAAACTGGCAGCAATCGCCGAGCAAATCCCGATTGTTCGAAAGATTCGGTGAAAGATGCCAGTTGTTGCCTGTGATGTCAGTTCGTGGGGCATAAAATGGTGGTTCCCGCCATGGGATGTGTCGCAGCGTCCCGAGTATTGTAACCTTCCGATCGATCTCGCCTCGCCTCCCAAGACCTTCGGCTGTTTGGCCGAACTCGCCCCATGCATCGTTTTCAGATCGCCGCCCTGCACGTGCTTGCTGCCAGCGTTTTCGCCGCCCCTGCTTTCATGGCAGCCACGGTTTCCCGCGCGGCGGACCGCCCGATTCGGTTCAACCGCGACGTCCGCTCGATCCTGAGTGACAAGTGTTTTGCCTGTCACGGCCCGGATGCTCAAACGGTCGAGGGAGGCTTGCGACTGGATCTGCCGGACGAAGCCACCGATGCATCGACCGGAGCGATCGTTCCGGGATCGCCGGATGAGAGTGAAGTGATTCGGCGAATTTTTTCGACCGATGACGACGAGGTGATGCCGCCGCCGTCGTCGCACAAGAGTCTGACCGCTGCCGAGCGTGAAGTGCTGGTCCGTTGGATCGCCGAGGGTGCGCCCTACGAAGCCCACTGGGCTTATGAACCGATGCACCGGATCGAATCGGCCGAACCGGTCGCGTCCAGCAATGCGACTCAGTTGATCGATCACAAGATTGCGGCACGACTGGCCGACGAAGGCATCCAGCCGACCGGGCAAGCCGAGCGGGTCACATTGATCCGTCGCCTGTCGTTCGATTTGACGGGCATGCCGCCGACGGCCGACGAAGTCCAGGCATTCGTCAATGATGAATCAACTGATGCCTATGCGGATTTGGTCGACCGGCTGTTGAATTCACCACGCTTCGGCGAACGGATGGCGATCTATTGGTTGGATCTGGTGCGTTACGCCGACACCGTCGGCTACCACGGCGACCAAAATGTGTCTCAATCACCTTATCGCGATTACGTGATCAACGCCTTCAACGACAACCTGCCGTATGACCGTTTCGTCCGCGAACAGCTCGCCGGTGACCTGCTTCCCGATGCGACACTCGATCAACAAGTGGCGTCGGGATACAACCGGCTGAACCAAACGACCGAAGAAGGTGGATCGCAGGCGAAAGAGTATTTGGCGATCTACTTTGCCGACCGCGTTCGAAATGTTTCGCAGGTCTTCATGGGCGCGACGATGGGCTGTGCCCAATGCCACGACCACAAGTACGACCCGTACACGACGCGCGACTTCTACTCGCTGGGAGCATTTTTTGCCGACCTGGACGAACGCGGCGTCTATGGGGCGCGGAGCCGGCCGCCGATGATCCGCGTGCCCGGTGAAAGGCTGCAGGCAGAACTGGCGGAAATGGATCGCCAAATCGGTGCGCTCCGAGCGGAAATCGATCCGCTGCGGCAATCGCTGATCGCGGCCCAGGACGAGTGGGAAGCCGACGTGATCGACCGGATCGATGACCAGCAAGAAATCGAAACGGTTTGGATCGACGATGCGCTTTCATTGGAGGCCAATCAGAGCGGCGATTGGCGATTCGTTCGCCAGGACGACGCACCGGTACATCGCGGCGCGACATCGCGAAAACAGCAAAGCAAGGGTCTGACGCAACACCTGTTCGACGACGCCAAGCAGCCCTTTGTCGTCACCAAAGACGCTCGGTTTTTCTGTTGGGTCTATCTGGATCCCCAAAATCCTCCCTTGGCGATCATGCTGCAACTCAACGACGGCGACTGGACGCACCGCAAGGTCTGGGGCAGCGATGACATCACCTATGGCCGACAGAAAGAGAGCTATGCGGGCTATCGCCGCGGCGGGGATCTTCCCGCGACCGGCCAGTGGGTGCGACTGGAAGCCACCGCCGAGGAAGTCGGATTGGCGGAAGGGGCGAAGGTCAAAGGGATGGCGTTCACCCAATTCGGCGGTCTGGTTCACTGGGACGATTGCGGCGTGATCACCGCCGGCGGAATTCCCACCGAAGTCGCCGAAGCCTTACGCCTGGACCAAGACCAGCGGTCGGATCAACAGCGTCAGGCGATCACCGATTATTACGTGGCGGAATCCGAGGAGATGGTGTCGCTGCAAAACCAGATTCGGGAATTGGAAACCCGTCGCAAGGCGAAGTACGAAACGGCTCCCGAAACCGTCGTCTCGCGGAGCGTCACCCCGCGAACGATTCGGATCTTGCCCCGCGGCAACTGGATGGACGATTCCGGCGACGTCGTCAGCCCGGCGATCCCGGCGTTTTTGGGAACGTTGGACACCGGCGAGGCGCGACCGACGCGGCTTGATTTGGCCAACTGGCTGTGCCGCCAGGACAACCCTCTGACCGCCCGAACGATGGTCAACCGCTTGTGGAGCCTGTTGTTTGGACGGGGGATCTGTGCCAGCGTCGATGACTTTGGCGGCCAGGGGACCTATCCGTCGTATCCAGATCTTCTGGATGCCTTGGCGATCGATTTCATCCAATCGGGTTGGGACGTCAAACACGTGATGCGCTCGATCGCGATGAGCCAAGCGTATCGGCGTTCCTCCACGCCGACAGCGGAACTTGCACAACGCGATCCCTACAACGATCTGTTCGCCCGTCAGGGGCGATTCACCGTGGACGCGGAAGTGGTCCGTGACGGGGCGCTGGCGATCAGCGGCCTGTTGTTCGAAACCATCGGCGGACCGAGCGTCCGACCGTACCAACCGGCGGGCTATTACGCACAACTGAATTTCCCGCGCCGCACCTACGTTGCTGATGAAGGCTCGGGCCAATACCGTCGCGGGCTGTACACGCACTGGCAACGCACGTTCCTGCACCCGATGCTCAAAGCCTTTGACGCGCCCAGTCGCGAAGAATGCACGGCCAAGCGGGCACGGTCCAACACGCCGCTGCAGGCACTGGTGTTGCTCAACGATCCGACTTTCGTCGAAGCGGCACGCGTGTTCGCCGAACGCATCATGCGTGAAGGCGGCCAGAACGTCGACCAACGACTGCAATGGGCCTACCAGAATGCCGTCTCGCGGGCCGCGTCTGCGGAGATCGCCGATCCGTTGCGCGCCGTGTTCCGGGATCACCTGGAACACTACCGGGCCGACGTCGACGAAGCGGCGAAATTGATCGCCCACGGCGAAGCACCGGTGCCCAGCGATCTGGATGTGGCTGAGTTGGCCGCCTGGACGAGTGTTGCCCGCGTGATCTTAAATCTTCACGAAACCATTACGCGCTACTGAGACCGCGATGAATCCTGAATTCAATTCTCTCCACCAGCGACTCGCACGGCGGACGTTTCTGCGCCGCACCGGAATCGGTTCGGTCGCGTTGGCATCGTTGCTGAAATCCGATTTGGCGGGTGCGGTTTCGTCCTCGTCCGCGGCGTCATCCGGCGTGAGTGCTTTCGAAGGCGTCCTGGCCCGCCCGCACCACGCGCCGCGCATCAAACGCGTGATCCATCTGTGCATGGCCGGCGGCCCCAGCCATCTGGAAACGTTCGACTACAAACCGGTGCTGGCGGAGATGGACGGCAAACCGATGCCGGAGTCGATCACTGCCGGCCAGCCGATCGCGCAGCTACAGGGCAAAGAACTCAAGGTGATGGGCCCGCAGCACAAGTTCATCGCCCGCGGCGAAAGCGGACTGATGATTTCTGACGTGTTCAAACACATCAGCGGCTTGGCCGATGAGATGTGCGTGGTCAAGTCGATGCACACCGAACAGATCAACCACGATCCGGCGCACACGTTTTTTAATACCGGCACGGCGATCAGTGGGCGCCCCTCGATGGGCTCGTGGGTGCTGTACGGACTGGGGAGCGAAACGGAGGATCTACCGGGATTCATCGTGCTGACCAGTGAAGGCGGGGGGCAGAGTCAGCCGATCAGTTCGCGGCAGTGGCACTCGGGTTTTTTGCCCAGTCGTTACCAAGGTGTCCAGATGCACGCCAGCGGAAACCCGGTCCACTATGTCGGCAATCCAGAGGGCGTCGGCCGCGACCAACAGCGGGACATTGTCGACGCGGTTTCGCGGATCAATCAGATTCGAAACCAGGAGCTCAACGATCCCGAAATCGCGACGCGGTTGGCCGGTTATGAAATGGCGTTCCGCATGCAGGCCTCGGTGCCCGAGTTGACCGACATGTCCGGCGAAACGCAACAAGTCATCGACCAATACGGCTGCACACCGGGTGACGGTTCGTTCGCCAGCAATTGTTTGCTCGCCCGCCGATTGGCCGAGCGCGGCGTGCGATTCATTCAGCTCTATCATCGCGGCTGGGACCACCACGGAGGCGTCAAGGCGGGGGTGGCCAAGACGGCGGAGTTGGTGGACCAAGGCACCGCGGCCCTGGTTCGGGATCTGAAGCAGCGTGGCATGTTGGACGAGACGCTGATCGTTTGGGGCGGTGAATTCGGCCGCACACCGATGGCCCAAGGCAGCGGACGCGACCACCACATCAAAGGGTTTTCGATGTGGCTAGCCGGCGGCGGCATTCGCGGCGGAACCAGCTACGGGGCGACCGATGAATTCGGCTACAACGCGGTGGAAGACAAAGTCCACGTGCGCGACTTCCACGCCACGATGTTGCATTTGTTGGGCATCGATCACAAGCGGTTGACCTTCAAGTTCCAAGGCCTGGACTTTCGTCTGACCGGCGTGGAAGAAGCCCGCGTGGTGCGAGACTTATTGGCGTAAACTCGATGTCAGGGACTGTGGCACAGACGCTGTTAGCGGAACGGCGCGAGGCGTCCGGTTACAGGTCGAAAACACCTTGCAAGACCGGAGGGCTCGCGCCCTACCGCTAACAGACAGCGGAAGGTGTTAGCGGAACGGCGCGAGGCGTCCGGTTACAGGTCGAAAACACCTTGCAAGACCGGAGGGCTCGCGCCCTACCGCTAACAGACGACACCCCGTTTGGCGTCAAAGCGGCTTGCGAGGCAAGCAAGATGCTTACCCTACTTCAGGCCAACGACCGCGCGTAGCTCAAGACGAACAGCACCATGTGCAGGGGCAACGTGCCGATGGCGGCGTAGCGAAAGCGGCGTCGGGAGAACAGGCCGATGATCGACAAGACCGTCCCGAGCACGGCGACCAAGGCGCCTCCGGCGGGAAACCACCACGTCCCCAGGGCCGCAAACACCAGCACGACGACCGCGGCGGACGAGGCGCCCATGGCGGTGTAGAGGAACGGACCGTACTCTCCATAAGCTGCCTCGCCCGAAAGCGTCAGCATCTTCTCCGGCTCAGACGGCGTTGCCAGATCCGTCGGGTCGACACGGAACGGCGATCCGATGCGGACCGGCGTCTCCGCAGCAAGGCTTGTCGCTGCCCCATCGACCGCTGCCGGCTCGACCGCTGCCGGCTCGACGAGTTTGGCGACAAAGGGGGCGTCCCCGGTTGCCGACGGATCGGTGTTTTCGTTTGGTCCGGGCTGGTCGTTCAAAGGTGAAACGTCGTCGGTTCGATTCATGGACGATGATACTGGGGTGTCGGCGTTGGAGTTTCCCGAACCGATCTCGCTCGTTGACACAGGAAAGCAAGTATTCTAATGGATCTTCCCGGCGGGCAGATAGCCATTGAGTTGACGTATTGAATGATGTGTCGATATTAGGTTTGTCGTGCCCCTCCGCAACCGTTTCGTTTCTACCCGATCTAGATTTCATGACATTCCAGCTTTGCAGTTCCTTGTGGTGCCGCCAGACGGTTCGAAACGGGCTTGGCGGAATCCAATGTTTTCGATCACCGGTGGGCGTGATCGCGGTGCTGGCCGCAGTGGTGTCGCTGAGCGGAGCGGGTTCACTGACCGGGCTGGGAATCGGGACCGTTGGGGCGGCGGACGTCGAAACGGCCCGGCCGTTGCCACCGGAAATTGCCAAGGCGTCCCAAGAGCCGTCCGAAGCGATGTCCGCCATCCGGATCCCCGAGGGCTGGACGATCAGCGTCTGGGCGGCCGAACCCGATGTCGCCAACGTCGTGGCGTTCGACATCGATCGACAGGGACACCTCTATGCGTGCGAGACATTTCGACAGAATCGTGGCGTGACCGACAATCGCGGCCACGACCAGCAGTGGCTGATGGCCGATCTGGCGTCCAAGACGGTCCAGGATCGCATCGATTATCACAAGCGACTGTTGGGGGAGGCGGCGGTGACCTACACCCAGCATGACGACCGGATTCGACGGTTGTCCGATACCGACGGTGACAACGTGGCCGACAAGAGCGTGGTGCTGGCCAGCGGATTCCATCAATTGGAAGAAGGCACCGGCGCCGGCGTGCTGGCCATCGACGGCGATGTCTACTACACCTGCATCCCCAAGCTTTGGAAATTGGTCGACCAGGACGGTGACGGCAAGGCCGATGAACGCGTCGTGCTGTCGGACGGGTATGGCGTCCGAGTCGCATTTCGCGGCCACGACCTGCATGGACTGATTCGCGGCTACGACGGACGGCTGTACTTCACGATCGGAGACCGCGGCTACCACCTGCGGACGGCCGAGGGCGAGGTCTTGTCCGATCCGGCCAGCGGCGCCGTGTTTCGCTGCGAGTTGGACGGCACCGGACTGGAAGTGTTCGCCCGTGGGTTGCGAAACCCGCAGGAACTCGCGTTCAACGATCGTGGCGATTGGTTTACCGTCGACAACAACAGCGACAGTGGCGACCAAGCCCGCATCGTGCACGTCTTGCAAGACGGTGACACCGGCTGGCGGATGTATTACCAGTACCTCAGCGACCGCGGACCCTTCAATCGCGAGAAAATCTGGGAACCGGCCAACCCCAACCAACCCGCGTCGATCATCCCGCCGGTGGCCAATTTCACCGACGGGCCGAGCGGTCTGGCGTACTACCCCGGCACCGGATTCGGCGACCACCTCAACGACACGTTTTTGATCTGCGATTTTCGTGGCGGCCCCAGCAACAGCGGCATTCGTTCCTTCAACGTCGAACCGGCCGGCGCGACGTACAAACTGGTCGCCGACGATCAGCCGATTTGGACGTGCCTGGCCACCGACGTCGCGTTCGGCCCCGATGGCGCGCTCTACGTCAGCGACTGGGTCGACGGCTGGGATGGTCTGGGCAAAGCTCGCATCTATCGCATCAGTGACCCCGAACACGCTGACGATCCCGTTGTCGCAGAAGTCAGGCAGCGCCTTGCCGGCGACTGGGACGCCTTGTCACCCCAAACCCTGGCCGATTGGATCGGGCATGCCGATCGACGGATTCGCCTGGAAAGCCAATGGGAACTTGCCTCCCGTGGCGAAACCGACACGCTGGCCGCAATCGCCGCTGACACCGACGCAGCCTCCAAGTCACGTTTACACGCGGCGTGGGGGCTGGGCCAAATTGCCCGCCAAAGCGGTTCCGGCGAAGAACCCGATGCGACCGCCAAGCGAACGTTGATCGAATTGATCGCCGACGCCGACGCCAACCTGTGTGTCGCGGCGCTGGCGATCGTCGGAGAACAGGGCTGGACCAGCGCTTCCCAACCCGCTCAAACAGCGCTCAATCGCGAGAACCCGCGGGTGCGTTACGCGGCAATCGACGCGCTCGGTCGGCTGAAAGACGGCTCAGCGATCGAAGCGGTCCTGGCCAAGGCGGGAACCATCGACGCCAACGATCCGGCGATCCGCCACGCCGCGTCGATGTATTTGGCGCGGGCCGTCAAAGCGGACCGGATTGCCGCACTGGCCAAGCACCCCAATGCCACGGTACGGCTGTTGGGCGCGATCGCGTTAGGAAGATTGTCCAGCGGTTCGGTCGCAAAATTCCTGCACGATGACGATCCCCGCGTGGTGCTGGAGGCCGCCCGAGCCATCCACGACAATCCGATCGAGTTTGCAACCGCCGCGCTGGCGGATTTGATCCGACAGCCGCTGGAATCCGAAGCACTGGCAAGACGCGTCCTGAACGCGAACTACCGCATCGGCAGCGCCGAAGCGGCCAATGCGATCGCAACCTACGCGACCCGTTCCGAAGCGAGTGAAGCGATGCGGATCGAAGCGATCGAGATGCTGGGCAATTGGAGCTCCCCGGGGCCGCTGGACCGAGTCCTGGGTGACTACCGCCCGCTGGAGAAACGCGATGCCGCCTTGGCAGCAACCGCTCTGGAACCGCAAATCGATCTGTTGATGGTCGCACCCGAAAACGTGCGACTGCGAGCGATCGAAGTGGCCGCGACGCTGGGAATTAAAAAAATCGCCGGCGCGCTGGTCGAACAAGTCGCCGAATCCAGCCGCAGTTCCGACGCGCGTGCACGGGCCCTGCTGGCACTGGCGCGTCTGGACGCGACCAGCGCCGTTCGGCTGGCCGAATCGATCCCCGTCGACAACACGCGTGGACCGCTGGGACTGGCCAGTCTGTCCGTGTTGGCCGATCATGCGGCCGAAAAGTCGATCGATCGATTCGTCGCATCCACGTCCAATGCCGATACCCGAATGCGGCAAAAGGCATGGGACATCCTGGCCGAACTGAAGCACCCCAAAGCGGACGCGGCGATCCGCCAGGCCGTCGGTCAGTACCTCGACGGAAGCCTGGATGCCCGCGTTCAATTGAACGTGATCGAAGCGGCACAGGGCCGACTGGATGATGCACAGCAAAAGCGGTTGGACGAGTACCGAACCGAATTGGCCCAATCGCAACCGCTCGGCAAATGGCTGGATTCTCTGTCCGGAGGCGACCCCGAGCGGGGCGCCACGTTGTTCTTTGGAAAAACCGAACTCTCCTGTGTCCGCTGTCACAAAGTCGATCGCGCCGGCGGTGAGGTAGGCCCCAATCTGACCGTGATCGGGAAAGAGCGTGACGCCCGCTACCTGCTCGAATCGATCTGTCTGCCCGATGCGAAGATCGCCAAGGGATTCGAAACGGCGGTCATCGTGGATCTTGACGGTCGTGTCCACAGCGGCATTGTCAAATCCGAAACCGACGAGGTCGTCGAACTGATTCTTGCCGACGGCAGCCAACAACGGATCTTGCAAGATGACATCGAAGTGCGGCGGAAAGGCAACTCATCGATGCCCGCCGACCTGACCAAACACATGACACCGAGAGAATTACGTGACCTGGTCGCGTACCTGGCCAGCTTGCAAGTCGATCCGAGGGCGGCCACGGACGTGGAGTGAACCGAGGGATGGCAGAAGTTTTTGTGAGCGGTAGGGCGCGAGCCCTCCGGTCTTTCACGGTGTTTGTGAAGCGTCACCGGACGGCTCGCGCCGTTCCGCTAACACCTGTTGGCACCACAAGCGGTGGTTTTTGTTAGCGGTAGGGCGCGAGCCCTCCGGTCTTTCATGGTGTTTGTGAAGCGTCAGCGGACGGCTCGCGCCGTTCCGCTAACACCTGTTGAGCCAAAGTGACATTGGGCTCGCGCTGTACAGCTACCCTAAACGATACATTGACAACGCGTTAGTCTTCCTGCGTCGCCTCGTCGACCAAACGGATGACTTCGATCCGAGAGTTGGCTTCGGCGATCATCAGGTGACGATCGTCAGGGCTGAACTCGACTCCCACGACACGCTCTTTCCGTGGTTGCAAGGCGATCAATTCCAACCCGCTGTGCGTGTCCCAAATGCGGATGACTCGATCGGATCCGACCGTCACGATCCGGTCCCCCGTGATCGAAGCGGTCAGGCGGGTCACGGGGCTGCTGCTGACCAGCAAACGCTGACCCAGCTGGGGTGAATGCGAGTCCGCGACGACGTCCGGCAACGGGGCGTCCAATGGATGTGCGAGGTGGCCGGCCGTCGACGGAGAGGTCAATTCGTCATCGGTCATCTCACCCGGATTCCAGATCGCACAACTGCCGTCGTCACCGACGGTCGCCAGTTGGTTTCGATCGGCGAGCCAAACCAGGTCATTGACCGAACTGGGATGCGCCTTCCAGACTTGCACCGGCGCATCCGCCCACTGCCATTGGCCGTCAGCCGATCGCAAGAGCGTCGCATAGAAAACGCGTCCGGCCCGGGTGCATCCAAAGATTCGATCGCCCGACGGAGCCACCTTCAGTCGAGAAATGCCTCCGAGCCGTGGCAACACCAGTTCTTGCGGGGCCGTATCGGTGGTCAAGTCATACAGCAACAGACTCTCCTGGCGGATCACTGAATTGCCGTTCGGATCCGCTTTGGCGGCTTCTTTGGAAAGCTTGACGTCTTGAGCAAAGGACGCGACGAGATGTTGCGAATCGATCAGGCTGACGGCGGTCAAGACGGCGCGTCGCTGGGTGTCGATCGACCGCTGGGCGATGAATTCGGTTCTTCCCGCTTCAAACACGACGAGGGCGTTTCGGGTATGGACGGCGAAGCGGGGTGGCCCCGACTCAGTCGGCCGAACATCGCCATGAAGCTGCATGCTGCCGATCCCCCGCGCCGCCCGGACACGTCGCAGTTCAACGTCCAGCTCGTGTTTGCTCAGCGAGAAGGTCTTGTAGAACAGGTTCCGATGACGTCTTGCCCCGGAGATCGCGACGGCAATTTGTCGTGGCGAAACCCAAGCGGCATCCACCAACATTCGGTCGGAAACATTTAGCGTTTCGATCGCGTCGTGACCGTCGTTGGACCACAACAGCACCTTGCCGTCGTCACTGGCGGTGACGAGAAACGGTTCACAAAAACGAAACGGCGGCTCGCCCGATTTCGGTTGTTTGACAAGCTTGCGGCAGGGGGCAAGGTAAAGCACGTCCCCGACCGCGTTCTCGTGCCCGCGGTAATCACGGATCAGTCGAATCGCGAACGATGCGGTGGGCAGCGAATGGGGATCGTCGGCGGACTTGTCTTCGGGCGGCGACGCGTCAGCCGTGCCCGTCTTCTTCGGCGGCGCCGACTGCGTCGCTGACTCAGTTGCCGGCGCGGACGCCTTGGCGGGTTGCGGCGACGACTCGGTGGCGGAAATCTCCGTCAGCAACCAACGCGAAACGTTGCCATCACGACCGCTGACGATCAATTCGTCTCCGTCGGGAGAGAAGCGAACCTGCGAGGCCGCTCGCTGACTCGCCTGGAACTGACTCGGCGGATGTCTCAGCGGCATTCGTAAATCCTTGACATAAGTCATTCCGATGTCGTCACACCAAGCGATCCGATGCGTTTGGGGGTGAAAGTCCAATCCACGCATGCCCAGCCCGCGCCAGATCAAACCTTCATGGTGGAACGCTTCGGGGGTGACCCGCCAATGTTCCACAAACCCCATCGATCCCATCGTCGCTTCGAAACGTCCGCGGGTGGAAACAAACTTGGTGTCATCGGTGAATTGCAAGGCGGTGATCGCGGGCCGATCGGCCCAATGGCGCTCGAGCGTCAGGGTGAACTCGCCCGCATCATTTCGCTGCCACAAGACCAACCAACTGTGCTCATCGATCGCGCGCGTTCCACTGGCGTTGGCCCCGCCGCCGACCAGCAGTCGTGTCGAATCGGGGGAAAACGCGATCGCATGACCGCGTCGCAACTTGGGCGCGGCGATCCGCTGGTCTTGTTCGTTTTCCTGCAGATCCCAAATCGTCACCGCGCCGTCTCGATCAATCCAGCACAACCATTTTTCGTCCGGGCTGACGGCCAACGCGTGGACCGAGCCCTGTGATCGTACGAGAATCTGTGCGGGACCGAGCCCGCGTCGTTGATCCTCGTCGGCGTTGAAGAACTCTCGATCCGATGGCAGCTTCCATTTTAAGATCGTCCCATCGCTGCAGGCGGCAAACATCCATTGGTGCCGACGCGAAACGGCCAACGCGTTGATCGCCACGGTGGAGGAGACGCCCGGGACGTCGGCGTTGAGCACGGTCGAGGGAGAGTGGGAGATGAGATCGAGCAGTCGCCATTCCCAATTCCGCATCGAATCGGGAATGTTGCGCAAAAGCTCCAGCCCGCGGGTGCGGTCGCCTTCGGCTAACTCATGCGACGCCCGGGACAGTTCGACCATGTGGCGGTGGACCAGCAACGCCTCGCGTTCGGCTTCGCTTTGTTCGTTTTGGCGGACCAAACGATTGGCCCGATCGCTCAGTTGGATGTGCCGCACCTGGGCGACCAGGATTCCCACCAGCAACATTAAAACCACCGGGATTCCCATCACCAACAACGCATAGGCGGGATGAAGTCGCCCCCAAACCCAAATGTTTTCCAACAGTGACACCTTGCGTGCCAGGATCGGCTCGCGTCTGCGAAACCGTTGCAAATCATCACGCAGATCGGCTGCCGATCGGTAGCGTGCGGTGGGTGATTTCGCCAAGCACCGCAGCGTGATGGTTTCCAGATCACGAGGGATCGCCGCGCGGCGGCTGCGGGGAGGCGTCGGAATGGCGGTCTTGTTCGCTTGCAACACCTCGCGTGCTTTTCCGACAAACGGCGGTGTTCCGACCAGCATCTCATACAGGATGGTGCCCAGCGCATAGAGATCCGTCGCCGGCTGGTTGGCGTTTTCGGCCCCTTCGGCCTGCTCGGGACTCATGTAGGCCGGCGTCCCCAGGACCGTGCCCTCGGTCGTCAATCCGGACGAAAACTGGGGGTAGCTGGCCAAGCCGAAATCGAGAACCATGGGACGGTTCTTGTTGAGCATCACGTTAGCGGGCTTGAGGTCGCGATGCACGATGCCATGGTCGTGGGCACAGGCGACCGCGTCGGCCATTTGCGACATCCAGTCCGCCGCCTGGTCGAAATCCAGTGGACCGTGATCTTTCAGGTACCGTGCCAGCGACGGTCCATCGATCCACTGTTGGATCAAGATCGGCAAACCGTCTTCGATCAAGACTTCGTGGACTTGGACCACGTTGGGATGCGTGATGGCAGCCGCGGCACGAGCCTCGGTTTGAAAACGTGCCGCACTGGTCTCACTGGTCACCCGCGAAGCATGCGGGACCTTGAGCGCCACCCAACGCGCCAGCCGCGCGTCTCGCGCACACCACACACTGCCGGTCGCCCCGGTGCCGAGCCGTTTGCGGATTTCAAACCGTCCCAGCCAAACCTTGTCACGATCCAGCGTGGCCAATTCCGCCAAGCGGCTCGACGTCGGCAAGCGACGACTGTTCAGATCGCTGGCGGGAACCTTGACCGTCTGATCGCGGGTCTCTTCGGCGTCGCGGTACGCCGCGTCGATGGCGTCCAACTCCTGAGTCAACTGAGTCCGCCAATCTTTCGGCACCCCGGCCAGAAACGGAGCCCGCTCGACCTGGCCTTCTTGAAGCGACGCTTCGTAGGCATCGCACAACCGATCGATCGTGATCCACTTCTCGCGTGAATCGTCTGCGGATCCTCCGTGCGAATCAGGATTGCCGGTGTTCATCGGAGTTCTCCAATATCGGACTCCACAATCGACGGATCAAATTCAGTTTTCGCTCCACCGTCCGCGTGGCGCAGCCGAGTTGCCCGGCGATCTCCTCGTTGGTAAACCCATGCAACTTTAACGACACGATCCCGCGCAAGGTCGCTTCGGAAAGCTGTTCCAAAAACTGCTCGATCGCTTCGTTGGACGCCGCCTGTTCGGCGCCGGAGCGTTGGTTCCTGTCGCGAACCGCGTCGAGTGGATAATCTTCATGCTTTCGTCCCACACGTTGCGAAGCGAATTCAATTCTCGAGGAACTCGGGTTGGCCCCGTCGCCGAGCGATAATCGGTTGCGTCCGCCCGCTAACGGGCCCGACCGGGTCACACCGGGGTTCGACGAACCCGTTTGGGGCTCAAGCCGATCCAACCGGTTTGACTTCGGTGAGCCGCCACTGACCGACTCGCCGGCCTGGGGTTCAGCGGGACGACGTCCGCCTTCACCGCCACGGCACAACGCGTTGTCGTAGCGGACCGAGTCGATCGCTTTGTTTCGTGTCAGTCGCGCCAAGATCGCCCAAGCCTGTCCGCCGGTCACGAGCGCGTCCAGCTGGCCCGTTTCGATCCGGTCGAAAAAACTACGGAAGGCGCTTTGAGCAACATCTTCCTCATCGGCCAAACCGCCGCCGGTGGTCAGCCGAGTCCGCGCGACACGCTCGACCTGGCCGCGGTAACAACGATACAGCTTTGCCGCGGCGGCCTGGCGTTCTTCATCGGTTCCCGCCTGACGAAGCTGATTCAAGATCAGGGTGATTGAGCTTTCAGACATAAGCATTGAGGCGGGGAGGGGTGAAAAGCAACGTCTCAAAACGTCGAGCCGCCTATCTCCATCTGCTCACAGTCTGACATATCTTGGACCGTTTTGTCAAAGTTGTTCTCCGACATTTGAGCGACTGCCCGCCCCCCCAACGAGATCCTCGAAGGGCTGCCAGTTGACCCTCGCCGGCGAAGCCTCGCCCGTTACGGCGACCGCAGCGGAGGCGATGTACCCTTCTCTTGGTGAAGAGCATACAAAACTCCACTGCTTTTCCATGTCCAATCCCGGCATCAGGAATCGAATCACAGGTCGCTCCGAATCGATTTGATCAAACGCAAAATCGGCCAGGGGCGTGTGCAACCCCGTCCCGATGGCTTTGATGAAGGCCTCTTTGAGGGTCCAGATCCGCAGAAAGAAGTATTGCTGCAACTCGCCCGGCTGGCGACGCAAAAACTGCACTTCCGGCTCGGCAAAGTACCGTTCGGCCAGTTCGGTCGAGGTGCGACGGTGAATCGATTCCACATCCACGCCGACCAAATCGACGTGCGGATCGGCGACGCCGCATAAAACCAGGCCGTCGGTGTGGGCGATATTGAACGGCTGAATCGCTGCATCGGGCATCACGACTTGCGGTTTGCCGTGTCGGCCCGTGCCGAATCGAATCTCCTGGGGCGCGACGTTGCGGGCGGCCAGCAGACGGCGCGCCATGGCTCGACCGACGACATGTTGATTGCGAGTGGTGGTGCGTTGGAAACGATCGGCGTGGATCAGTTCGTCCTGGGCCAACCAGCGTTCACAGCGGCGTTCAAACTCGCCGCGTTGGTCGGTCGACGTCGCCGCATGCCAAACACGCAGGTGGCAGGGTCGCGACGGTGCCTCGGGGGTCTCGGGATGCATGCTGATCACGACGCCTGGTCGGTGGGATCCGCCGCCACGCAGCGGTTGTCACTGCGCCGCAGCGTGGACAGCGACAACAGTCGCGGACGCAGTTCGCCGGCCAGAAAAAATGACCCGCAGATGATCAACGTTCCACCGTCCGCCGCCTCGATGCCCGCCGCCTCGATGCCCACGTCGAGTGCCTGCTGTGGATCCTCGACGCAGCGGATCTTCACGTCTCGGTCCTGTCCGTTTTCCAGCGTGTCGCCGAGTGGGGCGAACGCGTCGGCCAGCTGATCGGCCGATATCGAGCGTGGATTGGTCGTGTAGCGGGTGCAGATGATTTCGTCGGCAATCTTGCCGAGTTCCGCCGCCATCAACGAGACGTCTTTGTCTCGACTGGTCGCAAAGATCACGACGAGGGGGCGGCTGTACTGCCCAGACGAATTCAAATCGCAGCGATCAACAGGCGGCTCGATCACGCGGCGGCTGATCGTTTGGCACAAGGCCACGATCGAATCGTGATTGTGTGCGGTGTCCAGCACCACTTGGATGGGGGCCGAGTCGAGGGGCGATGGCGGCTGCAACCAAAACCGCTCCAATCGCCCCATGCAGCGGACGTTGTGCAGCCCCGCGGCGATCTGTTGGTCGCTGACGGACAATCGCTGCGCGACGTGCGGGCTGTCCAACAGCCGGATGATCGAGATGGCGATGGCCGCGTTGTGAACCTGATGGGCCCCATCGAGCGCGAGGAACAGCGGCAATCCCTCGGTCGATTCCCCCGCGGCTTGCTCGCCCGAGGCCAGTTCGGCGGCGGAGGCGTCGTAGACGAATTCACTGCCGACGGCCAGTTGCGGGCCGATCCGAACGTCAAAGGCCAGGCCTTTTTCAAACAGCACGCTGCCGCCGCGTCGGGCGGCCCGGCGGATCGCTGCCTGCGCCTCCGGTTGAACCGCCCCCGAGACGACCGGCACGCCGCCTTTGATGATCCCGGCTTTCTCGGCCGCAATTTCCCCGATCGAGTCTCCCAGGATGCGTTGGTGATCCAGGCCGATCGAGGTGATCGCCGCAACGGTGCTGGCACAGACATTGGTGCTATCGAGGCGGCCGCCGAGGCCGACTTCTAAGACAATCACGTCGCAGTCGTTGCGGTCGAAGTGCAGCACCGCCATCGCCGTGGTCAATTCGAAAAACGACACCGGGTTGCCCGAGGCATCGAGCGGATCGACCACGGGGGCAACCCGCTCGACCAACTCGATCAGGTCCTGGTGGCTGCAGGGCACCCCATCGATGCGAAAGCGTTCTTCCAGATCGGTCAGGTGGGGCGAGGTGTACAGGCCGACGCGATAGCCGGCGGCGGTCAGAATCTGGCTGACCATCGTCGCGGTGGACCCTTTGCCCTTGGTGCCGGCCAAATGAATCAGGGGGACTTTGGGGCCGCGATCGCGCTGCCCGCCAGACGGCTGGCGATCTCCGCCTTCGCCCCGCGGTCGGCGATGGAGGTAGCCGCCGAGTCCGAGCTGTTGAAACAGTTCTTCGGTGCGTTCGAGCCGAAAAAGATGGTCCTTTCGGCTGCCAGCGGTTCGTTCGTAATCGATCCGGTCATAGAGGTACGCGACGGCCTGCTGGTAGTCCGATCGGCGACTTGGCGGTTCGACGTTGCGCGGATCAAGCACGAAGTGGTCTGGAGCAAGGGGAATGGGGCGTTTGGGTGCGGGCGTTTGCCGAGCCGCCTCTCGATCGCCCGCGGGGGCCGCGGTATTGTGCCAAGGCCGGTACCGCCTTGGCAACGACGCATCGTGGCGAAGACTTATAAAAAGAGTCTGGCGGAAAAAGTCCGAACCGCCGGTAGCCATCTCGCGTAGCGTAACCAACCCTCAATATTCCGGCTGGATTTTTAGACAGGGCCGACTGTTTCTGCCTGATCAGCCCACCCTTTTGCCCTTTTCTACGGAAGCCTTTGTTCGTGGATACCGATTCAACCGCCGTCGCGGACTCCGCCGACGAAAACACCCCCGCCGGCGCCGCTCCGGTCGCCGCCCGCTCCAGTGCGACGGGCAGCGATGTCGTCATCGAAACCCGCAACTTGAGCAAGATTTACAAGGATTTCTGGGGCCGAAAGAAAGTCCACGCGTTGAAATCCTTGGACATCGAAGTCCGCAAGGGCGAGATCTTCGGCCTGCTCGGCCCCAACGGCTCGGGCAAGTCGACCACGATCAAATTGATCTTGGGCTTGCTGTTCCCCACCAGCGGACGTGTTCTGGTGTTTGACAAAGACGCCACCGAAACCAAAAAGAACGAGCAGATCGGCTACCTGCCCGAAGAATCTTATCTGTATCAGTTTCTCAACGCCGAAGAGACCCTGGACTTTTACGGACGCCTGTTCGACATGTCCGGGCGACAACGAAAACAACGCGTCGAGGAACTGCTGACGCTGGTCGGGTTGCAAGGCGCCCGCCACCGCCAACTGCGTGAATACAGCAAAGGGATGCGGCGGCGCGTCGGCTTGGCCCAGGCGCTGATCAACGACCCCGACCTGATCCTGTTGGACGAGCCCACCACCGGCTTGGACCCGATCGGGATCCGCGAGATGAAGGACCTGATCTTGGCCCTTCGCGATCAAGGAAAGACCATTCTGCTGTGCAGCCACCAACTCGGTGACGTGCAGGACGTCTGTGATCGTGTCGCCATCTTGCACCAGGGCGAGCTGAAAGAACTCGGCCGCGTGACGGACCTGCTGAAGGTCCAAGACGTGACCGAAGTCCACGCCAGTGGGCTCAGCGAAGAGGCCAAGAACGAAATTCGCGAGGTCATCGCGCGGCACGGTGCGGATCTGAAATCGATGGACAACCCGACCGCGACGATGGAGGACTTGTTCCTCAACATCGTCCGCGAAAGCGAAGCCCGCCCCGGCGCACGTCGCGTTTCGGCCACCGCCAGCGAGGAGCCGGCTGCCGACGAGCCGGCTGCCGACGAGCCGGCTGCCGACGCCTCCGCCGCAGATGGATCGCAAGCGGGGAGTGACAAATCATGAATTTGCAACCAGATGATTTCTGGACCTTTTCCGAATGGCTGTTCCGGCCCGGAGCGTTTCTCGAAAGCGCGTTCCTGCAAGGCGTCGTGCTGATCGTCCTGGCGATCGTGCTGGGGTTGCTGGTCGGCTATGTGATCTCCGCCGCCCGCTACGGCCCCGGTGAAGGGTTCTACGCCGTCGCCCGTGCCATCCGCGACCTGCTCCGCACCGACCTGCCGGGCACCAGTCCCAGCCGGATCGTGGCGTTGGCAAGGTTGGCGTTCAAGGAAGCCATCCGTCGCCGCGTGTTGTTCGTCGTCGGCTTGTTCGTCGTCATCCTGCTGCTGGCCGGCTGGTTCCTGAACCCCGAAAGCGATGACCCGGCGCGACTGTATATCAGTTTTGTACTCACCGCGACCAACTACCTGGTGTTGGCCCTGGCGTTGTTCATCAGCGCGTTTTCGCTGCCACAAGACATCGAGAACCGGACGATCTACACGATCGTGACCAAACCCGTTCGCGCGACCGAAATCGTGCTCGGGCGGATGCTGGGGTTTGTCGCCGTCGGAACCGTGATGCTGATCCCGATGGGCTTGGCCAGTTATATCTTCGTCGATCGCGGGCTCGACCACACCCACTACGGAGTCGTCGAGGCGAATGAAATCGACGGCCGGATCGTCGGGAAAACCGACCGCGTCCGAAAACACCAGCACACCTTCACCATCGAGGCCGGCGAAACCCAGGGGCTGACCAATTTCGTCCGTGGACACCGCCACGTCGTCACCCGCCACGACGACGGGTCGTTTACCATCGGCCCGCCGACCGGTCAGTTGCGAGCCCGCATTCCGTCGTATGGGGAGATCCAATTCTATGACCGCAACGGTGATCCCAAAGACTCCGGAATCGACGTCGGAGCCGAACGGCTCGCCGGCGGCTACGGCTCGGCCGGCATCTCGCGGCTGATCGGTGTCGCCAAAGGAAACCGCAAACTGGAACACTCCTACGTCGAAGGCGGAACGCTGGGGATGGCCGAGTTCACGTTCGACGACGTGACGCGGCAACGCTTCCCCGACAAGATTCCGTTCGACCTGTCGATCCGCGCCTACCGGTCGTTCAAAGGGGACATCGAGTCGGGCATCCGCGGATCGCTGACCTTCAAGAATCCCGACACCGGTTTTTCCTTGACTCCCAAACAGTTCACCGTGGAGGAGTATCAGATCGATGAGCGTGAGCTGCCGCTGACGTTCGAATGGCTGAACAAGGAAACCGGCGAAGTGGAAACGCGAAACGTGTTTGACCACGTCGTGACCGAAGACGGTCGCATGCAGATCCTGCTGAAATGCTTGGACAGCAGCCAGTACCTCGGGGTGACCAAGAGCGGTCTCTATCTGCGCCCGGCGGAATCCAGCTTCGCATGGAACCTGACCAAGGCGTACGGTTCGATCTGGTTGCAGATGACGATGATCATCGCGTTCGGCGTGATGTTCAGCACGTTCTTGAGCGGACCGGTCGCGATGGTCGCCACCGCCGTCTGCGTGCTGCTCGGATTTTCCGCCGAGAGCATCTATGACACCCGTCACTTCATCGATTCGAACATCGAACGCGGCGGCGGCCCGATCGAGTCCTTGGTGCGTCTGGTCAAACAAGACGCGATGACCACCCAGCTGGACGTCGAGGGTGTTGCCAACACCTTGATCAAGTCGGCTGACGCGGTGATCGTTTACACCATGGACGCCGTGGCGACGGCATTGCCGAACCTGCCGCGGATGGTGTCGACGGCCGAATACGCCGCCAGCGGAATCGATATTTTCAACGCCGTGTTGGCGCGTCACACCGTCGCGACATTCGGCTATTGCCTGTTGGCATTTTTGATCAGTTACTTCTTTTTGAAAGCTCGTGAGATCGCGGCATGAATCAGTCGACTGCGTTTCGTCGCAAAATCATTTACCTGGTGATTCTTGTGGCGACCTTGGTCCCGCTTTATCTGTTGGGCCAGCCCTCCGATGGGACCGCCGATTCAGGCGGTCAACTGGCCACGATGCGGCAAGAATTCGGGATCGCCGAAAGCGACCTCGGTGAAATCAGCCCGGCCAGCGAAACGATGAAACTCGCGTCGCTCGGACTGCGCGGTGTCGCCGCCACGCTGTTGTGGGAAAAGGCGCACAAGTATCGGGTGCTGCACGAATGGGACCGCCTCAAGGCTGCCCTGAACAACATCGCCCTGTTGCAGCCGCACTACGACAAAGTCTGGGAACACCAGGCCCACAACCTGGCCTACAACGTTTCGGTCGAGTTCGACGACTATCGCCAGCGGTACGAAATGGTCCGCGAAGGCACCGAGTTTCTGACCCGTGGCGTGCGGCAAAACCGCAAAGCCCCGCGGCTGATCTGGTACACCGGTTGGTTCTACGGCCAGAAGATCGGCATGTCGGACGAGAAACGTCAATTCCGACGTCTGTTTGCCGACGACACCGTGCTGCATGATTCGTTGGCCAACGAAGGCATCGCCGTCGACAGCAGCGAAGCACTCGGGCCGTTTCAGAAACCCGACAATTGGCTGGTCGGACGGCTGTGGCTCAATCACGGTTACGATGTCGTCGACGCCGGCGTCGAGATCCGGCGTCAAACCCCGATCAATTTCTATGAAACCGGCCCGAAGTGGTCGATCAAACACGCCGAAGCCATCGAAAGCGAAGGCGTTCTGGATCAACGCGCCATCAGCGCCTGGACCAAGGCGTCGGAAAACTGGGACCGATTCGGCAAACGAAGCATCCCCACCCTGGCCCGATTCACCGTCAAACTGGGATCACTGGCGGACCTGCTGAACGAACGCGGCGAACTGGCAGAAAAATTCCGCAAACTTGGCGGACAAGTCTATCTGGACATGAGGCAAGAAAAGATCGACCAGCTGCCGATCGACATGCGCAACGTTTACGAAAAGGATCCGGAACAGCGGACCGAGGCCGGCAAGGAAGCGATGCCCAATATCCTGGCCGCGATCGAACCGAATTTCCGAGAGGTCGCACAGCGTCTGCCGACGGAAAAACAATTGCCCGCCCTGCAAATCCTGGACGAAATCGACGACTTGGACCAACGGATTCAAAAAACCGATGGCCTGCGGAAACAGATCAACTACGTCTACTGGGAAAGCCTTTCCATGGCCGAACAGGAAGACCGAACGGTGAAAGCCCGGAAGCTGATCTACGACGCCGAAAAGGCCAACCGAGAAGCCGAAGTCGACTTGGCGATCAAGCTGTACCTGGAAGCCTTCCAGATCTGGTACGAGATCTTTGAAGACTATCCGGTGTTGACCATCGATGACTCGGCCGAAGACCTGTACGCGTCGATCCGCCGCTACATGATCATGATCGACTCGGAAGAACTCTCCGAAGATTTCCCCCTCAGCGGGTTCGCCGAGATGATGGAGCAGGGCCTCGGGCGGACCAGCCCGGAAAGCTACGAGCGGTTCCGCAAGGAACAAGAGGAACTGGCCGCCAAGCGACAGAAAGAGCTTGAGGAAGAGGAGCGACGCCGAGAGGCAGAAGCCGCCAAGGAAATGAAGGCGGACGCGGAATCGCCTGCGGAGGAACCGCCCGCAAAGGAAACGCCTGCGGAGGAGCCCGTCGAGGAAGTGGAGACGACCGAGAAGGCGGACGAGTCGAGCGAGGATGAGGCGGCCGCGGAGGAAACGCCCGAGAGCGAGAGTGACGGCGAGGCGGAGGAATCCGAGTCGCCGGCCCAATAGGTAGGTCACGCTGTGCGTGACACCTGGCATGCACAGCATGCCCTACGGCTACGGCACTTGGCATGCACAGCGTGCCCTACTGCAGCGTCTATCGGTAGATGTCATGCGAGAGAGCCCTGGACCGTCTGGCAATCGGCTTCCCTCGATCGATCGAACAGACGATCTCCGGTACC
>NZ_NTFY01000004.1 GCF_002289565.1 Rhodopirellula sp. SM50 | reverse complement strand
ACCCCAAGGGGCATCCAGCTTCCCAGCAAAGCGATCTCGCAAATGCTGAACTCAACAGAAGTTTCACCACCAAATTGTCAATGATCAGTTGCACGTCTTTGCTAGCCTTTGAAAGCGGCATTGCGTCTGACGTGGGCGGGGATTGTGGCGGCCAGACGCCCCCGCGTCAACGGCTCATCGACCGTTTTGAGAGAAAAAAACACAAACAGGTTTTCAACAACGAAAACGCTGCGTTTTCAGACTGTTCGCAAGGTCAACAAAGACAGTTCCGGGCGACAATTGATCCGCCATAAATGGACTCCGCCCAGCCCCCGAGTGACGTGCAACGTGGTCGGCGCGCGATAGAAATCGCCGGACGCATAGCGACTGCCGTGATAGCTGGGACTGAGGATCGGCCCGGCGAGCGGCAACCGCCCTTGGCCGCCATGCGTATGTCCGGCGAGCATCAATTCAATACCGTTGCGTCGCGCCCACGTGAGCTGGTCCGGGCTATGGCTGAGCAGCAATCGGAACTGCGCGTCACAAGGCTCCAGCGCCGGCCGCTCAAACCAGGGATACTCGTTGCCAATCACGCGACAGGGCACCCCACGAAAACGGCGCCGCATCGCTTGGCTGCCCAGATCGATCCATCCGGCGCGGTCCATGGCATTGCGTGTTTCCCAAGAATCGACCACACGGGTGTCGTGATTCCCCAGGATAAAGTAGCACCCGTCGACGGCTTCCGCCGGTGAAAAGATCTCGACCAACCAATCAATGCATGGCTGGGTATCGATGATATCCCCGGTCAAAGCGATCAAATCGGGACGGAATCGTGTCGCCTGTTCAATCGCAAATCGAACGTAGCTGGGATGAATTTCGCCGGTCAGATGAATGTCACTCAAATGCGCGATCCGATACCCATCCAGCGCCCGCGGCAATCCGACGACCGGCAACTCGACCTCCTCAATGGCCAAATCCAAGACTTGATTGAAGGGAAGACGGGATTCCCAACGGGCCTTGCGCGTCAACGGCAGCGGATGCTCAACGAACCGAGAAACATCGACGACCTTCACCGTTCGCGGTGCCTTGACCCACTCCAGCCCAAAAACCGGGCGCCACAACAACCACGGCACCCCGAACACGATCCAGGTTGCCAAACAGACGACGCCGTATGCCGCGGTGACCGGACCGAGCAGACTCCAACGGCCGCCGCGGAACAGGATTTCCGCGACCGCATCGAACTGGAAAACCAAAACGGCGGTGGGAATCGCAAACGTCGTGAACAGAAAGAACTTGACGATCCGCTTGATCGTCTTTCGCGGCCAACCGAGACAGTTGACCCGATTGTAGATTGCGATGTGTAACCCACCGTGACCGACGAGCGCCATCGCGAAAATCAGCCAGGCGGCGAATCCGTACATCAAGATTCAAGGTCAAATGGTCTTGGGGCTGGCATAGTGCGTGAGTCTGCAGCTGCACTGTGTAGCCAAATGTTTCACCAAGTGCGAGAGCGGTGCATGGTCGGACAGATTCGCCTGCCCCAGCGCTGCCAAATCATCGACCTCAAAAATCGCCACCGCCGCCGTCACCATCTCCAGCGACCGATTGGCCAACATCGACGCCAACATCGCCGTCCCCGGATTATGCGCCAAAACCATCACGCTGGCCGCATCACGGTGCCCGCTGCCGATGGTTTCAAGCATCGTGTTGGGGCTGGACAAGTACAAATCCTCACAGGACACCACGACGGGCTTCTTGTCCCAATGATCCAGCAACAACTCTGCCGTTTCCCGCGTCCGAACCGACGACGAACAGAGGATCACGTCCGGAACGCAGTCCTGCTCGACGAGCCAATCGGCCATCCTGGGTGTGTCACGGCGGCCACGCTTGGCAAGCGGGCGATCATGGTCCGACAACGCGGGGTCATCGTGATCGCTTTTTGCGTGCCTCATCAAAACCAACTGATGTGTCATCGTTTTCCGCCCGTTTAGCCTCGTGTGATGGTGCGGCCGAACAGAAGCGTTCGTTTCGCCGCGGTATCATCATCGAGAATCGGAACGACGCTGGCTACCTCCCGACAAGGAGGTCGCGTAACGCTTACCCCACAAGCCTGACAGGCTGGAAGCCTATCCCACAAGCCTGACAGGCTGGAAGCCTATCCCACAGGTCTGACAGGCTGGAAGCCTAGCCCACGGACGAGTCGAGACATCGATCGCCGGCCCGCACGCCGCGATCGAACGCTTCTTCCATCAGCGCGACACCGCTCAAATCGGTGCCGGCAAAGTGAATGCGTCCCAGGGACTCTGCCGCCGCCTGCCGCTGGTCGCCCCACACAAACCCCACGCGTGGCTGAATCATCGCGTGCCCCCAACGCATCACATCGATCCGCCGGATCAATGAGCCGATGTCCGGATGGGCTTTGCGCAGATCCGAAACGACGACGCTGGCCCAGTCGCGCCACGAAAGTCGCATCAATTCCGCCCGCGAGACCCGTGGATCCTCGTCCAACATCGGCTGGTACCACGTCAACACCGTCGGGCCATGATCGCTGCCGGTCTGATGGGTTGACGTGACGTAGCCGAGCGATCGACTGTCATAGATGACATTGTCCCAGCTCATCTCGCGACCGGATTCCTGGGGCCTGGCATCCAAAAAGACATTGGCGACCACCCAGCCGCCGTAGCGAAACGACGCCAAATTCCGACCGCTGGCCTTCCAGTCAACGAGGAGGTGGGGTGCCAAAAATTGCGGCGTGGCAAAAATCACCTGTTCGGCAACGAAATCCACCGCCGTCGACGATCGCGCGTCAAACGCACGAATCTGAACGCCCGCGGCGCCGGCATCACGGATCGCCGTGACAGCGTGCCCACCGCGGAGCCGTCGGCCACACCGATCGGCCAGATGCCGAACGATCCGTCCGTTGCCTTCCGGCCAAGTGATCACCGGCTGCGACTCCGCACTCCCTGGCCGCAGTCGCGATGCAAAATAAAACACACCGGCCCAGGCACTGGTCTGTCGAATCGTCAGCCCATAGTCATCGCGGCAAGCGTAATCGACCAGCCACCCAAGACGCGGCGAGGTGAATCCGTGCGATTGCATCCACTGGTCCATCGAGATCGTGTCGAGCTTGCGGACGACGTCCTCGTCGGACCCGCGCGACATCGGAATCGCAAACATCCGCCGCCCGGATTGATCGCGCCGCGTCGACCAATCTCGCATGGCCTGGCGAAAGCGTTCCAGCTGCGAAAGATCTTCGTCACTGGCGTCGAGATGTGGATACAGCCCCTCGATCCAGCGCCCTTGATAGAACAAGCGTTCCTCGGGCTCTCGACAGAGCGCCTCTTCGGCAAAAACAGGTTCGCCATCTTCCGCCACCGAGACGATCGCCCCGAGCTCCTGAAACAGTTCGACCAATGGTTCGTTTTCTTTCATCGGAGCCGGGACGTAATGGGCCCCCCAAGGAAATCGGAAGCCTGCCCGTTCCCCACTTTGTGACGTCCCCCCAGGCTGATCCTCCAACTCCAAGACCACGAAATCCTCGATCCCGCGACGCTGCAATTGCCAGGCTGCCGACAAGCCCGCGATGCCGCCTCCGACGATCACCACACGGTGCGATCGTGGCGATTCGGTCGCCTCGGGCGGTCGCCAGCCATCTCGCAACCGGTGCGGAACCGAATAATCGGGACTCAGCAACTGGCCGTCAAACGACCACCGATCCTGTAAACCGCAACCGACCAAGCCGGTCAGCGGCACGCCGGCGAGGTAGGCGAGCAACTCGCGACGTGGCCATCGAGTCGGGCAATCGGCCTGCGCATCACTCACATCGCCCCCCATTCCTGCTCGTAATATCGAACCAACACCTGATCGTTCAAACGATTGACGGTCGTCTGGGCGGGTACCAAGTCGGCTGGCATCTGGAACATCGCGACCATGGTTTTGGCATCCAAGAAACGCAAACCATCCGGCAGCGGATGGCGAATCAAGAACCCGCCATCGCTGTCAGCCAACAACGGCTGCACCCCCGCCAAGGCGAACCCCCAAACGCCGAACGAGGGCACCGCGGCGTGATAAGGACGCACATCAAAACCGGCCTCTTGCATCGTGTTCAAAATGCACCAATAAGACTTCGGCGCCACCAACGGCGACGTGCACTGAATCGAGACGATCGCCGAATCGGTGAGACGGCGCCGCAGCAATTGAAAGAACCGCGTCGTGTACAACTTTCCGACCGAATAGGAACCCGGGTCGGGAAAATCGATCACCGCCACATCAAATTTTGTTTCGCCCTCGCCAGCCCACACAAAGGCATCTCGATTGACGACGGTCACCCGCGGATCCGCCAAGGCGTGTTCGTTCAACTCGGCCAAAGGCGGAAAATCGGTGGCCAAGCGGGTCATCGCCGGATCCAAATCCACCAGCGTGACGGCTTTGACCTTGTCGTAGCGAAGGATCTCGCGCACCGCCAATCCGTCTCCACCCCCGAGCACCAGAACATGCTCGGCGTCATCGACCATCGTCAACGCCGGATGCACCAATGATTCGTGATAGCGATACTCGTCCTTGGAATTGAATTGCAAGTGACCGTTGAGGTGCAATTGGAAATGGCCCCGTCGCTGCGTCACCACGATCCGTTGAAAATCCGACTGCGTTGAATAGACGATCGGGTTTTCCAAAATCGCCTCTTCGGTCCAGTCGGTCAGCGTGTCGGCTTTGATGAATGCGACCACCAACAACCCGATCACCAAGAAGCCGCGGCCCCGCAGCGCGCCGAGCCCGCGACTGGAAAGCAGCGGCCGCAACAGATACGTCCCCCAGACACCGACGACGGCGTTCAGGATTCCAAACAGCAACGACGTCCGGACCAACCCCAAACGCGGCACCAGCAAAACGGGAAACAACACCGACGCCAGCAACGCCCCGATGTAGTCAAACGTCAGCACCCTCGCGACGAGTTCACGAAAGTCCAAATGCTCGCGCAAGATCCGCATCAACAGCGGCAACTCTAGCCCAACCAGCGTCCCGATGGCGAACACCGATCCGAACAACGAGATCCGGAACCAGGTGATTTGGGCGAACGCGACGAACAGCAACGGCGCCGAAAGACCGCCCAGCAACGCCAAGGCGATTTCGATCTCGATAAAGGTCCGCGCCACTCGGTTTTCCACGTAGCGGGAAAGCCACGATCCGACACCGAGCGCCGACAGGTAAACTCCGATCACCAACGAAAACTGGGTCACGCTGTCGCCCAGCAGATAACTCGCCAACGTGCCGGCCAACAGTTCGTAAATCAACCCGCAAGTCGCGATGACCAGCACGTTCAAATAGAGCAAGTAGTTCGGCGCGCGATCGATCATCCCAGAATCGCAGCGGCGATGATGATCGAGATGCCCAACACGAGCGCGGCGACGATCGTCGCCAAGGCCTGATTGTGTTCTTCGCCGATCTCATGAACGATCGAAAATGGGGTGATCTTTTCCATCAACAGCAGACACAAGCCGAGCACCACGATCCCGACGAGCGAGAAAACGACGGCGGCAATCAGATGGGCGCCCAACAACTGCATTGGGCTGACCGCCATGTCTTGCACGTCTTGCGCTAACGGCATCGCTAATTGAAAAACTTTCATCGAAGTCATCTCCATGTTATTTCCCTCCTCCCCATGAACCACCGAACGAGCGACCGCCGCCGTAGTATCCGCCACCGCCAGACCCGCTACTTTGCAGCGCCTTGGCGATCCCGAAATTGGGCGCCCTCCAGCTGAATGCTGCGGCGGCGGTGAACCAACTGCAAATCACAAACCCCATGGTTAGATACACGACCATCACTGTCTTTTTCATTTAATCATCCGAGGATGCGTAAGGGCTGAAATCGCTGTCTTTCCAGCGGCGAACTTCGAAGTTGTGCAAATACGCCATCACGACGGCCGGGACCAGCGTGACGCCTACCAAGGCATAGAACAATAGCCATCCGTCGGCTTTGCCCCGACCGATCACCGCGTAGGCGAAAAACAGATAAAACAAAAACCCCAGCCAAGCGAGCCAAAACCTTGCCCCCGGTGTCGGCCGCGGTTGGATCACCCCGACGCCCCAGGGACGCGGCAAATCTTTGACACCAAATGTTTGCTCGAGCTCTTCGGCGGTGATGTAGTGCCCCTCGGAAATCGTGACTTCTTGCGACTTGCCATAACCGCTGCGTTCCCAAGACAGCATTCGTGGCGGCGCGATGTAGTCGGACGTGTAGACCTGCTCGCCGACGGTGACCTTCCAATAGAACTCGCCCAACACGTAACGGACGTAGGCCGTTCCCCGGTCGTAGATCTTGAAGGTTTCGCCGTCGTATGTCGCAGAATCGCCGATCGAGGAGGGCGGCTCGTCAACGGGTGCGACGAGCGACCAATGGTTGTCGTTGCAGACCAGCCAACGAAATCCGGTTTCGCGGTTGTACAACAGGTATTCGGTCCACGGATACGTTCGGCCGGCGTACTTGGCGTAGCGTTCCATAAAGCCGATGACAGTGTATTGTTTGCCGCCGAAATCGCCGACGCTGCCGAGCGGAATCAGCGGCTTGACTTTCTTCTGATGCAGCGTTTGCAGCAACGCCAGTTTTCCGTCTTTGGCGTCCAAGATCGACGTGCAGTTCGGGCAAGCGACCCGCAGTGTTTCATCGGGAGCTCGTAGCGCCAGTGCCCCGCCGCACTTGGGGCAATTCAATTGCAACGCATCCACGCGGACTTTCCCGGCGTCGGGGTCCAACGAATCGAGCCTGATCCCCAGCTCGTCGAGCGTGACTTCGCTGCCCAAGTAGGCCGACTGTTCGGCATCGTCGCTGCCGTCGCCGTACTCAAACGTTGCGACCGCTTTGTTCGCGCCGTACAAATCCACGTACAGATGGTCGGCGCCCGGGTGGAATTCCCAAGGCAATTCCCCTTCGGCACCCTCGGCCACCGCGACGCCCTTTTCGCGGACCGTCAGCTCAACACCCTTGAGCGTGAGCTTCTGCTCCAGCTGAATGCTGTCGTAATCCGGCAGACGAGACTTGGCGGTCAACTTTCGCTGCATCGTCAACGAAAATTTACCCTGGGCCTCGGCCAGCCAACCCCAACGATCACCGGGGAAGGCCAAGTACCATTCGTCCCACGACCCGCCGCCGGAGTGACGATAACGCACCCGTCCGGTGATCGTGAATGATTTCTTGTTCCACTTGCCGGTGATCCCGCGCGCCAACCCGGAAGCCGGATCACCGACCTCGGCGACTTTGCCATAATCCTTGACATCCCGATCGCCGCGTCCCACCGCCGTGTGACAGAACTCACACACCGTGACCAGCGAGGACCCCGTGGTGAATTCCACCGGTCCGCCACAGGCCGGGCAGTTCGTGTTCAGGCGTTTCATCGCAGCGATTCCTTCCGCGTCAATCGAAGATCACGATTCAACTGCCGCACCACGACATCACGGGCTTCAAACATTCGTTCCAGTTCCTGTCGCCAAGGCCAAGCGGGTCGCCGGCGGCAGCAATACAAATTGAACGTGGCGAATTCGTGCTCGGGATAGGTGTGACAGGCCAAATGGGATTCGCTCAGCAGGTACAGCGCCGTCACACCGCCCGGGCCGGGGAAGGCATGAAAGGTGGGCTGGCCGACAATCGTTAAGCCCAAATCCGCGACGACGCGCTGACAAATCGATTGGACCCGCGGCAGATCTCGCAACGCATCGGCCGCGCAGCCCGAGGCATCGATCATCCATTCCGTCCCTCCGGTGAATCCGGCGAGCGGCCCAGATCGTTGCTGTGGTTCGTCCACTTCAGTTCAATTTCCTCATTCGTCGATTCTCCAACACGTCCTCGTTGCCAGGCTCTGCCTGGGGACGCAAGGTTCCGGAGGCTCCGCCTCCGACGTTCCGTTTACCGCGTGAGGCGGAGCCTCACATCCATCCCGTTCCCAGGCGGAGCCTGGGAACGAGGGTGACTTACATCGGCGGAGGGGGCGGAGGGGGTGCTTGGGACACGAACAGCCCAGCCAGCGCCGGCACGGTCGCGGCGGCCGACCAAGCTTCCATCCCCGCGGTCCAAACCATGGTGTCCTTGGTGACTTCGCCCGATGCGATACCGCTGGAAAGTTGAGCGAGGGAGAATGGGCCTTTCGTTTGCCCGGCGACGGCGACGTGCCAGGCTGCCGGCGGAGGCGGGGGTGCCGCTGCGGGGCCGGCTGCGGGAGTCGCTCCCATCGCGCCGCCCATCATTCGACCGGCCATCGCCATGCCCATTCCCAACCCCAAGCCTTCGGCGGCGCCACCGCCGGACGAGTTTTCCGCCGCCGCCGTCATGGCGTTGCCCATCTGGTATTGCTGGAACTTGTTCATGTCGCCGATCACGCCCATGCTGGTCCGCGTGTCGAGCGCCTTTTCGACCGCTTCGGGCAACGAAATGTTGACGACGAACAATTGCGGGCAATCCAACCCATACTCGTCATCAATCTGTTCGACCACGCGAGCCCGAATGGTGTCGCCGAGTTCCTGATAGCGAGATGCCAGATCGAGCGCGGGAATCTGCAGATCCGCCAATGCCTGCGTGAACGCCGAGGTGATCATCGAACGCATCAAATCAGTGATCTCGTCGGATTGAAAATCGTCGTCGGTTCCGACGATCTCCCTCAACAACGCTTTCGGCTCGACCGCTTGCAAGGCGTAGGTTCCGAAGGCGCGGATTCGGATCGGACCGAATTCGGGATCACGCAACATCACGGGGTTCGGCGTTCCCCATTTCAGATCGGTGATCTGTTTGGTGCTGACGAAATACACTTCGGCTTTGAAAGGGCTTTCGAACCCATATTTCCAACCCTGCAACGTCGACAGGATCGGCATGTTTTTGGTTTCCAGCTCGTAGTGCCCGGGACCATACGTGTCGGCGATCTCGCCGCCACTGACCAAAACCGCCATTTGGCCCGGACGCACGATCAACTGCGCCCCGTTTTTGATCTCGTTGTTGTACCTGGGAAACCGCCAAACCAACGTATGATTGGAGTCGTCGATCCACTCAATGATGTCGATCAGTTCGTGGCGCAACCTGTCAAACAATCCCATAGCAATTCCTGGTAGAGAAAAGTTAGTCGAGGCGATCCGTTTTCACTTCGCCCAATCAGCTCCAAAAACATCGGCCTAAAACGGACGACCGTCCAGGCGCAGAAAACGACGAGTGACGTTACTCTAGCAAATTGCCCCCCGCGATGCACGCCGACGGATGACACCCCGGCGGGTTTCTGGCAGGATCCGCATGCGCGGCCGAAGTTGGCCGAAATCGCATCACTCCAGCGGAGACAGGACCAATGCGACAAATAGGACTCATGGGTCTTATCTGTCCCATTCGTCCTATTTGCTCACAACTGCTGACCCACATCCGCCCCGCTACCCGGCCGTCCGGCTGCGATCTTCCGAAAGACACCGGGGCAGCGTACATTCTCTGAACCCTAACACCTGCCTTCAACCAACCGCTCGCATGGCCGACGAAACACCCAATCTCTTCTCGCCGACCAAGAAGCTATTTCTGCTCGACGGCATGGCGTTGACCTACCGGGCCCATTTCGCGCTCATCCGCAGCCCGCGTTTCACTTCCGGCGGCCAATGCACCTCCGCCGTGTTCGGGATGCTCAACGCCGTCACCGACATCCTGACCAAGGAGGAACCGACGCACATTGCCTGCGCCTTCGACACTTCCGAACCCACTCAACGGCACATCGATTACCCGGAGTACAAGGCCCAACGCGACGAGATGCCGGAAGATCTGGCCAGCCAACTGCCGTGGATCGACAAACTGTTTGATGCATTGAATATCAAAACGATCCGCATGCCCGGCTACGAAGCGGACGATGTGATCGGCACCCTGGCCCACCAGGCGTCCGACCAAGGCTTCGAAACCTGGATGGTCACGCCCGACAAAGATTATCACCAATTGGTCACCGACCAGATCCATGTCTACAAGCCAGGACGAAAAGGTGGCGAGTCGGAAATCCTGGGGGTCAAGGAAGTCTGCGAGCAATGGGAGATCCAGCGTGTCGAACAAGTCATCGACGTGCTGGGGCTGATGGGCGACTCCAGTGACAACATTCCCGGCATCCCCGGCATCGGTCCCAAGACCGCCAAGAAGCTGATCGCCGAATACGGCAGCATCGAAGGCGTGCTGGAAAACGCCGACAAACTGAAGGGCAAACAGAAGGAACGCGTCCGGGAAAACGCCGAGCTAGCCTTGCTGTCCAAACGCTTGGTCACCATCTTGTTGGATGTGCCGGCCGAGATCGATATCAATGCCTTGGCCCGTCAAAAACGCGACGACAAAAAACTGCGCGAGCTGTTGACCGAATTGGAATTCGAGACGATCGGCAAGCGAATTTTTGGAAAGTCGTTCTCGGTCGCGTCGGCGCGATCCGCCGTCGCCCGCGAGAAACGTGAAACGCAAATCCAACAATCTCTGTTCGATGAACCGTCGGACGAAACATCGATCCACGAAGTCGCACACACCTACCACACGCTGACGACCAAGCAAGAACGCGCCAAGCTGATTCAACAACTGACCGAAGCCAAAGCGTTCTGCTTCGACACCGAAACCACCGGATTGGATCCACGCACCGCTGTCCCGCTGGGCATCGCAATCAGCATCAAACCGCATGAAGCGTACTACGTCGTCTGTCCCGAAGACCCCGACGAGCGGTCGATGATGCTGGCCGAGTTCGCCGATTTATTTGCCGACGAATCGGTCACGAAAATCGGGCACAATCTGAAGTACGACATCTCGCTGCTGAAGTGGAATGGTATCGAGGTCCGCGCGCCGTTGGTCGACACCATGCTGGTCCACACGATGACCGAACCGGAGATGCGACACGGGCTAGACTCGCTGTCGGAACTGTACTTGAACTACAAACCGATTCCGACGTCGGACCTGATCGGCCCCAAAGGGGACGAGCAGAAAAACATGGCGGACGTCCCGCTGGAACAATTGGCCGAGTACGCCTGCGAAGACGCCGACGTCACCCTGCAAATCGCCAAGATCCTGCAGCCGATGGCGATCGAGCGCGGTGTGCAGCAAGTCTGCGACGAAGTCGAATGCCCGTTGGTCCCTGTTTTGGTCGACATGGAATACAACGGCATCACACTGGACACGGACTCACTGGCGAAATACTCCGGCGTCTTGCAAGCCGAAATCGATGACTTGCAGGCCAGGATTTTTGCCGCCGTCGGCCACGAATTCAACGTCGACTCCCCCAAACAACTGGGCGTCGTCCTATTCGAAGAGCTGCAGCTGGAAGACAATCCGAAGAAGACCGCGACCGGGCAATACTCCACCCGTGAAGCCGAGTTGGAACGGCTGTCGGGGAAACACGAAATCGTCCGCGATGTGCTGGACTATCGCAACGCTCGCAAACTGAAATCGACGTACGTGGACCAGCTGCCCGCGGCGGTCAACCCGGACACCGGGCGGCTGCACACCCACTACAGCCAAACGTGGACGGCAACCGGACGCATGCAGTCCAACGACCCGAACCTGCAGACGATCCCGGTGCGGAAGGAACGCGGACGCGAAATCCGTGCCGCCTTCGTCCCCCGCGACGAAGACCATCTGATCCTGTCGGCCGACTACTCGCAAATTGAACTGAGGATCATGGCGGAACTGAGCGGCGATGAATCGATGATCGCCGCGTTCGCGGGCGGTGAAGACATTCACACCGTGACGGCATCCAAGGTTTATAAAGTTGAACTGGATGAGGTGACGCGAGAAATGCGTGCCAAAGCCAAAACCGTCAACTTCGGCATCATCTATGGCATCAGCGCGTTCGGGTTGCAGCAACGGTTAAACATCCCCCGCGCCGAAGCGAGCGAATTGATCAAGAACTACTTCGAAAAATACCCAGGCGTCCAGCGCTACATCGACGAGACGATCGCGTTTGCCAAAGAACACGGCTACGTGGTGACCAAGACCGGACGCCGCCGCTACGTCCGAGACATCACCAGCAAGTCACGCGGCAGCGCCTCGGCAGCCGAACGCTTGGCGATGAACAGCCCGATCCAAGGCACCGCGGCCGACATGCTGAAACTGGCAATGATCAAAGTGCACCGGGCGCTGCGCGAAGGCGGCTTCCAAACCAAGATGCTGCTGACGGTGCATGACGAACTGGTGTTTGATTTATGGAAAGCGGAACAGGATGAGGTGCTGCCGGTCATCGAGCACGCCATGAAAACCGCGCTGCCGATGACGGTCCCGATCGTCGTCGAAATGGGGACCGGAAAGAATTGGTTGGAAGCGCATTGACACGCAGGGTCACTTCTATCGCGCTTCATGGAAGTGACCGACGAGAAGGCAGAATGATACGGGGCAGAATCATATCAGCTTAGCGTTCCCGACCGCCTACTCATTCTCTCCCATCATTCTGCCACCCCATTGTTTTGCCCCCATCGTTTTGCCCCCCCACTAACCAAGCATCCCCTCCAAATACCTTCGTGACCGATTAATCTCCGCAGTCACTTCATCGGTCGTCTCCAGAATCGGGATCCCGCGGGGAACCGGGTGCATGAAGATCTCGGTCCAGCCATCGAACTGCATTTCCGCCAGCGTTTTGACGATCGGCCCGAAGTCCAAATCGCCTCGTCCGGGCATCTGCAACAACTCCTGCTCTTTGGGCAGTTTCGTTTTGCATCCCATGCCGTGCTGCCAGGCATAAAACACGGCCACCGAATCGCCCAAGTCCCGTAGCAATCGACACAGCACGTCGGTGTCTTGCGGCAAATGGTACGGAGCGAATGCGACGGCGATGGCGTCCGACGGCGCCAGGTCCACCAGATAGCGCAGCGAGTCAGCGTCGTGGATCAAGTTGTTCTCATGATTCTCGATCGCGATCCGCACTCCGCTGTCGCGGGCGAGATTGATCGTCGGCGTCAATTTTTTCAAAAACGCTGCGATTGCATCTTTCAACGCCGCGCCCTTCAAGTTCCTTGGCCCTGAACCACCGGTCACGATCAGCTTGCAGCCCAGTCGCGAGGCGAGTCGAATTTCATCGTCAATTCCAAACGGCCCCAGCTTGTACTGGGTGATGCAGGATAGCTCCAGGTCGTGATCGCGCAGCATGCCGGCGAAACGGTCTTCGCCGAGTACGTCCAGTTGCTCCCGCTGATTTCCATGCACCTTGGGCCAAATGTCGATGCCGGTCGCCCCGATCTTCTCAGCCTCCGGCAAAATCTCCGCCAGCGGGGCGTAACCATACATGCACGAGGCGAGTGCGTATCGGAATTGAAACGGCGTCTGTGCCGCTTGGCAAGCATGGGCAAAGGACAGCGATGCGGACGCGGCGAGGGCCAGGGCGGTACGACGATTAAGATTCACGAGAAACAACCTGAGGGAGGGATCTGGCGGGACGATTCGGGAACGGAGCGACGGATTTTAGCTCAACCGCAGGTCTCATGCGGCCAATCGAGAGGGCGGCAGAGGGGGCGAGCAAAAAGAAACCCACCGATGGCAGAGCGAACCCACCGATGACAGGCTGCATGGGATCCGTGGGGACGCTTTGCCATCCGTGTTCCATCTCCTTGGCCTGCGAGACGCGGACCGCGATTCTGGCTATACTTCAGACCTTCCAAATCGACCGCACCGCTTTTGCAGTCCCGCCCATGCACGCTCGCCTTTGCATCCTCGCCGCCTGTTTGTTGCTCGCCCTGTCGTCGTCCCACGCCGACGCCCCCTGGCCCCAGTTCCGCGGCCCCGGTGGCGACGGCATCGTCACCGACCAACACGCGCCACTGACTTTTGGCGAGAAAGAAAACCTGGCTTGGAAAACGGGACTTCCCGGCAAGGCCTGGTCGTCGCCGGTGATCGCCGATGGGGTCGTTTGGGCGACGACGGCGATCGAAGTGTTCCCCAGCGAAGAAGAACGCCTCGAAATGCTCCGCGCCGCCGGCATCGAGGAAAAAAAATTCAAACAGCTCGCCGTTGCCAAGGCGATCCGGCTGAAATTGTTCGCCCTCGACTTGGGATCCGGACGGCAACTCGCTGAAATTGATTTGACCGAAGTTGAAACTCCCGATCCGATCCACTCGCTCAACAGCTATGCCTCGCCGACTCCGGTGATCGACGGGCCGAACATCTACTGCCACTTCGGAACCTATGGCACATTCTGCGTCAATCGCGACAGCCGCCAAATCGAGTGGCAACGCCAGCTGCCGCTCGATCACTCCGTCGGCCCGGGCAGCTCGCCATTCATCGACGGACAGCGATTGATCCTGATCCAAGACGGAATCGAGCGGCAATACGTCACGGCACTCGACAAGTTTACCGGCGAAACCCTGTGGGAGACGGATCGACCGGAGATGGATGCCCCCACCGGCGATCAAAAGAAAGCGTATTGCACGCCGATCAAAATCACCGACCGGCTCGGACGCGAACAATTGATTTGCATGGGATCGCAGTGGATGGTCGCCTATGAACCGGCAACCGGAAACGAAATCTGGAAGCTGCGTCACGGCAAAGGGTTCTCGGTCGTCCCCCGCCCGGTCTATGCCGACGGCGTCGTTTACTTTTCGACCGGCTTTGGCAAACCCCAGCTGTGGGCGGTCAAAGTCGATGGATCCGGCGACGTCACCGATACACACGTTGCCTGGACGGTGATGAAAGGGATCCCGGCCAAACCCTCACCGATCCTTCATGACGGGCTGATCTACGTGATGGAAGACAACGGGATCGCCAGCTGCTTTGAAGCCGATAGCGGTGACGAGGTCTGGAAGAAAAGAATTGGCGGCAAATACAGTGCGTCCCCGCTGCTCGTCGGCGACCGCATCTACCTGGGATCACACGAAGGAACCGTGACCGTGATCAGCGCCGGTCGTGACAGTGAGGTTCTCGCCGAAAATCAACTCGACGGACAAATCATGGCCAGCCCCGCGGTCGTCGATAACTCACTAATCGTGCGAACCGCCGAAGCGATCTATCGGTTTAAAGAGTAGGTCACGCTGTGCGTGACACTGAGTAGGTCACGCTGTGCGTGACACCAGGCATGCACAGCATGCCCTACTTACTGAGTAGGTCACGCTGTGCGTGACATCAGGCATGCACAGCATGCCCTACTTACTGAGTGACAGGCCGGAAGCCTCTCCCACACGCTGCACCCGATTGGTTGTATGACACGTCGTTACTACGCACCGGACCTTGCCCCCGGCGGTGGACTCGTCCCATTGAGTGACGACGAGGCAGGTCACGCGGCCCGCGTGATGCGCGCCAAAGTCGGTGACGTGATCACCTTGTTTGACGGCTGCGGACACGAATCCGAAGCCTCCATCGTTTCCATCGACAAACGCAAGTGCGTCGTCGAAGCCGCCGCCGCCGTGGCGATCGATCGCGAGCCGAAGTGCCGAACCCAGTTGGGAATCGCGCTCCCCAAGCCCGAACGCTGCAAGGAGATGATCGAGCGTTTGACCGAACTCGGAGTCCACCGCGTGACGCCGCTCGTCTGCCAACGCACCCAACGCCCACCCACCGATTCGTTGTTGACCAAACTGCGGCGGATCGTGATCGAATCGAGCAAACAGTGCGAGCGCAACGTTTTAATGACGATCGATGCCCCCATCCCGATGGAAGCATTTCTCGCCGAGTCACGCGACGGCACAGGCTGGATCGCGCACCCGGACGGAAGGCCGATCCATACGGCGACTTCGGGAATCGACACCGCGGCCGGCATCCGCGCCCTGATCGGCCCTGAAGGCGGCTTCACCGACGAAGAAGTTCAGGCTGCGGTCGATTCAGGCTACGAACCGATCGGCTTGGGAGCGCGGATCTATCGCGTCGAAACCGCCGCCTGCGTCGTGGCAGCTCACTTGGCACGCTAGCAGCGACATGTAGCACCAGCACGTGGCGTCAGCCAGTGGCGGGCGCCCAATGCATTTACCGCGCCACCGAACGCGGTGACACTGAGCGGACGCCGGCCGTCGTGGCACGCGCCGCTCGCTTACGCTTCCCGCTGACATTTCCGCAGCTTCTTGTACGCCTCGGCGAGCGCGTCGTCGCCGCCGACATTGCCGGGGAAAACGACGTAGGGCAATTCGGGTCGACGACTTTCCGGGCCTAGACTCCACACCGGGACACCCGGCAAGATCTGTCCCAGCACCATCGCGCGTTTAACTTCCAATCCCTGGGTCGCCACGTCGCTCGACGTGATGCCTCCCTTGGCGATCAAAAAACGCAGCGGAACCTCGACCGCGCGGACGACATCGACGACCGCCTTGGAAACCGCGGTACCGATGCGCAAACTCGATTCGCCATCGGCGCCGGTGACCAAACCGCGCGAGGTGTGCAGCACGACATCCTGCCCTTGGGCGAGTCGTATGTTGACGCGCTGGATCACTTCGGCCAAATGCTCGGCAGCCTGATCCGACAAGAGCCGCCCGACATCCAACACCACCGCTTGGGGTGCATCCTCGCTGGCGAGCAAACGTTCGAGCTGCGTCGTCGTTTTGGGAACGTACGAACCGACGACGATCAGACCTGACGAGTGGGCCGAGGCGCTCATCTGGTCGCCGCGCAACAGCGGTTTCTCCTCCAGCCCCGCATAGGCTTGGACAAAACTCGCTGCGGTGCGGTAAATCAACTCTGCCCCCATGCCTTCCGCCAATCGCGCGGCAATCGCGAACGCACGGGCATCGGCGATGTCGACCGCATTGACGATCAAGACACTTCCCGACGGCAACGCGGCAATCCGCGCCGCGAGCTGCTGCAAGTCACCTTCGCGAAGCTGCTCGATCGAAACCGAATGCAACGAAGCCTGCTCGACCGTCGCCCCGGTCTTTTCCACCACCCAGTCGCGCAGGTTCGAATGCCGAAATCCGAAGGTCGCGTCTTGGGCAAACGGAGTGTCCGCCGCCGGCACCAACGAATCGCCTTCGGCCACATAATGCGTGTCACCAATCGTCAACCGTCCGCCCTGCAGAAAAAACGGCATGATCACGTGGACCGCATCGGGATGCCCGAGCGCCTCGGCAACCGCGTCGACTTCGGCCGGGTAATGGCCCCGCAACGTGGAATCACTGCGGCTGATCACCGTCACGTCTCTGCGGACGCTCGCCGCCGCTTCACGCAGGTTGCGGCCGAGGACGCGCGCCAATTCAATCGCTTCACGCTCGGGCAGCGCCCGGGAATTCGTCAACACGTAGAACATCGCGTCGCCACGGCGCAGCTGGTCGGCCAGTGAGGGCACATCCCAAGTGGTCAGCACCGGCGTTTGATAGACCGTTTGCGTCCCGGTCGGGTCGTCGTCCAACACCACCACGCAGGCAGCAGATGCTTCAGCGAGTTGGCGAATTCTGGGCAGCATCTCATCGCGGCGCGGCGGCGGAAGCTGGTTCAAAAGGTCACTCACCACGTCGCCCCCAAAATCGCGAATGCACGACACGGCGCCCCGTCGCCCCCGGCGACCTTCAACGGCATCGCGCCGAAAATGCACGTCGGCTCGGTCAACTGATCCAGGCCCGTCAACCCTTCGACGATGATAATGCCCGCACCGAGCAGAATCTGATGAATCTCGGTGACCGCGGCCAAGTCGTTGACATCGGCCACCGACGGCGGCTCGACCCCGACCATCCGGACACGTCGGTCCACCATCCAGCGGGCCAGCTGGGGGCTGATCGGCGGAAAGTGGTCGCGGTAGTGGTCGGGATCGCTGACATGGCGGCTCCACAGCGTCCGCAACAACAACGCATCACCGGGCTTCACCTGGTCGGCCAATGGCCCCAGGTGCTGCACCGTGATCGGTGTCCGGTCGGCCAAACCGTCGAGCTCGACAACCCACGCCTTGCCGATGCAATCGGCGATCGGAATCTGGTCGATCGTTTGCTCGCCTGCCTCAAAGTGATACGGCGAATCCATGTGGGTCCCACAGTGCGAATACAGATGCAACGTCCGCGCGTTCCAACCGTCTTTGGCAACCGTGTACTTGGTTTCGTAGTCGACGCCACGCATCCCTTTTTCCAAACGCAACGTCAAATCCAGGATTCTCATTCGGAAGGTGTCTCCCACATCATCGTTTCGGCACTGCGGTACATCGCTTCCTGAACCGCAATGCTTTTCAGATAACTGGGGCCGTCGGTTTCAAAAGCCTCTCCAGATCGCAGCCCGCGGACAAAATGCAATTGCGTTTGATGGACACAGTCGCCGGCAAACCCGTGCCGACTGGGTTGATACGGGTGCGGTGTTTCCGGCTGCCCGAGCGGCTGGATTGTCAGACGGGCGTCATCGTACAAACGAATCGTTCCGCCGTCACACTCCACCAACAACTCGCCGAACGTGTAGCGCGGATCGTCCGCAGTCGACTCGTTGTAGCGATTGGCGTCATAAAGGCCGACGCCGCTTTGGGCAAACTGAAAGATACCGATCGCGGTGTCTTCGCCGGCGATCACCGGATTGAGTTTTCGATGCATGCACCAGACGCGATCGATTTCGCCGGCCAGATAGCGAAACGTATCGATCGTGTGAATGCCGGCTTCGAAAATCAAAAACTGTTCCATCGTCTGAAAGTACGGCTGACGCGCCAAATAGGCATCGTCTCCCCAGCCGTCGCCCATCCGATTCCGCTGCGTGAGGGTGTGCACCTTGTGCCCGACGACACCGCTATCCAACAGCTCCTTGATCTCGCGGTACCAGGGCTGGAATCGAAAATTCTCGTGCACCATGAACCGAACGCCCGCGGCACACGCGACGTCGACAATCTGGCGGGCTTCGGCGACGGTCGGCGCCAGCGGCTTTTGACAAATGATCGCCACGCCGGCGGCGGCAAAATCACCGACCAGCGTCAAATGCGTGTCGGGGCGCGTGACGATGTCCACGAAATCCAATTCGACTTCGTCCAGCATGTTCGCGTGATCGGTGAACACCGCATCGACCCCATAGGTCTTGGCAGCCCGCTCGGCAGCCGCCGGATTCGAATCGCAGACCGCGACCAAATCGACGCCGGGGATCCGCTTCCACGAATCGAAATGAAATTGGCTGAAGTAGCCGGCGCCGACCACGGCGCCTCGTAATTTCGGTGCATCAGTGTTGTTCATGGGCTGCTTTCGATTAGCGGAAGGGCGCGAGCCCTCCCGGTGTTTCACGGTGCAACCGGACGGCTCGCGCCGTTCCGCTAACACCTTCAGGGGTGCTTTTTTTTGTTAGCGGAAGGGCGCGAGCCCTCCCGGTCTTTCAGGGTGCAACCGGACGGCTCGCGCCGTTCCGCTAACACCTTCAGGGGTGTTTTTTGTTAGCGGAAGGGCGCGAGCCCTTCCGGTGTTTCACGGTGCAACCGGACGGCTCGCGCCGTTCCGCTAACACCTTCAGAGCCCAATCAATCACTGGAACCGGACTCGTACCCCAGTCGCTCTTCGGCGATGCTTCGATCCGGCCGAATTCGAAACCATAAGAAGATCGCCAACAGATTCAATCCCGCTGCGACATAGAAAAACGGTTGGTGCGACCCCAACGCGTCCTTCAAATAAGGAAACGACAACGCCGTGAAGAACGCACCCAGGTTGCCGACCATGTTCATCGCCCCCGAAACCGCTCCCGCGCTCGCGCCGCCGATGTCCATGCACGTGGACCAGGAAGGGCTGAGGATCATGTCGCTGCCAAAGATCGCGATGCACATGCACACCACGGCCCAAAACGGCGTCGTCATGTTCACACACAGACTCATGCCGATCGCGGCCAGCAGGAACCCGACGGCCGCGGGCAGACGACGCGACAACTGCCATCGCCCCTGGCTGTACAAACGGTCCACGGTGAAGCCCGCCAGCCAATTCCCCAAGACGCCGCACAACAACGGTGACATCGCGTACCAACCGGCCTGCTCGCTGGTCAACTGGTAACTCTCCTTCAAGTACGGAAAGAACCAGGTCACGGTGAAGAAAAACGTGAAGTTGTGAGCGACATACTGGACCATCAACATCAGCATGTTCGGCGACTGCAACATGTTGCCGAACGTGATCGGGACGTCGGCGACCGCATTGACAGCCTCGGAATCGGACTTTCTCGGTCGGCGGGCTTCGATGATGTGATCGCGCTCGGCGGGTGAAACCGCAAAGTGATCTTCGGGCCGATCGCGAAACAGCGCGAACCAGACCACGGCGAACCCGATCCCGATCGCACCGAAAAACCAAAACGTCTGCTGCCACCCCCCCAGCGCCCCGATCAACCAAACCACGCCGGGCATCGCCAGCGCCGCCCCCAGCCGACCACCGGAAAAGCTGATCGAGTTGGTGATCCCGCGCTCGTTCATGGGCAACCAATTCGTGAACGCCCGCGCCAACGTCGGATAACCGCCGGCCTCGCCAAGCCCGAACAGAAATCGCAGCCCGATCATCGCGTAAATCCCACGGACCACGCCGGTCAGCGCCGTGAAGAGCGACCAACACAGGCAAACGACCGTCATCACGACTCGCGGCCCGAACCGATCGGCCAACTTGCCGCTGGGGACCTGAAACAGTGCATAGCCGAGCGAAAACGCCGCCATCACCCATCCCATTTGCTGATCGGAAAACCCCAGGTCGCTCGCCATATCATCCTTGGCCGCCGAAATGCAGGCCCGATCGACCCACATTAAAACCGAGACCAGGAACGCGCCAAAAATCAAGAATAGACGGATCGGCATGCGACGGATTGCCAGCGAGAAGACGAGCGGGACCAGTAGAGGGTGGCGAGATTGTAGCGAACTCACTCGGCCTGGGTGGCCCCCTTGGCACCATGCAGGTTTCAGGTTTCAGGTTTCAGGTTTCAGGTTTCAGGTTTCAGGTTTCAGGTTTCAGGTTTCAGGTTTCAGGTTTCAGGTTTCAGGTTTCAGGTGTGCAGGCCCTTCAGACCTCCGCTTCTTGAGCCAATTACTTCGACACGACAGGAGTTAGCGGAACGGCCCGAGCCCTGCCGCTGACAAGCCTCACTCCGTTGGTGTCAAAGGAGAGCGGCAGAGAACCGAGTATCCCGAAGGGATTTCAGCGAGTAGCCGGAGGTCAGCGCAGCGCCACCACCGGGAAGCACGCCTCAAAATCCCCCCCGACCCCGACGGGGTCGCAGCGAATCAATCCGCCGGCGGTGCGGCAGCCTGCTTTCGTAAAGGAGTTGATCGGGGAGTTTGAGCGTGCGGGCTGGCCGAGCCAATACCGCTAGCAATCAACGCCCACTCCGGCCGGGCCGACGGGGAAGACCTCAGCGCTGGCCGAGGGAACCGTGGGGAGAACGATCAACCCAGCTGTGAACGGCGCGGCGGCCTTCCAAGATCCGGGGCTCCGACGATGCCGATGCGTTGGCGCGTTCGGCTTGTGGAGCGGCATCCGAAGTGGATGGCTTGGAACGGCGGCCCTGGGGACCCGGGCGACGCCCCCGCCGCCTGCCCTGCTGCTCGGGGACAAAACGCGGATTGGCCGGCAACAGCAACTTGCTGATCGACAGCTTGTTGATACTCAACCCGCACGCCTTGGACTCCTCTTGCAGCGATTCATGCAGCGAGCGGGGGATCCGGATGGTGATCATCCGCTCCGGTTCGGCGGCATCCGACTTCGACTGATCCTGGCTACGAATCGCCGCGAGCATCTCATGCAGGGTCGCAAACTCAGGCCCCGCGACGAAACGCTTGAACTCGTCGGCATCGGAAAACAACTGCTTGACCACCCCGCCGACGCCGAGGATCTCGCGAAAGAAAACCACCCAGCTGCCGGTCGCCGCGAAGGCCTCTTCCGCCAAAAGGAGGGCCTGCCGACAGCGGTCTTCATAGTCGGCCTCCGGGTCCGGCTTGGTCAGCTCCAACGTGGGAAACTCGGCGGTCTGGTCGGGACCGGGATCGCTCGCATAACGAAGCCCCTCCCCCGGTCCGCCCCGATCCTCCGTTTCGACCTGCGGGTTGATTTCCTTCGAATTGGGCTGGCTCATCAGGCGTGATTCCTTTGCGAACGATCGAGAACGAGACCCGGCCGACGGACACGAACTCGCCCGCCGCGGGTGGCTGTGCCGATCCTGACAGCCGGTCAAACGCTCCGTCACAAAGGTTGCTGTCAAAAGACTTTACGACAGCAAAGCGGCCTTGCACACTTTTTCAGCAACGCCGCGGCAGCCGACTCCGCGACGACTGCACGGTTTTTCAGCACCCACAAAACGCCCATCCACCAAGTGTCCACGCCGGTCAAGCTTGGGGCTTTTGCGGAAAAACATTCCGAATCGGCGTGATGTGGACGGCCACCGCAGCAGTTAGCGTTCCGCCCCGTTTCGCCCGCGCAAAATCCGCCGGTGACCGCCGACAAGACGCCCACCACGCCGCGTCACCGGCCATGGCCTCGACGATCACGCAACGCATCGAAGACCCCAGAATGGCCAAACGAGGGGGTGCTGACGGTGACGTTTGGAGAGCACTCACTGGATGACAGTAGCAGACGAGAAGAAGGGGCGATTGAGAGATCGTGGCCTGGCTACTGGCTACTGGCTACTGGCTACTGGCTACTGGCTACTGGCTACTGAGTACTGAGTACTGAGTACTGAGTACTGAGTACTGGGTACTGAGTACTGGGTACTGGGTACTGGGTACTGGGTACTGGGTACTGGGTACTGGGTACTGGGTACTGAGTACTGGGTACTGAGTACTGAGTACTGAGTACTGAGTACTGAGTACTGAGTACTGAGTACTGGGTACTGAGTACTGGGTACTGAGTACTGAGTACTGAGTACTGAGTACTGAGTACTGGGTACTGAGTACTGAGTACTGGGTACTGGGTACTGGGTACTGGGTACTGGGTACTGGGTACTGGGTACTGGGTACTGGGTACTGGGTACTGGGTACTGGGCACTCGGCACTGGGTATCAACAACCTCCCTGCCAGGGGCGGCCGCGGCACTCGCCTTGCTTCCTTGGCCCGATTTCCGCTATAGCCAATCTTCGACCCATTTCCGCACAGAATGGCCCCCCTCCACCGGAAACAACCATGTCAGGCAGGACGCCCGAACTGAAACGCAACGACGAGACCGCTCAAGCCGCGCCCACCGCGATCCACCGCCGCGGCCTGCTGCTGCGCGCGTCGACCTCGCTGATCCTGGGCGGAGCGCTGACCGGCTGCACCTCGTTCCTGGGCCGCGGCTCATCGGACGAAAACGGAGTCGCCAAACTGCTGCAAGCCCCCGAGCCCCCCGAGCTGATTCGCGAAGCCGCCGCCCCCCGAGGCCTGAATCCGATCGAGATCTCCGGGGTCGGCCTGGTGAACTCGTTGGCCGGAACCGGCGGGCCGGCCGATCCTTCGCCGTACCGCGATCAACTGATCGAAGAGATGCGGCGCAATGATGTCAAAAGCCCCAACGAAATCCTGGAACTGGAATCCAATTCGATCGTCCGCGTGTACGCGACGGTCCCCGCCGGTGCGAAACGCGGTGACACGATCGACCTGCGAATCGACTCGCCGGCCGGCAGCAACGCGACCGACCTGCACGGCGGCTGGCTGCTGGACACCCGAATGCGTCTGCAACAGGTGATCCAGGGGCGCGTCCGCAAAGGCGACGTGCTGGCGATGGGGACCGGCCCGATTTTGACGCGCGCGGCATTCCAGGGCAGCGCGGACAAACGGATGAAAACCCAAGCCCTGGTACTCTCCGGCGGCACGGTCCAAAAGACCCGCAACATGGGCCTGGTTCTGCGGCCAGAATTCCAGCACGTCAAAGTATCCAGCGAGATCGCCGAAGCGATCAATCGGCGTTTCTTCTTCTTCGACGGCACGACGCGGCGAGGCGTGGCCAAAGCGGTCGAGGACGACTACATCGAACTCGAACTGCACCCTCGCTACGAGGGATCCCTCGGTCGCTACGTCGCCGTGGTCCGTGCGATCGCGATCGACGAGCGACAGGGCAACAGCCAAACGCGACTGAAGAAACTGGCGTCATTACTGAGCGACCCGGCAACGGCCGCCGATGCCGCGTTGCAACTGGAGGCCTTGGGAGAGAGCGCGATCCCGACGCTGACCGCGGGACTGAAGAACGACAATCCGGAGTTGCGTTTTTATGCCGCCGAAGCACTCGCCTACCTGGACCGCCAGGACGCGATCGGTCCGCTGGCCGACGCGATCGCCAACGAATCGGCGTTCCGCTACCCGGCCTTGGCCGCCCTCAAGGGGCTCGAGCACCCGGAAGTGGTCGACGCGCTGGCGGGGCTGTTCAATCAACCGAGCATCGAGAGCCGCTATGGCTCGTTTGCCGCGTTGCGATCCCGGGCGGATGCCGGACTCGCCCTGACCCCCGAAAAACTCGGCACGGTGTTGCGCTATTACGAAATCGATTCACTCGCCCCGCCCGCGGTCGTGGTCTCGACCCGCGAGGAGGCCGAGATCGTGGTCTTCGGCACCCCCGCGCCGGTCCGTATTCGTGGCGCGATCCTGGGCCCCAACGCGCTGATCGTCAAACCGGAATCCAGTGCCCCGGGTAAATTGAGAATCAGCCGCTTTCAGGTCGGCCAAGAGGACCGACGCACACTCGCCCCGGCGACGGTTCGCGGACTGGTCAACGGAATCGTTTCGATCGGCGGGGATTACGCCGATGTGGTCGAAGTGCTTCGCGAAGCCAAATCGAAGGAGTACCTGGAAGATCAACTGGCGATTGATCCGCTGCCCAAAGCTCTGCGAACCTATTATCGTGAGGAGGAGTCCAGCTGAGCGTCAGCCGGGCGTTTGCACCCTCCGCTCCCACCACGATACGTCATCCATGATCGAACTTGGCGTCAACATTGACCACGTCGCCACGGTGCGACAAGCTCGCCGCACCTATGAACCCGACCCGGCCATCGCCGCCGCACTGGCCGAACAAGGCGGCGCCGACGGCATCACGTTTCACCTCCGCGAAGATCGCCGGCACATCCAAGACCGCGACGTCGAAGTGCTGATGCAGACCGTGACGGTCAAGACGAATCTGGAACTGGCGTGTGCCGACGACGTGCTGGCCATCGCCCTTCGCGCCCGTCCCGATTGGGCGCTGCTGGTTCCCGAGAGCCGCCAGGAAGTGACGACCGAAGGCGGGCTGAACGTCGCCGCCGACGACGGACGCATTGCCGCGGCGATCGAGCGGCTGAAAAACCAAGACATCCTGACCAGCCTGTTCGTCGATCCCGACACCGATCAGGTCGCCGCGGCGGCCAAACTGGGCGCCGATGCGGTCGAATTGCACACCGGCCCCTACGCGCTGGCCCAGCGCAACGCCATCAACGAGGAACTCGATCGACTGCGGGCGGCCGGCCAGGTGGCGATCGAAGCGGGGCTGCGACTGCACGCCGGACACGGGCTCAATTACACCAACGTGCGACCGGTCGCCAAACTTCCCGGCATGATCGAATTGAACATCGGCCACTCCATCGTCAGCCGCGCCGTGATGGTCGGGATGAAAGAAGCCGTCGCGGAGATGCGGCGGATTCTGGATGTCTGTTGCCCGTAGCACTCCGCCGAGACATCAACGTAGGATTCTGTTTGTCGAGCAGAAAAGGGGCAAGCTATCACTTGCGGGGCGATGAAATGACCACTGAGCCCACCGATGGCAGCGCGAACCCACGGATTCTTGACACCCGGTCATCCGTGGGGCCGCGCTGCCATCAGTGGGTCTCATTTTCGATGGCGAGCGCGGTAAAATGGCTGGAGTACTTGGTCCAGGCGGAGTCGCGGATCTTGTGAACGACCCTACGACGCCGTCACTGCCTGGCGAACGGTTCGGTTTTTGACTTCATCGACCAGCCTGGCGATCGCCTGGGCGGTCGGCATCGATCCGAGGTCGCCGTCGATGCGATCGCGCAGCGCGACCTGCCCCGTTTCGGCTTCCTTCGGCCCGACGACGGCCATGTAGTTGACCAGGTCGAGCTGCGCGTTGCGGATCTTGGCTTGCACCTTGCCGCCGCTCGAGTCGACCGTGACCTTCAATCCCGCCTCGTCGAACTGCTTGGCGACTTGCACGGCGTAGTCGATCGATTTGTCGCTGAGCGGCAGGACGCGAATCTGTTCGGGCGAGAGCCACATCGGGAACGCGCCGGCGAAGTGCTCGATCAACATGCCAGTGAACCGTTCCAAGGACCCGAATGGGGCGCGGTGGATCATCACCGGGCGATGGGCCGCATTGTCCTTGCCGTTGTATTCCAGCTTGAACCGCTCGGGCAGATTGTAGTCCAGCTGAACGGTCCCCAGTTGCCAGGAACGGCCGATGCAATCACGCACCATGAAGTCCGCTTTGGGACCGTAAAACGCCGCCTCGCCGGGCTCTTCGTTGAAGTCCATTCCGCTGTGCTCCAAGACGCCGCGGAGCGAGTTTTCTGCGGTGTCCCATTGCTGCTCGCTGCCGACGTACTTGCTGCTATCTGGATCACGCAACGAGAGTTGGACGCGATAGTCGTCCAAGCCGACCGCCTTGAGCACAAACTTCGTCAATTCAATCGTGGCCCGAAACTCCTCTTCAACCTGGTCCTCGGTGCAGAAGATGTGCGCGTCATCTTGGGTCAATCCGCGGACCCGCAGCATCCCGTTCAGCTCGCCGGTTTGTTCGTGCCGATAAACGGTCCCGAACTCGAACAGCCGCATCGGCAATTGTCGATAGGAACGTGACTGGGCCTTGAAGATCTGGCAGTGATGCGGACAGTTCATCGGCTTGAGCAGGTACCGCTCGTTGACCAATTGCCACTGGTGCAGCACCTCACGTTTTTGTTCGGCCGACATCGACGGTTTGTAATCGGGCAGCTCCACGCCCAGCACTTCAGCGGCCGCCATCAGCTTGTCTTCGCCGTCGGCGTCGATGGTGCCCGCTTCCAGACGGTTGGCCCAAGCGTCCAGCATCGCGCCAACTTCACTGCCGAACAACGGCGCGAATTGGCTGTCGCGATAGTACGGAAAGTGGCCGCTGGTCTCATACAATTCGACGCGTCCGATGTGCGGACTGTAAACCGGGTCGTAGCCACGGCTGAGCAACTCGCGGCGCAGGAAGTCTTCCAAGGTCACGCGGACACGGGCCCCCTTGGGCAACCACAGGCACAACCCCTGGCCGACTTCGGGGTTGATCGCGAACAGGCCGTGCTGCTTGCCCAGCACTCGATGGTCACGGCGTTTGGCTTCTTCGATCTGCTCCAGATAGGCCTTCAGTTCTTTCTTGTCAAAGAACGCGGTCCCATAAAGCCGCTGCAGGGGTCGATTGGACGTGTCGCCTTTCCAGTGGGATCCGGCGACGCTCATCAACTTGATCGCTTTGATCTTGCCCGCGTCGGGGATGTGGGGGCCGCGACAGAGGTCGACGAACTCGCCTTGACGATAGAAACTGACCGTCGACTGGTCGGCCAAGCCGGTATCAATGTGTTCGACCTTCAGATCTTGATCCAGGTCATCACACAGCTTGCGGGCTTCGTCACGATCCAGGATGAAGCGTTCGAACGGCTCCTTCCGCTTGATGATCGCCTTCATTTCAGCTTCGATCTTTGGAAAGTCGTCCTCGCTGATCGGGACATCCAGGTCAAAGTCGTAATAGAAGCCGCCTTCGGTGGTCGGCCCAAATGCCAACGACACACCCTTGTAGAGCCGCATGACCGCTCGGGCCATGACGTGGGCCGCCGAATGCCGCAGCACATCGAGCGATTCACCATCGCGATTGGTCAACAATCGCAGCGACAGCGCCCCGTCGGCAGCCTTTGCTTGGACAGCGTCCCCGGCCGCTAATTCACCCAGCGGCCGGTCCGCGTCGACGATCCGCCCGTCGACCTCCGCCGCCACGACGCTCCGCGCCAACCCTTCGCTGATCCCACTGGCGATCTCCAACGGTGTGGTATGACCGGGATGCTGATGGGTCGTCCCGTCGGGCAAACGCACCAGCACGGAGGCCAAGGGGGCGGCATCGGATGCGACCGAGGCGGGGGAAACGGGGCCAGGAGTCGATTGGCTCATTGTGTTTCAGTCTGAGATTTCAGGAAATCGGCGGCCCCTCAAAACGAAAGAGGATGGCCTGTCATGCGGGCGCCGCAGGGGGACACCATCGGCGAATGCACCACGGAAGCATACCTGGGACGCCAAACGAGGAAAATGGCGGATCGCCGCTCGCGAAAAAGGTGTCCGACACCTTTCTTCTAGAGAATAGGCAATTTGGGAAGACTGCCTCCCCACCGCATGCAACAAGTGAGGCTCACCGTGCGACGTGGCGGCCACTTTTCGGCGTGAATTTAATCCGCGCAAGCAAACGTGATATACTTGGAGTCTCGCGTCGGGTGCTGTCGCCAGCAATTAAGCTGCCCCCATCCATCAAGACGCCTCTATTCTGATTCCGTTCACCCCCTTGGTCGTATTTTCTAGCGATGACGTCGTCCGGCATCCAACACGAGTTTCTGGATCCGCCGAAGGATTCGGAGGACCATCTCGGCACGCTCGGTCACTATCGGGTGCTGCGCGAACTCGGAAAGGGCGGCATGGGATTCGTGTTTTTGGCCGAGGACATTCGGTTGAAGCGGCAGGTCGCGCTGAAGGTGATGAATCAGAAAATCGCCAGCACGCCGGGCAGCCGGAAACGTTTCATCAGCGAAGCCCGGGCGATGGCGGCGGTGCATCACGACAACGTGGCCACGATTTTTGAAGTCGGCGAACACAAGGGCACGCCGTACATGGCGATGGAGCTGCTTCAAGGGGCGACGTTGGAGCACTTCGGAGAACGCAACGGCGAGCCCGATTACCACCAGATCATCGCGTATGCCCGTGACATCGCCCGCGGACTCGACGCGGCCCACAAGCAAGGCATCGTCCACCGCGACATCAAACCGGCCAACATCTGGCTGGACACCAAGACCAACCGAATCAAAATCCTGGACTTCGGCTTGGCCCTTGCCTCCACCCCCGTCGACCAGCTTTCCGGCCGAGGTGCGGTCGTCGGAACCCCGGGCTACCTGTCACCCGAACAGGCGCGCAGCGAACCGCTGGACGATCGAAGCGATTTGTATTCCGCCGGGGTCGTGCTGTACGAAATGGCCACCGGTGCGTTGCCGCTGAAAACGAAATCGGTCGCCGAGCAACTGATCGCCATCCTGGCCCACGCCCCCAAACCGCTGACCGAACGCAATGACAAGATCCCGCAGCCGCTGGCGGACCTGATCCATCGGCTGATGGCCAAAGAGCCGCGCGATCGCTACCCCAGTGCCGCAGCCTTGGAAAAAGCACTCGACGAAGTGGAGGTCGAATGCGAAAAGAAATCCGAGGTGGCCCAGGCGATCAACAAGCTTCAACTGGGGCTGGAACAAGCGGTCAACAAAAAGAGTCAGGGCGGCCTCGACGCGATCGAACTGGGCATGTCCGAGGAAGCGCCGCCGAATCCCTTTGAAACGCTTCCCGATGTGCTTCCCGCAGCGACTCCCCTGGCCGCCGGCGTTTCATCCTCCGGTGCCCACCCGGCCGTCACGGTCCCCCAGGGCCCGCTGGCCGCCGGCCCTCAAGGATCGGGTACGTTTGCCGCGGCAACGCCAAAGTCGAATTCCGACGCCGGTGCGGAGACGGCGACCTCCAATTCGAAAATCATTTGGATCACCGTCGGTGTCGTTGCGGCGCTGTTGTTGGTGCTGATCCCCATGATCGTCTACATCAGTGATTCCAGCGCGATCGCGCGTCAGCAACAACAAGAAGCGGCCTACATCGCTGCCGCTCCGAAGACAGGTCCCGACTCATCGCCATCGGCGAACCAATCGCCCCGGCAACCGCCCAAACAACAATCGCAAAAGTCGCCGCAATCCAAGCCACCGCAAAACCCATCGGGCAGCCCGACGCCGGATGCATCGCCACCGATCACCAAAGTCAGCGCCAAAACGGTTGGCGCGGTCGGCGGGAAAGGATTCAAATGGCTGTTAGGCAACAAACAGAACAACGGATCTTTCGAACAAGGCGATCCCAACTCGGGAAAACTGGAACTGCCGGGCTGGACGGCAACGCTTTCGGGAAAACAAGGGGGATGGAATCGCAACCCAAACGCCCGCAATGAAGATGCCAGAACCTACGCCTTCGCTGGTTCCAAAAGCGAGTTGGTTCTGACCAGTGACGCACTGCAACACAACACCAAGGACGGGGACGCCTTTCGCATCAGTTTGAACGCGGGTGGGGATGGCCCGGGGAAGACCGATTACCAAGTCGTGTTGGGATTCAAAGGCAACTCGGGTCCGCCGACCCGCTACCAACTGACGGCATTCTCCAGCGATGACCGGTGGGCCGGTGGAAAACAGAAAAAAGTGATCCTCGAATACGCCGTGGACTCAGCCGTCGCCGGCAAACGTCCGTTCGTCGAATTGACGATCTCCAACAAGAACTCCGCGCGGAAACGCGGCATGTTGGACCGCGTCGTGTTGACGGTGCGGCCGTCTGAAAACCTGGCGGCCGCCACCAAGAGCTCACCTGCAAACGGCGAGCCTGCGATGAAAACACCGAGTGAGCAACCCAAACCCGACCTCGCGAACGTCTCATCGACTCCGCCCAAACCGACGCCACCGGCCCCGGAACCCAAAACACCACCGCCGCCGAAATCCACACGAACGGTCATGCTCAAAACGTCCGACCCGGGTGGGGCGGACGCCACGGTCAAACGTGGCGGCGGATTCAACGACCCACTCGGTGAGAAAGCGGTGCTGTCGATCGAAACTCGACGCGACATCCAGGTCGAACACACCTACATGAGATTCCCGATCCTATCGCTGCGTGGGAACCAGGGCGGGGGCCAGCCGGTCAATCGCAACCGTGCCAGGGCCAAAGAACCCGAGCCGCTTCCCGTCGTGACTGCGGAATTAGAGCTCAGCCTGACTTCGGCCGAACGCAAAGCCGATGTGACCGTTCGGGTCTACGGTTTCAGCAATGAAATCAGCGACTTGTGGCCGGAAATGAAAATCGTTTGGAACAATTCGTTTTCCTCACAAGAGCTGAAAGAGATCCCCTTGCTGGCCGAAAAAACGATCCGCCCGGAGGACAAGTCGCTATCGATTTCCAGCGACCTGCTGGCCAAATTCGTCGCCGAGGCCGGTCATCGCTCCGTCACCCTGATCGTGACCGGATCCTCAGGGAACGAACAGTTGAGCTTCGGGTCCAAAGAAAGCGATTTGTTGGATCCGCCGACGCTGATTTTGGGGCTGAGCGAGTGACAAACGGCGGCTGATCTGGCCGCGTTTGATTAGAGTATTCCGGCGGAACCATTTGCCGCTTTCTCTCATCTGACCACTCGTAGCCCCCATCCAAAGTCCGTTTTCGTCGGATTCCGCCATGAAATCGCGATGCTCCTTCGTCGAACCCCTCGAAAGCCGCCGGTTGCTCGCCGGCGATGTCTGCTTGGCCAGCGACCCGATCGAGCAAATCAGCGGCGACATTTCCCCCGCGGCCGGCGACGTGGTTCAGGTTTTCCGAAACGCCCCCCTCGGGGGCATCGGACTGGCCCCTTCGTCCCCGCCACAGTTCCTGCCCACCCCGCTCTTCCCCGGCGCAGGGATCGACGCCCCATTGATTCTTCCGGCCGGCGGTGCGGATTTGCTGGAGGAAGACGGCGGGTTGGTGGCCGCCATTCGCACCAATATTTTCACCGGTGTCGCGAACGAATTGCCACCGGCGATGCTGCACCTGTTTGATCGCCGGGACGACGGCAGCCTGGAAGAATCCGCTTCGATCGAATTGCCGCTGGCGCCGCGCGAGGTGTTGCTGACCGACCAGCTGGTGATCGTCGTCGGCTCATCAACCCGCGGCTTCCCGACCGGTGCCGGTGACGCGGAAACGGTCGTGTTGACGGTAGCCCGAAATGACGTGACAGATCGGAACACCATCCGGCTGGACGGTCTGTTCGCCTCCGTCGCCCGGCGTGACGACCGCTTGTTCGTCTCCACTTTCCAACCACCCCAATTCACTCCACAATTTGACTCCCCGCCATCGTTCACACACACCGTGACGGTGTTTGACGCCAGCGGCAGTTCACTTACTCGGATCGCTCGGGGCGAATTGCCCAATGCAGTGATGGACGAGATGGTCGTCGGCGATGACATCCTGGTCGTCGAACAAACCAGCCGCAGCGAACTCGATGCCGAACACTCCTCATCGCGCCACGCGACGTGGATTGCTCCGACCGAACTGACCCATCATTTGGTCCGTTACCGAATCGTGGGAGATGACATTGAACGAATCGCCTCATTGGAGTTGTCGGCTGATTTTAATCTGCGAACCGAAATCTCCGCCGACGGACAAACCGCGGTTGTGTTCGGACAACACAACGTTGTGTTTCCCGCTGTCGTCGATGGTCCCCAAGCCGGGTACAGCGTCGCGTTGATCGACCTGTCTGGTGACCAGCCAAAACTTTTTCAATCCATTGACATTGCCACCCGCGACCGACAAACAATTGCAGACATCGGTCAGCGGGCGGTCGTCATCGCCGACGGACGAAACGCACTGATCGTGGTCGAGATCGATCAGTCGATTGACGTCGACGCCGAGAACCGAGTCACGCGCATCGAATTGCCCGGCATCCCCGATCAAACGTATCCGGGGATCACCAGCGTCACGGAACTCTCCCCGGAGACGTTTGCCATTATTCGCCGGTCCTACACCACCAGTACGGATCCCGCCGAGAGGTTGTCGCGACGCGAGGTCGAACTGCTGACGCTGTCCCTGGACGACCACTCGGTCGTCGCGCAGAGCGTGCCGGATCATTCGGCGTTGGCGATCTTCACTCCCTCGTCGCCGCGTCCGACCTTGATCGGACTCGGCCCGATCTTGGCGCCGCTCGAAGGCCGGCAGCTTGTCGTCGGCCGCATCGATGGCTCCGGACAATTCGATCAGCAAGCGACGATCGATCTGAACCACGTCGTCGAGATCGACATCGACGAGAGCCGTTTGTTGCTGCGTCAGATCGATCAGTTGACCGAATATCGTTGGGACAGCCTCGACGACCCGATCGTCACCCCGCTCGGCGATCCGTTGCCCGCCCCGACGGCGGTCGATGATGTCTTCCGCCGCAATTCCGACGCGCGCGATCGCTACTTGAACGTGCTGGAAAACGACCAGATTCTCGGCTATCTGGGAAACGCCCAGATCGTGGAATTGATCGACGCCCCGGCCGGAGTCGTGATCGCGACCGGCGGCAACGTGCTGCGACTGACCGAAGAAGCGTTGGGCGGCGAGGGGACGTTCGAATTCCGCTACGTCCTTCAACAAGGTTCCCAGCGGGCATCGGCGAAGGTCACGTTGACACTGTTCCGCTATGACGACGATGACGTCGAGCAAGCCATCCAACGCGTCATCGCCCGAGCCGTCGAGGACTTAGATGTCAACGCGTCGGACCTGCAAATCGGTGCCGTGCGTCGATTCACGAATCAGCCCATGCCGCGCGATCCCGCCGCGGGAATCGAAAACCCGCTCGGCGGGCAATTCGGAATTTTCGTCGACGTACGCGTCGGTGACGAGCTCTATCGCTACGCGGCGAACTTTCAAGACGACGTCGTCCGGCTCAGCAGTCAACCATTCCAGCGCGTGATGGAACTGAGCATGCGAGCGGTGGACGCCGACGGCAACACCGTCGAATTGATTCAAACGGATGATGAGTTCTACATCGAAGTCACCGCACGGGACTTGCGAGAATTCGGTTTCGGTGTGTTCGCCGTCGCCTTCGATCTGCCCCTGCCGGTGAACCAGTTGGAGCTGACCGGCGAGCTGATTCTGTTGGGCAAGTTCGATGAGATTGGCGAACCGATCACCGCGGAGGGCATCGATGAATTCAGCGCCTTGGAAGCCTTGATCGAGCACCCCGGCAATGACGCTCAGGGTGTGGTTCGATTCGGCGTTCGCGCGATTGCCGGTGGTCAAGTCACCCTGCAACTCGATCCGGCCGAATCACTTGGCGCGGAACTGCTGTTGCGCGGCCGGAACGACGAAGTCTCACCGCTTGAAGTGGACTTCGGCTCGCTGACATTGAACATCGATGGGATCGAACCGACCGACACCGACGCCAGCGGTGCGGTGACGCCGTCGGACGCCCTGCGGGTGATCAATTTCCTAGGCGTCTACGGCAGTGTGCTGGTCGACGACCTTCCGACACTCAGCACGCGCGTCGAAGGTGAAGCCGTCGAGCAGCGATTGCGTTCGATGCGACGTCTGGACACCAATGCCGACGGTCTGATCTCCGCCCGAGACGCCTTGCACGTGATCAACGATCTGGCGCGATTGTTCGGCCGCGCGGACGCAACCGATGGTGGGGGATCCAACGCCGAAGCGGAATCGGTCGACGCCGCCATCGCCAGCGACTTCTTGTCCGACGACGATGACGATGATACGCTCCAGGGATAGGCTTCAAGGGTCGTCGATGCCGAAATGACAGGCTGGAAGCCTATCCCACTCCGCTCGATCCTAAGCAACGCACGATCAATAAGTGTCGGTTTTCGTAGTGGACGAGGTTACGAGTCCCTCACGATAGGACTCGTAACCTCGTCCACTACGCCAGTAATTGACCGAGCGTTGCAAACACGTTCGGCTAGCGTACCCGGCGCCGTGTCTTCATCGCCCATTTCCCTCGCAGGTCCCGACATCGCCCCCTCGCCGTTGACCAAGACCGATTCTGTCCCCGCCGTTGCCAACGCTCCCGATTGGCAACAGCAGGGTTACGAACATCTTTGGATGCCGTATTGCCAAATGAAGACGGCACCGTTGCCGCTGGCGGTCGAGCGTACCGAGGGCGTCTACTTGCACTTGAGTGATGGACGACGATTGATTGACGGCCTGGCGTCTTGGTGGTCGGCCTGTCACGGATACAACCATCCGCATGTGGTCGATGCGATGCATCGACAACTCGACAGGATGCCGCACGTGATGTTCGGCGGGATCAACCACGAACCGGCGCTGACGCTTGCCCAGCGTCTGGCCGTTTTACTGCCCGGTGATCTCAACCGCGTGTTCTTTTGTGACTCCGGATCCGTCGCGGTCGAAGTGGCCATGAAGATCGCGATCCAGTTCCATCGCAATCGCGGTCAGCGGGGCCGCACCCGATTCTTGTCGTTCGCTCATGCCTACCACGGCGACACCACGGGTGCGATGTCGCTGTGCGATCCCGAGCGCAGCATGCACGCGCGATTTGAAGGCGCGCTGTTGCAACAATTGAACGTCGACATCCCCCGCGATGACGACTCGATGCAGCGTTTCAAATCACTGCTGGAGCAACACCGAGATTGCTTGGCGGGCGTGTTCATCGAACCGCTGGTGCAAGGCGCCGGCGGGATGCGTTTTCATTCACCCGATGTGCTGCGTTCGATCGCCCAGTGCTGCCGCGACAACGACGTGCTGTTGATCGCCGATGAATTGGCGACCGGGTTTGGACGCACCGGAACCCTGTTCGCGATCGAACAAGCCGACATCGTTCCGGATGTGATCTGTCTGGGGAAGGCGCTTTCGGCCGGGATGATCGGGATGGCGGCGACGGTGGCAACCGAGCGGGTGTTCGATGCGTTTTGGTCAGACGACGCGTCCAAAGCGTTGATGCATGGGCCGACCTTCATGGCCAACCCCCTGGCCTGTGCCGCCGCGGGGGCTTCACTGGATTTATTTCAGCGGGAGCCGAGGCTGGAGCAGGCGCGAACGATCGAAGCGGGACTGAGCGAATTGTTGGCGCCATGTCGCCAGATCGACCGGGTCGTCGACGTCCGCGTCAAGGGTGCGATTGGGGTCGTCCAAGTCGATTCACTCGATCACGTGACTCGCCTGCGGGACCTGTTTGTCCGCCAAGGCGTCTTGATTCGCCCCTTCGGAGACTGCATCTACACGACACCACCGCTGGTGATTTCAAGCGGCGAACTCGAAAAAATCGGCGCCGCGATCGTTTCGGCGACCCGGCAATGGGCTCGTTGGCCGCGAGAGAGTTGACAAATTCACCGACTCGGTTGTTGTTGGCGGTGTTCATTCGGGAAATAATGGTCGCCACGAATCAATTTGGCCCAACCACCGCTGGCGGTCGCCTTCCTCCCCTCCCCTGCCCTTTTATCCCTGATCGGTATCTTTGCATGTTCCTTCTGAAATTTGTCGGCAAATGCGCCGCCGCCTTTGCCGTGACCTGCATGGTCGGCGCCCCCCATTCCGCGTTTGCGCAAAACGATGCGAATCAGCTGAGCGAGGCCGAAAAACGTAGCGGCTGGAAATTGCTGTTCGACGGAAAGTCCACCGACGCGTGGCGCAACTACCAAAAAGACACGCTCGGCGAAGGCTGGAAAGTCGTCGACGGAACCCTGGTCCGCGCCGAAAAAGGTGCCGGCGACATCATCAGCAAGGAGAAGTACGACGCGTTTGAATTGTTGATCGATTACAAGATCAGCCCCGAAGGCAACAGCGGGCTGATGTTTCATGTCACCGAAGACAACGCCAAACCGTGGCACAGCGGACCGGAAATCCAGATCCAAGACAACGTCGCTGGACACGACCCACAGAAGGCGGGTTGGCTGTATCAGTTGTACAAACCGACGCCGCCGCGTTGGGCTGCCGACCAGACACCCGTCGACGCCTCGCGACCAGCCGGCCAGTGGAATCAAATCTACTTGAGAATCGCACCCCAAGGCTGCGAAGTCTGCCTCAACGGCGTGCGATACTACACCTTCAAGATCGGAAACAATGATTGGAACCGGCGCGTCTCGGAAAGCAAGTTCGCCAAGTTCCCGGAGTTCGGCAATGCCGGCCAGGGGCACATCTGTTTGCAAGACCATGGGGATCAAGTCGCGTTTCGCAATATCAAGGTGCGTCGCATCAATCCCGACGGCAGCGTTCCACAGCCGATCGACGGGAAGCTCGAATTGAAGAGCGAACTCGCGTTCCCCAATCTGAAACTGGATCAATGGGAAGCGGTCGATGACGACGGCAAGATTCGCCCGCTGCGAATTCTGGAGCTGACCTACCCGCGTGACGGCAGCAACCGCGTCTTTATCGCGTCACAGTACGGTGAGATCTGGACCTTCCAAAACGATCCCGAAACCGTCAAGTCGCACTTGGTGCTCGACATGCGCAGCGAAGTCGCCGACTGGAAGAACAGCGGCGGCAACGAACAGGGACTGCTCGGTTTGGCCATGCACCCCGATTTCAAGAATAACCAAAAGTTCTACGTTTACTACTCCGATGCTGACAACGGTCGATCCGTCGTCAGCGAGTTCACGATGTCCAAGGACGATCCCAACAAGGCCGATGTCGCGACCGAACGAATCGTGATGGAGATCCCCCAGCCGTACAAGAATCACAACGGCGGCAGCATCGAGTTCGGCCCCGACGGTTACCTGTACATCGGGCTCGGCGACGGCGGCGATCGCAACGACCCCAAAGCGGCCGGCCAGAATCTGTCAATGCTGCTCGGTTCCATCCTGCGAATCGACGTCGACAATCGTTCCGGTGACAAGGGCTACGGGATTCCCAGTGACAACCCCTTCGTCAATACACCCAATGCCCAACCCGAGATCTATGCCTTCGGCATTCGCAACCCGTGGCGTCTGGCCTTCGACCGCCAAACAGGCGACCTGTGGATGGGCGACGTGGGACAAGAGCTTTGGGAAGAAGTCAACGTCGTCACCAAAGGCGGCAACTATGGCTGGAGCAACCGGGAAGGCACCAACAGCTTTGGCAACCGTCCCGCAGTTGACGGCGTCAGTGACCCGATCGATCCGGTCTGGCAATACGATCACCGGATCGGCCGTTCGATCACCGGCGGCCGTGTGTATCGCAACGCACGCCTGCCCGAACTGAACGGCAAGTACCTCTACGCCGACTACGTTACCGGCGTGGTCTGGGCGTTGTCCTTTGACCCGGAAACCAAGCGTGCGACCGCCAATGAGCAAGTGATTCCCGAAGGCGTCCAGGTATTGGGATTCGGCGAAGATCAAAACGGAGAGATCTATTTCTTCACCGAGAGCCCCCGCGGCGAGTGCGTTTACCGCTTCGCCAAGTAGGCTCGCCTAGTCAGCTCGCCGGCCGCCGAAGTGAATCACGCGATCAAGTCATGCATGACGTGACCATCCACGTCCGTCAGACGAAAATCGCGTCCCTGATAGCGGTAGGTCAGCTTGCGATGGTCGATGCCTAGCAGGTGCAAGATCGTCGCGTTGAGATCGTGGATGTGCATCGTCCCAGGAGTCCAATGCTCCTTTTCGGGACGCGGGATCATCGGGCTGCCGTCGGCGTTGACGATGTTGTAACCGTAGTCATCGGTGCGTCCGTACGTGATCCCCGCCTTGACTCCCCCGCCGGCCATCCAAACGGTGAAGCAACGGGGATGATGGTCACGCCCGTAGTTCTCTCGCGTCAGGTTGCCCTGGCAGTACACGGTGCGTCCGAATTCGCCGCCCCAGATCACTAACGTATCGTCCAGCATGCCGCGTTGTCGCAGATCATGCACCAGCGCGGCACACCCCTGGTCGATGTCTTTGCATTGTGATTCATGTTCGGTCGGCAACCGATTGTGGGCGTCCCAACCGCGATGGAAGATCTGGATATTGCGGACGCCCCGTTCGGCCAAACGGCGTGCGTTGAGACAACACGCCGCGAACGTCCCCGGCGTCCGAGCCTCTTCGCCGTAGAGCTTGAAGGTCGACTCCGACTCACTGGAGAAATCCATCAGCTCGGGGACCGACGTTTGCATTCGGTACGCCATCTCGTGTTGCTTGATGCGTGCCAGAATTTCAGGGTTGCCGAAATGTCGGTGCTGTTCTTGGTTGATCGCCGCCAACGCATCGAGCTGGTCACGTCGGTCGTTTGAGGTCACCCCGGGTGGATTGCTCAGGTACAACACCGGATCGCCGCCGCTGCGGAGCAACATGCCTTGATGATCGGCGGGTAAAAAGCCCGGTCCCCAGAGACGATTGAACAAGCTTTGTTCGGCGTACTTCGAATGCGCGTGCATCACCACGTAATGCGGCAGGTCTTCATTCATGCTGCCCAGACCGTAACTCAACCAGGCACCCAAGCTGGGACGTCCCGCGATCTGGCTGCCCGTTTGAATGTACGTGACCGCCGGATCATGATTGATCGCCTCGGTAAATGTGCTGTGCACGACACACAATTCTCGCGCAACCTTGGCGGTGTGCGGCAACAGTTCGCTGATCCAGACTCCGTCTTGGTTGTTGTCGTGCTTGGTGAACTTGTACTTGCTGGGGCAGAGCGGCAACCCACTTTTTTGATTGGCGGTCATCCCCGTGATGCGTTGGCCGTCACGGACTTCGGCGGGCAATTGTTCGCCAAACCGGTCGGCCAGTTTGGGCTTGTAATCCCAAAGGTCATGTTGGCTCGGTCCGCCGCTCATGAACAGATAGATCACCCGTTTCGCTTTGGGCAGATGATGAAGCCCGCCGCCGAGCGTCGATGCGCTGGTCCCCGCAGCCGACAACTCGTCCGCCAACAGACCCGCCATCGAAGCGGTTCCCAACCCGAGTGCGGTGCGACCGAAAAGCTGCCGCCGCGTCGTCGCCAATTGCTGCCGGTGCAGCGTTTCTAGAAAGTTCATCGGTCAATCTCGTTTAGTACAAAATGATCGCCAGGTCGCTGGCCAACAGGGTCGCCGCGACTTGGGTCCAGGCGGCGTGCTCGGCGGGGTCCAACGACTCGTCTCTGGCGATATCGCCGATGGAGAGCAAGGCTTGGGCGTCGTCCACGTTGCCGCGATACCGCTGAAGCATTTTCTGCAACAATTCCTCGAACGCCTCCGCTTCGGACGCCGATGGTCCGCGACTGGCGAGCAGACGAAACAGCAAATCCATTCGCGACGACACGTCGCTCCGGTGCAACATCAATCGCTGCCCCAACATCCGGGCCATTTCGATCCGCTGGGTTTCATTGAGCAGCGCCAACGACTGCAATGCCGTGCTGGTTCGCGAGCGACGGACGCAGCTCGTTTCTCGATCCGGGGCATCAAACAAAGTCATCATCGGATGCGGACTGGTGCGTTTCCAATACACGTACAAGCTGCGGCGATAAAGTCGTTGCCCGTGATCGCGTTCGTATTTTTTGGTGTTGCTGGCCGGATGTGCCAACGCCTGCCACATCCCGGCCGGCTGGTACGGCTTGACGCCTTCGCCACCCATCATCGGATCGAGTAAGTTGCCGGACCAAAGGCCGATGTCGCGGATCACTTCAGCGTCCAATCGGTAGCTCGGCCCGCGTGACCAGAGACGGTTTTCCGGATCATCGACGCCCTCCCGCCAAGCCGAGCTTTGACGAAAGGTTCGGCTGGTCACCATCATCCGCAACATGTGCTTGAGATCCCAACCACTTTCCTGCAGTTCCACGGCAAGCCAGTCCAGCAAATCGGGGTGCGTCGGGTAGGCGCCCTGCAAGCCAAAGTCTTCGGGGGTTCGCACCAATCCGTATCCAAAGGTGTGTTGCCAAACACGGTTGATCAACACCCGCGCGACGGTCGGATGATTCGGCGAAGTCAACCATTGCGCCAGCCCCAACCGATTGCGCGGGGCGCCCTCTGGAAAATCCCCCATGGCCGTCAGGACGCCGGGCTCAAGCGGATCACCGATGGGGCGGTTGTACTCGCCGCGGCTGAGGACGTGGGTCGAACGGGGTGTCGGCAAGTCTTTGGCGACAAGCGTGGTAGTAAAACCTTGCTCCAATGATTCGAGTTCCAAACTCAGCAACGTCGCCTCGGTATGCACACTCAGCGAAGAAAACGGGCTGTCGGGATCGGCCAACGATTCCAGTTTTTCGCGATCGGTTGCATCGGTCCATGCGTTCCGGTCCGCCCCCACCGCCGCGTTAGCGAGTTCGTCCGTCGCGGCCTGGATCATTTGCTCCAGCCGGTCATTCAGCTGCCGCCATCGTGCCCATTGACTTTGGTCGCTCGGCGCTTTGGTTGTCGGCCCGTAGTCATATTTATTTCGATCCAGCGCCGGCTCGGACGTGCTATTAAAAAACGCCATCAAACGGTAATACTCCGTCTGTGGCACCGGGTCATACTTGTGCGTGTGGCAACGGGCACAGGTGAGCGTCATGCCCAACAACACCGCCCCCAGATTCTCGGTTCGGTCAAAGTTGTTCTTCGCTTGGTACTCCGCTTCGATCGCACCGCCTTCGCCGCTGGTCGGATTCATCCGGACATAACCGGTCGCGACCAGTTGCTCCATGCCGGGATCGGGCAACAAATCGCCCGCCAATTGCCACGTGATGAAATCGTCCAGCGGCAAATTGGCATTGAGCGACGAGACGACCCAGTCGCGATAGGGATAGACGCCGCGGCGGTTGTCCAAATGCAAACCGTGGGTGTCACCGTAACGTACCGCGTCGAGCCAATGCCGCGCCTGGTGTTCTCCGAAACTGGACTTGTTCAGCAATCGATCGACATAACGCTCATACGCGTCGGCTCGGCGATCCCTCAAAAACTCCGCCAGCTCCTCCGGTTCGGGCGGCAAGCCGCAGAGTGTCAATGAGGCCCGCCGGGCAAGTGTTTCCGGCGCGGCTTCGGGGGCAAAGTCGATCGAGCGGCCGCGTTGTTTCGCCGTCACGAACCAATCGATGGGATTCATCTCCGCCTGAGTATCGCCGTCGTCGGGCAGCGCCGGCAGACGTTTCTTGGGCGGGATGAAGGCCCAGTGCTGGGAGTACTCACCGCCCTGGGCGACCCATTGGGCGAGCAATCGTTTTTCGGCATCGGTCAGCTGCTTTTCCGCCTCCGCCGGCGGCATCGGATCGTCTTCGGACAGGATCCGCAGCACCAGTTCGCTCGACGCCGGATCGTCCGGATCGATCGCCCGGTATCCGCCAAGATCGCTGGTTGCCGCCTCGTACGAATCCAAACGCAACGCAACGTCTTCGTCCGTATCGGGTCCGTGACAGACAAAACACTTGTCCGACAGAACCGGCAAGATCTCGCGTGAAAAATCAATCGCGACAGGAGCCGGGTCGGCGGCACGGGCGTCGCCCAGGATCAATGACGTCAGCGCAACGATGACAATGCTTGAAGTTCTCATCACCAAATTGTAAACACAATTCGGCCAGCGATACAGCAAATCCGCCCGCTCACGATCGATTGAACCGTGGCCCCGCAGGGTGGTGCCCACGGCAGCTTCATCGGCGCGGTTTCGGCTGGCATGTCTAGCGTTCTTTGTCATGCATCACCCCGGTAGGGGTGAAAGCCAGTAGCCGGTGGTCGCGGTCGCGCACCACCGGAAACGCAGATGAAATGACGGCGTGACCCTGGCGGGGTCACAGCACTCACTGCGACGTGCGTCGGGGTCGTGCTGTTGCTTTGGTTCGATTCCAGCGGTGTGCGCCGCGCTTGACCGCTGGCTACTTGCCGGTATCCCTTTCGGGACGTCGATTGCGTAAGTGTCGGAGTTGATCGTGGCGAAAGTCGCCAAGACTTGCACAGCGCCGGCCCTCTCTGGCGTTTGCTTGCTGCGCAAACGCCGTCTCTCCCAGAGGGAGAGAATCTAAATCAGTTGCCAAATCCTGCAGTAAAGGAATCGACGTCCCTTTCGGGAGACAGACGCTCTGCAACCCACAGGCCTACTCCAAGGGCTCGCCGCTTTCCTCGGCGTGCTCGGCTTCTTCCAAACTCTCTTTCACCTCGGCGCCCGCGGTCCAGTAGAACACCGTGCCGATGATCGCAATGATCACTTTGACCATTTCAAACACCAGCGCGATCAACGTCCCCGATGCATCGGTCGGCTCGGAGGGAATTAATTTGTAGAGCCACTCGATCGCGGCCTCGAACACCCCGATCCCGGCGGGCGTCAGCGGCAGCGCCGAGGCCAACATCCCGATCGGCACGATGATGAAGTGATCGCCCAGCGAGGGAACCGACGGATAGAGGCCGCGCGCGATCAAGTACATGCTGAGTGTCAGCATGCCGTGCACGCCGACACTCATCAAAATCGAAATCCCAAACGCGACCGGGTGATCATGAAACATTCGCAGCGGTGGACCGATTCGGTGAATCACCACGCCGACCAAGGGCAGCGTCTCGCCCCAGCGGACCAAGCGATCGACGATTCGCCCGCCAAACACCAATCCCGCCAACACGGCGGTGCCGACACCGACCAGGATCGCCGTCCCCAGTTTCAGTTGCTGCATCTCCTCACCGCCGAGTGCGGACGCATCACCGGCGGGCTGAAAAAAGAACGCGATCGAAGCCAGTAGGAGCAGCCCATAGAGCCCGACTCCACGATCGACCAACACCGACGCGACGGCTTGAACGCGGCGGCCGGGCCGACGTTTGGCTAAAAAAATGGCTTTGAACAGGTCGCCGCCGACGCTACCGGCGGAAACAAAATTCAGCAGAAAACAGATCGCGCCCAAGCGGAACGCTTCCAAAACCGTCAGCTCGATCCCCTGGCAGCGAACGAGCAAACACCAGCGGACGAACGAAAGACTAATCGCGGCAACGGCGACCAACAACGCGCCCACCAGCAGCGGGTAGTTCTTGTCGTGCTGCGAGAGCGTTTCCCACTGCTGCGGTTCGACTCGGAACAGCAGGAAAACGATGATCCCCAGCGGGATCGCGATTTTGCAGAACGTTGCAAAGAGTTGACGCTTGGATTTCATGGCAGCAGAATAGTCCGCCGCCTGAAAAAGGGTCAATGCAGGGAAGCGTTTCTTAGCGGAACGGCGTGAGTGGGCTGTCGATTTAGTGAGCCGTGACGCGTCAGCGGCCGGGCACTGCGGCGCCCGCCCGAGGCCTTACGGCCAGCGGCTCACATTGACTCAGCGGATCCCGACTCCATCGTCCGGCCGCAAGCCGTTCGGTTTCAGCTTGCACGACCGGAGGGCTCGCGCCCTACCGCTAACAAAAACACCCCGCTTGGCATCACCGCTCGGGGCGGTCTCTACTCGCCCAGAACCGTTTCCCCGTCACCGTCGGAAACCGGCGGCTGACCGCTTGCGTCCGAATCGGTCGCAGGCGTCGGATCATTCATCAATTGTTGCATCGCCGCTTCGGCGTCGCTTGACGCCTGATCGACCGGAGCGCCCGGCCCGAGGACCTCGTCGCCCGCTTCCAACAGCGGGAACTGCTCTTCCAGGCTTTGCACGGGTGCTTCGGCCAAGGCTTCGAGCGCTTCGCGGCGGTAGTTGACTTCCGATTCTTGGAACAAGCGGAAACCGGTACCGGCGGGAATCAGGTGTCCCAGGATGACGTTTTCCTTCAGTCCGACCAGCTTGTCGACCTTGCCCGCCAACGCGGCCTCGGTCAACACCTTGGTGGTTTCCTGGAACGACGCCGCCGAGATGAACGAGTTCGACTGCACGGCCGCCTTGGTGATCCCCAGCAACTGCGTACTGGCGGTCGCCTTCTTGGGCCGCTTGCCCTTCATCGGGGTGCCGCCCTCGGCTTCGATCTTGGCGTTGGTTTCTTCGAACAAATCCTTCGGAATGATCGTGCCTTCGGTGTAATCGCTGTCGCCGGCGTTGGCGATCTTGATGCACTTGGACAACTCTTGATTGGCGTGACGGAACTGGAACCGGTCGATCACCAATCCGGGCAACAGGCTGGTGTCGCCGGGCGATTCAACCTTCACCTTCCGCAACATGCGAGCGATGATGATCTCGCAGTGTTTGTCGTTGATCTCGACCTTCTGCGATTGGTAGACCTGTTGGATTTCGTGCAACAGGTACTGCTGCACCGCTTCTTCACCAGAAACCCGCAGGATGTCGTGCGGCACCAGCGGTCCATCGACGATCGACTGGCCGGCTTTGACCATGTCGCCGGTGTGTACCAAAAAGTGCTTGCCGGTCGGGATCAAGTGTTCGCGTTCGATGCCCGATTCGCTACGAACGACCACGGTCGTCTTGCCGCGTTTCTTTTCGGGCATGATTTCCACTTCGCCGTCAACCTCCGCGATGATCGCCGGATCCTTCGGCTTACGAGCCTCGAAGATCTCGGTGACCCGCGGCAGACCGCCGGTGATGTCGGAAACACCACCGCTGTCACGCGGCATTTCGGCGAGCACGTTACCGGGCACGATGTCCTGGCCGTCGACGACCGAAATGGTCGCTTTTTCCGGCAGGAATTGAACGTTCAACGCCTTGCCGGTGTTGTCTTCGACGACGATCTGGGGGTGCAAGTCACCCTTGTGATCGACGACGACCATTCGCATCTTACCGCTGGCTTCTTTCTCCGTTCGGACCGTCTCGCCTTCGACGATGTCTTCAAAGCGGACTTTACCGGAGACTTCCGACAGGATCGGCACCGAGTACGGGTTCCATTCGCAAAGCGTTTCGCCGGGTTTGACCTTCTGGCCGTCTTCGACCATCAGCATCGACCCGGTCGGAATCGGATAGCTCTCGAACTCACGACCACGATCATCGACGAGTGCGATTTCACCGTTACGTGTCAGAACGACCTTGCGACCTTCGGCGTTTTCGACCGCACGGATCCGCGTCAATCGAACCTCACCGGCCTTCTTGCTCTTGATGTCGGATTCCTGCATCGCCTTGCTGACCGAACCACCGATGTGGAAGGTCCGCATCGTCAGTTGGGTGCCGGGCTCGCCGATCGATTGTGCGGCGATGATGCCCACCGCCATGCCCTCTTCGACCATCGCACCGGTCGACATGTCCATTCCGTAACAGCGGCGGCAAACCCCCAGGGGTGCGTCGCAGGTCATCGGCGAACGGACTTGCAGTTTTTCCAAGCCCATCTGCTCGATCTTGCGAGCGATCTCGGGCGTGATCATTTCGCTTTCACCGACGACCACTTCATCCGTCACCGGGTTGACGATCGACTTGCGGCTGACGCGTCCGTTGATCGAATCGGACAACCGGACTTCGACTTTTTCACCGCGGTAAACGACGCCCTTGGTGATCCCTTGGGTGGTGCCGCAATCGTCCATCGTGATGACGACGTTCTGCGCGACGTCGGCCAGTTTCCGAGTCAGGTAACCGCTGTCGGCGGTCTTCAATGCCGTGTCGGCCAGACCCTTCCGGGCACCGTGCGTGGAACTGAAGTATTCCAACACCGACAGGCCTTCGCGAAAGTTCGCTTTAATCGGCGTCTCGATGATCTCCCCGGTCGGCTTGGCCATCAGACCACGCATCCCGGCCAACTGACGGATCTGGGCGATACCACCACGAGCACCCGAGTGACTCATCAAGAAGACGGGGTTGATGTACCAACCGCCCTTTCGCACGTCGGATTCCATCGCGGCCATCATGTCGGTCGTGATCAATTCCCGCGCCTTGGTCCATTCGTCGAGCACCATGTTGTAGCGTTCGTCGTCGGCCATTTGACCGCGGTCGTACGCCTTCTTCAGACGCATGACTTCTTTTTCCGCTTCCTTGATGAAGCCGACTTTGGATTCCGGCGTGACCAAGTCATCGGTTGCAAACGACAATCCGCTGCGGGTCGATTCGCGGAAACCCATCTGCATCATGTCATCGAGCAGGTGGATCGTCGGGCGGCGACCGAGTCGTTGATAGCAGTCGCTGATCGCGCTGGCCAAGTCGCCGCTGCGCATCGCGCGGTTGTAGAAATCCATGCCGTCGGGCAGCATTTCGTTGAACCGCACGCGTCCCGGCGTGGTCTCGATGATCGCGCCGTATTTGGCGTCGTTGTTTTCCGTTTTCAGACGCTGGTGCTTGGGCAGACGCATCTTGATCTTGGCGTGCAAATCGACGATGCCCTGGGCGTACGCGAATTCAACTTCGTCGTACCCGGCAAACGTCATGCCCTCGCCCTTGCGATCGGGCAATTCGCACGTCATGTAGTAGCAACCCATCACGATGTCCTGCGAAGGACTCATGATCGGTTTCCCGTTGGACGGTGCGAACACGTTGTTGGTACTCATCATCAACGTGTGCGCTTCGACCTGAGCTTCGATCGAAAGCGGCAGGTGGACGGCCATCTGGTCACCGTCGAAGTCGGCGTTGAAGCCCTTGCAGACCAACGGGTGCAGGTTGATCGCATTGCCTTCGACCAACGTCGGCTCGAACGCCTGGATGCCCATCCGGTGCAGCGTCGGGGCTCGGTTGAGCAGGACGGGGTGGTTGGTGATGACCTGTTCCAGGATATCCCAGACCTCTTCGTCCTTGCGCTCCAACATCTTCTTGGCCGACTTGATCGTGTCGGCGTGACCGAGCTCTTTCAGGCGGCGGATGATGAACGGCTGGTACAGTTCCAACGCGATCTTTTTGGGCAGACCACATTGGTGCAGTTTCAGTCGTGGGCCGACAACGATCACACTCCGTGCCGAATAATCGACTCGCTTGCCGAGCAGGTTTTCGCGGAAACGACCTTGTTTCCCCTTGATCATGTCGGTCAACGATTTCAGCGGCCGGTTGGACGAACCCAGAACCGGACGCTTGCAACGGTTATTGTCAAACAACGCGTCGACGGATTGCTGCAGCATTCGCTTTTCGTTGCGAATGATCACCTCCGGCGCGTTCAAATCGACCAACTTTCGCAGCCGGTTGTTGCGGTTGATGATCCGTCGATACAGGTCATTCAAATCGCTGGTCGCAAAGTTACCACTGTCCAGCAGCACCAACGGTCGCAGGTCCGGAGGAATGACCGGGATCACGTCCAGCACCATCCACTCGGGACGGTTATCGCTGTCACGGATCGATTCGACGATCTTCAAGCGGTTCGTCAGGTCCTTTTTCTTTTGCTTGCTGCCGGTTTCGTCCAGCTCGATCCGCAATTGCTCGGACAGTTGAACCAGATCCAACTGATTGAGCAGCTTGCGAACCGCTTCGGCACCCATGTCGGCTTCGAAGGTTCCCGGGCCGTACTGTTGACGTGCGGCGCGGAATTCCTCTTCGGTCAGCAATTGCTGATGTTCCAGATCGGTTTGGCCCGGATCGACGACCACGTAGTCTTGGAAATAGATCACTTTCTCAAGCGAGCTGGTCTTCATATTGAGCAGGTTGCCCAACCGCGACGGCATCGCTTTGAAGAACCAGATGTGCACGACCGGGGCGGCCAGATCGATGTGGCCCATCCGTTTGCGGCGAACGCGACTGTGCGTGACTTTGACGCCACAGCGGTCGCAGATCATGCCCTTGTATTTCATGCCCCGGTACTTGCCGCAGGCGCATTCCCAGTCCTTTTCGGGGCCGAAGATCCGCTCGCAGAACAGCCCGTCTTTTTCGGGGCGATAGGTCCGGTAGTTGATCGTTTCCGGTTTTTTGACTTCACCAAACGACCAGCTCTTGATGTCCTGCGGTCGGGCCAAAGAGATTCGGACCGACGCGTAATCGTTGATGCGATCGTAGTTGCTGGTTTCGCCAATCGACATGATATGAAAGCCTTTAGCAGTTAGCGGTTAGCAGTTAGCTATTGATTTGTATGGAAGGTGGCCGCAACCGGTTGGTGCGGTTGCGGCGATTGAGTAGGCGGGCGGCGGCAGGATGGGCCGCCGAGCCGTCGCCGCCGACCGGTCGCAATCGACCCGTCCGCCGTGACGGCCGAGCTGGCTGCGTGGTTGACGCAGCCAGCTGTTCGCAGGGCTCTAAATCGGTCTCTTTTCAAGCTGCATGTTCAGCGCCAATCCACGGATCTCGTTGGTCAAGACGTCGAAGCTGGCCGGCGTACCGGCTTCCAGCGTGTTCTCTCCCTTGACCATCGATTCGTAAATCTTGGTGCGGCCTTCCACGTCGTCGCTCTTGACGGTCAACAGTTCTTGCAGGATGTACGCGGCACCGTAAGCCTCCAAAGCCCAAACTTCCATCTCGCCGAAGCGTTGGCCGCCGAAGCGAGCCTTTCCGCCGAGCGGTTGTTGGGTGATCAACGAATAAGGACCGGTGCTTCGTGCGTGGACCTTGTCGTCGACCAGGTGGTGCAGTTTCAGCATGTAGATGTAGCCGACCGTCGTCTCCTGCTCCATCGGTTCGCCGGTGCGTCCATCGCTCAAGCGGACCTTCCCGTGACGCGGCAATCCCGCTTCGTCCAGGGCCTCGTTGATGTCTTCCTCGCTGGCACCGTTGAAGACCGGCGTGATGGACTGGAAGCCCAGCTTCGCCCCGGCCCATCCCAGGTGCGTCTCGAGAATCTGACCGACGTTCATCCGGCTGGGAACGCCCAGCGGGTTGAGCAGGATCTGCAGCGGCGTTCCGTCCGGCAAAAACGGCATGTCGGCGACCGGCAAGATCTTGGCGATCACACCCTTGTTTCCGTGTCGACCGGCCATCTTGTCACCGACGCTGATCACACGCTTGGTGGCGATGTAGACCTTGGCCATCTGCAACACACCGCTGCGAAGTTCGTCACCCCGCTTCATGCTGTTGAGCTTACGGTCGCGAAGATCGATCGCGACTTCGACGTTGGACCACTGGGTGTCGTAAACCTTTTGCACCGCTTCCTGTTTGTCTTCGCCCTTGACCTGATCCATGATGTGATCGAGTCGGAACGCGATCGCGCGTTCGGCGACGAACTTCGGATCCTGACCGTCGGCCAGTGGCGTCCCGGTGGAATCCTTCAGCTTCGCACCGGCGGCTTCTTCCAGGTCGCGGACCAGCGATTCAAAGGTGCTGGCGATTTCGGCATTGCCGGCCGCCTCGACTTCCTTCAATTCACGCTCGAACTCCTTCCGCTCGTCTTCGGACAGACTCATGCGTCGAGAGAATTTGTGGGTGTCGATGACGATGCCTTCGATCCCCGAGGGGACTTCCAACGAGTCGTTCTTGACGTCTTCACCGGCGCGACCAAAGATCGCGTGCAGCAACTTCTCTTCCGGCGTCAGTTCGGTCTTGCTTTTCGGGCTGACCTTGCCGACCAGGATGTCGCCCGGTTTGACGTAGGTTCCGACTTGGACGATCCCGTTTTCGTCAAGGTTGCGAAGCGCTTTTTCGCTGACGTTGGGGATGTCCCGCGTGAACTCTTCGCGGCCGAGTTTGGTTTCGCGGATTTCGACGTCGAAGTCTTCGATGTGAATCGACGTGTAGGTGTCGTTTCGCACCAATTCTTCGCTGATGATGATCGCGTCTTCGTAGTTGAACCCGTCGAAAGACATGAAGCCGACCAGGACGTTTCGCCCCAGCGCCAGTTCCCCGTCACGGGTCGCGGCACCATCGGCGATGATCTGACCTTGGGTGACGTCATCGCCCAGTCGCACCAACGGCTTTTGGTTTTGACAGGTGCGTTCGTTGAGCCCCTGGTACTTCTTCAGCTCGTAGTGATCGCTGCCGATTTCGATCCGGCTGGAATCGACATAGGTGACTTTGCCGGCGCGGCGGGCACGCACCACCATCGCACTGTTGCGTGCGACCTGGCGTTCCATCCCGGTGCCGACGATCGGTGGCTCGGCGACCAGCAACGGAACGGCTTGTCGCTGCATGTTCGAACCCATCAACGCGCGGTTGGCATCGTCGTGCTCGAGGAACGGAATCAGACCGGCCGAAACGCCCACCATCTGGCTCGGCGCGACGTCCATGTAGTTGACCTGGTTGGGCTGGACGATCTTGAAGTCACTCCGCACCCGGGCGATCAAGTTCGGTCCGGGGACCAACGCTTTGTCTTTGACCTCGGTGTCGGCCGGAGCCACATACGCTTCGTTTTCCTCGTCGGCACGCAACCACACCACCTCGTCGGTCACCACGCCTTCTTTGACGCAGCGGTAGGGGGTGATCAAGAACCCGTAGTCATCGACGCCGGCGTAGATCGCCAACGAGCTGATCAGACCGATGTTTGTGCCTTCAGGGGTCTCAATCGGGCAGATCCGACCGTAGTGCGAAATGTGCACGTCGCGAACTTCGAAACCGGCTCGTTTGCGGTTCAAACCACCCGGGCCGAGTGCGGACAGCCGACGTTCGTGCGTCAACTGGCTCAGCGGGTTGGTCTGGTCGACGACCTGGGACAGCTCGCCGCGGCCGAAGAAATAGTCGATCGCCGCGGAGACGCTCTTGGGGTTGATCAGGGATCGCGGCGTCATGTCTTGGGCATCTTTGACGCTCATCCGTTCCTGTACCGTGCGGCGCAGTTTCAAGAACCCTTTGCGGAGTTCTTCGCAGGCGAGCTCGTCGATCGTTCGCAGCCGGCGGTTGCCCAGGTGATCGATGTCGTCGATTTCCGCATCGCTGTCCGGGTCGAACAGTTCGATCAGGTAGCGAATCGATTCGATGATGTCGTCCGGTCGCAGCGTCATCACCGACTCGCTGACGCCCAAGCCGAGCTTTCGATTCAAGCGGAACCGGCCGACCTTGCCGAGACGGTAGCGGTTGTCGTCGTAGAATTTCTCTTCGAACAGGACACGCGCTTTTTCCAGCTGCGGCGGGTTGCCGGGACGAAGCCGTTGGTAGATTCGCAGCAACGCTTCTTCGTGGCTGGCGGTGTTGTCCTCCATCAGCGTGTTGAAGATCACCGGGACCCTGGGGGCGTCCATGCACTGGATGCTGGTCACACCGGCGACGCAAATCGCTTCCGCGATCTCTTTGGTGATCCGGTGGGCGGCTTCGATGATGATTTCACCGGCCCGCTCGGTACCGCTGGGGAAGACGACATCGTCGACCGCGATCTTGCCTTCGATCTTCGCGGCACTCTTGACGCTGGAAAGCTTCTCGGTCCGGGTCGGGTAAAACGCCTGCAGGATGTCGGCGTCGGTCGAGTACTTCGGGTCCATCGCGCGCAACAACGTGGTCGCCGCGAACTTTCCGCTCTGGTCGATGCGGACGGTCAACGCGTCTTTCTTCGTCACGTTGAACTCCACCCAACTGCCGCGTTCGGGGATCACCCGGCACGAAGGCAATTTGCGGTCGGTCGTCGTGTCCGTATCCCAGACAAAATCGACACCGGGCGAGCGGTGAAGCTGGCTGACGACGACGCGCTCGGCACCGTTGATGATGAACTCACCGCCACCCATCATGATCGGCATGTCGCCCAAGTACACTTCTTCCTCGTGAGGCTCTTCACGATTCAGCCGCAGCCAAATCCGAAGCGGCATCCCGTAGGTCAGACGCAACTGCCGGCATTCCTGGCTGGTGTAGCGAGGCTTGCCCAGCTCGTAACGCAAGTACTCAAGCGTGATGTTCCCGTCGTAGCTGGCGATCGGGAAAATTTCTCGCAGGACGCTTTCAAGCCCTTTGTCTTCGCGAGCAAGTGAGTTGACGTCTTCTTGCAAGAATTCCTTGTAGGAAGCGGTCTGCAAGGCGGTCAGATCAGGCAGCTCAAAGCCACCCAGATCGGTTCCAAAGTGACGTACGGTTGTGGGGATCAGACGACGCTGGGACGTAACTGCCATCGGTAAAGAAAGCTCCTGCTGGACTTGAGATCCATGATCTCGGACGGCTATCGAATGGGTTTCGACCGAACTGCTACAAGCACTGCTGCTGCGACAACACAAAGACCCCGAAAGGTTCGATTTTCCGATTGACGTGGCGAATCGGATTGGCGGACATTGGGTCGCTGGAAAGAATTGGGCCGGAAACGTTGAAGCCAGGACCCAGAGTCGCTATATCCACAAACAGCGATCGCCAAGACCGGTCCCCGCCGCTCAACGGCAGAAACTGGAATCATCAATTCGGTTGCGGGAAACGCGTTCGCCAAAACAATCTGACCAATAGTGGTCCGCGGTTTTGATACAATCACAGAACGCACGGGCGGGCATCCCTGACGATCAACGCGGATAAAATTGGGCCATCGACACGGATATAGACGGCTGGAACCTAGGCTCGATGTGGGAGAATATCACAACGGCCACTTTTACGAAAGCCCAACCCGCTCGACTGGCCCGGATTGTGCTGGGACTTTCGATTTTAGCGCAAACCCCGACGACGAAACAACTTAGCGACACTCACCGCCCGTCCCCACCAGCCCCCCGCCGCTGTTTTTTGGGCCAAGTAAGAAAATTGACGAAATTTTGAGCTAGGCTCTGTCCCTAAAGTCCTGAGCGAAAGGGGGTCAGGAGTCAATCGTGCGAAGCACCCGTCGGGCCGTTCCGGCTATTGACTCCTGCCCCCGTTTTCGCAGTTTACTGGCGGTGAACGTCGTTTAGGGACAGAGCCTAGTGCTGCATCAACTTCCGCTCGACAGCCCGGTTACAGAAACATCGACTGAAACATCACCCAGCGGGCCGTCAACAGCGTCAGCAGCAAACAACACCACCACGACGCCACCTGGGCGACCGGTCGGCGATGTAGCCGATACAATATGCCGATCGACAGCCCCGTCACGGTCGCCTTGAACAAGAACAAGCGGACCGGTTCGGCGATCATCCCGCTGCCCAATGGATTCAGCTCACGCATCAGCCCCGCGTTCGCAGTCCCCAACGTCCAGATCAAATCCACCACCGACAGCAACGCGACAATCAACAACGATTGCCCCACCACCTTGCGATGCTTGGACCAATCGGTCGGATCCGATCCCGAACTCTCGATTTGAGGGCGGTTGGACAGCAAGTGGCCAAAGCCGAGCACCACCACCGCCATCGCGAACACGGTCAGCGGGTAAGAGATTTTGGAGATCCAGTGGGTCGCAGCGGCCACTCGTTCGCCCTCGGCTTCCGCTTGATCGATTTTTTTTATCTTCGCTTCCACACGCTCACTGAATTCCGGACTCGGATTGAATTCCGTCAACAATCGCCCCAGACTCGCATCGGTCGGTCCTGCACGGCTGGAAATTTGCGTCATGGCTGCCGGGCCGGCGGAGTCACGCAACGCTCGAAGCAATTCCGTCCCTCCCTGTTCGGGATAAAGCATCAGCGGCCGCCCTCCCGAATAGAGGACAACGACCATACCGAATTCGACTGATCGGACATCCTCAAAGAAACGTCGATAGAGGTCCGCGGGTGAAGCTTCCGCAGGTTCGCGGAAACGCCAAGCATCTTCGGAATAATTGACTCGCTGAACCTGTGGATCACTGGGTGTCACCCGAGCCTCACGCCCCCAACGCGGTCGCCGCCGGCCATAACGCCAATCGCGCTCGCGTTCTCGCTCCCGTTGCTGGTAGTCGGACAAGTCAAACGCAGCAGCGTTGATTTCGTGACCGTTGATCGTCAGCGCATCCCCGTCAAAGTCGAATTCATAGGGCGATGGCAAATACTGCCCCTCTAAAAAGATGAACCCCTGCATCTTCGGACTCCCGTCGACCGACTCCGCCCTCACCGCTGAGCCCGTCGCCCCGACCCCCATCAGTGCCGCGAGCAGGCCAAGCCACGCAATATGAAAGCCAATCACTGAGGGGTTTACTGAGCGGTCCATCGGATTCCTCGATCTAGAAGCAAACTTGTTGAGCCCAAAGGCGAACGGTAGCGCTCTCAGGGATTGAATCCGACTGACCCCCGAAAGTTTCGCATAAGATTTGCAAGTTATTGGTGTGCCGCCAAACCGCACCGACAGTCGCGTGTCATTGAACCTACGCCCAATACCGCTAAGTTAAGCGTGGTTTCCTCAACTCAATGCCCGTAGGCTCGCGCCAAACGGCTGATATTCGTTTGACATCAGCCGGTTCGCGCCAGCGCGAGCGGCCTCCCCGTCGAACTTAACTTAGCGGTAGTGAACCTACGCCAGCAGTTCGCGGACGATGCGACCTTCCACATCCGTCAGGCGGAACTCTCGCCCCTGATAGCGATAGGTCAGCCGCTCGTGATCGAGCCCCAACAGATGCAACACGGTGGCGTTGAGGTCGTGAACGTGCACGCCGTCCTGGACCACATCCATGCCGAATTCATCGGTCTTGCCGTAGCGGACGCCTCCCTTGACGCCGCCACCGGCCAGCCAACACGTGAACGCGTCCTTGTGGTGGTCCCGGCCGGACAGCCCCTGCCCCTTGCTGCTGCCCTGGTTCAATGGTGTACGCCCGAACTCAGATCCCCAAATGATCAACGTGTCATTGAGCAAACCGCGTCGCTTGAGATCACCGATCAACGCAGCAATCGGGCGATCGGTCTGCCGACATTTCTCCGGCAGACGCTTTTCGATGTTGCCATGATGGTCCCAATCGGAATCATAAAGCTCGATCAGTCGGACGCCACGCTCGACCAACCGCCTGGCCAACAAACAGTTGTTGGCAAAGGATGCGTTGCCCGGCTCGGCACCATACAGCGCCAACGTCTCCTCGGACTCCCCGTCCAGACTCATCAGTTCGGGGACCGACATTTGCATCCGATACGACATCTCGTACTGGCTGATCCGCGTCGCGATCTCCTCGTCCCCGGTCGCCAATCGTTGCTGCTCGTTGAGTTCCTCCAAGGCGTCCAACACCTGGCGACGCTCCTGCATCGAACGGCCTTCGGGGTTGGAAAGGAACAAAACCGGATCGCCCTTGGAACGAAACTGAATGCCCTGATAAATGCTCGGTAAAAAGCCGGGCGACCACATGCTGGTGCCCGCCCCGCCGGCCGGTCCGCTGAGCATCACCACGTATCCCGGCAGGTCCTTGTTTTCCGAGCCGAGACCGTAGCTGACCCAGGAACCAAAACTGGGCCGCCCGCCGCGACCGAACCCGGAGTGCAAGAACATCTGGGCCGGGGCGTGGTTGATTTCATCGGTGTGCATCGAATGAATGAACGCCAATTCATCTGCGACCTGACTGAGGTGCGGCCACAACTCGCTCATCGTGTGCCCACACTGACCCTGTCGGGCAAACTTCCATGGCGAACCGGCGAGCGTGGACGTCTTGCCGATGAACGCAAAGTCGCGTCCCTTGGTGACCTCCGGCGGGCAAGGCTGGTTGTGCCGCTTGACCAGTTCGGGCTTTTCCTGAAACAAGTCCAACTGCGACGGCGCCCCGATCATGTGCAGATAAATCACATGCTTGGCGCGCGGCGCAAAGTGCGGCCCAGCGGTCGCGGCGAACGAATCTTCACTCAGCAGTGACGCCAACGCGATCGAGCCGAAACCGATCCCACCAGTGCCGAGAAACCCACGCCGGTCAAACCGGACGACGTCATCCCTGTCGCTGCGGTTCGTCTGGGAACGGGAACTCACTTTATGAGGCGACATGCGATGACGATTCGTTGCGGAAGGTAATGCGGTCATCAGAAGACTCAGTCTTTGGTGATGGTTTCATGCAAATTCAGCAGCGCGGTGGCGACGCCGTACATCGGATCGGCAGAATCCGATTGGTGACGATACAGATGACGAAGCGTCGCCAGCTCACTGGCGTTCGGTTGCCGCGCCGTGCACAACTGAAACGCAAACTTGATTTGGTCGTCGATCGATGCGTCGCCTCGTTCGGCCGCAATTCTTGACGACAGGGCTTGGGCGGCTTCGACGTAAACCGGATCGTTCAGCAAGGTTAACGCTTGCAACGGCGTATTGGTCCGAGAACGCTTGACGGTACAGGCCAACCGCGCGGTGGCGTCGAAGTTAATGAAACTGGGATACGGCGAGCCCCGCTTGACGACGACATAGATGCCACGCCGATGTCGCTCGCCGCCCGGGCTGACTTCATAATCATACGCCTCGCCGCCGACCTTGGACCAAACACCGTCAGGTTGGTAGGGGCGAATCGAGGGGCCGTGTTGACGCAAACTCAACAAGCCCGAGATCGCCAGCGCATTGTCGCGAATCATCTCGGCGTCCATTCGGAAGCGTGGCCCACGCGCCAGCAGACGGTTCTCCGCGTCGACGTCGCGAAGTTCATAGCGAACGTTGGACGATTGCTGATAAGTCGCCGACGTGACGATGGTCTTGAGCAAACGTTTCATCGACCATCCCTTGTCCATCAACTCAACCGCCAACCAATCAAGCAATTGAGGATGCGAGGGCGGTTCCCCCTTGATGCCGAAATCCTCCGGTGTGGTGACAATGCCGGCGCCGAAAAGTTCCATCCACCAACGATTGACGGTCACGCGAGCCACCAGCGGGTTGTCGCGTGAAACCAACCAACGGGCCAACGTCAGACGGTTCTCCGGCCCGTCAGGGCGAGGGTGCAAGACCGCCGGCGTGCCGGGCTCAACGGGATCGCCCGGCGTGCGATAATCGCCCCGCTCAAACACTGCGGGCGTTCGCGGTCGGTCCAGTTCGATCATCACCAACGTCGTGTCGGGCGCCAGCTGCTTGAGCTGCTTTTGCAGCTGAGCGATCTGCTTGTCGAGTGCATTAAATGCCTTGTCCCGCTCGACCCGGTATTGGACCAGCGTTTTCCGTTCCTTGTCCGACCATTCGGCCGGAGACTTTCGCGCTGCCCGGGCGATCGCTTCGGGGACGGCTTCGGCGTCAACGTCTCCGGTCACGACCGAAAGCTTGAAACGTCCGATGGTCAGCGCTCGGCCGAAGTGTTGCGTCATCGTGATCGCCAACGGTCGTTCGGCGGCAAGCTCGATCGGCTCGTCCAGCACAAACGTCGCCCAGTGCAGTTTACCCTGTTGCGGTGAAATCGCCCAGCCACTTTTCGGATCGTCATCGATCGCACCGGCCACGGGATAGTTCTTTTGCGAAAAACTCGCCTTCGCCGCCGAGAAGGAAAGCGACTGCTTTTGCTCCACCGTCTCGGCCCCGTCATCGGCCACGGCGGTTGCGACACGCTCCACATGAAAATCGTTCAAGACAAAATTACGCCGCTCGTTCCGCCCCGGTCCAGAATCGGGAAGCGATTCGTCGAGCAACACGTCCAAGCGAATCGCGGTGACGCGAGGAACCTGGGCCGTTACCAGAACCCTGTACCGGTCCTTGTCCGGCGGGTCACCGCCTTGCAGCAAGATCGAACCATCGTCGAGGCGCTCATAGGAGTCGGTCGTGCCTTCGGATTCAAACTCGATGACCTCGAGCGTGTGTGCCTGCGGCGATTGAGCGATCCACTCGGAAAGCCCCTCGCCCCATTCGTCCAGACCGGCGGAGAGTTGCTCTCGGCGTTGCTGCTGTTGGTCTTTGACGTCATCAAGTTGTCGCTGCAGCGCCAGGCGTTGTTGGTCGCGGGGCGGATCTTGCAAGGGCATGCTGGGCCCTTGAAACTTGATCGACGAAGGTTGCTTGGGGTTGGCCCGGTCGGCTTCCTGCACCGTGTTGTTGAAATAGGCCAACAACTGGTAGTACTCCTTCGTTGTAAACGGATCGTACTTGTGATCATGACACTGACAGCACTCCAACGTCGTCCCCAACCAAACGGCGCCGGTCGTATTGACCCGATCGATGACTTGCTCGATGCGGGTTTCTTCGGGCAGCGATCCGGCTTCGACGTTGGTCGGCGTGCAGCGGTGGAATCCCGTCGCGATTTTTTGTGACGCCGTCGCGGCGGGCAACAGGTCGCCGGCGACTTGCTCGATCGTAAACTGATCAAACGGCATGTCGTCGTTGAGCGCGTTGATGACCCAATCGCGATAGGCCCAGATGTCACGAAAGTTGTCGCGTTGAAATCCATGGGAATCGGCATAGCGTGCCAAGTCCAACCAGGGACGCGCCCAGCGTTCGCCGAACTGTGGACGACTGAGCAACGCATCGACGATCGACTCGTAATGCCGGCGGCTCGGATCGCGAACGAACGCTTCGACCTCGTCAGCCGTCGGCGGCAATCCGATCAAGTCCAAATACAACCGACGGATCAGTTTTTCCGGCCGTGACTTCGGCGCCGGAGTCAGGTTCTCCGCTTCAAGTCGGTGCAGCACAAAATGGTCGATCGGCGATTGGGGCCACGCGAGGTCGTCAATGTTCGGCAAGGCGGGACGGTGCGGGGCGACGTAGGCCCAGTGCTCAGCTGCGACGAACGTTTCCGGCCAATCCGCTCCCGCGGCGATCCAGCGACGCAGCACGTCGACCTGTGATGCGGACAAGGGATCGCCGATCGCCGGCATGATTTCGTCGTGCCCGCGCGGCAAGACCACACGCCGCAACAACTCGCTCTCGTGCGGATTCCCCGGCTCGACCGAACCCGATTCAAGAAGATCGTTGCGGCGATCCAAACGCAAACCGGCTTCCTGCTTTTCCGCTCCGTGGCATTCAAAGCAAGACCGCTGCAAGATCGGGTAGACGTCCTTGGCAAAGTCGACCGAGGGCGTCAACGCGGGCTCACCCGCGACGACCGAAACCGGCGAAGTCGCGATCAAGAAACCGGCCAGAACGACGTGCGGGAGTTTGAGCAAACTCATGGCGGGGCGGGGGAGGGCGTGCTGTTTCAACGTGATCTGAAGCGGCGGGATGCATGGGGAGGAAGGATCATCCGCTATCCATTGTAAATCATTTGCGAGCCTCCGCAGCATTTGACGACGTGATTCATGCGACGAGGTTCAAGTCAACCTCTTGCAGGAGATCACGCTCTTGCAGGAGATCACGTCGGTTTTTCAGTCGACCCTCCCCGCGGGACGTCAATTGTCGAAGTGACGGATCTGATCGTAGCGGAAGTCGCTAAGCAACGCACGGAAAATAAGTGGGATCGGCTTCCAGCCTGTCGATGCTGGAATGACAGGCTGGAAGCCGACCCCACTGGCTAGATCCGACACTGATTTTCCGTTCGGTTCTAAAACGTCCGCAGCGACGGCCCTCTCTGGCGTTTGCTCGCTGCGCAAACGCCATCTCTCCCAGAGGGAGAGACTCTAAATGGATTGCAAAATCCTGCAGCAAAAGAATCGATGTCCCCCAGAGAGGCAACGCTGTGAAGCGAGGGGAGGGTCGAACAAGTGTGTCGCCGCAATGCCGCGTCCCCCTCGACGCATCGTCGTCGTTATACTCCGGTCTCCCGCCGCCGAAGTTCCGCTTCACCGCGAATGACGGCCTCCCCCCCTCCCTCCGGTTATTCCTAAAACAAATTGATGCCGTCCTGGTACGAACTCGACAACGCCGACGAAATCCCCTCCCCGACGCTGCTGATCTATCCCGAGCGGGTGCGGGCCAATCTTCAACGCATGATTGCCTGGGCAGGTGCGGATCGTTTGCGACCACACGTCAAGACGCACAAGTTGCCGCAGATCATTCAGATGAAGCTGGAGGCCGGGATCGGCAAATTCAAAACCTCCACGATCGCGGAGGCGGAGATGACCGCGGCGGCAGGCGGACGCGACGTGCTTCTCGCCTACCAACCCGTCGGGCCCAACGTCCGGCGACTGGTGGAACTGGTCGCTACGTTTCCCCAAACCCAGTTTTCGACAATCGTCGACGACACGCGAATCGCCCAGTCGCTCTCCGAAGCCGCCCAGCGCCGGCGAGTCAGCGTGGATGTGTTGATCGATTTGAACATTGGCATGAATCGGACCGGCATTCGCCCCAACGCCGACGCCCTCGCATTGTACCGCTTCCTTGCCGCCGCCAAGGGCCTTCGTCCGGCAGGGCTGCACGCCTACGACGGGCACATCCATGACACCGATGAGGCGTTGGTGCGGCGACAGGTTGCCGCCGCGTTTGAGCCGGTGTGGGACTTGCGACGAGAACTTCTGGCCGAAGGCTTGGCGGTCCCCAAAGTCGTCGGCTGCGGTACGGTCTCGTCCAGGATCTTGGCCGCCGAGCCAGACATCGAAGTCAGCGCGGGAACGTCGGTGCTCTGGGACGCCGGTCAGCCAACCTTCACGCCGCCGATGGAAGTCGATCAGGCCGCCGTGCTGCTGGCCCGCGTGATCAGCCGGCCCGCCCCGGGACTGCTTTGCATCGACTTGGGGTACAAGGCGGTGGCGTCGGAAATGCAGCCTCCACGGGTCACGTTTTTTGGTCTCCAGGACGCCGACGCGGTGGGGCACAGCGAAGAACACTTGGTGCTGAAGACCGATCGCGCGGACCAATATCCCATCGGCACCGTGCTGTATGGCGTTCCCACCCACATCTGCCCGACGGTCGCATTGCACGCGGAAGTCTGGTGCGTCGACAAGGGACGCGCCGTCGAGCCCTGGCCCGTCGTGGCCCGGACCAGGCGGATCACCATTTGAACAACGCCCGTGGGACAGGCCTCCGGCCCCTCCCGCCAGCTTACTCGCACGATGCTCTCCCAGGCAGAAACACATGGATTCACCCCCTGATTCAACTCACGTCGACATCCAACCCACGTCGGTGCGAAAACGGATCATCGCCGTCAGCGTGTTGATGGCGTTCATGCTGTATCTGGACCGTGTCTGCCTTGGCGAAATCGTCAAGAGCGATTCCTTCTTGAACGATTTCAAGGGAGCATCACGAGAACAGATCGGTGAGGTGTTGGGCGCTTTCTTTTTTGCCTACGCACTCTTTCAAGTGCCTTCGGGTTGGGCCAGTGATCGGTTCGGCGGACGGATCATGCTGACGTTTTACATCCTCGCGTGGTCGCTGTTGACTGGATGGTCAGGCATGGGGGCGACGCTGGGCGCCTTGCTGGTCGCACGGCTGGCCTTTGGTGTCGCCCAAGCGGGCGCGTATGCGACCAGCAGCGGCGTGATCCGCAATTGGTTTCACTTTCGCGCCCGCGCCCAGGCCAGTTCCTTCGTCTCGATCGGAGGGCGACTCGGCGGAACGCTGGCCCCGTTCCTGACCACGTTTCTTGTTTACCAGCTCAGCAGCTGGCGCTACGTGCTGTATCTGTATTGCGTCGTCGGGTTGATCGTCGCGGTCGCCTATTACGTGATCGTTCGAAACCGGCCGGAGGAGCACGCGGGGGTCAATGATGCGGAACTGGAATTGATCGGCCGCTCCGATCAATCGGCCGCCCAAACGGCCGCGGCGACAACCAACCTTCGCGACATCGGACCGATGATGCTGGCGATCATTCAAAGCCGATCGCTGTGGCTCAATTCGCTGGCCCAGTTCTGCTTGGTGTTCGGTTGGGCCTTCTTGATCACCTGGCTGCCGACGTTCTTGAAAGAAGAGCGCGGCGTCGAAGCGTTGCTCGGTTCATTGATGGTCACCGGGGTGCTGGCGATCGCCATCCCCGGCCAGTTGATCGGCGGCTGGCTGGGCAATCACGCCGTCGTCCGTTTGGGTCACCGTTGGGGCCGGATCGTGCCGCTCGCGGTAACGTGTTGTCTGGCCGGATTTGCCTACCTCGGCTGTTTGAGTTACCAGTCGGTCTGGTGGGTCGTGGCGTGCTGCGCGATGGTGTCGCTGATGACCGACATCGGCAACCCGACGGTCTGGGCGTTCATGCAAGATGTCGGCGGGCGAAACACCGCCGCCGTGTTCGGCTGGGGAAACATGTGGGGCAACTTCGGCGCCGCGGCCAGTTCGATCGTCGTGCCACGGTTGATGACACTCGGCGAAGCATCCGGCAGCGGCGAAACCTACGTGTTCTTGACCTGTGCCGGGATGTACTTCTTAGCCGCGATCGCCGTGCTCGGGACCGATGCGACTCGGCAGATCCGCCGATCGGATTCCGAAGCGACCTCATCGGATACGTAGCCCCCGCGTCGAACCTTCGAACCTCCCTTTCACCTCTCCCCTCCCCTGCTCTGCCCGGACGAACGATGAACTTGATCTTTGACGCCCACCTTGATCTCAGCATGAACGCGATCGAATGGAATCGAGACCTGCGGCGACCGGTGTCTGAAATCCGAGACGCCGAACGGAATTTGCCGCCGCTGAAGAAGGGTCAAGCGGCCGGCGTGGTTTCGCTCCACGACATGCGCCGCGGCGGAATCGGAATCTGTGTCGCCACTCAGATCGCCGGCTGCATGAAACCTCGCTCGTTCGTCGCCAACTGGGAATCACCGTCGCAGGCTTGGGCCATGACTCAGGGTCAACTCGCCTGGTACCGCGAGATGGAAGAACAGAACGAGATGTTTCAAATCCGGGATCTTCAAGGTTTGCAAAGCCATCTCAAACGCTGGGCCGATCCGACCGCCGCGGCCAAAGCCAACGCCCCGATCGGGTACATCTTGTCCCTGGAAGGCGCCGATTCGATCGTCACACTGGATCATTTGGATCGGGCTTGGGAGTACGGTTTGCGGGCGTTGGGGCCCTCGCACTACGGGATCGGCCGCTATTCGATGGGACATGACGTCGAAGGAGGTCTGCCGCACGAGGGCCGCGAATTGATTCGGCGGATGGATCAGTTGGGCATCATCCTCGACGCCACACACCTCAACGACGCCTGTTTCTGGGAAGCCCTGGATCTGTTTGGCGGGTCGATTTGGGCCAGCCATCAGATGTGCCGCGCCTTGGTCGACGATCCGCGGCAGTTCAGCGACGATCAAATCAAAGCGGTGATCGATCGCGGCGGCGTGCTGGGGGCAGCGTTTGATGTCTGGATGGTCGTGCCCGGATTCGTTCGGGGCCAATCTCATCCCAAAGAAATGAACATCACGCTCGAAGACATCGCCAACCACATCGACCACGTTTGCCAATTGGCCGGCAACGCCAATCACTGTGGGTTGGGCAGTGACTTGGACGGGGGCTTTGGAAACGAACAATGCCCCCGCGATGTCGAGACGATCGCCGACCTGCAGAAACTCGAAAGCCTACTGGCCGGCCGAGGCTACAGCGAATCGGATCGTGCCGCGATCTTCCACGGCAACTTCGTCCGGGTGCTTCACCAGGCCTGGGGCTAAGCTCTCTCCCTGAACGTTGTCGCTACCGTCGCTCGACGCGGGCGATCCGCGTTGGAGCATCCGCAGCGAGATTGGGATTCGAGTTCAGGGACCGCAAAGTCAAGGGACCCGTTACTCCTGCACAGGCCGGTTTGGAAAGATGACAGGCCGTTTTGAAAAGATGACAGGCCGTTTCGGAAAGATGTTTTAAACGCACTGGAAAATGTTTTTCCAGAACATGGCGAGAACCGTCAGTGATTGTGAGGTGTGGTCGGGCATTCGACTCCAAAAGATGCCTTTTCGCGCATTTTCAATCACGCCCCATCGAATTGGCCCAATGCTTGCGTTAGCGAAGAGAGCAATGAGCTGAGTTGTTCGAAGCTCAATCCCCTACTCTCCTTCCCATGAGACGTTGAGCAATGAAGATGACCCTTGCGTTCGCTGCTTTGGTGGCTGGTTTTGGTGTTTTGTCAGGCAATAGCGTTGCCGATGAACCGGCTGTCAAGCAAGCCGATCGACCGACGATTCGAGATGAACGCCCCGAAAACTTGCGTGGCTGGGTGATCGTGTCCAACAGTGCTTACTGGCCGCTCTGCTACGAGGCATTGGAGAATCTGACGGAGGTGCGCAATCAAGCCGCTTCGACAGACAGCGCGGCGCTGGCCGAATCGCTCGACAAATGCTCCGCATGGCTCAATCTGGCCGCGTCGGCAGCCATGGTCCGTGAGGAATCGAGAATCATGACGATCGCCGACAAAATCGACGAAGTGTCGATCTGTCTGCAAGATAACGAAACGCCGCCGACCCCGCGAGAGATTGAAGTGCTCGCAACCATGGGCGAACTGGCAGTCGCCAAATCGCACCTGATTCGTGCCACCAGCGACTACGCAGAGCGTAAAACGTCGCAGTACCAGCCCAACAAGAAACCGGTATCCACCGAACTGGCCGCGGACGAAAAAGAGATTCGATCGGCCCGGCTCGAACGCGACCGTGACCAGTACCGCTACGACGTGGGACAATCACTTCGGCACCTGACCGTCGCCCAAGTTTACCTGCGTGCCGTCGCCGAACAAGGCGAAATCGAACTCGGCGAACTGGCAACCGAAACCGTGGCCCCGCTCCAGGGCCAGGAATCTGGCGGAGAACTGGTGAGCAAAGACAAGGACATCAACCTGCTGGCCGAGCAATTGATGAAAGCCATCGAAGCCGCGCAAGTTCGCCTCGCAGGGGAACTCAAATGGGAACCCAAGCCCCTCGCGTCGAACGAAAACTGAGCGGCAGGACAGAGCGGCAGCCTTTGCTGCAAATCAACCATCGATCGGATTGCGTCGCGATGAAAAAGCGGCGCAGTCCGATCGCGTTTTACCGGGCAGTCAATACGGGGCGTCGTCGCCTCCGCCGACCGCAGGCACCCCCGCAAGCTCGGCCAGTTCTTGGAACATCTCACTGACCGCCTCACTCGACGGTTCGTCGGCGGTGGCGATGAAGTAATCCGGTTGGATCCCGAGCTGGGTTTTGATGACCGTCGCGATTTCGGGATCGGCATCCATCAACGTCGCCGCCATCTCAAAGTCGCGGTCGTCCAACGTCTGATCGGCGAGACTTTCTAACAAGCTAAACCAGTGCTGAAGATCGCCATCGCCGTCGGGAGTGTATCGCAAGTACGCTTCGATCTCCTCGGGTGTCAGCCCCTCCCGAAGACACTTTTCCTGATAGGCCGCGGTGATCAGTTCCTGCCAACTCTGTTCGTCCTCCTCCCCTTCGTCACCGCCGTCGTCGTAGTCGTCGCACTCGTCGTCATCCTCTAAATCTAACTCGTCCTCGTCGAGCGTGTACTCCATCTCCGACGCGTCCATCCGTTCCAGGTCACGTTCAATTTCGAGATAGGAAAGGACGTTTCGATAGACGGCGTAGAACGATGCTTTTTCTAGCGCGCTCCATTTCTCTGGATCCCCGGATCCGTTTAAGGCACAGCGGGAAACCGAAAGCAATAAACTCAGTTGCTGTTGCCAGTGCAATTCATCAAACAAGGTAACGCCGAAAGACCAGATCGACACGTAATTCTCGCTCCCGTCAAACAGAGCCTCGCGGAAAACATCCAGCATCACTCCGAGCGACTCGCGGTACAATGCCGCATGCGTGCCGGTCAACTGATGCGATTCATTGGGGTCAAAGATCACCGTGTCTCTCCATGGGGAGGCGATGGGGACGCGACGTGAACGGTAGCGACGACGAACCATACATTTCATCGTTTCGCGACCGTTTTCCCCATTCACTACACGCCTAATCTGGCGTTCGCGCCAACGGCCGTCTACACGACACACACCAATTTATCCCATTCTCCCCTCTTTACCGCCCCCAAACCCAGGGTCTGTCCCCATTCACCCAGGGTCTGTCCCCATTCACCCAGGGTCTGTCCCCATTCACCCAGGGTCTGTCCCCATTCACCCAGGGTCTGTCCCCATAGTTGCTAGCGACGGCCAGAGATAGCCAAGAGCTGGCGGCAGCGCTGAGGTTGTAACCGCGGCGTGATCGCGGCCGACTGAGACAGCACGGCAAACCTCGACGCGGGACACAACGCGAAAATGCTCCTCAACACAAAAGAGCAAGTCATTTGGTGACTCGCCGCGTTCGCGTCGCCCTCCGCGGTCACTGTGTGCATCTCCCAATGCGACGCTCAGCAGCGTGGCGACGATTCCTTGGGAGAGTGAGTTGAGAGGCGGGCTCGCTAAGCCGCTTGGCCGAATAGGTCGCGGGCTTGCTGGGGAACGTGGAAACGACGCCCTGTCTGCTTGGTCCTCTGGGCATCGAGATGGTCCGGTCGCCCCGCAATGGCTGAAAACAGGCTGCCGAAGTTTGCGACCAGCGACAACCAAAGCGTCGGCGATAAACCAAGACGCTCCAGGATTGGCGGATATCCTTTCGGGGTGCAGCCTCGTTTGCCCGCAGCCAAATGACGAGCGCTCCAGTCCAACACTTCCAAGTAGTTCTCTTCGCTCATCGAAAGGAAGCCTTTGTCGCTACAGCGGGCGTTCGTTTTGCTCGGCTGCGGTCCAACGGGAGCGTTTGCCTCGTGAAGATTCACGGGGGAAAGAAAGGCGTCCGCACGGCGAGTTTGCGGCACGGCGGCTGGTGTTTTGTCATCAACCGACGCGTTCGATTCGTCCTCTGGAGCCTGCTGTGAAGCCTGGACTGATTCGACCCGCCGTTGTGCCGACGTGTGGTCACTCAGCTCAACCGTCTCGGCGAGGCACGCTCGGATAAGATTCAGATCGACATAGACAGAACAGGCCAAAACAGCCTCTTCATCGATCAGCGGAACGGCTTTGAAGCGTCCCTCGAAGAAATGCCCGCTCGTGCCGTCTTCCATGTGGGCACGCTGAGCGATTCTTTGATTCAACAGACGCATCCACCAAGAAATGTTGCTCAGCCGCGCGCGGATCTCGGCAAGCTTCTTGGGGCATTTCCGAATGCAATCCAGTTCCGACGGAGACGGCGCCATCGGATTGCCCTGGTCGTCTCGTCGCTCGGGGCAAATCATCAGCCAGCGCCGGGCCACTTCGGTGTCGCCCCACGTCTTTACGATGTCAGCCCGAGATCGCAGCACGAGGTGGAAGTGATTGGAAAGAATGGCGAAGGACAGTAAGTCGATCGCGAAGCACGCTGCGAAGCGTTGGAGGTACGCTTCGATCCAGGCTTTGCGGTGGTTGTAGTTCTTGCCAGAGATCGAATCCTCGCCGAAGAGCCAGCAAGCGCGTGTGGTTCGGCTGATGACGTGAAAGACTTGAACTTCGCTCGGATCAACCACTTCGGAACGATTGGATCTTGCCATCGCAGAGTCTCCTCATCTCGTTTCAGGAAACTGCTGCGGGATTGAGGATCTTTCTCAACCGTTCGCAGCGAAAAGAACGAGTAATCGTGATACTCTGCCTAACTATCCGTATTCCACCCGAATGGCCCCTGGAAGTCAAGTAAAAAAATTGACGAATAAACCTGCGAGATCAGGCGGGGACAGGCCCCCGGCATTGTTCTGGGTTGGGGTCTGTCCCCGGTGGGTTGGGGTCTGTCCCCGGTGGGTTGTTGGTGGGTTGGGGTCTGTCCCCGGTGGGTTGTTAGGTTGGGGGATGGGCGTGGTGGATGCGTGTGAGGTCGGCGACGAGTTGTTGTTGCATTTCGGTTCGGCGGCGCTGGTCGGGCATGCGGAGGATCGCCGCGGGATGCCATGTGGCCATCGTGCGATCGCACCAATCGGTCGCGCGGATCTCGCCGCGGTGCTTGGAGACTTGAAAGTCGCGTCCAAACAATGCTTGCGATGGCGTTGCTCCCAAACAGAGAATCGCAACGGGTTGGATCAATGACAATTCCGCTTCCAACCAAGGCCGACAGGCAAACACTTCGCGTGCGTTGGGCTTTTGGTGCAGTCGGCGTTTGCCGCGCGACGTCGTCGGTTCGGTGAATTTGAAATGCTTGACGACGTTGGTCAGATAAACGTCACTGCGGCGGATCCCGGCTTGTCTCAATGCATCATCAAGCAGGTTGCCGGCCGGACCGACGAAGGGGCGTCCGTCTAGATCTTCTCGATCCCCCGGCTGCTCGCCTACCAAAACAATTCTGGCATCCGGTGGCCCCTCGCCGAACACGGGTTGTGTCGCGTGTTGGTGCAGATCACACGCCTGACAGCCGAGGACCGCAGCGCGCAACGATTCCAGGTCGATTCGTTCGGGCATATAGTGCATGGCCGTTTCCGCGAAGCCCTCGTTCTGAGCCACCATCGCAGCCACCCGCTCGGGAGCCGTGTGCAACAAGTCGGCGATCAGCGACGTTTCCGGCAGCGTCGGCCAATGACGCACCGGCATCTCTCGTTTCATCGTGTCGACCTTCACGCGGGCCGGATTGAAGATCGATGCGTAGTACGTTTTCCAAAGCTCTTCCAACGCATCATCGTCGGGGGCATCGCTGACAGGGACACCGGGGCCGTACTGCAGTGACGTCTGGTCCCAGCTCACCGATTCGTCGGGCGTGAGGATCGACCAATGCATTCCGTTGAATCTGCGGCTGAAGAACGGGGCAGCTAAACGGATGATGCGATGATCGGGACGATGCCACGCGACGTAGACGTCTCGTCCGTCCGAATCGATCACTTTGCGAAACCGCACGAACGCCTTCATCTTGTGAACATCGCGCGTGACCGCTTTGCGCATCGTCATTAACGCGTCAACGTCTTCGTCGGTTGTGATCTGCAACAGATGGCGCTGGCCATGCATCAGGCGCCACAAGGTCCGGTACAGCAACGACCATCGAGTCGCAACGCGATGACAGGCGACGATCTTGGCCAATTCCAAAAACGCTTTGGGAACGGTGAAGGCAGCTTGTGTCTCGGGAAGTTCCACATCCCCATTTGAATCGAACAAGGAAAGTTGTTCCTCGTCGGCCATCCAGGCCACCTGCTCCGGCGGCACGCCGGAGAGGAGCAACCGCCGCGCTTCAGTTCGCCACTGGTCGAACGTCTGGACCTTCACAAACCGCATGACGTGAACTCAGACCTCGCCGGTCAGTGCGGATTGGCGGGTGTCGAACAACATCAGTTGTTTCGGTTGCGGTTGGGCGCGCTTGCGGAGATCGGCCTTGTCCAAATTGGCCAGCTCGGGATTGTGATCCGCGGTCAACACAAAGTACTTGGCCCTGTTCCAGGCGACGCGAAGTTTCTTCAGGTCTTCGCTGCGCAAGTGCTTGTGCCGGCGAATGCCCAAGATCCGTTTGACGCTTCGGGCGCCGATGCCGGGAATCCGCAACAGCTCTTCGCGGCTGGCACAATTAATATCGACCGGAAAGAAATGCCGATTGGCCAGAGCCCACGCCAGTTTCGGATCGATATCGAGCGAAAGATTCTGATCGGCCTCGGCGACAATCTCACTGGCATCGAATCCATAAAACCGCATCAGCCAATCGGCTTGATACAGCCGATGTTCGCGGACCAGCGGGGGTGATTGGCCGGGCAACCGGGCATCGGCGTGCGGGATGGGGCTATAGGCCGAGTAATAGACGCGTCGGAGGTTCTGTCCATCGTAGAGCTGTGAAGCCGTTCTCAGGATTTCGACGTCGGGCGTGTCTGTCGCTCCGACGATCATCTGGGTGCTTTGTCCGGCCGGTGCAAAGTTTGGCGGATGAAGCCCCGCACTCTGATCGTCTTTGGTTTCGTCAATCTTTTGTCGAATCCCCTGCATGGCATCGACGATTTGTGGTTTCTTCTTCTCCGGGGCAAGTTTTTGTAGGTCGCCTTCGGTCGGCAGCTCAATGTTGACGCTCAACCGGTCAGCCCAGAGGCCGGCTTCTTGAATCAGTGCCTGCGAGGCGTTGGGGATGGTTTTCAGATGGATGTAACCGCCGTAATGTTCGTCCGTTCGTAACTTCTTCGCGACCGATATCAGTTGCTCCATCGTGTAATCGGACGTCTGGATGATGCCGGAACTGAGGAACAGTCCTTCGATGTAGTTGCGTTTGTAAAACTCGATCGTCAACGAGACCACTTCGTCGACGGAGAATCGCGCCCGCGGCGTGTCGCTGGAGATTCGATTGACGCAATATTGACAATCGTAGATGCAATAGTTCGTCAGCAAGATTTTCAGCAACGAGATGCATCGACCGTCCGGCGTGTAGCTGTGGCAGATGCCCATCCCCTCGGTGCTGCCGATCTTGCTGCCGGCCCGAGTGGACTTGGAGCCGCTGCTGGCACAGGAGGCATCGTATTTCGCCGCGTCGGCGAGAATCGCAAGTTTGTCACGAACATCCATTTCCGCCACAGCAGAACCAGAGAGATGAGTAAGAAGAGGGGATTACACGGGTAGGATAGGCGCGAGGCAAGCCGGCTAGACGCGGGGTGCGCGCGGCATGGAAGGGTTCTTTGTGGGGGGAATGACTCAGCGGTGACCATCGACGCTCCGCTCGACCCTCCCTGCGGGACGTCAATTGTATAAGTGACGAATTTGGTCGTAGCGGAAGGCGCCAAGAACTTTGCGGCGCCGGCCCTCTCTGGCGTTTGCTTGCTGCGCAAACGCCGTCTCTCCCTGAGGGAGAGAATCTAAATGCTTGCAAAATCCTGCAGTAGGAGAATCGTCATCCCCCAGAGAGGGTGACTTCGAATACGGCACGACCGTGTTTGTTTGACCCACCCTACGACTGAATCAGCTCTACCAACCGTTCCATCGGCAGGTGTTCTTGTTCGATCCGTCGGTTGGTTCGACAAACCCGCTCGTAACACGCTCGTTCGCCGTCGTTTAGATGGGGTAGTTCTGTTGGTTGTGAACCATTGCCGGCGGTGGCCAAGTCCTGGAATTGGTCGAACACAGTTCCGTCCATCATCAGGCTTTGCACGCCAGGCAACGCTTGCCGCAATCGATCCAAGATGACAAATCCATCGGCGTCGATGTCTCCCCAGTAAAAGACAGGATTTAGATGAAGCCATCGGACGTCAGCCAACTGAGTCACTCCGTTGCCCAGGCCACCCAACGCCACGCCGCGTTGCATCTTTGGCAACGACAACAGATTGATTTTATTTTCAACGATCAGAATCCTAGCTCCGGTCATCGGTAACTGCGAAAGCGACTCTGCGGGCAGCGACAGTTCGTCAAACGGCAGACCGAGTTCGGATTGCAGCGTGTCATCCAGAATTCGCATCAAGAAATGCGGACGGGCGTACCGCAATCCGTAGCGCGGTTCAAACGCGTCGTAGCCGTAGCGATGGTCGATGGTGTGCGGTGGCATGACCATGTCCAGCCACGTTGCCAGTCGACGCCGATGTGTTTCCAGTCGCTTGGTAGAAACCGCCAACGGCAATTCGCGGGCGAAACAATCCGGACGCGGATGCGATTGGAAATAGTCCACGATGTCCAATAACTCATCCAGATCGTCGGCGACCTCCAACAACTGCTTCCAATTGCTGCGTTGCATCAGCCAGCGCATCAGTTCCGGCTTGCGGCGGCGAAGGGTCTCGGTTGCCTGGCGGAGCGTGGTCCACTGCGGCACACATCCGGCCAGACGGACCAGATCCTGCATCGAATCAATCACGATCGCGGTGGGAAATTGATTCAGTCCATACGTTCGGCTACGACGCGATTCGTATTGGACGGTGTAACCGTTGCCGGTGATGTCTTTGGAACCTTGACGCAGTCGGTCGACTTGTTCGATCGCGGCGGCGTGATCCTTTGGAAGGGCAAGGTTGGCCGGCACACGATGCGGAAAGAACGCGTCCAGTTGCTCCGACAACCACGCCTTGACCGCCTTGGGGTAAATTCGTTTCGCTTTGTCGGCGATCGCTTCGGGCGTGATCATCCGTTTGTCTTTTCCTCGCCCTGGACGTCCCGGTATTGTTCTGCCGTCAAGCTGATCAGTTCGCTGCGGTTGGTGTCGGGGTCTTTGATGATGTGTCCGTACATCCCGACATAGCTTTCGGTGATCTTGGCCTTGGCATCCAACGGTGCGACGATTGCCAATTGCAACCCGAAGCGCGCGAACAAGTTGAGCGCGTACTTGGCCCGCGTGTCGTCGCTACGGGAGAACATTTCGTCGACCATGACAAAATGAAAACGATCGCTGTCGGGATCATCGGGCCGCAAGTCATATTGGTAGGCAATTGCGGCGACCAACACCAAAAACGCCAGCTTGCCTTTTTCACCACCGGATTGGCCGGTGCCGCCGTCGTAGTAACTGCCGGGGTCTCCGCTGGCGGCATCGTACTCGCGGGCGGCGAATTTGAACCAGTTTCGCACGTCGATGACCTTTTCGCGCCAGCGCAGGTTGGCATCATCGCGCAAGCGCCCGACGAGTTTTTCGATGCGATTGAACGTGGCTTCGTTGGCGTCGTCGGTTCCGCCCAGCGTGCCTTCCAAGCAGCCGGCCAAATCGCGGCGAAAGTCACGGATTTCCGCGTCGGTGGTCTCACTCGGTTCCAGCCGCATGTACGTGCCCGGTCTCCAATCGAGTCGTCGCAGGGCTTCGTTGAGGACCTCGATCTTGCTGCGAATCTCTTCGCGTTCGTCTTCCAGTGAACCGTGCAGCAAGCCGATTTCCTGCAGCACTTTTTCTTTCAATCGTTGGCGAAAGCGGCGTTCATGCCTGGGCAAATCGTCTTGAATGATTCGTTGTTGCAGCGTCTCGAAATCGGGCAGCGACTGCGGTGTCGGACTCAATTCGGACTCAAAGACCGGGAACTTCGTCAACAATCGACCCATCGCCCGGGTCAGTTCGTCGCGGATGGGACTGACACGTTTTTCTCGATCGCTGACCTGAGCGGAAAGCTGATGAGTGACTTCGGTGGGCAACCGTCCCATGTTTTCGATCGTCAGCGTTCGGTCACCCAGTTGCGAGTTGATTCCGGCAAAGTGTTGTTGTGCGCGATCAAGGCGACCCTCGTCACGGGCCGCGACCAGTCCGGCCTCGACCGAGTCAAGCGTGCGGTTGCCGTTGTCGAGCTGATGCTGCGTTTTTGATCGTTCGTCGAAGTTGCGATCACGGTCCAACTCCAGCCCCTCGATCTCGGCTTTCACGTCAGCCAATTTGGCTTTCAGCTCTTTGACGCGATCGTTGGACGCTTCCAGTTTTTCTTTTTCCAACCGCAGCTGCGAGGCATCGAACTCATGGCGGTGATCGTCCATGGCGTCGAAATCCGTCATCACGGCCAGTTCGTCGAGCACGGTGAGGAGTGATGTGGCTTGATCGCTGGATCGGCGGAGCGACGCGATCTGTGACTGCAGCGTTGCAATTTGTGTTTGCTGGTCGCGAATGGATTGTTCCAACGCTTGCCGTTTGGAGCGGTTGTCCCAGCCGAGGACGAAGTGTCGGCGGTCGTCTCGGCGGCTTCGATCGTCTTTGGCGTGTTGGCGATGGTTTTGTTTGACGTGTCGATGGATGGTCATCGCCCGTCGATTGGCCATTTGAAATTCCGCGATCGTTTCACAGGCGAGGTGATCGAAGCGATGCAGAACTTCACCGCGGACGTAAGATGCCAGTGGATGGTCATCGCGGTAGTGCAACATTTCCGGCAGAGACAATTCATCCGAGGCCGGGTCGCTGGGCGATGCCGTCGGTGCGACACGGTCGTAGGTCAATCGCAGCCCGCGACCGCGGCCATCGATCAGACGTTCGGCGTCGACGTAACCGGAAACTTTGGCGTACAGATCGTCCGGCACCAGGAGGGTGCGCGCGAAGGAATGCAGGACCTGTTCGATCGACGCTTCCCAGCGGGCGTGCTCGGGGTTCACGGTGATCAACTCGGCCGCAAAGGGAAGATCTGAAGGAGACAATTTAAACGCGGCACAAATCGCCGCGCGGACTTCGATGAACGCGTCCGGCAAGTTGCCCTTGCGGCGCCGCAGCGATTCCAGCTCCGATGCATCTTCATCCAGTCGGTTCCGAAGGACACCCAGTTCGTAATCGCAGCGACTTAATTGTTCGGTGGCCGCCTGCCGACGTTCCATCAGCGTTTGTCGGGTCTGCGAAATGTGCTGGTGCGCCTTTTCGAGCTGTGGCGCGCTGTTGATGGCAATCTGAATTCCGGCTTGTTGCAGTTTTGCTTCGAAGATCAGCCGTTTTTCTCGTTTCGATTTCGCCTGCTGTTCCTCCGCGGCGATCAAGTCTGGCAGCCGTTGCAACCGGGCTCCGCCGCTGTGTGCAATCTCGTGTTCCAACCGTGCCGAATCGCTGCGTCTGGCATGGAGCGACGCGTCGAGCAGTTCAATCTCTTGGTCCAGATGCTCGATCCGCAGTTTCCATTGTTCACACAGTGGGCGCAGCAAGTCGGCGATCGCAGTGTCGAAAAACAACGGCGCCGATTCATGTTGGTCGCGAGCTTGTTGCAGTTGATCGTTAGCGGATCGATAACGGCGGCCGGTCTTGATGATGGGCGCCAACAACTCGGATTGTTGGCGCACTTGAACGAGGGCGCGGTGTGCTTCGCTGAGTTCGGCGAAATGCTGCAACAGACTGGAAACCTTGTCGTTCCAAGGTTTCTTTTCCAGCATATGGTCACGAATGAACTGATCGAGGCGCTGGACATCTTTGACCGCGACGGTTTGATTGAAGATGTCCATCGCCTTGGGGCGAAATTTGACCTGTCGTTGGAACCAACCGTGGTACTGTTTGTAGCTTTCGGTGACCTGGAATCCACGATCGGTCAGGTCGGACTTGATCTCGCTGCCGGACTTCAACCCGCCCAGATCGCCGGCGATGCTGCGGGCTTGGGTGTCGAATGCGTAATAAATTTTTCGATCACCCGAGGCGGTCAAGTACATGACCTGGCAGAGTGTGAACTGTTTGCCCGAGCTGCCGCTGGCAAAGGTCGCCAGCAGCGCGGTGTAAAACCCACTGCCATCGCGAAGGTATTGGATTTGAGGTTTCTCGTCACGGCCGGCGGTACGGTCGTAGGCGCCGCGAATGTAGGTCCGTTCGTCGCGTTCTTTTTTGGTGGCCCCCGCGGCGACGTTGTAGTTGCGAACACCGGGACGAACCAGCAGGGTCAGCATCGCGTCGACGAGCGTCGACTTGCCGGCACCGTTTTCACCCACCAGCAGCGACGTGGCACCGTGGGGCTTGAACGAATGGACTTGGCCATCGAACGTCCCCCAGTTGAAGACTTCGAACGTGGACAGGCGAAAGCCACTTGGTCGGGGCGTTTCGGCGGCATCCTCGCCGATGTCAAAGAGCGACAGAGGGCGTGGCCGCGACGTGGATTCAGTCATCCGTTGTCTCCAAGGCGTCTTCGGGTTCCGCGTCCGCAGACTGTTCTTCGCGGCGTTTCAGTTCCGCGGTCAGATCCGTCCGCAGCCGTTCCAGTTCCGCCAACGGCAACCTCGCTTTGAGGATGCGGCGAATTTCCCAGCTGGGTGGTTGTTTCTCGAAACGCTTGACGTACTTGAGTTCCTCCAATTTGCGGAGCTGGCCGCCCAGGTTGCGATTGGCGCGAACCGCGTCGTCGTTGCCGGGGACAAGCGATTGCCAGATTTCCAACAGTGAAGCCTGGGAGATGACGCAGCGGTCGTCGCGGTGGATTTCTTCTTCAAAGCGGCGCAGCTCGTCGCGTAGCAGCACGCAGAGCAATGAGGCCTCGAAGCTCAAGCGGATGCTGCGGAACAGTTTTGGAATGGACGGATAATCCGGCGGCAAGATTTCGGGTTCGATCTGCCTCAGGTACGCCATGCCATCATCTTCATTGACGATCAACATCAATCCGATCCGGGCAAAGTAATCGCTCAGCGGCGTCACACCGGAGAGAATCCGTTCCCAGGTGTCGCCGGCGTCATCGTGATAGACGATGCCCTGCAACAATCGGACGGCGGCGGGAGCCCAGGGGACCGGAGGCGGCAGCGAGTCGGGGTCCAAGGATTCGTGTTTGGATTCGTTCATCATCGCGGTCGTTTCGTTCGAATCGGCGCCGTGGCTTTCTCACGTGTGCGGTGAAATGTGACCCGAGGGACGACCACGCACAACGGGTGTTCTGTCCCCGTGACGTGGTCTTTCGTGGTCACGTGAATGGTTTCGGTTGCGTCGCGATCGATGCGATGTCCGTCTTCGTGCGCGATCTGGATCCAGCCGACCAGTTCGATGATGCCGACTTGTAGCGGGCGGATTTCGAGTAGCTCGGAAAGTCGGACCGAGGGCGAGTTTCCGGTCGCGTGGGCGATCGTGTCACGCATCCGGTCCCATTCCAGTCGCTGCAGCTGGGCCAGTTTTTTGGCTTCGCGGCGGGCCGTTTCAAAATCGACGACGTGCGTTTCGGGGGCGACATCAAAGACTTGGGGCGGGGTCCAGAACGGGCGTGTCAGCGGGGAGCTTAATCCGATCGAAGTTTCGACGTTCAGGCCGAGCGTTTCGGGTGGTTCCCGGCTGGACTGGGCGACGTCGTGTTTCAGTCGCGACGCCAGCGTGCGAATGTCCCGTAACACTTCGGCGGTCCGTTTGCGGTGTCCGGCGGATTGGTCGTCGAGCAAGCGGCGCAGGGTTTGAGACAGGCGTCCGGTTTGCCGCAGCACGTTGTCGGCTTCGGCCAACAGCGAGGGCACCATGGCGCGAACGTGCTGGAGCGCCGCCCGCTGGTCGGCGATGGCGTCCAGACGGGTGACTTCGGCGATCGTTTCGCGCAGTTTGGCTTGGGCTTGGGGGGCGAACAGGAACGCGACAAAGGCGTCAAAGCTGACCCCTTCGTCCTGTTGTTTGATCAGGTCTTCGGCATCGAGTGCGGTGGCCAAAATCTCTCCGCGGCGACGGTCGTCTTTCATCGCCTCGCGCTGCACTTGGCGGCCGATCGCTTCGAATCGATCTTCGACGGCGCGAAAATCACTTTGCAGCGTCTTGAGTAGATCGACGGCGGTGTAGAACCGTTCGCGGATCTGTGCCGGGTGATAGGTTTCCACTTCGCCGCCGCCACGAATCGAAGCGATCTCGTCATCAATCCGCTGCCGCTGGGCGAGCAGGTCGTTCAAACGCCGATCGGGGTCCGGCGAGGCGCCGCGAACCAGATCGACCAGGGTGTCGATGACCAATCGCAACCGGCTCTCGGTGCCCACCAACCGCGTGTCACGATGGAGCATGGCATCGAGAAACCGGATGGCGTCTTCGCTGTAGCGGGTGAGTTGGTAATGGGGGCCGGTGGAGTCGGCGGGCAAGAAGCGTCGCAGCCAGCCGGCATCGGACCACTCGCGCAAGTATCGATCGGGCGAGCCGAGCAAGACGGGGCGTTCCTCGTCGCGGAGTTCGTCTTGGAAGACCTGCAATCGACTGGCCAGCTCGTCATGGGAATACGAGATGGCGGAATCCTGCGTGTCCGACTTGAACGCTTGCCGCAAAAAGTAAACCACAAACGCCCCGAGATCCGCCTTGAGCAATCGGGCGGTCGGGGAAGACTCCAGAAAGGTGGTGAGGGCGTCGAGATTCATGGCCCGATTTTAATCACAATGGCAGAACAGGGTCAGAGCCGAGATCGACGTCCTGGTTCGGTGCCTCAACGGGTGTCCGAATCCGCCTTGAGCCGTTTTTCGAAGGTCAGTCCCAGGTCGGTGATCTTGGTTCTCAGGGTGCTGCGGGCGATGCCCAGCAGTTCGCTGGCGTGGGCCTGATTCCCGTCGGCGTGGTTGAGCACCTCGGGCAGCAGGATGCGATCGATTTCGCTGTGCAATTCTTGATAGACGTTGTGCTGGTCTTGGGACAGCAGGTCGTGGATGACGTTGCGAATGTTCTCGGCATCCAGCTCCGACCGATGTTTTTCTGCACCGACCGGTCGGATGTCGCGGCAGGTATCCGGCAGGGAGGAGACCGTAAGCACTTCGCCGACGTTTCGCACCAAGGCGTGCTTCATCGCGCTTTGCAGTTCACGGACGTTGCCCGGCCAGCGGTAGTGTTTCAGCCGTTCCATCGCGTCGGGTGCGATCGAACGAATCTGTTTTTGCATGTCTCGGTTGAGCAGATGGATGAAGTGTTCGGCCAGCACGGGGATGTCTTCGGGCCGTTCACGCAGCGGCGGCAATTGGATCATGAAGACGCTCATTCGGTAGTACAGGTCTTCGCGAAACGTGCCTTCTCTGACCATCTGAAGCAAGTTGCGGTTGGTCGCCGCGATGATCCGGACGTCGACGCGGATCGTTTCGTTGTTACCGACGCGTTCAAAACTGCCGTCTTGCAGCAACCTCAGCACCTTGGCTTGGGTCGCCGGAGTCATGTCGCCGATTTCGTCCAAGAAGATGGTTCCGCCGTTGACCTGTTCGAACTTTCCGATGCGGCGTTTGTCGGCGCCGGTGAAGGAACCGCGTTCGTGTCCGAACAGTTCGCTTTCGAGTAAGTTTTCAGGCAGGGCGGCGCAGTTGATGGCCATGAACGGTCGTTCGGCTCGGCGGCTGTGTTGGTAGATCGCGCGGGCAACCATTTCTTTGCCGGTTCCGCTTTCACCCAAAATCAGTGCGTTGACATCTTGCGGGGCGACCTGTCCGATCAATTTGTAGACTTCTTGCATCGCCTGGGACCGACCGACGATTTGGTCGGCGGAGGTATCGCCGTCTGAATCGATACCGAACTGGGCCGGGGTGCGACTCATCAAGCTGACGTCGATGGCGTTTTGGACGGTTGTCAGTAACTTTTCGAATTCGACGGGTTTGAGCAGGTATTCGAATGCGCCCCGCTTCATCGCATCGATCGCGGTCTCGGTCGTCGAATACGCGGTGATGATGATCACGGGGACTCGGGCATCGAGTTCGTGGATGATGCTGAAAGCATCCAACCCGGACATGTCCGGCAACCGCACGTCCAAAATGACGGCATCGGGTTGATGCTCGCGAACGGCCGCGATGCCGCTTTCGGCGGTCGCAGCGGTCACCACTTCCAAGCTGTCTGTTTCGAGACTTTTCTTGAGCGAGTAGCGGAGGTTGGGTTCGTCATCAATGATGATTAATTTCGGCACATTCGATTCCAATGCGGGAAAGGGTTAGCACTGTCCGTTGAAGCGGGGTTGCGAGCCGGAGGATGGCAGCGGCAGGATCACCTTGACGACCGTGCCGCCTTGGGGGCGATCTTCGGCCAGCAACTGGCCTTCGTGTGCGTCGATGATTCGTTGGGAGATCGCTAAACCGAGCCCCAGACCTGGATCTTTGGTGCTGAAGAACGGCTCGAACATACGGTCTCGGTCGCGCTGGTCGGCGGGCATCCCGCAACCATCGTCGGCGACGCTCAAGCATACCCACTCGGTCGGCCGGTTCGGCGTCGCGTGCGGAACATCGTCGCGGCCGATCCGTTCCACCGTAACGGTAATCCTGCCTTCGGTGGGCACCGCGTCCAACGCGTTGAGTAACAAATTGAGCAACACCTGTCGCAACTGCATGGCGTCGCCGCGGACCTGAGCGGATGCGCAGGGAAGTTGACAGTCGATGCGAATGTCCCGCGTCTCGGCGCGGCTGGCCACCAGGTCTACGGTTTGATGCACGATCGGTGAAAGCTCGACCAGACAGAACTGCGGTTCCGAGGGCCGAGCGAAATCGAGGAACGTTTGCAGCAGGCTATCGACCCGTGTGATCTCCTCATCCAGCACGGCGATATCGGTGGCATTCAAGCTGCCCGAATCGGGGTTGCGTCGGGCGGACTGCACCAGGGTTTTCATGCACATCAGCGGGTTGCGCAATTCGTGTGCCAGACCGGCCGCCAGTTTTCCGACCGCCGCCAACTGATCCGCCCGGACGATTTCTTGATGCCGTTGATGCAACTGTTCGACGACCGAGCCGACACGCGAAGAAACGGTCTCGAGCACCCGTTGCAGATCGCGGAGGCTGGGGTCCGCGGAGACTTCGACGGGTCCGACGACAGTTTCGAGCTTGCCCGCCACGTCACGGATCGGGACCGACAGCATGAACATGGTTCGGTTGATGGCTTGGGCGACACCGTAGCCGGCTTCTAATCCGGCGATGGCACCGCAGATGCCCAGAAACACCATCACCATGGCCAGCTTCTGGGCCAAACGTTGGTTTTCTTGATTGCTTTGTTCCAGCTCCGACTCGTTGAACTTGAGGTAGTTGTGGGCGGCGACCAAGATTTGCTCGGAAAGCGTTTTCTCCTCCAACTGATCGACCACCTCGGACGAAATCGCCCTGTCCGGGTCATCGATCAACTGATGCAGTTGTTCAAAATACTTTTCCAGTCGTTGCTCAAGATCGGCGACGAATGCTCGCTCCTGGTCGGTTGCGGAAAGTTGACGCGCCTTAGACAGCCACGCGTTGGCCTTGTCCTGCTTTTCCGCCGCCCTGACCAGGTAGTTGCGGTCCATCGTCAACAGAAAGCGATCCAGTTCATGTCGCATCTCACGAGCGATCAATTCCAATTCTTCGGCGCAGCGAATACTGGCGACGTTGATGTCCAACAGACGCGAATTCTGTTTCTGAATTTCAATGACGTACCACGCGCCCGAAATGCCCAGACACAACAGGATGCATCCGGTGACGGGCAGAAAGCAACCAATCTTGTCGCGCAGCTTCATGGAATCGGTCTCGTGATGTGCATGAAATTCAGCCAGATCGTCGGGAATTCGAGCGCGGTCGGTTGGTGGTGTGACGTCGATGAAGTGGCTGAAGAAAACCCGGAGCGGGTTTATTCCTGCTAGGCACGCGACACGTCCGATCGCCTGTTGGCAAACGCCGTGCCCGGGGTGCGTTGGATCATTGGTTTGCGGCGCTTTTTTGATGCCGATCCGGTTGGGGCACCGCTGTGAAGCATTTTTTCCTGTGGTTGTTAAGGTGTTAGCGGCAGGGCGCGAGCCCTCCGGTTCCGCATCTTTGCCCAAACACCGGAGGGCTCGCGGCCTGTCGATTTAAGCCCGCACGCGTTAGCAAGGGGCCACGCGGCGCCCCTCGCTCACGCGTCGGGCTGGCATGATCACGTTGATTTCGGAACATCGTCTAAATCGACAGGCCGCTCGCGCCCTACCGCTAAAAAATGCCTCACAGCGTTGCGGTTGGGGGTTTCCGAGCCATGGGTCTCCGATCACCCACCGCGACCCGATTGCGTTTCCTGGCTCGTCTTGTCTGGCGAGCGGTTCAGCGAGCAGTTCGGCGAGCAGTGCATCCAGCCGGTGCAGCCAGCCGGCGGCGAAAAACAGTCAGCGCGACTGAAAATCGACAGTTTGTACAAACATTAGACCGATTCCGCGTTGTGATCGAGCGTTAAATCGACGATCGGTCTGCACGTCAGCTGGAATTTCAGTAGGATTGCAGGGGTATTCCAGGGTGCCTTTGGACCAGCCCGAGCGAGTTGGCCCGACCTTTGCTGAGCGAAAACCCGCTTCGGCGTGCGCGTGTTGCACGATTACGCGAAAGATTCGTTTCAAGATCGATGGAGAACAACTGGACTATGGATGACTCATCCAACTCGATACTCGCACCGACCAATCTGCTTCGTGATTTCACGGCGTCGATTGTGGTGTTTCTGGTGGCACTTCCGTTGTGCCTGGGGATCGCGCTGGCGTCCGGTGCCCCGTTGTTTTCCGGTCTGATCGCTGGGATCGTTGGCGGGATCGTCGTCGGATCGCTGAGCGGATCGCACACCAGCGTCAGCGGCCCGGCGGCCGGATTGACGGCGGTGGTGGCGGCCCAGATCGCGAATCTGGGCACCTTCGATGCGTTCTTGCTTGCGGTCGTCGTCGGCGGCGTGATCCAAATCGGGCTGGGCATTGCCAAGGCCGGGGCGCTTTCAGCGTTTTTCCCCTCCAGCGTGATCAAGGGGCTGTTGGCAGCGATCGGGGTGATCCTGATCTTGAAACAGATTCCCCACCTGTTCGGTCACGATACCGATCCGGAAGGGGAGATGTCGTTTTCGCAACCGGATGACCAAAACACGTTCTCAGAACTTTTCACGTTGATCGCCGGTGACTTGCATTTTGGAGCCGCCGTGGTCGGACTGCTCTCGCTCGGCCTGCTGTTGGTTTGGGATCGGACGAAACCGCTGAAGAACTCGATCGTTCCGGGGCCGTTGGTGGTGGTGTTGCTGGGCGTCGCACTGCAAGCTCTGTTTGCCGGGTTCGGCGGCGCCTGGGCGATCGGCGTGACGCACTTGGTCCAGATTCCGGTGGCGGAAAGCTTTTCGGACTTCGGCAGTTTTTTGCGGACGCCCGATTTCTCCCAATGGGCCAACCCCGCGGTTTACATCGGCGGCATCACGATCGCGATCGTCGCCTCGCTGGAATCGTTGCTAAACTTGGAAGCGACCGACAAGCTCGACACCCAACGCCGAAGTTCTCCGCCCAGTCGCGAGCTGTTGGCGCAGGGGTGCGGTAACGTGGCGGCCGGATTGATCGGTGGCATTCCGGTCACGTCGGTGATCATCCGCAGTAGCGTGAACGTCAACTCGGGAGCGAAGTCGAAGTTGTCGACGATCTTCCACGGCATCTTGCTGTTGGTTTGCGTCGGTATGTTCCCGGTTTATTTGAACATGATCCCGCTGAGCGCGTTGGCGGCGATTCTGTTGGTGACGGGTTTCAAACTCGCCAGCCCGCAACTGTTCGCGCAGATGTGGAAAGAGGGTCGGTATCAGTTCATCCCGTTCATCTCGACGGTCTTGGCTATCGTGCTGACGGACTTGCTGATCGGCATTCTGATCGGCTTGATGATCAGCGTGTTGTTCATCCTCAACAGCAACCTCCGCCGCCCGATCCGCCGGGTGGTCGAGACCCATCTCGATGGCGACATCCTGCACATCGAACTGGCCGATCAGGTCAGCTTTTTGAATCGTGCCGCGTTGGACAAATTGTTTAACAGTGCCGCTCGGGACACCAAGCTGTTGATCGACGCGTCGGGTTCGGATTACATCGACCCCGACATTCTGAGTCTGATTCGTGATTTCAAGAACAACATCGGCCCGGCTCGCGGGGTCAGTGTCAGCCTCCGCGGCTTCCGAGACAAGTACGAGTTGCGGGACGACATTCAATTCGCCGACTATTCGACACGAGAGCTGCAAAGTCGCATCACGCCGGACCAGGTGCTGAAGATTCTGCGCGACGGCAACGAGCGTTTTCGCACGGGACACCGCATCACTCGCGATTTCGGTCGTCAGGTGGGGGCGACGGCAACGGGGCAAAGCCCGTTGGCGGTGGTGCTCAGCTGCATCGACTCACGCGTTCCCGCCGAACTGGTGTTTGATCTCGGCATCGGCGACATCTTTAGCGTGCGGGTCGCCGGAAACATCATCGGCACGAAGTCGCTGGGAAGCATGGAATATGGCGTCGCGGTTGCCGGCGCGAAACTGATCGTCGTGCTCGGTCATACCCGCTGCGGCGCGGTCACGTCGTCGGTGGAGTTGTTTGAGGAAAGGGCGGATGTCGAGCAGGCGAGCGGTTGTGGTCACTTGCACGCCATCGTGTCGGAGATCCAGCAATGCATCGATCCCGACGAGTGTCGGGGCATCAGCAGCATGACGCCGGAGGCCAAAGACGCCTGTATCGACTCGGTTGCTCGGAAGAACGTGCAACGAACGGTTCGTGAGATCACTGCCCGCAGCGATGCCATCCGCCGAGCGGTCGAAAACGACGAGGCCATGGTCATCGGTGCGCTTTATGATGTAAAAACCGGCGAAATTGATTTCATGACGGATCATGCGGTCGACTCGCAAGCCTCACATCAAGCAAACGTGTAGCGGCAAAGTCGACGCCGCATCCCAGGTTGTCGTTTCGCCCCGACGTGGTTTTGAGCAGGTGCGTCGGAATCGAGATCAGGGTGGGGCGCAGGAAGCTGGATGCATACCAACGAAATCTTGACGAGCTTCACGCTGGCCGCTGCGCTGGGCGTGTGCCTGTTCACGGTCGCGTCTTACTTGCGAACCTCCCCGATCGTGTTGTTGCTCCTCGGCGGGATCGTGGCCGGTCCCGAGGTGCTGGGGCTGGTTCATCCCAGTGCACTCGGTGACGGACTTCGGACGATCGTCTCGCTGGCCGTGGCGATCATCCTGTTCGAAGGCGGCTTGACGCTCGACTTGCGCGGGTACCGGACCGTCAGTCAGGAAATCTGTCGCGTGTTGACCATCGGTGTGCTCGTCACCTGGATCGGAACGGCGGTCCTGTTGCGATTGATCTTTGGATTTGACATCGCTTTCTGCGTGCTCGCGGCCAGCCTGGTGATCGTGACCGGGCCCACCGTGATCGGCCCGCTGCTGCATCGGATCCGGGTTCAGTCCAAACTGCATCATATCCTTCACTGGGAAGGCGTTCTGATCGATCCGATCGGCGTGTTCCTGGCGTTGTTGAGTTTCGAGTTCTATGTGAGTACCGATGGCACGCAGCAATTGGTCGTCAAAGACTTTCTGTTGCGGTTTGCCGTCGGCGTGGTGTTCGGGGTCGCGTTCGGTTTTCTGATGGACTTCTTGCTGCGACGCCATTGGATCAGCAAGGGCCAAACCAACATCTTCGTCCTGGCGATGGCGATGTTGAACTTTGCCATGGCCGATCTAGCGATCAGCGAAAGCGGATTGTTGAGTGTGACGGTCGCCGGTCTGGTCCTGGGCAGCCGCAAGACGCCGCAGTTGCGAGAGATTGTCAGTTACAAGATCGAGCTGAAAGATTTTGCGATCGGGCTGTTGTTCGTGCTGTTGGCGGCCAATTTGGAATTGCGTGCGTTCGTCGAGTTCGGCTGGAATCTGATCCTCGCCGTGATCGGGATCATGTTGATCGTCAGGCCGCTAAACATCTTTCTGTCGACGAGTCAAAGCATCCTGACGTTGAGAGAAAAACTGTTTCTGTGTTGGATCGCCCCCCGCGGGATTGTGGCCGCCTCGATGGCGTCGCTGTTCGCGTTAGAGTTGCGGCGTCGCGGGATTGAAAACGCGGTCTTTCTTGAATCGTTCACGTATTCGGTCATCGCCGGAACCGTCGTGGTGCAAGGCTTCACGGCGGGATCGGTCGGACGTTGGCTGGGTGTTGTCCGTCCGGTGCCGACCGGATGGATCATCGTCGGGGCGCACGCGCTGGGCCGTCAGGTCGCGAGGTTTTTTGGCCGGCACGGCGTGGATGTCGTGTTGATCGACACCAACGCCCGCGAGGTGCGTGCGGCAGAGCGAGACGGATTGGTCGCCATCAACGAAGACGCGATGCAAGTGGCCCCGGAGAAATATGCCGCGTTCTACCGATGCGGGAATCTGCTGGCACTGACCGCCAACGCCGATCTCAACCGGATGTTGTGTCGCCGCTGGTCCGAATTGTTGGAAGAGGCAACCTTGTTTCGCTGGGAGAGGTCCGGTTATCAAACGGCGAACAACGAACACCTGTTGGTCGGACAGCGGGTCTGGACCGAATTGCCACTGAACCATTGGATGCACCCCAACAGCGAACCGCCACCGCTGGATATCCGGCTGCGCGCGACCGATGCGTTGCCAGAACCCGAGAATGTCTTGATGACGATACGCAACGGCGTGGTGGTGCCCGGCGACGCTCGCGAGCTGGATGACGACGACGTCGAATGGCTGGTCTACGATCCCCGCGGGGAACAAGAAACGAGTGTCCTGCCGCTCACTCAAGAGAACGTCATTTTCTCCGACCAAACCGATCTCCGCGAACTCTATCGCGAGATGCTGTACCACCTGCGAAATCAACTTCCCGGCATCGACCCGGAGCAGATGCTGGTCGAAATCTGGCGCCGCGAGGAGGACTACACCAGCCTGCTCGGTCATGGGATCGCGTTGCCGCACACCTGGTCCAGCGCCGTGGACCGCGCGACGTTGATGGTCGCGCGTCCGAAGAATCAATTGCTCTGCCCGCTGACGGATCTGCCGATCGAAATCGTGTTCATGTTGCTCAGCCCCGCCGGCCAACCCGACGAGCACCTGGCCTGTCTCTCCTACATCGCGCGGCTGATCGGCACGGAATCCCGCCGCGAACGCATCCTCGCCGCCGACGACGCCGCCGAGTTGCATCGGCTGATCGTCCGCAGCTGAACCGTTTGCCGTAGCGGAAGGGCAGTTCGTCGTCGATGGAGAAGGTAAACTGAACCGTAGGACGGATCGCCAGTTTGTCGCTGGTGTGCCATTGAAGAGACGACAGAAGTCTTTCCACGAGCGGCCGACATGAACTATTTTGAAAACACGAAAATCCTAGCACCCTACGACTTTTCCGAGTTCTCTCGGGCGGCCGTGGAAACGGCGATCAAGATCGCGGGAAAGAACGAGAACGTCACCGTCTTACACGTCGTCGATCCGTCGCCGCTGTATGGGTATTCCGGCGACATGGGGTTAGAACTGGGCGCCGGTCGCGTGTTGGGGGTCCCCGATGTCGATTTGGCCAGCGAGATCGACGAACAACATGAAAAAAAGGCGATCGTGTCGCTGAAGAACGAGTTCAGTGACGGCCGCCATCAAGGATTGAATTTTGACACCGCGGTCAACGAAGCCGCTCACGGAATCACCGAGTATGCCGAACACCACGCGTTCGGTTTGATCGTCTTGCCTTCACACGGCCGCACCGGTATGAAACGTTTGCTGATCGGTTCCACCGCCGAACGCGTCGCGCGGTTGGCGCACTGTCCGGTCCTCGTGCTGCGAGAGTGAATCGGGACGTTTGCGGCGAACAACCACCACGCAACCCGGAACTCGCCAAGTGCTTGACGACCGCCATGACCTTCATTGCGGATCCGGATCGAAGCTTAGGACGCCTGTGCTTAGGACGCCTGTGCGTTCAAATCGCCACAGGCGGGCGTCGGTTGCAGCGGCGCCGCGACAGGCTCGATGAAGGGACGCAGTTCGCCCCGCTGGATGGCCACGTCGCGGGGCGCTTCGATTCCGATCCGCACCCGACCGCCGGAGAGGCTCGATACCTTGATGATGATGTCGGATCCGATTTGAATCGTTTCGCCGACCTTGCGAGAAAGAACTAACATGGGGCCATCCTTGCTGAGAAATGTGGGAGGTCGCCGAGTGCGAGGAAGCACTGGGCCGAATCGGGATTTTTCTTGTCGCCGCAAATGTTGAGCCAATTTTTCTATTTTCGCGAAAGTTCTTGCAAACAACCCGAATTGGCGTTGCGGAGGTGCTTGTTCACTGCCACGGCGCGTCGGTTGTAAATGCAAGCAAACAATGAACGGGCTGCATCCGCTTGCATGGCCCGGAAAAAATTTGCCGGCTTGGCAGGTTTCTTGCCACTGCTTTCTTTCCACTGCGCAACAATGCGGACTGCTCTTGTCGGGTGGTGGAGAAGAGCCGTTAGGATCGCGCAGGCGGCGAGGCCGCCACAGCTGCGTCGCGCGTTACATGAAACGCCCCATCGTACTTGTCGGTTAATTACTGGCGTAGTGGACGAGGTTACGAGTCCCCGCGCGAGGGACTCGTAACCTCGTCCACTACGAAATCCGACAATGATTGATCGTGCGTTGCTTAGTGGCAAGGCGCAAGCCCTCCGGTCCGTCATCATTCCCGAAACACTGGAGGGCTCGCGCCCTCCCGCTAAAAAATCCCTGACAGCGTTGCGAGCCAGAGTCCGGGCGTCTTTGCTGACTGCTCGACGCGGATCGACGCGGTGACGCTATACTGCTAGATGGTTCGCACTTCGTATCGGGGTGCGTTCGACCAAAACCCAATGAGGCATCTTGTGCAATTTCGGATTCTGCTGACGCTGGCATCCCTGGCGTTCGTCGCGCCCGTCGCTCTTGCCGCCAATCGCGTCGGGCGCGGCTTGTTGGTTCGATACGACTTCAGCGAAGACGACGGGCAGACGATTGTCGATCGCGGCGGCGTCGGAAAGCCGTTGAATTTGGAGATCGATCGATCCAGTCGCGTGCGACGTTCCGATGGGACATTGGTGGTCGAATCGTCTTCGTCGATCGCGTCAACGCAACCCGCCACGAAGATCATCGATGCCGTCAAAAAGTCCAATGCGATCAGCGTCGAAGTCTGGCTGAAACCCGCCAATCGATCCCAATCCGGCCCGGCCCGCATCGTTTCCATCTCTTCGGACACCAGCCATCGCAATCTCACGCTGGGGCAAGACAAGGATTTCTACGACGTCCGGCTGCGCGCGACCGGAAGCGACAACAACGGACTGCCTTCAACGAGTAGTCCCAAGCGATCCCTGCAAACCAAGCTGACCCATGTCGTGTTCACGCGCGATGCCGGCGGCAAGACGTTGATGTATCTGGATGGAAAGCGAGTGGCCAGCAAGATGGTCAAAGGCAACTTCCGCAACTGGGACGACCGGCAGCGTTTGTATCTGGCCAATGAAGCGACAAAGGACCGGCCCTGGTTCGGCGAGCTGCACCTGGTGGCGATCTATGATCGGGCGCTCTCGGACAAGGACGTGCGACAGAATTTCGCGGCGGGAAGTCGTGCCGGGCGTGCGTCGTCCTCCGCCGGCAACGTTGCCAACGCCGACACCCTTCTGTTCGACCGACACGTCGCGCCGCTGTTTGCAAAACATTGTCTCGAATGCCATGACGCGGCGATCAAGAAGGGCGAACTGGATCTTTCCCACAAGGCGTCCGCCGTGGCCGGGGGCGAAAGCGGCAAGTTGGTTGTCGCTGGAAAAGCGTCGCAAAGTCTGCTCTGGGAACTGGTCTCCTCGGATGAGATGCCGAAGGATCGCCCACCCCTGTCCTCGGAAGAAAAAGACGCGCTGCGAAAATGGATCGACTCCGGCGCGGCGTGGCCGGTCGAGGCAATTGATCCGGCGGTCTATCTGAACGAAGGCCATGCGGGTGAAGTTTGGTTGCAGCGACTGACCGTCAGCGAGTACATCGCCACCGTGCGCAGCGCGGTCGGCGTCGACATTGCAGACGAAGCCCGCCAGATCTTGCCACCCGACTTGCGTGCCGACGGCTTCAATAACACCGCCTACAACTTGAACATCGATTTGAAGCATGTCGAAGCGTACAACAAATTGGCGGAAATCATCGTCAGCCGAATGGACATCCTGGCGTTCGCCGGGCGATTCTCCAAGAGTCGAAAACTTTCCACCGACGACACGATGCGCGATCACGTCGCCGCGATGGGGAAATGGTTGCTGCGTGGCCCACTGGATTCCAACGAGATCAACAAGTACAGCGGCATCGCGACGACGGTCGCCAGCGCCGGCGGTGACTTCAAGGAAGCGATCGGCTACATCGTCCAAGCGATGCTGCAATCGCCCCGGTTCGTGTACCGCATCGAATACCAACACGGCGACGGCAGTTCGCGGCTGGTCGATGATTATGAACTCGCGTCCCGGATGAGCTACATCCTGTGGGGAGCGCCGCCGGACGAGGACTTGCTGCGCGCGGCCGAGAAGGGCGAATTGACGGACCGAAACGTGGTCGAAGCGCATGTCAAACGCATGCTCAAGGACCCCCGAACGATCGAGCGCTCCGAGGAGTTTGTTTCACAGTGGCTGAACCTGGGACGCTTGGCCAACTTGCGCCCCAATGCCAAGAAGTTTCCGAACTGGAGTGCCCAGCTCGCTGCGGACATGCGACAGGAGACACTCGCCTATTTCACAGAGGTGGTGTGGGCCCAAAATCGGCCGCTATCGGATTTGTTGAACACCCAAGTCACCTTCGCAACGCCAGCGCTAGCGCGGCATTATGGACTCAAACCGACTGGCAACAACACTGATAGCAAGCCCACTCGATACGATCTGACGAAGGTCCCCAGTCGCGGCGGCCTGCTGACTCAAGCGAGCGTCTTGACGATCGGCGGTGATGAAGCCTCAATGGTCGCACGCGGTTTGTTTGTGTTGAACGATTTGCTGCGAGGCACGATCAACGCCCCCCCGCCCTGCGTCAACACCGTACCGCCGCCGACCAAAACGGGTCTGACCCAACGGGGGATCGCGGAAGCTCGCATCGCGGACAACAAGTGCGGTGTCTGCCACACCCGTTTCGAACCGCTGGCGTTCGGGCTGGAAAAATTCGACGGCATCGGTGCGTACCACGACAAAGACGAGCATGGGAACACGTTGCGCGACGACGGTGAAGTGCTGTTCCCAGGCACGGCGAAACCGGTCGCGTATCAGACATCAGCCGAGTTGATGGAGCTGCTGGCGACCAGCGAGCGGGTGCAGCAAAGTCTGACTTGGAAGGTGACCCAGTTCGCGCTCGGCAGACCGCTGGTCGCCGACGATGCCGCGACCGTCGGCAAGATTCACCGGACGGCACAACAAGCCGGCGGAACCTACTCCGACTTGATCACCGCGATTGTCATGAGCGATCTGGTTCAGCGGGCCAGAACCGAAGCGACCGAGTAGAAATCAAACAAACCCATTTGGGGAGAACAGGCTGATGCACAGGAAACGAATCGACCGCCGCACCATGCTCAAGGGCGTCGCGGTCAAAGGGGCCGGGGCGGTCACGATCGGGTTGCCGTTGTTGGAGGAGATGACGCTGACGAAGGCGATGGCAGCCGAGCAAGCTGATGTTCCGGTTCGGGCGTTTAATGTGTTCTTCGGACTCGGCATCCCGGCCCCGCTGCAGAAAGAGGGTTTCGACGGGGTACTGGAGCCACTGAAACCGTTGAGCCAGAAATTGTTGATCATGCGCGGCGTCGATCAGTTGCGTGCCGACGAGAAAGGCATCAACGCGCACTACGACGGCGCGACCGCGGCGTTTACCGCCGAACCGCCCGATGGTGAAGCGAAGGCGGGTGGCGCGTCGATCGATCAAGTGATCCGTCGCTACCACTACCGCGACGGCATGCCGGCCGGCATGGTGCCCACGCTGGTCGCCGGAACGTTCTTTCGCCGCAGCCGGATCGGTCGGTACGTTCACAGTTACAACGCCGACGGGACGGTTGCCGCGACGATGCAGGAAAAACCGCGTGACCTGTTCGAACGCGTGTTCGGTACCATCGGCGCGGTCGACGAGGATCCCGACACACGCCGCGCCCGTTTGAAACGGAGCGTGCTGGATACGGTCGTCGACCAGTACAAGTTCTACACCGGCGCCAACTCGCCGCTGGGCTCTACTTCCAAGGCTCGCATCGCCGAGCACCTGGACCGGATTCGTGAATTCGAACAGCGGGCATATGCGATGAAGGGCAAAGTCGCCGGCGCGCCCCCGTTGCCGCCGCGGTCGCAGTTGCTGCACGGCGGGTCAGCCGATCCGGGTGGCGAAGGCATCGATATCACGCTGGAGGAATTGTCGTCGGAGTGGCGTCTGATGGCTGATCTGTACGCCTTGGCCATCCAAACCGATCGCACCCGCTTCGGCGCGTTGACGTTTTTAGCCGCCGGCGAACGCATTCGTTTGAAAGGCGACTACGAATACGACGGCCGCACGGTCTTTCAATTCGACGACGAAGGGCAACACAAGAAATCCGGTTCGGCGGGCTGTAGTCACGAGTGGTGGCATCAGTTCAATGAAAACAAGAAGAACGAAGCACTGCGCGCCCACGCGCACCTGAAGATGCGCGAGGTCGCCTACTTCCTCAGCCGACTTGATAGCGAGGATTCAGTGGACGCCAACGGCAAGACGATTCTGGAGAACTCATTGATCACGATTTCCACCGAGTCGGGCGACGGCCGTCACAACGACGTCAAACGCGAGCTGTCGGGCGTGTTCCATGCGATCAGCGGAGCCGGGGGGCGTTTCAAAACCGGCCAAATCCTGGACGTCGGCGCCGAGGGTGTCGACGTCTACAACACAATGCTGACCGCGATGGGCTGCAACGATCGCCTCGGCCCCCAGAAACGCGACGCGAGAGCCGTGGATGCGATTCGTGCCTAGTGCCTAGTCTCGATTTGAATCTAGGGTGGTGTTGGTCGAGCGAAAGTAGGCCAGGCTGTAACTTGCGGAACGATGAAACGATGACTGGGCCCACGGATGGCAGCGCGAACCCACGGATTTCTTGCAGCCTGTCATCCGTGGGTTCGCGCTGCTATCGGTGGGTCTTATTTTCCATGGTTAGCCCGCTGGAATCGCTGCCGCATTCGAGGGTGAAACCGGCGCTAGGGCATGGCAGCGTGGGTTCAACCGCGATAGCCGATTGGCCGGCTTGACTGATCGGTCACCGCCCGGTCTGTTGCTCGGTGTCTGCGACGAGAGTGTTGCAGCAACATAGCGCACGCCTCAACCCACTGGCCGGCCGCGAACCCATCGGCCGGCCCCGTTCGGCTCGTCCACGTGATGATGACGGCAAATCAAAGGGACCCGTATGACTGACGAGAGCCAGCCAAACCCCATGTTTTCGTTGCAGGATCGCGCCGCGGGCGTCTTATTGCACGTCACGTCGCTGCCGTCACGTTACGGCATCGGCGACCTTGGGCCGCAGTCGCGGGCTTGGATCGACTGGCTTCACGACGCCGGGCAATCCTGTTGGCAAGTCTTGCCGCTGGGACCGATCGGGTGTGGTTACTCCCCATATTCGTCGCTGTCGTCGTTCGCCGGAAACTGGCTGATGATCAGTCCCGACGATCTGGTCGCCGAGGGTCTGTTGCGGGCCGACGAACTGGCCGACGAGTCCCATTCCGCCGCGAGCGACTCGGAAACGTCCGTCGACTACGATTCCGTCATCGCTTTCAAGCAGCGGTTGCTGACGACGGTCTGGACCAATTTTCGCAGCGGCTCCGGCGACGCCGAATTGCGACCGGCTTACGAGCAATTCTGTCTGGCTGCGTCGCACTGGCTGGACGATTTCGCAATGTTCTGCGCGCTGCGTGATCGGCACGGCGAACACTACCTGCAATGGCCGCGTGAACTGGTCCATCGTGACGCCGACGCGTTGGCCCAAGCCCAGCGCGATCTGGCGGACGAAATCGATCAGGTTCGATTCAGCCAGTTCCTGGTGTTCCGTCAGATCGCCCGATTGAAAGCCTATGCCCATGCCAAGGGTGTGCGATTGATCGGCGACCTGCCGTTCTTCGTGTCGGCCGATTCGAGCGACGTCTGGGCCAATCCGGAAATGTTCCTGCTGGACGATGAGCGTCGGCCGCATTTCGTCGCCGGAGTCCCACCGGATTACTTCAGCGCCGATGGTCAGCTGTGGGGGAACCCGGTCTATGACTGGGCGGCGCTACGAACCACCGGTTACCGCTGGTACATCCAACGGATCCGCGCGTTGTTGACTCAAGTGGATCTGGTTCGGCTGGATCATTTCCGCGGATTCGCGGCTGCCTGGCACGTGCCCGCCGGCGCGGCGACGGCACTCAGCGGCGACTGGGAGCCTGGTCCGGGTGCCGATTTCTTTCGCGCCCTGCAAACGGATCTGGGGGCACTGCCGTTCCTCGCCGAGGATTTGGGCCTGATCACGCCAGATGTCAATCAGCTGCGTGACCAGTTTGATCTGCCGGGAACACGTGTGTTGCAGTTCGCGTTTGACGGTACGCCCGACAATCCCTATCTGCCGGAAAACCACGTGCCCAACACCGTGGTGTACACCGGAACGCACGACAACAACACGACGCGGGGTTGGTTCGAATCGCTCACCGAGGACGAGCAGGAAACGGTTTGCAGCGTCCTGGAGAAACCCGGTCTGGACGGTGAAGCCGCTGCCGCCGAATTGCTGCATCTGACCTGGTCCTCGACGGCGAACCTGGCGATTGCTCCGTTGCAGGATCTGTTAGGCTTGGCCGCGGAAGCTCGCATGAACGTTCCGGGAACGACGCTGGGGAATTGGAGCTGGCGCGCGACCCCATCGATGCTGTCCGCGGCGGCCTGCCGGCGGTTGCGGGATTTGACGGAAGCCTGCAACCGATCGCGATGACGGTGTGTTCGCTGTCGGCGACCCTTGGCGGTCCGCAGGCGCGGTTCACTATTATTCGATCTGGAAGCGATCGCGTGCATCGTGTGAACGTGCTGCGTGCCGTCTGATCACCGATCCGTCAAGCAAGCCTGGAACACCGACAGCATGAACGCACTTCTACCGCGCGACCAGCACAATCAACAACTTGAAGCGAACGTTCATCCGCCGACCTGGATCAATCCGACACCCCAAGCTCCTTATCACTTGGTTGTCATCGGTGCCGGGACCGCCGGTCTGGTGACCGCCGCCGGCGCCGCGGGTTTGGGTGCCCGTGTGGCACTGATCGAACGCGATTTGATGGGCGGCGATTGTTTGAACGTCGGTTGCGTTCCATCCAAGGGCGTGATCAGTTCGGCGCGGATTGCCGCCACGGTGAAGCAGGCCTCGAACTATGGCGTCGACGTGCCCGATGGAGCGGAAGTCGATTTTGCGGGAGTCATGCAGCGGATGCGTCGACTGCGCGCCGGCATCAGCCGTAACGATGCGGCAGACCGTTTTCGCGATCTCGGAGTGGATGTCTATTTCGGCCAAGCCAGTTTCGTCGACGCCGCGACCATCGATGTCGCCGGCACCAAGCTGCAGTACAAGCGGGCGGTCATCGCGACCGGTGCCAGAGCCGCGGCGCCGCCGATCGATGGACTCGATCAAATCGACTACCTGACCAACGAGTCGGTGTTCTCGCTGACCGAGCTTCCGCGTCGATTGGGAATCATCGGTGCCGGTCCGATCGGGTGCGAGCTGGCACAGTCATTCGCCCAGCTCGGCTCGGAGGTGTTGTTGGTCGAATCCGAGCATGGCATCCTGACCAAAGAAGATCGTGACGCCGCCGAGATCGTTCAACAAGCGATGCTGCGTGACGGGGTAAAACTATTGTGTTGTGGTCGTCAATTAAAGCTCCGGCAAGACGCAACAATCCGGCTGACGGTCGATTCGCACGACCAGCACTTTGACGAGCCGATCGATCAGTTACTGGTCGCCGTCGGTCGCGCACCGAACGTGGAACATTTGAACCTGGACGCGGTCGGTATTGATTTTGATTCCAAAGGCGTCCGCGTGAATGATCGGCTACAGACGACCCATCCGAGGATCTACGCCGCGGGCGATGTGTGTTCGAAGTATCAATTCACGCACGCGGCCGATTTTATGGCCCGGATCGTGATCCAGAATGCCTTGTTTGCCGTCGGGCCATTTGGCAAAAAGAAGGCCAGTGACTTGGTCATTCCTTGGGCCACCTACACGTCACCGGAAATCGCCCACGTCGGCCTGTACGGGCACGACGCCGAGCACGCGGGAATCGAGATCGACACCTACGTCCAGCACTTCAGTGACGTCGACCGCGCGATCCTGGAAGGCGAAGAAGAAGGTTTTGTGAAGGTCCATACCAAGCAAGGCACGGGGCAAATTGTCGGGGCAACGATCGTCGCCAAAAATGCGGGCGACATGATCTCCGAGATCACGCTGGCGATGGTCAATGAGGTGGGACTGGGAAAGATCGCCAGCGTCATCCACCCCTATCCGACTCAAGCGGAAGCGATTCGCAAGTTGGGCGATCAATACAATCGAACGCGATTGACCCCGACCAGCAAAACGGTGTTGAGCTTGTTGCGACGTTGGAACGTGGGGCAGTAGCACACTCACAGACGACGTGACGCGCGAGTCTTGAGATGATCCCGAAGGGATCACAGCGAGTAGCCGGAGGTCAGCGCTGCGGCACCTCCCGACCACGCCCCCATGAAAAAGGGTCAGGAGCTTTTTTGGCAAACTGGGGTGTCTCGGCTTACCTATTCTATTTTAAATGCTCCTGACCCTTTTTTTCTACGCGGCGCGGGCGGTGGTCGTTTGGCGCGTGGGGAAATCGTTTCGGGATTCACAGACGAGCCATTGCATCGGGCCGCCGCGGCGTTCCCCGATCACTTGGGCTTGCCGTGGTTCGCTCAAGTTGGCCAACTCGGGAAGCGACCAATGTTGGGGACGCTGGTCGTCCAACACCGCATCGATCACGGTCACTTGATGGGTGCTGGCAAACTGATCGTACAATTGTTCGCAGATCCCCGCTCGAAACATTTCGTGCGTTTCGATGATGAAGTCGCAATCGGCGAAGGCTTCGGCGGCATGATCGTTGACCAACAAGTCGGCTTCGCCGCCTTCGATGTCACAGATCACCAGGCCGCGTTTTCCATACAGGTCGCCGAACATGCACTCGGCTTGGATCGCCACGCGATCGGCCACACCGTTGGCGGCAGCCATCTCGGCGATCGCGGCGCGGGCTTCGCGTTGCAATTCATAGGCGATGATGTTGGCGTCCGGCCAACGCAGCGCACAACCGATCGCATAGTACCCTTCGGCGCCCCCGACATCGACGATCACCGGATAATCTTTGCTGAGCAAGCGTTCGAGAATCGGTTGCAATTCGGCTTCGTAGGTTCCCAACAACTTCGGCGCGAGCGTGCTGCCGTGTGAATAGGATTCGGGATAACACAGTCCGGCAAACGGGCCGCGTCGAACCGTCATTTCACTGGCAAATTGCATCACCATTTCACGGTCGCGTGTTTGCAACATCGCGCGTCGCGAATGCCGCTCGGCTTCCGCCCGTTGACGACGCTGCTGACGTACCCCGCGACGGTGGTTTCGATAAGCCGCGATCGGACCGCGTTGGTACCAGCGACGTTTCTTTTGCGGACGATCGGGAAGTTCGAATCCGGCATCGCGAACGACTTCCGCGACCGCCCAAAACTCATCGGCATACGGATGAGGCCGAGATGTCTGCCAAGGCTTCAGTCCCTGGCCGGTGAAATGAATGATGTGCGGATCCGAAGTCGGCAGCGGCAACGACGAGGGACCGGCAAAGAAACGGTGCGTGACGTTGTATTCCGGTGCCAATCGGGTCCAGCCGTCGGCAAACTGGACGGCCAAGATGTCTTGGTCGGGGTAGACCCAGCGATCGGGATCTTGCATCACCCTGTCCAACATCGTTTCGCTGGTCCGGTTGCTGCGCCACGTGGACAGGTCGATGGCCAACACGCCGCTGTTGAGGTAGGCCGAATCGAGCGGCAAACCGAGTCGCTGGACGGCCGGATGGGCTTCGGGAACCGCTGCCAAACCGGACTGCCCCAAGTCGAGTTGGAAGAGTTCGTCCAGGGGCCGGCGCACCAGCGTGTCGCCGTCCAGGTAGAGCACGCGATCGATGTCTGACGGCAGAATCTGGGGCAGCGCGAGACGAAACAGGACGGAGACATCCCAGCTGGAATGTTCGGCGAACCGGCGGGGAAAGTCGTCGCTGACGCGATGAAAGTTCACCGATGCACCCTTCGCGTCGATCCATTGTCGCATCTTGGCTTGATCGCGGTCGTCGAGATCGCCGTCGTGAACGATGTGAAACACACTGGGCTGTGTCTGAGACTCGATGACCGACAGCATGCTCACCAAGGCGAACGGGATGTAGTCACGGTTGATCGTGTAAACAAACCGGAACGATTCGCGTGGGGTCCGCTGGCAATCCATTGGCGCATTTTTGGTCGTGGGAGAGGTAGTGGGATAGGCTTCCAGCCTGTCGATTCTGAAATGACAGGCTGGAAACCTATCCCGCCGTTGCCGATAACAAATGCGGCCAGCGGGCGGCAATGTCAGTTCAGGTTTGCTTTCAAGAATGCCCACAAGTCGGCGTACTGGTCGATCTGTTTGCTGACCGGCGTGCCCGCCCCGTGTCCGGCTCGGGTTTCGATGCGGATCAACGTCGGATGATCACAACCCTGAGCCGCTTGCAGTGCTGCAGCGAACTTGAAACTGTGGCCGGGGACGACGCGATCGTCACGATCGGCGGTGGTGATCAACGTTGCCGGATAGCAGGTGCCCGGTTTCAAATTGTGGAGCGGTGAATAAGACAACAGGTTCTCGATCTGGTCCGCTTCGTCGCTGCTGCCATATTCGGTGACCCAGGCCCATCCGATGGTGAACTTGTGGTAGCGAAGCATGTCCAGCACGCCGACGGCCGGCAAGCAGGCGCCGAACAAGTCTGGCCGCTGAGTCATCACGGCGCCGACCAACAAACCGCCGTTGCTGCCGCCGCGAATGCCCAATCGACTGCTGGTCGTGTACCCGGCATCGATCAAATGTTCGGCCGACGCGATGAAGTCGTCGAAGACGTTCTGCTTGTTCAGCCGCATGCCCGATTCGTGCCACTCGCGTCCGTATTCACCACCGCCGCGTAGGTTCGCCACCGCGTAGATGCCTCCGGCGTCGACCCAAGCGGCATTGGCCGGCGAGAACAGGGGCGTCAGCGACACATTGAAACCGCCGTAGGCGTACAGCAATGTCTGATTGGTTCCGTCCAGTTTGCTGTCTTTACGGCGGGTGATGATGATCGGGATCTTCGTGCCGTCTTTACTTTCGCTGAACACCTGCTCGGTGATGAACGCGTCCAAGTCCATGTCGATTTCGCTTTGTCGCCACAGTGACGTCGCTTTCTCGGGCGATGTTTCGGTCAAGTCGACTCGATAGATCGCACCCGGTGTGACGTAATTGGTGAAGCGAAAGAAAGTTTCGGTGGCGTCTTGGCGACCACCGAACCCGCTGACGGTGCCGACACCGGGCAGATCGAAATCGCCGATCGGTGATCCGTCGATCGCGTAACGGCTGACGTGGCTGCGGGCATCGCGGAGTGCATCGACGTAAAACGTATCGCCGAACAAGCTCACCGATTCGATCACGTCACTCGACTCACCGATCACCTGTTTCCAGTGCTCGCGCTCCGGCGACGTGACATCGACGGCGATCACGCGTCGCCGCGGGGCTTGGTGATCGGTCAAGAAGTACATCGTGTCCTCGACCGAGGCGATGAAGTCGTATTCGAAGTCGAATCCGGTGATCAGCGGCGTGACTTCTGAATCGGGGTCGCGGAGATCTTTGACAAAGATTTGCGCTTTCGGCTCGCTGCCTTTCCAGTTTTGGATCACCAGGTATCGCCCGTCATCGGTGACGACCGGTGAGAAGCCCCATTTGGGATGATCGGGCCGCTGCAGGATCAACGGGTCTTCGCTCTGGTCGGTCCCCAGGCGATGGAAGTGCAACCGTTGGTTTTCGTTCGTGCCGGTCAGTTCGGATCCGGCATCGGGTTCGTCGTAGCGGGCGTAGAAAAAACCGCTGTTGTCGGGCAACCAGGCGACCGAGCTGAACTTGACCCAATGGATCACATCCTGCAGGTCGTTGCCGGTCGCGACATCACGGACTTTCCAAGTCCGCCAATCGCTGCCCCCGTCGGCCAATCCATACGCGACCAGGGATCCGTCACGGGTGATCACCGTTCCCGCCAGCGCGACCGTGCCGTCGTCACTGAGTTTGTTCGGGTCGATCAACACCTGACGTTCAGCCGAGAGCGAATCGGCCTTGTAGAGAACGCTTTGGTTTTGCAGCCCGTCGTTGTGGGAATAGAAGTAGCGATCGCCACGGCGACGGGGAATGGTGTAGCGTTCGTAGTTCCACAATTTCTCCAGCCGCTGCCGCATCGGTTCGCGTTGCGGCAGCGATTTCAGGTAGGCCTGCGTGACTTCGTTTTGTGCCGTGACCCAGGCTTCCGTTTCCGCACTCTCGGTGTCTTCGAGCCAGCGATAGGGATCGGCAACCTCGATGCCGTGATAGGAATCGCGAACATCGGTCTGTTTGGTGACGGGGTATTTCAGCGTGGTGGGTGTGACTTGTGCGTTCAAAGTGGAAACAGCAACTAACAGCAAGATGATGGACGTGATCGCTCGCGTGGGATGATTCATGGCGGTGGATTGCCCGAGTGGAGTGGCGTGGCGATGTAAAGTTTTTCACGGGGGGTGTCGGACTACTTCATTATCGGTCGCGACTTGCCTATTCTAACGGTTTTGGCAAGCACGCTAATGGGAGCGAATCGGGGTGGAAGCGGCTTGGAGGCGACGATTGCTGCGGGGACGATTGCTGCTGCGGCAGCGGTTGGACCGGGACTGGTTCGAGCCCCGCGGCCGCGTGGCGTCGAGCCTTCATCGGTTTCCGTTTGTCTTCGCCAGCTTCTTCGCAACACTCGGTGTGATCTGTGATGCGTTGTGGTACGAATCGTTTTGGACCAGCGTGACACGTTGGTTGTTGGTCGGCGTGGTCGCGGGGTTGCTGCCGGAACTGGTTCATCGCGTGTTCCGACCGTCGCGGCCCGGTGTCAAGGGTTTGGCGAGAGTCATCACCTGGGTCTGCAACGCGGTGTTGTGGACGAGCTGCTTTGGAACCTTGCACGCGTGGAGCGAGGCTTCGTTTCGCAGCGCGTCGATCCTTCCCTTGGTCGATCAATCCGCGCAGCCGATCGTGGTTCGGGGAACATTGGATCGGACGGTCTCGTTGCGGCGAAACCCGGTTTCCTTTGGCCGCCGCGGGGCGGATGAATCTCCTTGGCAAAGTCAACTGACCGTCGCCCTGCAACAGCGGCGTGTCGAAGACGGGTTTGAGGCCACTGACGGCAAGGTGTTGGTTTACGTTGACGGGGACTTGAGCGAGCTTCGGCCCGGTGACCGGTTGGAGATTTATGGATGGTTGCATCCGTTTGAAGGTCCCACCAATCCCGGCGAACCTGATCTTCGACCCGCCTATCGACGACGTGGGCTTCATGCCCGAATCGAGACCAAGAACGCCGGAGCGATCACGTTGTTGGAAACATCGTCCAACCCGATCGCGTCGGCGGTCGCATCGATCGCGACACGGGGCCGAGAGTCGTTGCTCAGCCACACCGACGATCAAACCGGACCGCTGGCGGTCGCATTGGTGATCGGGCAGCGGGAATTTGTGGATCCGAAAACACGTGACGCCTTGTTGGCGACCGGCACGGCCCATCTGCTTTCGGTCAGCGGCATGCACCTGGCGATCCTGGTGCTGGTGGCGACTTGGATCGTTTCGGCGGTGGGGCTGCAACCGGTCAGTCGCTTCGTGGTGATTGTGGCGATCAGTGCGTTGTACGTCGCCGTCACCGGCGGCCGGCCACCGGTGATGCGGGCGGCGATCCTGATTTCAATGTTGCTGTTATCGACCTGTGTCCGGCGGACATCTCAACCGCTCAACACCTTGGGCGTGGCAGCCATGGTGTTGATCTTGGTGAATCCGATGAACGTCTTTTCGGTCGGGGTTCATCTGTCGTTCTTGGCGGTGATCACGTTGATGTTGGCCGGTCGACCGATCGCGCCGGGATCCATGCGCTCGGAATTGGAATTACAGCGTGAGGCCGGGTTTCAATCGATGGTCGACGCGTCATCGAGTTCATGGGTGCGAACTCTGAAAACGGTGGCGCGATTCTTTGGACAGATGGCTTGGTTGAGCGGGTGCGTGACGGCCGTCAGTTTGCCGTTGGTGTGGTCGCAATTCCATTTGGTCTCGTTGGTCAGCGTGTTGACCAACGTGTTGGTTTGGGCGGGGTTGATGGTGGCGTTACCGGCGGGCGTGTTGACGGTGATCGTCGATCCGGTTCATGCGTGGTTGGGTGCGGTCCCCGGAACGGTGTGTCACCTCGCACTGCGTTACATGTGGTGGATCATCGAGTGGACGGCGGGTTGGCCGCGCGGGCATGCCTGGCTGCCGTCGCCGCCGGGGATCGGCGTGGCGTTGTTTTACGTCGTGATGGCGGCATCGTTGATCTGGCGATCGCGTCGGGCGAGATGGTTTCGTTGCGGCTGGGTGCTGGTTTGGGGCGTGGTGATGTTTGGGGTTTCGACGCGGATGGCGGCGCTGCCGCCGAACACGTTAGAAGCCACGTTCATCGATGTGGGGCACGGAACGAGTGTGATCGTGAGGACGCCCGATGGAAAAATCTGGTTGTACGATTGCGGCCGGATGGGCAACCGTTTGGGCACCAGCCGCGACATCGACACCGCGCTTTGGTCGCTGGGCGTGACGAGGTTGGACGGCGTGTTTCTCTCCCACGCCGACGCGGATCATTACAACGCGTTACCGGCGATCTTGGATCGGTTTTCGGTGGACGTCTTGATCACGCCGCCGGGGATGCTCGAGGGCAGCGACGCGGCGCTGGCGGAGGTCCGCTCGGCGGTGCGGCGACACCGGATCGAGGTCCGCGAGGTTTCCGCCGACGTTCAGGACGCATGGGTCGAGCGAACGGGCATGTCGGTGTTGCATCCTCCGCGGGCGGGGATTGCCGGCAGTGACAACGCGAACAGTTTGGTGTTGCGGATCGATCATGGCGGCAGGGCGTTGATTCTGCCGGGTGATTTGGAGCCACCGGGCACCGAGTCGCTGGTTTCACGTCCTCGGCCGCCGGCGGGCGGTGTCTTGATGGCGCCGCACCATGGCAGTTTGTCGATGGACGCGGACGTGGTGTTGGCCTGGGCTCGTCCGCGGCAGACGATCGTCAGCGGCAGCCGTCGGGCGGCGCGGACCGAGGTGGAAGCGATGTTGTCGGTGACCGGAAGCGGCGTGCACATCACGGCCCGCGAGGGCGCCATTCGGGTGCGACTGAATGGCTCTGGTCAGATCGACGTCCGCAAGTGGCTGGTCAGCCCCTGGTGAACGCCGCCTGTTTGAAATCTTGCCTGCCAGCGGGAAGCGTCACGGCCTGTTGATTTAATCCGATCACACGTGGCATCAGCCGTTTGGCGCGAGCGTACGGGCCTGTCGCACGAAGAAAAGCACCGGGGCCCGTAGGCTCGCGCCAAACGGCTGATTGAATCAACAGGCCGGTCAGCGAGCGGCCCGCTGTTTGGCGTTTCTGACTCGCCGCTCGCTGACGCTTCCCGCTGGGATGGATCTGCTCTTCGGCGCATCGCAAGGTGCACCCGGGGGATCCTTCGGTCGGCGGTTGACACTGGCCATTTTCACGGCGATGTGTACCATGGCAGGCTGAGTCGTTTAATTGTCGGGACCGCTTTTGGAGCCACTTCGCCCGTGTTGGGAATCCTTCACCAGATTTCTATCACCTGTTTTTTCACCAGTTACTTGGTGGCGTTGCTGCTGGAACTGACACGATTTTTCGGTCAATTCCGCTTTCGGATGCCGGCGGTGCTGACGATGATGGGTCTGGGGTTATTCACCCATGTCAGTTACCTGTTCTTGCGGGCGATCGATCTGCCGGTCGAAGACGGCCGCGGGTTGCTGTCCAGCTGGGCGGAATGGTCACTGTTGTTGGCCCTGGGACTGGCGATTTGTTTTTTCATCGCCTACATCCGCCGCAGCGACACGATCATCAGTTTCTTTTTTCTGCCGCTGATTTTGTTGACGATCGGGCTGGGGATCTGGGTCGGCGGATGGGAGCGTTTTTCGCGGACCGAAACGGCCAACGCGTGGCGTTCGATCCACGGGGTGGCGATGATGGTCGGGACCGGTGCGGTCCTGGTCGGTTTTTTGGCCGGCGTGATGTATCTGGTGCAATCCTGGCGACTGAAACACAAACGCGCCGGGTCGCGGATGTTTCGCTTACCGACGCTGGAGACGCTTGATCGGGCGAACCGGCGAACGCTGCTGATCAGCACCGCTGCGGTGGCGATCGGGGTCGTGGCCGGGGCGATCATGAATTTGAACCAGAACGAACAATTCAATTGGACCGACAGCGGCATTTTGTTGTCGCTGGTGCTGTTCCTGTGGTTATTGGCCGCCACGGCCATCGAGTATCTCTATTCGCCGGCCAGCCGGGGGCGGAAGGCGTTTTACATGACCTTGGCCAGTCTGGGCTTTCTGGTCCTGGCACTCGTCGGCGTCATCCTCAGTTCCCACGGGGTGAGCTGATGAAGCTGCAGATGATCGGCTGTAGCCATCATGACGCGGCCGTCGAATTTCGCGAACGGGTCGCGTTTTCCGGCAATCAAATCGATTCGGCCTTGAATGAGTTTCGCCGGCGTTATCCCAAGGGCGAACTGGTGCTGTTGAGCACCTGCAATCGGACCGAGCTGTACACGACGACCGACGAAGAGTTCGAGCTGGACCGGGAAGCCGTCGTCCGTTTTCTCGCCGAGCAACATCAGCTGCCCACCGACGAAGTGGTCGAGCAGATGATTTATCGCAGCGGGAACGACGCGGTCGAGCACCTGTTCACGGTGGCGTCGAGTTTGGACAGCATGGTGATCGGCGAATCGCAAATCCTCTCGCAAGTCAAACAGGCTTACGATTTAGCCTGCCAATCGGGCTCGGCCGGACCGCTCACCCACGCGGTGTTTCAAGCGGCCAACCACGCGGCCAAACGGGTGCAAACGGAGACCGAAATCCACCGCCGACGGGTCAGTGTGCCCAGCGTGGCGGTCGGCGAAGTGGTTCCCGAGGTGTTCGATTCGCTGGTCGGCAAGCGGGTGCTGATTTGCGGTGCCGGCGAGATGGGTGAAGAGACGCTGCGTTACCTGATCCAAGCCGGCGCCGACGACATCGTGGTGTTGAACCGCTCGCTGGAACGTGCCAAGACGCTGGCCGATGCGTTCTCGATCCGGTATGCCCCCTGGGAGACCTTGCTGGAGCAAGTCGTCCAAGCCGACTTGTTGGTGGGCACCACGGCGGCCACCGAACCGATTCTGACCTACGAACAATACGACAGGCTTCGCCCGCAGCGACGTGACCGCGTGCTGCTGGTGTTGGACCTGGCCGTCCCACGCGATTTCGACCCCGCACTGGATGATTTTCCCAACCTGTACCTGTACCAGATCGACGATTTGCAAGCGGCCTGTCAGCGAAATCGGCACGAGCGCGAGAAGGAATGGCCCAAGGCGCAGCGGATCATCACCGAGGAGACGCAGCGGTTATTGGTCGATTTGAATCATCGTGCGACCGGCCCGGTGATCAAACGATTGCGGGAGCACGCGCAGCAGATCAAGCGGGACGAGCTGGAACGATTGTTGCCCAAGTTGCGTGCGTTGGGTGGTGAGCCGGCGATGCAGAAAGAGATTGAAAAATCGCTCGATCGTTTGATCAACAAACTGCTGCATCCACCCCTGTCGTCGCTGAAAGAGGATGCCGCCGAGGGGCATCAAAAGGGATTGGTCAAAGCGCTCCGAGAGTTGTTCCGGCTGGGGGACTGAGCGTCACCGCTCAATCCCACTCCTCGTCGTCGTCGTCTCCGCCCTCTTCCCAATCGTCGTCGTCTTCGTCGTCGTCCCAGTCATCGGCTTCGTCGTCGTCGTCGAAGTCGTCGGCGTCTTCTTCGTCGTCATCGGCGAAGTCATCCTCGTCGTCGTCTTCGTCGTCGACTTCCTCCCAGTCATCGTCTTCTTCGTCGTCCTCATCATCGTCCTCGTCGTCGTCATCCTCGTCGTCGTCGAGTTCGTCCCAGTCATCGTCCTCATCGTCGAAGTCATGGTCGCCTTCGTACAGATCGTCTTCTTCGTCTTCGATCACGGCGAGCGGGCCATCGAGGTCTGCGAGCGGGCCATTGATGTCTGCGAGCGGGCCATTGATGTCTGCGAGCGGGCCATTGATGTCTGCGAGCGGGCCATCGGCACCTGCGAGCGGGGCATCGAGGACCGAATCGACGGAGAACAGCAGCGACAGATCATCGGCGTGACGACTTGTCGGTGACACTGGGAATGACGCGTAACGGGTGGTTGGGGTGACCGATGCGAAAGCAACAAGGCTCACGACTGACTCCTTCGTAGATGTCGAAACTGCTTAGGTCGAGTGTTCTGGATCAATTGATTCTGGCTCAAAATCTTCATCTTCTTGTAACGGTTCCCAGTTGATCGGCGGCAGCGAGTCGCCGGAGGGAAGTCCAAAAAGTTGTAAAAATTGCTTTGTTGTATCGTAAAGGTAGGGACGTCCGAGCTCTTCGCTTCGCCCGGAGATTCGAATTAAATCGCGTTCCATCAGCTGCCGCAACAACTCACCACAGGCCACACCGCGAATTGCTTCGATATCGGCGCGTGAAACTGGACCGCGATACGCGACAACGGCCAGCGTCTCCATCATCGGCGATGATAACCGAACCGCTGAAGGTAAATGTCCCAGTCGGGCCAACCAAGGGGCATAAGCGGCGCGGGTTAACATTCGAAAACCCCCGGCCACCTGCTCGATCCGGATCGATCGCCCCAGGTTGTCGTAGATTTGATTCAGGCGGCGGACAAGTGTACGAGTCTCGGTACCATCCGCCAAGTGAGCCAATTGGGCCAGTTTGCGACTGGTCAACGGGGTTTTGGCGAGCAACAAAACGGCTTCCAACCGCATCCGGCGAATCGTGGGGTCACCCTCGTCGGCCGGGTCGTCGTCGCTTCGTTCCCCCGGCGGGCTGGATTGCGGCGTTGGTGAACTCGGCAAAAGCACCGCGTAGGGGCGTCGCACCGGCTTGGGCGGCCCCGGATAGGCTGGCAGTGAGCCGGTGTCGGGGCGACCGTCGCCGCCGCCCGCGGAGACCTTTCGCAGTGAATGGTGCAGGGACGTGGGTCGAGACATGGCATAAAATGGCGGATGCGGTACTTTGATGGTTTGCCCAAACATCCCCAATGGTTGGCATCGTGTCCACGTCGGTCTCTTCATCCCATTCGCCCCGCCCTTCGAGCCGTGCTCGCCGGGGCTCCCGTCGCTCGCTGATTATCGTGTGCACGATTCTCAGCCTATTCTTGGTCGGCGCCGTCGTCGCGATCAAGGGCAATGTTTCGGGAACCGAATTTGCGCCCAGCCACTTCCAGACGCGTGACTTCGCGTTCTACGAGATCCCGTTTTTCCACATCCAGATCACGCCCATCACCCGAAAAAACACGACCGGAGCCGTCCAGCGGCAGCTTCGTGCCAAGGGTTGGATCACCGTTCCGAGGGGAAAGAAGCCGACCCAGTGGCACCTGGTCAGCCTCAGTCGTGGCCCCACGGCGACTCCCGCCGTCGCCGGTCTGCTGTCCGATCAAATGCAGATTCAAGATTCGACCAACCCGTTTTGGGTCGGCTGGAACAGCGACCATCCCAATCGGGCATCCGTCCTTTGGCCGACCGTCCAGCAGCTCGCCGAGCGGGAACTGTATGTGCTGATTCCCGAACTGTTCCAGATGGCCCGCACCTTGCCAGGCAAGGACAACGCCGCCGAGATGACCGCGGCGATCGATCGCTGGCTGATCGGCCAATACGTGGGTCTGGTGAAGGACCTTCGCGATGCCGACCGCGGTGTGTTGGCCGACGAATTGTTGGCCGAAGCGATCCGCGATTATCCCTCCTCCCCTGAACTGGCTGACCTTCGCAGCAGCGGCGGGTGAATGATTTATCTTGATAACAACGCGACCACGGCGATCGACCCGCAAGTCGCCGAAGTGATCGCCGCTGAATTCCAACGTGGCCCGGCCAACCCGTCCAGCCAACATGCCATCGGGCGTTCCAGCAGCGATCGGCTGGACGACGCCATCCTGCGGATCGGAGCCTGCTTGGGAAGCGATCTGTCGCTGCCCGGCGGAGCGCGGCTGATCACCACCAGCGGCGGCACCGAGTCCAACAACCTGGCGTTGGCCGGTCTGGCCGCACCCGATTCGCCGCTGATCGTCAGCAGCATCGAGCACGCCAGCGTGATCGCGTTTGCCGAGCAGGCGAAGAAGTCTGGTCGCCAGGTTCATGTGCTGCCGGTCACTCCGGATGGCGTCGTCCGCATCGACACCTTGCAGCAGACCCTTGCCCAGCTGGACGCCGACCAAGCCGTGGTGTCGGTGATGTCGGCCAACAATGAGACCGGCGTGGTCCAACCGATCGCCGAGGTTGCCGAGGTCTGTCGCCAGGCGGGTGCATTGTTACACGTCGACGCAACCCAATCGATCGGCAAACTCCCCGCCACCGTCAACGAGATCCCCGCCGCCGCGATCACCATCACCCCGCACAAATTCCACGGTCCGGCGGGTGTGGGTGCCCTTTGGATCGATGCCGGAATCAAGCTCCGCCCCCTGCTGTTCGGTGGGGAGCAACAGCTCGTCACCCGGCCGGGCACCGAGCCGGTCGCGCTGATTTTGGGGATGGCCAAAGCACTCGAAATGGCAGTGGAAAACCAGTCGGCGGTGTGTCAGCGGATGGTCAGTCGACGCGATCAGTTCGAAGCGACGTTGCGTCGCGAGTGCGCCGGGTTGCTGATCCACGGGGAAAACGAAAAGCGTTTGCCAGGAACGAGTTGCGTCTCCTTTGCCGGGACCGATCGGCAGTCGATGTTGATGGCCTTGGACTTCGCCGGGGTGGCCTGCAGCAGCGGATCGGCCTGCAGCAGCGGAAGCAGCCCTCCGAGCCACGTTTTGCTGGCGATGGGGTGCCCCGATTGGGCGGTCGAGAGTGCGATCCGATTCAGCCTGAGCCGGTTTTCCACCGATGAAGAAATCATCGATGCCGCCGATCGTATCTGCCGTGTTTACAATAGGTTAAGATCTTAAGACTTTGTGGAAAACTAAGTGGAAAACTGACTTGAAAAAGTCTCGTTTGGGGTAAAATAGGGGTGGCCGTGAACTCGATACCGCCATCCGATTTGTTCCCGTGAACCTGTCTCCCGCCACCCCGAAGATCGAAACGTTTCCGTTGGAGCGGCCGTTGTTGCGTCAACGGTCGCGTGATGCGAAGCTGGCGCGGAGCCGTGCGGCGGCGTCGCTGTCGTTCTTCATCAGCGGTAACGAGAACCGCTTGGCGACCTATGTGGCTCAGTCGGAACCGACGATCGCGATGTCACAACCGATCCTGTTGATCGGTCCCTCGGGGTGTGGCAAGACGACGTTGGCGTTGCATTTGGCCGCTCGCATCGCCGCCTCGCTTTCACTCGGCGGTGACGCCACGGCCGTCAAGTATTTCTTGGCCTCGGACTTTGCCCGCGAGTATGCCGAAGCGGTTGCGGCCGACGATTTGCCACCGCTTCGTGAGTCGCTGGACGACGCCGCGATCCTGGTGATCGATGATCTCGATTCGATCGCCGGAAAGATGGCCGCTCAAGATGAATTGTCGATTCGCATCGAACGGCGGATTGCGGCGGGAAAGCCGACGATTTTCACCAGCAAACGACTGCCTTCGGAAACGCGGGCGATCCGCCCACAACTGGCCAGTCGATGCGTGATCGGGCTGACCATCCCGGTCGCATACCCGGCCGGCGAATCGCGTTTGACGATCCTTCGCGAACTCGCCTTGCTTCGCGGTCTGGAACTCTCCGACGACTTGATCGGATTGCTCGATGCCGGGCTGCGGACCGACATTTCCGTGCTGGCACTCGACTCGGCCATCAAGCAAGTCGACTTGTATTGTCGCATGAATCAATCCGCGGCCGATGTCGTGGCGGTTCAATCGGCGATCAACGCCGCGGGCCAACGCAGCGAGATCGATTTGGGAAAGATCACCCGTATCGTGGCCCGAATCTGGGGGCATCGCACCAAAGACCTGCGAAGCGGTTCGCGAAAGCAATCCGTCGTCCGAGCCCGATCGTTGGCGATGTTGCTGGCCCGCCAATTCACCTCGTCCAGCCTGGACAAGATCGGCGAGTACTTCGGCGGCCGAGATCATTCGACGGTCTTGCACGCGATCCGCAAGACCGAGACGTTGCTCCAGCAGGACGCCGACCTGAGTCGCATGATGGTCGAAGCGACTGAAAAGCTGGCCGCCTAGGGCTGGTTGGATCGCGGCCGATAGCCGGATATGAATGAGCCCACCGATGGCAGCGCGAACCCACGGATCACAGGCTGCTTTCCATCCGTGGGTTCGCGCTGCCATCCGTGGGTGTGATCCGTTTCACCTGTAACCCTGGAACATCGGATCGCACGCTCGACGCCAATGCAAACGTCCGACGCCGCTGATTCTTGCTTTTTTTCCAGCCCTTTTGGCGTGGAAAACGCGTCAGCACGTCGTCGGTGTCCGGACGACTGAATCGTCAGTCGAACCGGTCCCGTCCCACCATGCCGTCGGCCACTGTCAGCAACCGGGCTGGTTTCCGACCGTTCCTCGACACTAGACCGACGACTTTTCCACTTCGGTCTAATTCGCGTAAGTGGTTTTAGGGATGCTACTTATCGCCAGCAAATGGGATCCGCTGACCGCTTCTTCGGAAAGATTACGATAACGACGATAAATAAATACATCTAACCAGAATAAAAACCCATCGGATGAAACGTGGACGGCTCGTGGTGCCATGCTGCCGAAACCGACGGATTGCGTTAAAACATGGAGCCTGTAAATCGCTCCTCCAGCCGATTGCTTTGCATCCATGAAGATATCTTGCTCGCGTGAACCTCTAACGAATGCCTTTTCACTGGCGGCCAGCGTCGCCCCGGCTCGGTCTCCCAAGGAGATCTTGCAGAATGTGAAAATCACCGCGTCGGGCGGCAAGCTCACGCTGACCGCGACCGATATGGAAGTCGGGATCCGATTGGAAGTCGAGGAAGGGGTGGAGATCGAAACCGAAGGCACCGCGCTGCTGCCGGTCCAACGCATGATGGCGATCTTGCGGGAGAGCAACGATGAGACGTTGACGTTGCAGACCGATGATTCGGGGATTCAGGTCAGCGGGGCCCGCAGCAAATTTCGGTTGCCCGGCAGCAACCCGGACGAGTTTCCGCCGGTGGTGTCATTCGAAGAAGACAAATACCACGTGATCTCGACGCGGTTTTTCCGTTCGATGGTGCGTCGAACCGTCTTCGCCACCGACACCGACAACAGCCGATTCGCCCTCGGGGGTGTGCTGTTGGAAATGAGTGGCAATTCGGTCACGGCGGTGGGAACCGACGGGCGACGGCTGGCGAGCATGCAGGGCGAAGGCGAATCGATTGGCGGGCACGAGACCAGCGGCACCAGCACGATCGTGCCGACGCGGGCGATTCAATTGATGGAACGGGCGGTCGACGAAAACGAAGACACGGTGGATGTCGCGGCGCGGCAAAGCGATTTGTTGCTGCGAACCAAAACCGCGGTGATCTATTCCAGGCTCGTGGAAGGACGTTATCCGACGTGGCGGCAGGTGATCCCCAAACGCGACGACGCGGTTCAATTGGACCTGACCGTCGGTCCAGTGTTTGCAGCGTTGCGGCAGGCTGCGATCGTGACCGATCAAGACAGTCGTGGCATCGATTTCACGTTCGGCGACGGAACCTTGAAACTGGAAGCGAGCACCAAGGATGTCGGGCAATCACAAATCGAATTGCCGATCGCCTACGACGGCGAACCGATCACGCTGACGATGGACCACCGCTACCTGGCTGATTTTTGCAAGGTGCTCGACCGCGAGCAGAGTTTTCAGATCGAGATCGAATCCGGAGCGTCGCCGGCCTTGATGACCACCGACGATGGCTATTCGTACGTGATCATGCCGATGTCACGAGATCGATAAAACACCCTTTGGGGGGCAGGATCGGCCGTTGCCCCCGAACGGCGGGGATGGGGCACGGATACGGTTTGGTGCTCCGAAGGCGGCCATGCTAGGCTACCGATGACGGAATCATCATCCAACGGACCAAGACCACTCCACTCAGGGGAACAGCGCTCGTGAACGACGTTTCAAATCCGGCCAGCCAGCTCGATCAACTCAAACAGTTCACCAAAGTGGTCGCTGACACGGGCGACTTCGAATCGATGCGGGAGTTCGCGCCGCAGGACGCCACCACCAACCCCTCGCTGATCCTGGCCGCTTCGAGCCAACCGCAATATGCCCACCTGATCGAACAAGCGATCGACGAACACGCCGGTGGATCGCTCAGCGGGCAAGAACGCATCGACAGCATTCTCAATCGCGTCCTGATCCTGTTCGGTAAAGAGATCTTGCAGATCGTTCCGGGGCGGGTGTCCACCGAAGTCGATGCACGACTGTCGTTCGATACCCAGGGCACCATCGAGCTGGCCAGGCGGCTGATCGACCAGTATGCCAGCGAAGGGATAGAGCGAGACCGCGTGCTGATCAAGATCGCGTCGACGTGGGAAGGCATCCGGGCGGCCGAGGTGCTGGAGAAAGATGGCATTCATTGCAACTTGACATTGCTGTTTTCGCTGCCTCAAGCGATCGCCTGTGCCGAAGCCAAGGTGCAATTGATCTCGCCGTTCGTCGGTCGTATCTACGATTGGTACAAGAAGTCGACCGGACAGGAATACAGCGGTGCCGACGACCCGGGCGTCCAGTCGGTCGGGCAGATCTATGAGTACTACAAGAAATTCGATTACAAAACGGAAGTCATGGGTGCTAGCTTCCGCAACGTCGGTCAGATCATCGAATTGGCCGGGTGTGACCTGCTGACGATCAGCCCCAATCTGCTGGCAGAACTGCAAGCGTCGACCGACCCGATCGAAAAGAAACTCGACGAAGCGACGGCCAAGCAGAGCGGCATCGAAAAGGTCACCATGGATGAGAACACGTTTCGGTTTGAATTAAATGAGGATGCCATGGCGACCGAGAAAACGGCCGAAGGGATCCGTCGCTTTGCCGCCGACATCCGCAAGCTGGAAACGATGATCAGCGAAAAAGCCGAGGCTGCTGTTTAAACGTCACCGATGAATAGACCGCCGGATCCGCCGAAACCCCGCGTTCAATCGATCGGCTCGCTCGTCGGCCAATTGATCTCGCGACGCGGGTATGCACAAATCGCGGCCACCGACCGATTCCACGAAGCGATCGCGGCGGCCGTCGGCAACGATCTGGCGGCCGAAGTCACCGTCGGCAAACTCAATCGTGGCGTGCTCAAAGTCTTTGCCAAAGACTCCGTCACGATCCAGGAATTGACGTTTCAAAAACGATCGATCATCAAGCACATCGCCAAACAACTGCCCGACGCCAAGATCAGCGACATCCGATTCGCCGTGCTGACCCGATCGTGAAAAGCCAGCGGGACGTATGACGGCCTGTTGATTGAATCCGATCACACGTGGGATCAGCCGTTTCGCGCGAGCGTACGGGCGTGTAGGACGAAGAAAACACCCGTCCGACGGTGTTAGCGGAACGGCGCGAGCCGTCCGGTAGCGCTTCAACACACCGTGAAAGACCGGAGGGCTCGCGCCCTACCGCTAACCAAAACGCCCCGCTTGGCGTGGAAGTAGATGCCATCGGGAGCGAGCCCAGCGGTCTTGCTAAAATCCCAGCGACCCCAACACCGCGTAGCCGATAAACACCAGGTACAAGCCGACCAAGACCAGCGACTTTCGCAGCGTCAGTTGTAACCGGTGTGACAGAATTGCCAGCGTGATCACGGTCAAGGACAGCAACAGGACCTGCAGACCGAATAAACCAGGCATCGGCTTGCCGTCGATCAGCAAGTCAATCGGTTGCCCGTTGTTGAGAAAGATTCCGGCGATCAGCGGCAGTGACAGACAGATGCAGATGTCAAAGATGTTGGATCCGAAGGCGTTGCTGACCGCACCGTCGTCATCTCCGCGCTTGGCCGCTCCGATGGACAGCAACGTATCGGGAACACTGCTGGCAGCCGCGGCAACAATCACGGCGACAAAGAACACGGGGATGTCCAGGGTGGTGGCGATCGACACGGTGACTTCCACCAGCCAGTAACAGGCGATCGCGGTGATCGCGGTGGAGCCGACCAACAGGCTGTAGGAGATCGACGGGCGAAGCGGGATTTGGATCCGCCCGAACAACATGCCGGCTGAGTCGACTTCGTCGTCACCTTCCTCGTCATCGCTATCACCCCGCAGCTCGCGTGCGACATAGTCGATCAGACTCGGCGTCGCGTTGATCCCATGATCGGTCAGGGCGGATTGAATCTGTTGATCGCTGGGTTTGTCGATCGATCGAATCGTCTCGATCGCCACCGATCGGGCAATCCGATACTTGCGGGCATCGATCCATAGCCAGATCAAATACACGCCATAGAGGCCGAGCAAGATCGCGGCCAGGTGCCAGGAGAGTTGTTTGCTGAACAGAAACACGACCAGCACGATTTCACAGACCAAAAACCACAACCCGTCGCGGGTGATCACGGTGCGATGGATTTCGATGATCGGTTTGCGGTGCCGAGTCAACGCGATGGCGATGCCGCAAAACGCCGGAATCAAGATCATGTTGTAGACCGCCGATCCGGCACAGGTCGCGATCGTCGCCCCAAATCCCTCGCCGGCATGTAGGCCGGGTTCCCCCGGCGGGGCCAAGACCGAAGCGTTCATGGCGTACAGGACGAAGAAAAATCCGGTGAATAATTCGGGTAGCGAACTGGCAACCGCGTCCAACGTCGCGCCGCGAACACTGCTGGGAATCCGCCACTGTTCCCCCAAATACTGTGCGGCGTCGGCGAACGGGTCGCACGCTTGCCAAATCACGATCGAAATCATCGCGATTTGAAACACCGCAAGTGTCAGCTTGGCGGCAACCGACGCGGGGGCCAGACTCACCCATCCGAAGCTGGCACACAGCCCGAGGAAACAGGCGGCGGTGACCCAGACGGCGAGGCCGAAGCGGGAAGGAGAATCAGACGGGGCGGAAGCGGACAATCGACTCTCGAGATGGGCGGGAACGGTGGCTGGACGAAACGAAGTGTAGTTGGGAGCGAATTGTTTGCGGATAGGGCGCAGGAAAACACGGTCATGCTAAATTGCACCCATGACACACACCGACTCCACTGAAATTCACCCCGCGGATCTTCCCGCCGAGCTGATCGCCACCGCCAACGGAGTGCTCGATTGGCGCTGGGAAGACACGTCGATCGCGGGCAAAACCTGGCCGCTGGCGGTCGCAGCGGACCCCGATGCGATGCTGATCGATGCTTGCAAACGGCAGGACGACGGTGAAACCGGCGTCATCGACCCCTTTTGGGCGGCCACCTGGCGGGCGGCGTCCGGCTTGGACCGTTTTTTAGAGACTCTACAACTGGACGGTCAATCGGTGTTGGAATTGGGCTGTGGAACGGGCCATGCCGGCATCTCCGCGGCGCTCCGCGGTGCTCAGGTGACGCTGACCGACGGAGTAGAAGACCCCCTGCATCTGGTCCGGCTGAGCAGTCACCCGATCGCGGATCGCTGTGAGATCCGTCGGTTGAGATTCGGGATCGATCGACTGGACCGAAAATTTCCGATCATCTTGGGCAGCGACGTTACCTACCTGCGTCAATTGTGGCCGGAGCTGGAGCAATGCTTAATGGATCATTTGGCTGCCGACGGCGTGGTCTTATTGAGTGATCCGTACCGCATCATCGCCAACGAGTTCCGCGAGTGGATCGGCAAACGTCCTTGGACCTACACCGAACACAAGCTGGAAATGAAAGACGACCCCGAACACCCGATCCGGGTGATGGAACTGCACGCGGTTCAGCCGCAACAAGTGGCGTAAGCTTCCAGCTTGCGATCGCGACACCGCATGAGCAACGGGGTCAGGCCACTTTGTTGACCGATTTACATCAATGAGGGCTGACCTTTTGAAGGGCTTGTGGCTTGCCGCTAGCAAGTATCACTCCGTTTGATGTCACAGGCGAGCGGCAGCGAACCGAGCATCCCGAAGGGATCACAGCGAGTAGCCGGAGGTAAGCGCCGCGGCACCTCCGGACCACGCCCCCAATCCTCCCCTCGATCCCGGACGGGATCGCACAACGTTACGGCACTCCTGCATCAGGCAAGGATGCCAACGCAATCTCTCGCAGGGACGCACCTCAAGGGCCGGGTCACGCCGAACCGTCTGCCCATCCGAAAACCGTCCGCTTCATCAATCACTTGCACGCAGTTCATCGACGTCGCGGTGGTCAATAATCCAGCTCGATCTACGCAAACACGTAGGCTTGAATGCGATCGATCGACCACTGGGTTTGATCGACGGTTCGCAGCGGTGGGATCTGGGTGAGGTAGTCTTCGGGTAAACCTCGATCACGCAGGAAGGACTCGGTCTTCTCGTAGTCGGCGTCGCGAAAATGTTCCGCCCGCTGGTACAGCCGAATCCCCAAGATCGCATCGGCAATTTGGGTGATCGTGGTTTGCCATGCCAGTTGATCGACACTGTCGGCCGTGAGGATGGATAGGCGATCGGTTTGGCATTCCCACGCATCGATCACACTCAGTCGCCACGAGCGGTTCGAATCGTCGACCGCATCTTGTTCGATCTCCACTCGTACTAAGTCGTTGACTTCATAGAAGATGGCGTCGACGGTGGCATCAAACATCGCAGCGGATGGCTCGACGATTTCGGCTCCCAACAGCGCCGCGGCGACCCGCTCGAGTAACCACAGTCGCTGGCCGGCATCCCACTGATCGAACCACTCCACGCCGTATTTCCACGCTTGCTCGCCGTCGCGCAGCTCGGCGACAAGATGATCGACCATCATTCCGATCGCCCCCCGCACCAGATCCGCTTCGGCACCCCGCAGATTTCGCAGTCCGTTTGTCGTCGGCCAAGGCATCTCGGATGGTTCGCTCTGCTGACAAAGTGCAACGGGTCGTGTCGGATTCGATTTTAGCCGCTTTCCCCGCGCGGTCGATCACCGTGCGACACGTCGATGGCGAAATCCCGAGTCGCGTTGAAATCGAGCACCCCACCGATGTTACAATGGAGGGGTTCTTCAAGGAATTCAAAATGAGCGCGACGTTAAAATTGTCAGTCCCCGAGTACGAGCAAATGATTGCTCGAGGTGCATTTGCTGGTCTCGATCGCAAGATCGAATTCATCGGAGGAGAATTGAGAGAAATGAGTCCAGCCGGGCCGGTGCATGATGACTACATTGAGTTCTTGCTTGCCTGGGCGGCCGGACTTGTGTCAAAGAATGAGTGCAGGATTCGCTGTCAATCGGGTTTGCGGGTCGGCGACAGTGTGCCGGAACCAGACTTTGCGCTTCTCGCTCCCAAGCGATACGGACGCAACCGACCGACAGCGGATGATGTCCTGCTATTGGTGGAAGTCGCAGATTCCAGTTTGACGTATGACCTCGGCGAGAAGGCTCAACTGTACGCCCGACATGGGATTCGGGAATACTGGGTCGTCGACGTGGATGGGCGAACGCTCCATCGGCACATCGATCCAACGAATGGCAGTTACCAAATGATCTCGCGTCACGACCGACATTCGACCGTGAGCCCAGCCTTCCATCCGTCTCTAAAGCTCCCGCTTTCGGATCTGTTTCTATAAGACTAAGGATCAAACCTGCAACATGTATCGAATCGTCAGCTTCGCATTGGCGACGGCCATCGGCTTCGTCGCGCTGTCGTGTAGCGCCGCCGAGCGGCCGAACATCGTGATGGCCTTTGCCGATGACTGGGGTAAATACGCCAGCGCCTACGCAAAGCTTCAGCCCGGTGGCCCGTCCGATGTCATCTCGACGCCCCACTTCGACGCAATCGCCTCCGACGGCATCCTGTTTACCCGGGCGTATGTCAGTGCGCCGTCGTGCACCCCCTGTCGCAGCTCGCTGCTTTCTGGTCAGCACTTTTGGCGCTGCGGTCGGGCGTCGATCTTGCAGGGTGCGATCTGGGACTTTTCCAATCCCGCCTATCCGCTGATCCTGGAACAATCCGGTTACCGCATCGGTCACACCTACAAAGTCTGGTCGCCGGGATCACCCGCCGATGCGCCTCACGGTGCCAAACGCACTTCGTTCAACAAACACGGTCGCAAGTTCAACGGGTTTTCTCAAAACGCGATGAAGGCCAAGGACCATGAAGCGGGAAAGGCGGCGTTGCTGGATGAAGTTCGCAATAATGTTCGTTCGTTCGTGGACGCCGACGGTGACGGCGCGGTCGATGGAGACGCACCGTTTTGCTATTGGTTCGGCCCGACAAACTGTCACCGAAAGTGGATCGCCGGAAGCGGCAAGACCCTGTGGGGGATCAACCCGGACGACTTGAAGGGAAAGCTGCCGCCATATCTGCCGGACGTCGACGTCGTCCGCGAAGACTTTGCCGATTACCTGGGAGAAGCCCAGGCGTTTGATGCATCGCTGGGTGTGATCCAGGAAGAACTGCGCCGCATCGGACAACTGGACAACACGATCTTGGTGGTCAGTGGCGACCACGGGATTCCCGGCGTCACCCGCGGCAAATGCAATCTGTACGATTTGGGGACCAGCGTTCCGCTGGCGATCCGTTGGCCTCAAGGTATCAAGCATCCCGGCCGCGTCGTCGACGACTTCGTCTCGCTGCCCGACTTGGCACCGACGTTCCTGGAAGCTGCGGGCGAGCGTGTTCCGGATGTGATGACCGCGAAGTCATTGCTGAACCTCTTTGCGAGTGAACAAGGCGGACAGGTCGACCCGACGCGTGATGCCGTCTTCACCGGTCGCGAGCGGCACGTCGCCAAAGCACGCCAGGGCAACAAACCGTATCCGCAACGTGCGATTCGCACGGACCAGTACTTGTACATCATCAATTTCGAGCCCGACCGTTGGCCGATGGGTGATGCGGCGGGATTCGGCAGAGCAGACGGCCCGATGCCGTCGCTGGAGTTGCTGCGCGAGAACACGTTCAGCGCGTTCGGCGATCTTGATGCGAGCCCCACCAAAGCCTGGGTGGTGACGCATCGCGATCAGGATCCCGAATCGTTTCAATACGCGGTGGGCAAACGTCCAAGGTTCGAACTGTACGACATCCAAGCCGACCCGCATTGCATGGTCAACTTGGCGACGGATGTGAACCATCGTGTGACCCGCGAAGCGTTGCATCAGCGACTGATGTCAAAGCTGAAACAGACCGGTGATCCGCGGGTTAGCGACGACGTGGTGTTTGAACGATCACCGTTTACGGATTAGGTATCCATTGAAAACGAAGCTTAAATGGACACTTCTCGCTGAACGCCACCCCATTTGATTCAAACCGCCCGTTGGACGACGGGGAAAGGGTCAAAACATTTGGTGGTCAAAAAATAAAGCATTCCGCCAGGGAAGGGCAGGGTGATTCGTGTGCTATTTCTCGTTTCTCATTTTTTGACCAACCAATTTTTTGACCAACCTTCTTGCCCATCTCATCGCGATGAACGACGCCGATCGGTTGCAGGGAGGGTTAGTGTTTATTTTGGGCGTCAGCCCACTTTGGTCAGCAGGAGGACGAGCTTTCGTTTTTGGCTGAGCCGGACCATGGCGTTGGGTGAAAGCTCGACACGGTTCTTGGCCTTGACGATGTCGACGCACAACAATTTCGCGTTGTCATCGGAATCCGTGTCATCGGCCAGGGTCTCGGCATGAATCATCATGCAGCGGTCGCCCTTGCGAAGCAGATAGATGGCGTCTGAGATGACTTGCTGGGGATCGGTCAGCGGTTGAAAATCGAACCGGCCACTGACAAATTCGAGCTGTCGGTCACCGATCAGGACGGAAAACTGATTCAGGAAAGCTTCGTCGACGGAGTCCTTGGTGACGATTTGGCGATCCTGCGGCAGTGGCGGCGTTACTTGAACGTCGGGAGCGTCGTCGTCGTCGGGTTGCTCGGATGGCGAGTCGGTGGGCGTCGCAGCCTTGCTCACTTCCTTGGCCCGATCTTTCTCAGCCAGCCGTTCTAATTGCGGGAGATACGTTTCGAATTTTTGAATGATCTCGCGAGCCTTGTCTTGTTTCCGCTGCAACCGCCTGACCTGTCGATCACGATCTTTGGCTTTGGCGTCGACTTCTTTTTCGGGGTCCTGGCGAAGGATCCGTTGCCGGCTCTCGCGGTATTTTTCGTAGGCTTCGTTCAGTTTGGTGTGCGAATCGGCCCACTGTCGCTCGAGAAAAAAAGCTCGCGCGTCCATGATGGCCGGCGCCGAGCGGCTGCCGCGCAATTCACCGTACAGATCTTGCAGATCGTCGACCGTCATCGGTCGAGCTTTCGTCTTGTCGTTCAAGCAAGTTCACCGCCAAGAGGAAACAGAAGCGAGGAGACAGAAAGTTTAACAACCTTTGGTCCCGGCGTGTCAAACTTTCGAAGCGGCTAGGACCGGCAGTCAGGTACGAATGGCACGGGTAGACGTGTTGGTGTACAGGCTTCAGCCGCCCACTTTCGCTGCGTCGCAGCGACCGGGAATCGCCTAAAGGCCAATACCGCTAAGTTAAGCGTCGTTTCTTCAGATGAGGGCCCGTAGGCTCGCGCCAAACGGCTGATATTCGTTTGACATCAGCCGGTTCGCGCCAGCGTCCGGGCCCCCTCATTCATGTTAACTTAGTGGTATTGGCCTACTGGCTAAACACCAACGAGTCCCTGAGAGGAAACGCTACGGCAGCGTGGCGAGTCCCTGGTCGAGCAGCTCGATGGCGTGATCGATGTGTGCTTGGGTCGTCGTTGCCGGTGGCGGCAGAAACCGGATGCGAGTCGGATCGCCACCGCAGACGAATCCCAGCAAGCCGATGTCAAACAGGTGCATCATCAACTTCTTGGCAAAGTCGAAACTGCCATCGCCGGGGGTGAATGCCACCATCATGCCTTCGCCATAGGGGCCGCGGACCAGGTCGGGATACTTTGTCGCCAGATTCGCAAGACCGTCTTGAAAAGAGGACGCCATTTGCATGTTCTGACCCGAGGGGCCGAAACAGTGGTTGCTTTCAAGGCGATTGAGCATTTCGATCCCGGTGGCGATCGACGCGGTGGCTCCGGTGAAGGTCTGGCTGAGGATCGGGCCGGTCGGTTTCATTTCGCTGCTGTACAGCGTCGCGCAGACCTGCGTGATCTTTCCGACGGTGACGATGTCGGCGAAGGCGTCGAGCCCGTAGTGCTGGAACGCGAAGGGGCGACTGGTCCTGGAGAAGCTTTGGACTTCATCAAAGATGATCGGCACGCCGGCGTCCTTGAGCGGCTGACAGAGCGCGGTAAAGAACTCGTGACTGCCGGGATAATAGCCGCCTTCACCGGCGATCGGCTCGGCCCAAAACGCGGCATAGCGTCCGGGATGACGTTTCAACAATCGATGCAGTTCATCGACCGCCCAGCGCGTGCTGCGCTCGGGATTGGCGGGATCACGAAAGGGCAAGTAGTCGACCGGGAACGTGAGCGGCAATCCCATGCGATAGTTCGGTCGGTCGGTCAGGGTCGCCATCGCAAAGGTGCGTCCGGCAAAGGCATTGTCGAACGCCAGGACGCGATCGGCGGGCGTCTTGTGATGCATCGCGATCTTCAACGCGTTCTCATTGGCCATCGCGCCGCTGGTCGAAAGCAGGCAGTGCGGCAGCTCCGCGCCGGAAGCCTGGGCCAAGGCCGTCAACTTTTCCATCATCACGACGCTGGCCGGATTTTGTTGCAAGTTGCCTTGCATCACCGTGTCTTCGATCGCCGCATCGATCGCCGCGGCGACCATACCGGGGTCACTGTGGCCGGCGCCATGGACACCAATCCCGCAAATAAAATCCAATTTGACGCTGCCGTCGGCCAGTTCCACGTAGGGACCACGGCCGAGACCGGAGGACAGGTAGGGCCAGATCGGTGGTCCGCCGCGAACGGACGACAATCGGTCGATCAGGTCGGCGAAGCTGGATTTCAGGGATTCGGCCGAGGGACGCACCGACAATCGACTGGCATGATCACCGATCGCTTCGGCGACCAAACATTTGGCTTGGGCGAGACGGGGGTCGTTTCGAAGGGCATCAGCGACCGTTTCGGTCGATTCGTCGGCGGATTGGCTCACGAAGGTCAGCTCGGCGGTGTTCGTCGGTGAAAGAGGATAGAAAGGCACGTCGGCAGTAATGTAACCAAAGCCGGGGAACAGGTTCAGCCTCGGGTCACGCGATGCGTTGAATTGGCACGAGACGTCCCATCGACCCTCTCCTCGCTGCGCTCGACCCCATACGCATCAAGTGAAGCGATCCGTTCATCAACGAAGTTGTAATCACCCTCCCTTTGGGAGGGTCGCGGAGGAGTTGGCGACGACGCGGGGAGGGTCGCTGCGACGCCAGAGTTGCTCACAACGATGGAGCATCAATCTCGGAAGCCCTCCCCTCGCTGCGCTCGACCCTCCCGCACACGGGAGGGTGGCTTTCAAACTGCACGACCTCTGTCAGGGAGGGTGGCTGAAGTGGTGTCGACACCAGTCGCGAGGGTTGACGTCACCGCCGGCCGCTACCAGACCCCTGCTTTTTCCAGTTGCTTGGTCACCTTCCCCGCCCAATCGTTGTTCGATGCCGGCGAGGCGGGGCTGGGGTGCAGGATGCGAGTCACGTTCGCGCGGCAACCTTCGACCTGGACGACCCGCTTGAGACAGGCTTCGGCATAGACGCCGACACCGACCAAGTGATCCGGGTCCAACGTGCGGATCACGGTCAGCAGGTGGGCATCGCAGATCGCAGTGAGCCGTTCACGTTCCTCCGGCAGCAGTTTGTCGGGCGTGCGATTGCGGGCCGATTCTTCCATAAAAACCAGCGGGCAGTAATTGAGCACAAAGTGGTCTTGAAAGAAGGCGTCTGGTGTTTCGAATCGCTCTTGAAACAGGCCCCACAAGCGACGCCCGCTGACTTCGCTTCGCCCGCACTCGAATCCTTCGACCGGGCGTTTTTCATGTTCGATCGGGGGTTTGCCGACCGGCTCGTCAATCTGCATCCAGTCGCGGACCGCGGCGACTTCACCAAACGGGACTCCCGTTTGGGCCATTCCCCAGGGTCCCGGGTTCATCCCCAACAGGACAACCTTGACGTCCTCGCTGACCCGCCCCAGATAGGCTTGGTGAGATTTCCAGGCGTAGGCGAGCGGATTGTAGACGTGGGTGACCGGCTCGGCGAAGGAAAGCAGGTCGACCGAATCAGAAAGCTCCCGTGCGGCCCGGACGAGTGCCTGAACATTGCTGTTTGTTACGTTGCGGTTTGTCATCCCATCAGACCGCCAGATACTCTTCGATCGCTTCGGTCAACACGTCGACCATCGGTTGCTTTCCCGTCCATCGCTGGATGGATTCGAGCAGGATGCCGATCCGCGCCTGTTCGCGGCCGAGGACGGTGTATCCGAGCGAGCGGATTTGATCGAGGTCGTTTTCCGGGTTGGCAAAATCCACCACCAGCGTCGCGTTCTGGCAGCGAGGCCACTGAGACACGTCGACCGTTTCGGCGATCGCGATCAATCGGGCGTGCTCGATCGCCTCGGTCGACGCCCAGGCGATCGGCGAGTGCGACTGTTCGGAAGCGATCTTGGAGGGGAAACTTGGATCGGGCGTTCCGATCCAAAGCAACGGTCCGATTTCCGTTTCGAGTGATTCGAAGTGCTTGCGAATCTCGGTCTCCAGCCACGTCGACAGAACGTTTTCGGTATGCCATCGGCTCTCCGAGGGGGTTCCTCGCCAGTACAGATCGGACCGCTCAGCCCCCTCGCCCAGACGGGTGACCAGATTCTGGTCCAGCAGCAATCCGCGAAAGCCGAGCACCTCGGCCCCCGCGATCGCTTCGTCGATGCGGTCCGGGGGGACGTCACAGGAAAAGACCCGCCACCCGACATCCATCGACGCGAAGGCTCGCTCAAGGGCAAATTGGGCCGGGTTTCCGGCAATGGGATGCCCGAGGACCAAAACGACGGGCTCGGTGATGCCGTCCATGACGCAAGCGAATTGGCGAGGAGGGTGGATGCGGGTGTGATCGAACGCGCTATGTAATCTGACCGGCAGACGGCCTTCTTGGCAAGTCGGGGTGCATGACCCGCCCCGGTCTCACGCTCGCTCGCAGGGCGGCGTCTTGGAACGCAAGGCCGGAGTGGCCGCTCGACACGCGTCGGTGGCGGGTAGGAGGCGAGCAGCCTCCATGACAGTGTGCTCCCAGGCGGAGCCCGGGAACAAGGAAAGAACACGTAGGCTCTGAGGTCAGGCGGAGATGAACCCACGGATGGCAGCGCGGACCCACGGATGGAGAACAGCCTGGGATCAGCGGGTCCGCGCTGCCATCCGTGGGTTTTATTCCATTCGCTTGCAAGCTCTGCCTTGGAATGCGTTTGAAGTGCGGCCGTTCGCCACACGCGGTGCGCTGGCAGGAGGCGGGAGACTCCAAGGCATCGTGTTCCCAGGCGGGAGCCTGGGAACAAGGGAAAAGCTGGACGGTCCCTCAAGCCGGCACACCAGCGGGTGCCCTCACGCCAGGATGTCTCTCGCCACGTTTCCGTAGACGTCGGTTAATCGGAAATCGCGTCCGGCATAGCGATAGGTCAGCCGGGTGTGGTCGAGCCCCAGCAAGTGCAACACGGTGGCGTGCCAGTCATGGACATGGCAGGGGTTTTCCACCGCTTCGAATCCGTGTTCGTCCGTCGCCCCGTAGCTGAAACCGCCCTTGGTTCCGCCGCCGGCCATCCACAACGTGTAACCCTTGTTGTTGTGGTTGCGGCCGTTCCCATTTTGGGCCGACGGCGTCCGTCCGAACTCGCCGCCCCACATCACCAACGTGTCTTTGAGCATGTCGCGTTGTTTCAAATCAGCCAACAGCGCCGCGATGGGTTGATCGCAGGCCTCGGCCCGCGCGGCGTGGTCTTCGGTCAAACGGGCGTGCTGGTCCCAATTGCCGTGCGTGACTTCGATGAACCGCACGCCGGCTTCGGCAAAGCGACGGGCCAGCAAGCACTGTCGTCCGAACGTCCGCGTCGGATCGGAATCGGCGCCGTACATCGAAATCGTGCGCTGATCCTCGCCCGACAGATCCATCAGTTCCGGCATCGCGTCCTGCATTCGAAACGCCAACTCATAGGACTGGATCACGCCTTCGACGTTCGCCCCATCACCGGCCGGCATCTGGCTGCGATTGAGCGATTGGATGAAGTCGAGTTGTCGACGCTGTTGAGCGGTCGTTCGTTTCGGGTTGCTGATATCCGGCACCGCCTGGCCGCCTCCGGCATTGAACCGCGCCGCTTGGGCAAAGCGACCGCCCGATCCGCCGACTTTGGTGCCGCCATAGATCGCCGGCAAGAACGCGCTGCTGTAGTTGCGAGAGCTTCCCGCGGGTGGACTGAGCGAGACAAATCCGGGCAGGCTTTCGTTTTCGGTTCCCAGACCGTAAAGCGTCCAGGCGCCCAACGAAGGTCGAACGAACTGCGCCGTTCCGGTGTGCATCTGCGTCATCGCGCCCGGGTGCACCGGTTGATCGCAATGCATTGACCGAATCAAACACATCTCATCGGCGTGCTTGGCGACTTCGGGAAACAGATCCGAGATCCACAGTCCGCTCTCACCGCGTTGACGAAACTGCCACGGTGACTTGAGCAGCGCGCCGCCGTACTTGCCTCGTTTTCCATCGTCGGACGCCAAGGCCGGTTTGTAGTCGAAGGTATCGACGTGCGACGGGCCGCCTTGCATGCACAGGAAAATCACCCGTTTCGCTTTCGCCGGGAAGTGCGGCGGCTTGGGCGACAACGGGTTCGCCGCAACGTCCGCCCCTGCCCCGAGGGCGGACGTACGGGAAAGTGATGCCAGCCCCGCCAGCGCCAAGTAACCGAACCCGGCCGAGGTGTGTTTGAGTAGATCGCGACGTGTGTACATTGGATTTCCGAGGTGATTGACAAGTGGGACAGGCTTCCAGCCTGTCGATGCGTTTTCCCTGACAGGCTGGAAGCCCATCTCACGGGACCTAATTCAAATATCGGAATTCGGCGGCCGCGAAGAGCGACTGACAAAACGCGGCGAGCGCCGATTTGGGCAACAGGCCCGACGAGCTGAGAAAGCGATGCGAGGCGGTGCGTTCTGCGGCCGACGGCGGACGTCCGTATGCCAAGACGAACGCCATCTCGACACGATCTTTGGTCGATCGCCCTTCCTGAAGCAGCCGCTCGGCGAAGGCTTCGCTGAGTCGGAGCGTGAGCGGATTGTTCAACATGTAGAGCGCTTGATTGGGCGTGTTGGATGTTTCGCGGGTGCCGATCACCATGCTGGGGTCGGCGAAGTCAAACACGTCCAACGATCGCGGCACGAAGTCACGGACCACGGGCAAGTAAACACTGCGGTGATTGTTCGAGACGCTGTCCAGCGAACCTTCGTCATAGGCCGCGGTGGCGAGTTCCGCCATCCGCTGGTTGCCGATCGCCGATCGCAGCTGGTTTCGGGCCAGCGCCTGTTCGCGCGGATTGCCGTTTCGGATGCGATCAAAGATCGGCGCCAGTCTGCCGCGACGGCTGGTCAATGTGGTCTGCATGGTACGGCGGACGGCATCGCGGGGATCGCCGAGTTGTCCGTCGCGGACACGGCTGTAACCGGCTTGGGCGACCTTGGATCCCGTCGGCCGCTCGGTTTCCAGCGCTCCGGCGATCACCAGCATCGCGTCCCGCAGCGATTCGGCGTTCAGCCGTTTCACGTTGGCCCGCCAAAGCAAACGGTTGTCCGGATCCGCTTCGTGGCTGGCGACGTCAAACGTGCTTTGCATCCGATAGGCCCGCGTCAGCATCATTTGGCGGATCATGGTTTTGACCGACCAGTCCGACTCCATAAATTCGATCGCCAGATGATCAAGCAATTCGGGATGCGAGGGGGCCGTTCCGGTCATCCCGAAATCTTCGGTCGTCGGCACGATACCCTGGCCGAAGACGTGCTGCCAAATGCGGTTGACCATTACGCGTGCGGCCAAGGTGTTGTCGTCGCTGCCGATCCAGCGTGCCAATTCCAATCGTCCGCTGGTTCCGGGCTGTGGTGAAAACGACACGTCGCTGAGTGCGGCGGGCAACCCTCGTTTGATTCGTCCGGCCGGCTGATCGATTTCGCCGCGAACCAACAAGGGCGCGTCGCCCACGGTGTCCGCGTCTTGGACGCCCATGCAATAGCTTCGCGGTTGCCCGTTTTCGTCGACGACTCCCAGCTTGGCCGATAGCGTGCCGAGTTCGTTGGTCAAACGAATCCGCATCTGTTGGGGCGAGGCGCCCCGACGGGTGCTCGTCGCACTTTCTCCGCGGCGAAGTTCGACGAGTTCGGCTTGTCGATCACGGATGTCCTGATGCAACTGTTGAAGTTCTTCGGGAGAGTAAGAACGACCGGCCGGATCGGGATCGTCGGTCGGTAACAAGATCAAGCTGCTCACGCGTCGTTGCTGCGGACCGCCGAAGCTGCCGTATTGCGACGGCGGTGTACCGAAGAAGGTTTTGGTGCTGCGGAAGATCCCGGCCATCGCGTAATAATCGGATTGGCGGATCGGGTCGAATTTGTGATCGTGACAACGGGCACAGGCGACGGAAGTTCCCAGGAACACTCGCGTGGTGGCATCGATCTGTTCGTCGGCCAAATCGGCGGCAAATTGGGCGCCGCTCTGCTCGTTGACGTTCTTGGTGCCGATCGCCAGGAAGCCGGTCGCCACCAGGTGCTCGGACCATTCATTGTCATCGGCCGCGGGCAAGAGGTCACCGGCGATTTGTTCTTGGACAAACTCGTCGTACGGTTTGTCGGCGTTGACCGAATCGATGACGTAGTCGCGGTAGCGCCAAGCGTTGGGGTACGTCATGTTGACTTCACGTCCGGTCGATTCGCCGTAGCGGACGACGTCCAACCAGTGACGTCCCCAATGCTCGCCGAACTGATGCGAATCCAACAATCGATCGACGACGCGGGCGACCGCGGCGTCGGGGTTCTGGTCGTAGGCCGCGGTGAACCACTCAAGTTGCTCGGGGGTGGGCGGCAAACCGATCAGATCAAAGCACAGTCGTCGCAACAGGATCGGGGCCGCTGCGTCGGCGGCGGGCTGCAATCCGGCGTCGTCGAGTTCGTTCAACAGGAAACGATCGATCGTCGTCTTGGACCAGGCGGCGGCGTGCGTGGAAGCGGTGTCCGGCTCTGGCGGTCGGCTGCGTCGCGGTGCTTGATAGGCCCAAAAGGTCCGCTTGGCTTGGGCGATCATCTCGTCGTCGATCGTCTGCGCGGGCGTTTCGACCGGTGTGATGACACGGGGATCGGGCGCCCCGTCGAGGATCCAGGTTCGAAAATCGGCGATCTCGGCATCGGTCAATTTTCGCTTGGGCGGCATCACGAAATCGGTGTGCGTGATCGCGCCGAAAAACAGACTCGCGTCCAGGTCGCCGGGCACGATCGCTGGGCCACTGTCGCCGCCCTCGATCATCGCCGCTTGGGTGTCTAACCGAAGCCCCCCCTTGCTCTGTCCGGCTTGCTTGCTGTGACAGCCATAGCATTCACGGACCAGCACAGGTCGGATCTTGGTTTCAAAAAACTTCGATTGCTCGGGCGTCAGCGGTGTGGCGGCAACGTCGTCGGCAGAGTCGTCGGCAGCGGCGCTGAAATCGGCCACCCCCACCAGCGAGGCTGCGCTTACAAAAAAAAGGACAGATCGCAAAATTCGCTGGAAAAACACCGGATTTCTCCCGGGACAAGCGAGCAGGAATAGAGACGAGCGACGGTAGTATTCCAACCCGCGACGGACCGCAAAGTTTCGCGATTCGTGTTTCGCAGACGGAAGGATGGCAGCTCAGACAGGGGTCTGACTCAAACATAGTTCACCCCGGGGCCGAAAATCTTACAGCCGACAAGCGAATTGATTCCGATAGGATTACAGCCGACAGGACCGAGCCATCTTTGATAAACTCGGTCGCCGGCTTTTCGAGCACCTTTTCAGGCGGTCTATCCACTTCCGCAACCAGGATTTTGACGATGCAAAAACTAGTCGATGGAATTCACCGATTTCAGCGTGAACTGTTCAGCCAAGACCAACAGTTGTTCGAGACGTTGGTCGAAGGACAAAACCCGCTGGCGTTGTTCGTGACCTGTTCGGATTCGCGGATCGATCCGAGTCGGTTGACCCAAACCCGCCCCGGCGAGCTGTTCATACAGCGGACCGCGGGCAACATCGTGCCTCCCTACGGCAGCGTTCACGGTGGCGAAGCGGCGACGATCGAATACGCGGTCAGCGTTTTGAAAGTCCGCGACATCGTGATCTGCGGGCACTCCCATTGCGGAGCGATGGCGGGGCTGTTGGATCCGCAGTCGATCGAACAGCTACCCGCGGTCAAAGCGTACCTGGAGCACGCCGAAGCGACACGGCGGATCGTCCAAGAGAACTATGGTCACCTGACCGATCCGGACAAGAGGCTGACATTGACCGTCGAAGAGAACGTGTTGGTCCAACTGGAAAGTCTGCGGACGCACCCGTCGGTTGCCGCCGCGATCGGACGCGGGCAATTGAAGCTGCACGGTTGGGTCTACAAGTTCGAAACCGGTGAGGTGTTTGCGTACAACCCCGACGAGGCGCAGTTCTTACCGCTTCAAGACATCGCGCTGCCGGTCGATGCACAGGTCCGCACGCTGCCGCCGATCTAGCATGACGTCCGAGGGACACCGGACGGCCTCAAGGTGTTAGCGGAACGGCGCGAGCCGTCCGGTCGCGCTTCAAAAACACCGTGAAAGACCGGAGGGCTCGCGCCCTACCGCTAACAAACAACACCCCGCTTGGCGTCAAAGTAGATGGCATTGGACGCAAGCCCTCAGTGCAGTCCGTAGCGGCTCATCTTGTAGTGCAGCGTGCGGACGCTGACGCCGAGTGCGCGGGCGGTTTGTTCGCGATGGAACCCGCACGCGCCCAGCGCCACCTTGATGGCCTCTTTCTCGGCCGACTCGGTCGCCTCGGCCAAAGTCCGAACTTCGGTCGATCCGACCGCATGGACGACGGTCAGTTCCGACGGCAGACTGTTGGCATCAATACGGTCGCCGACATGGGTGACCACCAACCGCTCGACGACATTGCGGAGCTGACGGACGTTGCCCGGCCAACTGGCCGCCGTCAATAATTCCAAGGCGTCGTCGGAAAACTGTTTGTCCGGTCGTTTGTGCCGCTGGCAAAAATGCTTGACAAAGTGTTCGACCAACAGGGGGATGTCGTCGCGACGCTTCCGCAGTGGCGGAATCACCAACGGGACGATGTTCAGACGGTAATACAGGTCGTCGCGAAAGACCCCGTCGTCGATCAGCGATAGCGGGTCCTTGTTGGTTGCCGAGACGATGCGGGCATCGGAGCTCAACAGGGCTTCGCCGCCCACCCGCTGGAACTGTCCGGTTTCCAGGACGCGGAGCAAATCGACTTGGCTCTTGGTCGGGATCTCGGTGATCTCGTCCAAGAACAAGGTGCCGCCGCGGGCCTGTTCAAAGCAGCCCGGTTTCTGTCGTGAGGCACCGGTGAACGAACCCTTCTCGTGACCGAATAACTCGCTTTCCAACAGTGACTCGGGCAGCGCTCCCAAATTCACGGCGACGAACTCGCCGCTGGATCGACTGCTCAGGTCATGCAAGGCGCGGGCGACCAGTTCCTTGCCGGTGCCGCTCTCGCCTTGGATGAAGACGGTCGCATCGGTGTCGGCGACCTGACGCAGTTGCTGAAACAACTCTTGCATGATCGTGCAATTGCCGATGATCTCGGAGATCGCGCCGGCGTCGGCCAGCCGGTCGCGGAGGACCCGGTTTTCGCTCTGTAGCCGACCGTGGTCCAAGGCCCGTCCGACCTGCTGGCGAATCAGGTTCAAGTCGACCGGTTTGGTGATGAAATCAAACGCGCCGCGGCGCATCGCATCGACGGCCGTCTCGACCGTCCCGTGTGCTGTGATGACCAACGTGTTGGTTTCCGGGCAGCGCTGTTGGATCCACGAGACCAGGTCCAACCCGTCGCGGTCGCCGGGCAGCCGGACATCGGCGATCACCACTTGGTATTCCGCTTGCTCCAATTTGTCCAACGCCTGATTGACGTCACCGGCCGTGTCGATGACGTCTCCCGATTTGGCAAGACCTTTGGCCAGTCCGCTGCGGATGTGCGGCTCATCGTCAACGATCAGGATTCGGACGGGTTCAGTCATGAGACGTTGCTGGGGAATTCGAGCCGATCGGAGACTGCAATGGATTGCACGCCGCGTGCAACCGCTTGCACGTTCACTGGGCGACGATGAGGCGACAGAACGCAAAAACACGGGGAAACAGACCAAACGCAGCGGTTGGCACAAACCCTGCTTGCATTTGCGATGCCGATCATCCGCCGAATCTGGCCCGCCGAGCTAGCCTGCCGTCGAAGCGTGAGGCCGTTCGGGTTCCTAGACCCCAACCACCCCACGCCCGGGGAGCCGGCATCCGGCATCATTCGCGACTTGGAATATGCGCGGCACCCCCTGCCCGCACAAGCCCCGAGCCACATTGTCTTTGTCCCGTTTTCGTTCAATCCTTCACCGAAACACGCTGATGTCAGCCCCTCAGATCGACGACCAACCCCGCGGCAATTTGGCGGGATTTCGACGTTACTTCAAACAAGACATTGTTTCCGGGCTGCTGGTCTTTCTGATCGCCCTGCCGCTGTGCTTGGGGATCTCGTTGGCGTGCGGGTACCCGCCGATCGCGGGCATCTTCACCGCGATCATCGGAGCGATTGTGACGACGTTCATCAGCAATAGCGAGCTGACGATCAAGGGTCCGGCGGCGGGGTTGATCGTGATTGCCATTGGATGCATCGAAGACTTCGGCGGCGACGGATTGATCGGCGGCTGGACCGACGCCGACTTGAGCGCCTACAAGGCCGCGCTGGCCGTGGGCGTGGCCGCCGCGATCCTGCAGATTTTGTTCGGGATCTTTCGGGCCGGGATTCTGGGCGAGTTCTTTCCGATTTCGGCGGTCCACGGCATGCTCGCGGCGATCGGGATCATCATCGTGATCAAACAGTTTCCCGTCGCCCTGGGTGTGACCGGAGCCAGCGGGGGACCGTTGGAGATGTTGCGCCAGTTCCCCGACTATGTGATCCAAGCCAATCCGGCGATTGCCACGATCGGCGTGGTCAGTTTGTTGATCATGTTCTTTTGGCCGATGGCGGGAAAACGGGTTTCGATTCTGAAAAAAGTCCCCGCGCCGATGGTCGTCTTGCTGGTCGCCATTCCGATGGGCATGGGGTTCGATTTGTTACACGCCCACGCCTACTCCTTGGCCAACCACGAATACCAACTCGGCGAGCAATACTTGGTCAAGATGCCCGACCGGGCGTTCGGGATGTTCGACGACATCACGCTGCCCGACTTCTCGGCGCTGTGGCAATTCAAAGCCTGGAAGTGGGCGATGATGTTCTTCATCATCGGTAGTTTGGAATCGTTGCTCAGCGCCAAGGCGATCGATCTGTTGGACCCCTGGAAACGCAAGACCAACATGGACCGTGACATCGTCGCCGTCGGTGTGGCCAACCTGTGTGCGGCGAGCATCGGCGGATTGCCGATGATCTCCGAAATCGTGCGTTCCAAAGCCAACATCGACAACGGCGCCCGGACACGGTTTGCCGATTTTTGGCACGGCATTTTTCTGCTCTGCTGCGTCGCGTTGATCCCCACCGTGCTGCACCGGATCCCGCTGGCGGCACTGGCGGCGATGCTCGTCTACACCGGGTATCGATTGGCCCACCCGGCGGAGTTCGTGCATGTTTGGCGGATCGGCAAAGAACAGTTGGCGATCTTCGTCACGACGATGTTCATGGTGTTGGCGACGGACCTGTTGATCGGTGTGGCCGCCGGCATTCTGCTCAAGATGATCATCCACGTCTCCAACGGCGTCCCGTTGGCATCGATGTTTAAACCCTATCTGGAAATCGAGGAAGTCGACGCGCAAACCAGCCGGATCATCGCCCGCCAATCCGCGGTCTTCAGCAACTGGATTCCCTTCAAACGGCAGATCGAAGAAGTCGGTTTGGTGCAGCGCCGCAACCTGATCGTGGATCTCTCGGACGCCAAACTGGTCGACCACAGCGTGATGGAGAAGCTGGTCGAGCTGGAGCGGGATTTTGAGCAAGAGGGCTTACGATTCGAGGTCCGCGGCTTAGATTTTCTGAAACCGCTTGCCGACAATCCGCACGCGGCGAGAAAACGAAGTCTGCCGCGAATGCGACGGGTCACCGTGACGGCGTCGGAGTCCCTCGAAGACACCTTGATCGACCAATTCATCGCCTGTGGGGCCTGTGGTTACACCGCGATCCCCTGCCGCGGAGCGGGGCGGCACGGTCTTCATGCGGGATTGTCAAAGCAGGACCAGGTGCGGTTGGAATTGGTGGTGTCCGCCGCCGTTTGCGAAGCGATGCTGGACATGCTGCGGCGTGAATTTGTGGACCGACATTCGATCACGATCTGTGTGGAGAATGTCGAGGTCCTTCGCGCGGACGATTTTATGCCCGACGATAGGGCTCGAGCCGAGGTGATCGCCCACGATTGATTCGGCTCGGATCGCCTCCGACTCGCCATCCGCTCCGGGAAAACGCTTTCAAGTGAAACGTCTGCAGAAATTGCTAAAGCGTTTTGAGCTGCATTGGCTGGGAAAATGGATCTTCCTCGCGTCGTTGATCGGCGTCGTCGCGGGGCTCGGCGCGATCGCGTTCGATGTGCTCGGTCAGTTCGTCGTCCGCTATTCCCTGACCGAGTTCGCCGGCTATCAACCGCTCGATGCGGCCGGTGAATCCAATCGATTTGAACACCGCTCGGATTTCTTCTCGCCTTGGATGATCGTCGTCGTCATGGCCGTCGGCGGATTGCTGTCCGGGACGCTGGTTTACGCGTTTGCCCCCGAAGCGGAGGGTGCCGGAACGGATGCCGCCATCGATGCGTTCCACAACAAACGCGGCAAGATTCGCGCGCGGATCCCGTTCATCAAGACGCTCGCCTCGGCGATCACGTTGGGAACCGGTGGTTCGGGCGGTCGTGAAGGACCGATCGCGCTGATCGGGGCCGGGTTCGGTTCTTGGTTGGCGACGCGATTAAAACTCTCCAACCGCGAACGCCGCGTGCTGTTGGCCGCCGGGATGGGCGCGGGCATCGGCGCGATCTTTCGTGCGCCGCTGGCCGGTGCCGTGTTCGCCGGTGAAATCCTCTACAGCGACGCCGATCTGGAAGCCGACGTGATTGTCCCGGCGGCGACGGCCTCGGTGATCGCCTACAGCGTCTATGTCCAATCCGTGCCGGTCCAATCGCGTTTCATTCCCCTGTTCGGCGCCGACTTGGAACACACCTTCGTTTCGCCGTTGCAATTGCCCGCCTACGTGGCGCTGGCGGTGGTGTTGTTCGCGGTCGGGGCGGTTTACGTCAAAACACTGTTCGCCAGCCAAGCGGCGTTCGGGCGATTGCCGATCCTCCCGCACGTCCGTCCGGCCATCGGCGCCACTCTGGCCGGAATCTTCGGCGTCAGCCTGTACCACTGGTTCGATCGTGATCTCAACCTGCTCGGTTCCTTGGGCACCGGTTATGGGGTGCTGCAAATCGCGTTGACGACGGCCGACCAGTTGGGCATCGCCTGCGTCCTGCTGGTCGCGATGGCGAAGATCTTGACCACCGCGTTGACGATCGGTTCGGGTGGCTCCGGCGGGGTCTTCGGGCCCTCGATGGTGATCGGCGGTTGCACCGGGGCGGCCGTCGGTCTGACGCTTCAGCGATTCTGGCCGGAACTGTTCAGCGAACCCGAAGCCTTCGCCGTGGTCGGCATGGCCGGGTTTTTTTCCGGCATCGCGCGGGCTCCCATCTCGACCATCATCATGGTCCGTGCGCTGACCGGCGATTATGGGCTGCTGCTGCCGACGATGTTGGTTTCCACGCTGACGTTCATGTTCAGCCAACATTTTCGACTCTATCGCAACCAGCCCGCGACCCGGATGGAATCGATGGCCCACCGCGGTGACTTCATCGTCGATGTGCTGGAAGGATTGATCGTCGGCGACCTGTATCAAAAAGACCGCAAGCTGATCTTGATTCCCGAAGGCATGACGCTCGATAGCATCGTGCATCGATTGGCCTACACCAACCAAGATTACTTTCCCGTCGTCGACGCCGATCAGAAGATGGTCGGCATCTTCAGTGATGACGACGTCCGCGCGTACTTGTACGACGACACGCTGTGGAACCTGGCGGTCGCCCGCGACATCATGGTGGACAACTTTCTGTACCTGACGCCCGACGACGATCTGAACACCGCGCTGCGCCGCTTCACGTCGCACAACCTGGACGAATTGCCGGTCCTGGATCCCCAGCGTCCGGGCGTTTTTCTGGGCATGCTGCGACGCAAGGAAACCATCGCCGCCTACAACCAACGGCTGATGGAACTGAAGCAGTCCAGCGAAGACTAGCCGGTGATCAGCTTCAACAGATCGCCGATATTGCGATGCGATTCGATCGGGTGCCGTAGGGGAACGTCCGGTCGCACCTCGTAGCGGTTGTGACGCCCGACCCGCTCGCGGCGAATGAATCCACCTTCTTCCAGGTCTTGAACGACCCGCTGGACCGCCCGCTCGGTGATCCCCACCCGCGCGGCAACTTCCCGCAGGACCAGTTCCGGCTCGGCGTGCAAGACGATCAGAACGTGGGAGTGGTTGGTCAGAAACGTCCACCGCGAACCACCCTCTTTCGCCTTGGCAGCACTCCCCTTGAGGGCTGAAGAGCTGGGTTTGGGTCGGTCGTCGACCTTGCTGGAACGCTTTTTTTTGACGTTGGATTTCATTCGGGTTCGGTCCGCCTGGAGTTCTCGTTGCACTGGAAATCCATTCTAGCACCCGAAACCACGAAAAAAAATTCGTGAATTTTATCGCCGCCAAAAACCCGTGTTTTCTCGCCCCGGCCGCCGCTCCGGCCCCCAAACCGACTCAAGCCAACAGGCAAAACACACGAAACACTATTGACGACAAATGTGTCGTGTTTCATGGTTCGTGTATTGTAAGACGTGTTTCAGTTTTCGCGTTTTGTGCTTCGTGTGTTTTGCGACTTGCCCTGGAGGCCGACCTGATGGCGTGGACCATTTTAACCATTTCAGCCCTGCCCGCGGTGCTGCTGCTCGCCTTGGCGACGGTTGTCCCCCGCCGCGACGCCGACGCCGCACCGCTGGCGATCCGCACCTGGGTGACCGCCCTGGCCACCGTGCAATTGGCCGTCGCTTCGGTGCTGACGATCGGCATGGCCCTGCGGCTCGCCTTCGGCTCGAGCGACCCCGATGCCTGGCACGCCGGGTTTCCCGGCGGTGGCTCCGATCCGTTGCCGATCTACCTTGACGGCGTTTCGACGCTGATGTTTTTGATGGTCAGCTTCATCGGCTGGGTGATCTGTCGCTACTCGGTGCGTTACCTCGACGGCGATCGATCGCAAGGCAACTATTTTCTTTGGACCGGATTCACGCTTGCGGCGGTCGCCTTGATGGTCCTTTCGGGACACTTGCTGCTGTTCTACATCGCCTGGTTGATGACCAGCATCGGGCTGCATCACTTGCTCTTGCACGACTCGACGCGAGCGGCGGCGGTGCGGGCCGCCTGGACCAAGTTTGCGGTCATCCGCATCGCTGACGTGGCCTTGGCGATCGCCTGCATCCTTCTTTACCGCGAATTCGGAACCGCGTACCTGAGCGAGTTGTTTACCGCCGTCGCCGACCTTTCGTCCGCCAGCGTTCCGCTGCAAACCGCGGCGCTGTTGCTGGTTTTGGCTGGGGCGATCAAATCCGCCCAGTTCCCGTTTCACACTTGGTTGCCCCAGACGTTGGAAACACCGACTCCGGTGTCCGCCCTGATGCATGCGGGGATCGTCAACGCGGGAGGTTACCTGTTGGTACGAACCAGCCCGATTGTCTCCGCCGCTCCATGGACACTGGCCGTCCTGGCGACGATCGGTGCCGTCACGGCGTGTTACGCCGCGGTCGTGATGTTGACCCAAACCAGCGTCAAGAAGTCGCTCGCTTATTCGACCATCGCGCAAATGGGTTTCATGATGTTGCAGTGCGGCTTGGGAGCCTTCTCCGCGGCGCTGCTGCACATCTTGGCCCATTCGATGTACAAGGCACACGCGTTTCTCGGCAGCGGGGACGCGATCGCCCAGCGGTCCCGCATGGGTGCTGTGGCGGGGGCGAGGTCAGACCGGAAAGCGGACGGCGGCGAGGCGCCGCGATGGGTGACGACGGGGCTGGCCGCCGCCGGTGTGTCACTGGGTTGCTTGGCACTTGCCAGTCTCACGCTGGGAATCAACCCTTCGACCAAACCTGGTGGATTGGTGTTGGGTGCGGTCTTGTGTCTGGCGATCGCCCACTGGCTGGAGAAGGTCTATGCGAGTGCGGATCGACGGCTCGTGTTGCAAAGCAGTGCCTTTGCGCTCGCGCTCTGTTTTCTCTACGCGTTTTCCTACCGCATCGTCGACGGTTTTGTCGCCGACAGTGTGCCGGTCGTGACGTTACCGGTCATGCAATGGGCGGTCATCGGATCGATCATCGGTTGTGGATTCATCTCGATGCTTTGGACCGAGCGAGCCACAACGCGGCGCGGGCCGGAGTCCCGAGGCGGTCGCTGGTACGTGCATGCCAGCAACGGTTTCTACGTCGAGAGCGTTCTACGCCGAGTTTTTGGTTCGCTTTCGAAAAGCTGAATCGCGTCGCTTGCGACAAACGTTTTACAACCCCATCACCTTACAACCCCATCACCTTACAACCCCATCACCCCCATCAAGAATCCCCCCATGTCAAACGCCCCGTTCACGACCGAGCAAACAAGCGACACCTTCATTTCCCCTGCCTACGACCAACCCCACATCTATCGTCAGATCGAAGAGATCCTTGCCGGTGTCACGCAAGTGGTTTCGAAAGTCTGGCCGTTGAAAGACTACGTCGCGATCAATCCGTACAGCGGAATCGCCGGACGCCCCTTTGCCGATGCTCGCGCGTTTCTGCAAGTCTTTTCCGACTGCGAATTGCTGATGCCGATTCAGTATTATCGATCCCAGTACGCCAAGGGTCGCTTCACCATCGACGATGTTCGTCAGGCGATTGCGGAAAGCCGGCAGGATGGGGTCTCGGTTCCATTGTCCGTCGACCAAGTGATGGATCGATTGCGTGTGTCCACGAGCGGCGAGTCACTCGACCGGCATCCCACGACGCGCAACGGTCAACGTCCGATTCGAACGATCGCCGAGCTGGCCGACCAGTTCTCGCCGCAGGGATGGAGCGGAACGATCGTCGACGAGTTGGGCAAGTTTTGCTCGGCACATTACGATCAATTCCAATCCAGCTGGAACAGCCCCTGGAAGGAGTTGCCGGTCTTTCAAGCGTGGCGGAGCGCGGCGATTCATGATTGCAATCCCGAGATTCTTGGGCTGACAGGATTTCGTCGCTTTGTGGCGGAACTACCCCACACGCCCGTCGCGGCGATCGCCGACCTGCTGACTCGATTGCAAATCCCCAGGCCGCTGTGGGAAAGTTTCTTGCTGTGCCAGGCCTTCAGCATGCCGGGCTGGTTCGCGTGGGCAAAGTATCAAGACGACATCGATCCCGATACTGCGACGGAACACGTGATCGGACTGTTGGCCGCGCGAACGGCCTACGATGTTGCGCTGGCTGAGGCGACGAGTTTGAGCGTCCGCTGGGATGCGATGATCGACGACGAAGCGGCGACCTTCCGCATCCCGGAAGGAAATTCTGATGACGACACTGCCGTGCGAATGCTGCTGCTGCGGGCCAGCGAGATCAGCTATCGAGACCAGATTCTCGCCCAGCTATCGACCGACGGTCCGAAGCAACCCGCGCGGAAGCTGGCCCAGATGGTCTTTTGCATCGACGTGCGTAGCGAGCGAATCCGCCGACACCTGGAATCAACGACTCCGGAAATCGAAACGTATGGATTTGCCGGATTCTTCGGCATGCCGATCGAGTATGTGCGGTTGGGAGATCAACACGGCGACGACAACGTGCCGGCGCTGATTCGCCCGAGTTTCAAGCTGCACGAAGGCTTGGCCGATGGCGATGCCCGATGCGAAGTCGAACTCCGCGTCGCGCGACAGCGTGAAGGGTTGTGGAGCAAGCTTTGGCACGGCTTCCAAAAATCAGCCGTCGGATGCTTTTCATTCGTCGAAACGACCGGGCTGTTTTATTCGGCAAAACTATGGACCAACTCCGCCATACGTATCAATCGCAACCATGACGAGCCGCCGGCCCACGCGTCGGACGCCTCCATCGGACCGACCCTCCGCGGGCTCAATCGTCAGGGTTGGACGACATCGCGTCAGGCCGACCTGGCCGAATCGATGCTTCGCAATCTCGGTTTGGTCGATGGCTTTGCACGACTGGTGGTGCTGTGCGCCCATGGCAGCCAAACGAAAAACAATCCGCTGGCCGCCGGTTTGGACTGCGGTGCCTGTGGCGGGCATTCGGGCGAACCGAACGCGCGATTCGCAGCATTGCTACTGAATCAACCGTTCGTCCGTGAACGCTTGGCCGAACGTGGAATCGTGATCCCCGAGGACACGCTGTTTTTGGCGGCACTGCACAACACGACGACCGATCGCATCGATTGCTTTGATCTCCATGGCGTGCCGGCGTCGCACCGCGGTGACGTGCAGGAGTTGATTGATCAAACCCGGATCGCCTCGGAAAAGACACGCCAGGAACGCACCCCGCTCGTCGCTGCCCAATCGTCGTCCGACGTGATCCGTCGGGCGCTCGATTGGTCCGAAGTCCGACCCGAATGGGGGCTGGCCGGCAACGCGGCATTCGTGATCGGTCCCCGCGGGCTGACCCAAAACATGAACCTGGACGGTCGTGTGTTCTTGCACAGCTACAACGCGGCGGCCGACGAAGACGGCGCGGTGCTGGAGAACATCATGACCGCGCCGATGGTGGTCGCACATTGGATCAACATGCAGTACTACGCTTCAACGGTCGACAACCATCACTTCGGCAGCGGCGACAAAACGATCCACAACGTCGTCGGCGGGTTCGGCATCCTGTCCGGCGGTGGCGGCGATTTGAAGACCGGTTTGCCGACGCAATCGATTCACGACGGCAAGCAATTGCAACACCGGCCGATGCGATTGCAAGTCGTCATCGCCGCCTCACGCGAATCGATCGATCGGGTCCTTGAGAAACATCCGCACCTCAAGGAACTGATCGACAACCGATGGATGCACTTGACCGCGATCGATCACGGCGAGTGTTACCGATATGCCCGAACGGATTGGTGCCGCATCCACCGCAACGCCGTGGCGACCGGCTCTACCCCTTGAACCCCAAACCGATTGAACTCCCCGTTGTTACTTGAAGCGAATAAGGAACCAACCATGTCTCTACTTGCAAATCCACCCGTCCATCACGCGTCGTCGAAGCACGTGTCCCAAAGCAGTGACGCCACCTTCTTGTCCAGTCACTCGATCGATCGAGTGCAACACGCGATCACGGAGGACGAATCGACAATCGATTGGTTGTTGATCGCTCACGATGACCCGGATCTCCACAGCCGACTGGCCAAGGCCGCTGCGATGGAGTCGAGTTGCATGTTGACGGTGCACCAGTCGCAGTGGGAGTTTCAATCCGCCGGCTTGGCGTCGCTGCTCGACAGCGCGGTAGCTCGGAGCGGCGTTCAACGTCTGTGGCTGGTGGGGCACTCCGAGGGATGCGACGACGACCCCCTCGAGGACTCCGCCCAGGGCGAAACAGGTCATCAACTGATCGGAGCGGCACGAACGATGCTGAACAAGGCCAGTCGCGCCAAAGACGATTTCGCGTCTAAGGTGAAATCACTCCATCAGCATCCGGCGGTCCAACAAGCGGTCGCCGACGGAGACTTGCGAGTGCACGCGTTGTTCTACCTGGCGCACTGCAAGACCTTCCTGATGTACAACTCCGCGACGCATGAATTTCGTCCGCTGGCTTGACGCCGCGAAGTGAACATCAACCGAGGCGTCCGGACGCCAGTGTGAACCGGCTGATAGCGAACGATCATTAGCCGATCGCCGCAAGCCGTCGGTCGGCTCGCTCGACAGGGCGACCGGAATGCATGATAACTGTTGTCCGCCGACGCCCGGTTTTAGTTTTGATTGCCTTGATTGTTTGGACCAAGCCGTTGAACGACTCGCGACAGATCAGTTACCGAATTCTGGATGCGTCGGCGAATCGGGCGGCCGAGGGGATTCGCACGATCGAAGAGTTTGCCCGCTTCGGTTTGGAGGATTCCGACAGTGCCGGTGCGGCGAAGGCGTTGCGTCACGAACTCGCCGCGGCGCTGTCCCGGTTGAACCGGGCGGAGTTGCTCACCGCCCGCGATACCGAGGCCGATGTCGGCACCACGCTGCAAACCGCCGCTGAGTACTCGCGGACGGAGATTGCCGACGTGATCAGCGCGGCGGCCGAGCGGGTGCAACAATCGCTGCGGGTTCTGGAAGAATACGGAAAAACGATCGACGTCGAATTTGCTCGGCGGATCGAATCACTGCGTTATCGGGCCTACACGCATCATCGTCGCATCGAGCTTCAGGCGTTGGCCCATCGCAGAACACGGCGGCTGGCCGATGCGGTGCTGTATCTGTTGATCGATTGCGGTTCGTCCGAAGTGACGTTTGTCGAAACGATTCGGTCGTTGTCGCAAGCCGGCGTCGATGTCTTTCAGCTACGCGATAAACAGGCTTCCGATCGCGAGCTGTTCGAGCGGGCCAAGGTGGGCGTCGCGATTGCCAAGGATTGTGGTGCGTTGTTCATCGTCAATGACCGCGCCGATATCGCATTGTCTGCGGAGGCCGATGGAGTTCACGTCGGGCAAGACGAGTTGCCCGCGATCATGGCGCGACGCGTGCTCGGCGGCGGGCGTCTGGTCGGTGTGTCGACGCACGACATCGCCCAGGTTCATCAAGCGATTGCCGACGGTGCGGACTACATCGGATGTGGACCGACATTTCCCAGCACCACGAAGTCCTTTGACGCCCATGCCGGGACGGCGTTTCTGAAACAGGTACATGAGGAAACCCGTCAAACGCCTCGACCCGCGTTTGCGATCGGCGGCATCAACCCCCAGAATCTCGATCAGGTGACCGCGTGCGGGTTTCACCGGATCGCCGTCACCGCCGCGATCAACGACGCCGCTGATCCGGCGGCCGCGGCGAGGGCATTGCGGCGTGGGTTGGTGGGATAAAGATTCTCTGGGGTACGACGGCCCTTGCGGGCTACGCTGTGAAGCATTTTTTAGCGGTAGGGCGCGAGCCCTCCGGTGTTTAAGCAAAGATGAGGAACCGGAGGGCTCACGCCCTGCCGCTAAATCCGATAGAAACACTGGGGAAAAATGCTTCACAGCGTTACCCACCGGGCGGTCGCGTCGTTGTTTCGACGACCTGGAAAGGACGTCGTACGGCGTCAGCCGGTGGCCACGCCGACGTGCACGGGTTTCCAATCGACGACGTGAATTTCAACGCGACGGAAGCCACGAAACTCGTTGATCACCGGGCGATAGGCGATTTGAATCGGTCCGTCACAGGCGTTGAGTTCATCGCACCAATCGCCGGCGCCGAAGGCAACACCGCGGACGGTCTTGCCGCCTTGATCCAGACGCACCGTCAGATGGCGATCGCCACTGCCCATGCGGCGGGCCGGTTCGGCCAGGGTGACGTTCTGGCAGAGCAACGTGGGGCGCGGGTTGCCCGCGCCGAAGGGCTCGAGGGTTTCGATCTGTTTGATCGTGTTCAGATTCAATTGGCCGAAGGACGCTTCGGCATCGATCACGATCTCCGGTTCGATTTCACTGGCGGTCCATTGTTCGGAAACCGCTTCGCAAAAGTCTTCGCGGAACCCATCGATTTGGCGTTCGTCGATCGTCAGCCCTGCGGCGGCTTTGTGTCCGCCGAACCGGACCAGTCGGTCGGCGCAATTGGCCAGTGCGGCGTGCAGGTCAATCGCCGTACCCCCGACGCGACCCGATCCGACCGCTTCCGCTTTCCCGGAGGCATCCATCGACAGGATGATCACCGGTTTGGCGTACTTGTCGCTCAGCCGACCGGCGACCACTCCGATCACGCCCTGGTGCCAACCGACGCCGGCGAGCACCAGCGCGGGGTCGTTTTCGGCGTCGAAGCTCTCTTTGATTTGCTTCTGAGCAGCCAGGGTGACGCTGCGCTGCAAGCTGTCGCGGTTCTTGTTGAGCTGGTCGATGTATTCGGCCAGTGCCGTGGCCCGTTCTGCGTTGGTGGTCGTCAACAACTCCACGCCCAACTGGGCTTGTCCGAGTCGCCCGGACGCGTTCAACCGGGGCGCCAGGTTGAACGCGATGCTCTCGGTGTTCAGCGTGGTGGCTTCGTCCAGTTTGGTGATCTTCATCAGCTCGGCCAGACCGGGCAACGGTTCGCTGCCGAGCATTCGCAAGCCGTGCGCGACCAGAATCCGATTTTCGTCGACCAACGGCACCACGTCGGCGACGGTTCCGATGGCGGCCAACGACAGGGACTGCATCAGATAGCGCCGCAAGGGTTCGGTCACTTTCTTGGATCCGCAGATCTTTTGACACAGCGACCAAGCCAATTTGAAGGCCACGCCGGCGCCACAGAGTTCGCCGAAGGGATAATGGGTACCGGGCAGTCGCGGGTGCACGATCGCGTCGGCGTCCGGCAGGGTTTCGTCGAGCGTGTGGTGATCGGTGATGATCAGTTGCACGCCCAGCTCCTTGCAGAGTTCGGCGCAGGCCACGCTGGTGATGCCGCAGTCGACCGAGATGATCATCTTTTTGCCGCGATCGGCGAGTTTGCCAATCGCGTCAGCGTTCAACCCGTACCCTTCTTCCAATCGATTGGGGACGTGATAGGCGACATTACCGCCGAGCAGTTTCAAGCCGTTGTACAGGATCGCGGTTCCGGTCATCCCGTCGCAGTCGTAGTCGCCGTAAATCGCGATCGGCGTTTTCGCAGCGATCGCCTCGGCGATCAATTCGGTCGCTTCGGGGACACCGGGCAATTCTTGGGGGTCGCGAAGTCCCGTCAGTTTGGTCGACAAGAAGGCGTCGGCGGCTTTGCGATCGTAGACGCCGCGGCTGACCAGAAGCTGAGCGACGACGGGCGGCAATCCGGATCCACGGATCAGTTGGTCAACGCGGGCGGCATCATGGGGAACGATCCGCCATTTCCGTTTCATCCTTGGACTCACTTACGTTGGGGCGCGTGACGCGTTTCAAACCCGGGTGCAGCGAAAGAAGGCCGCCTACCGGGGTACAGTCTAGCGAGCGCAGTCCAGCGGGCACAGTCCAGCGGACACAGTCCAGCGGACAATGCGCAGTCTACCATGCAAGGCATGGAGGATCGGCGCAAGTCACAGGACTTGGCGTCGCCCATCACGATTGAAATGAACGCCGCGATTCGCCGATCGACCTCCCCTCGCTTCGCTCGCCCCTCCTGCCAGGAGGGTGACTTTCAAACTGCACGACCTTCACAGGGGAGGGTGTTTCAAACGTGCTACTTTTTCTTTTCGCCGTGCCACGTGTGGCGGCGCAGTCGCGGACTGTATTTCTTCAGACGAAGCTTTTCGCCGCCGGGCTTCCGCTTCAAGGTGTAGTTGTAGTCGCCGGTTTCTTCGCAAACCAGGAAGACCGTTTCAGCCTTTTTCTTGCTCTTAGCCATCGGACGTCAATTCAGACAGGTGTGATTGTGGGGGTGCATGCCGTTTTTCGGGTCGCGGATTATGCCCGCTGGCCCCCTGTTTCGGCAAGCCTTGTTTCCAGAAACCTGCTCGGGAGGGCGATTCGGGTTAGAATTACCACCACCAAGGCCTCCTTCTTTGATCATTTTGCACTGGATTCCTTCCTGATGACGCGTTTCATCCCCCCCATTTGTCTCTCTGCGGTCGCTGTTCGTCTCGCCCTCGGCCTGGTTCTGCTGACGCAGCTTTCGGCCACCGCGGACGCGGCCGACCCTCCCGGCCGACCCAACGTCGTTTGGATCATGTCCGAAGACAACTCGGCGGATTACCTTCGTCACTTTGACCCCGCCGGGGCTCCGGCACCCAACATCGAAGCGCTGGCGGCCCACGGCGTGACCTTCGATCGTGCGTTCTCCAATGCACCGGTCTGCTCGGTCGCCCGCACCACGTTGATCACCGGATGTTACGCCCCGCGGATCGGCACGCAATTCCATCGTCGTCATGTCGCGATGCCGATGCCCGAGGATTTGCAGATGTTTCCGGCCTACCTGCGAGCGGCCGGTTACTACACGACCAACAACAGCAAAGAGGACTACAACGCGGTCAAGGGATCCGATGTTTGGAGCGAGTCGAGTCGGAAGGCGAGTTGGAGGAACCGCCCGGACGCGTCGATGCCGTTCTTTCATGTTCAAACGTTTGCCGATTCGCACGAAAGCCGATTGCACTTCAGCGAAGCCCAGATGCAGGAAAAGACGGTCACCGATCCGGCCGACGTCAAGCTCCAAGATTACTTTCCCGAGACGCCGCTGTTCCGTTACACCCGCGCCCGGTATCACGATCGGATGATGAAGATCGACGAACTTGTCGGCGGCGTGATCGACCAGCTGCGCGAAGACGAACAACTGGAAAACACGTTTGTGTTTTATTTCGGCGACCACGGCGGCGTGCTGCCACGATCCAAAGGGTACCTGTACGAATCCGGCCTGCACGTTCCGCTGGTCGTTCGCGTCCCGCAGCGTTTTCAATCGCTGGCCGCACGTCAACTCGGTTCGCGCACCAAGGGGTTTGTGGAGTTTGTTGATTTCGGGCCGACCGTGTTGAGTTTGGCCGGACTGGAGCAACCCGAAGGTGTCGACGGGAAACCGTTTCTGGGGATCGACGCCGACCCGGACAAAGTCGATCGCCGCGACGAAACATTGGGGTATGCGGATCGGTTCGACGAAAAATACGAACTCGTCCGGTCGCTGCGGATCGGCGACTTCAAATACATCCGCAACTTCGAGTCTTTCTACCCCGACGGTCTGCAGAACAACTATCGATACAAGTGTTTGGCGTACCAGCAGTGGCGCGAACTGTACCAGCAAGGAAAGCTGACCGGTGCGGCAAAACAATTCTACGAAGCCAAGGCGCCCGAAGCGTTGTACGACTTGGCGGCCGATCCGTACGAGATCAACAACCTGGCGTCCAATCCCGAGCACGCGCAGCAATTGAAAATGATGCGTGATCAATTGGACGATCGACTCAAGTCGCTTCCGGATCTGAGCTTTGTGATCGAAGCGGTGATGGTCGATGAAGCGATCAACAATCCGACGGTGTTCGGCGAATCACACAGCGGACAAATCACCAAGTACATCGACACGGTGAACTTGGCATTGCTGCCGAGCGAACAAGCGTTGCCGGGAATCCAAGCAGCACTCGACGATGCCGATCCGTGGGTCCGTTATTGGGCCTTGGTCGCTTGCAGTTCATTGGGTGAAGCCGCCAAACCGCTGATTCCGGCCATCGAAAAATTCCTCGTCGACGTCGAACCGCTGGTCGTCATGCGAGCCGTCGAGTATCTGGCCGTGCACAGCGACATCGACACCCTACCGTTCCTCTATCGATCGCTGCAACGTGCGACCAACGAACCGGAACTGTTGCGGATGCTCAACACGATCGTCTTCCTGCGTGACTTCCATGGCTACGAGGTGGACCCGGACAAGTTTCAGTTCCTGCCGGTCTTGCTGCCGATCGATCCCAAGGGCGAAGTGATCCGCAGGTTGCAATACCTCAAGGGCGAGATCTGAAAGGTGTGAAGACGGAGAGATGGCAGAATGATGATGTGGCAGAATGATTTTAGGTCTGCGATCGGAGCGGTCTGAACATCATTCTGCCCCGGATCATTCTGCCAAACCTCTTCCTACACTGTCGCCCTCGTCACTCTCACCCTTCGGCATCCGCCGACTCACTCTCCCAGGGATCGGACCAGTCTTCCCAGTGTTCCAGGTAGGTCGCGTAGGCTTCGCAGTCGGCGGCTTTGGCTTCGATCCAGGCCTTGCTTTCGGCCGTGATCTCGATTTCTTTCTCCAGCGTCATCTTGCCGCTGAGCACCATTGAGCGGAGGAAGACGAAATAGGTGTCCAAGACATCGCAGCGGCAGTAGTCGCTGATGCCCTTGAGGTCACCGTCATCAAATTGTTGTTGCACCTGGTCGCCGGTGACCGACATCTTGCCGGGTTTGCCGAGCAGTTTGGTGGCCAGATTCAGTCCGCCGTTGAAGCGTGAAGCGCTGAAATTGGTCAACAGATCTTGCAAGTCCAGGTGTGAATCGACGCTGAATCGATTCCGTGGCGATCGATACCCGTCGTTCTTGAACCAGGGCGCGATCGAGATGCCGAAGCGATAAGCGGCCAGTTCCATCAGCGGCAGATCAAAGGTTCGGCCGTTGAAGGTGACCCATTGGGGACGCTTGTAAATCTCCCAGCCCTTCCAAAAATGGGCCGTGATCACGTGGCTGCGAAAATTCGGTTCGTCCAGGGAAACAATATCGATCAGCCGATAGTCTTTGGAAACCTTGGCGACCACCACCGCAATGGGAATCTGAAACGTATACGGGATAAACGTGGTCCCTTTCTCTTCCATCAATTCCGATTGATAACGCGCGATGGCGTCCTGCGGCGAAAGCGACTGGCCGGGGTAGCGGACTTTCGCGATCAGCGCCCCATCGGCGATACTTTCGCAGTCAAATACCAGATGGGAAACGTCTTCGCTCATCAATCACCTTGATCCCGGTTCAAAAAACGTGTTTGGGGTGTGGATCCGTTTCCGACCCCTGCCGCACGAGCTTAACACAAAACGACACATGTTCGAAATCAACCGCCGCCGATTGTTGGACCGTTTTTTACGGTACGTTCGCATCGCCACCACCGCCGATCCCAGCAGCGGGACTTATCCCAGCAGCGAAGGCCAACGGGAACTCGGCAAATTGCTCGCCGCCGAACTTGAGGCGATGTCGGCGGCGGACGTCTGTCAAGACGAACACGCCCTGGTCTATGCGAGCGTTCCGTCCACCGTCGGCGATGCCGAGGTGCCCGTCGTCGCACTGGTCGCCCACGTCGATACATCGCCCGACGCACCCGGCGAAAACGTCTGTCCCAGCGTGATCGAAAACTATCCCGGCGGCGACATTGAACTGGCCAACGGTGAAGTGATCCGTGTCGACGCCTGCCCGGCGCTCCGCGATCTGGTCGGTGCCACGTTAATCACCACCGATGGCACCACGCTGCTCGGTGGTGACGACAAAGCAGGTGTCGCCATCATCATGGAACTGGTCGAAACGCTGATCGAGAACCCAACATTGAAACACGGTCCGGTCAAAGTCGTGATGACGTGCGATGAAGAAATCGGACATGGCACCGACAAGATCGATTTGCAAAAACTGGCCGCCGATGTGGCATACACCCTCGACAGCGGCGGAGCCGGTATCGTCGACGTGGAAACGTTTTCGGCTGACGCTGCCACGGTGCGCTTTATCGGAGACAACATTCACCCGTCGATTGCCAAAGACCGCATGATCAACGCGGTTCGTGGCGCCGCCGATTTCATTGCCGCACTGCCTCGCGAAACCGACACTCCGGAAACCACCGACGGCCGGCAAGGGTTCATCCACGCCAATTCCATCAGCGGCGGAGTCGGTGAAGCGACGGTCGAATTGATCCTTCGATCCTTTGATGCCGCCGACTTGGAAACGTACGCGGAAACCTTGCGACAGATCGCCGGCACCGTGGAATCGCAATGGCCGGGATTGAAAGTCGAAGTCAACACGCGGCGGCAATATCGCAATCTGGGCGATGGCCTGGCCAAGCTGCCCGAGGCGGTCACCTTGGCCGAACAAGCGTTTGAAAACTTGGGGCGCCCGTGCACCAAAGAGATCGTTCGCGGCGGGACCGACGGAAGCGTGCTGACCGAAAAAGGTCTGCCGACGCCCAATCTATCCAGCGGCCAACACAATATCCACAGCGTTCGTGAATTCGCGTGCCTGGACGAAATGGTTGCCGCCACCGAACACTTAGTCGAACTGCTTTCGCTTTGGTCGAACCAACGGGCTTGAAACCATCATGACGATCGCCCGAACCTCGCCGCCGGCAAAACTGAATCTGTTCCTGGAGATTCCGGCCCGCCGTGATGATGGGTACCACGAGATCGACACCGTCATGGCGGCGATCGACTGGCGCGACGAACTGGAGATCGAATCGATTCCCCAGCCGCGAATCGAATTGACGGCAGATTGGTTGCCCTCGGTCGAGTCGGTTGCCGGCGAGTTGGGGTTGGACGCCGGCGATGGCCGCGTGCCCGAGTTGCTGCGGATTCCCACCGACGACTCCAATCTCGTTGTCCGCGCCCTGGCGGCCTTTCGGGCCAGCTTTGGCGTCAAGACGGGCTTCCGCGTGCGACTGGGCAAACGGATTCCCGCCGGGGCCGGGATGGGCGGTGCCAGCAGTGACGCAGCCCACGCGATTGACTGTGCTGCCCAGATTCACCAATTTGACAACGTGTCAGAAGTGCTACACGGGATCGCGTCGTCGATCGGCAGCGATGTTCCGTTCTTTCTGGCGACGGGCGACAGCCAGTCGCCCATGGCTGCCCATGCGACCGGTCGCGGCGAATTATTGTCACCGCTGAAGACCTGTCCATCGATACACTTTGTGGTGGCTTATCCCTCGACCAGCCTGTCCACAGCGGGCGTTTACGCACAGTTGAATGTACCCCAGCAACCGGTTTCTTCCGAGACTTTTTTGCAGGCGTTTCGGCGTGGCGATCACGAGCGGATGGGCAAGGCGATGATGAATCGCCTGACCGAGCCGGCCTTGAAAATTCTGCCACAGCTGAACGAATTATTAGAATCACTGTGGCAATGCGGACTCCAACCGTGTCAACTAACCGGTAGCGGTTCGGCATGTTTTGGTCTTGCCAAGGATGCCGAACAGGCCACGGAGATCGTGAAGCGTTTAGAGACCGAGTTGCAACCTGGTGTTTTGCTTCGAGTGGCGCAAACGGTTCCTGCTGCGACACCCATTGAAATCGAGCCGAGCTAGAACGCAGTCAATCGCGAGGGAGTTCAGATCGTGGAGATAACGGAGATTCGAATCAAGTTGATGGAGTCGTCGGAAGATCGGCTGCGAGCGTTTTGTTCAATCACGATCGATGGCTGTTTCGTGGTCCGTGATTTGAAGATCATCGACGGTTCCAACGGACCCTTTGTGGCGATGCCGAGTCGCAAGTTGACCGGTCATTGCAATCGCTGCCACCACAAGAATCATTTGCGAGCGAGCTACTGCAACCATTGCGGTAACAAGCTTTCGTTCGACAGCGACGGCGCGCTCGATTCGCCGCAAAAACTGTATGCCGACGTCGCCCATCCGATCAACAGCGAGTGCCGCGAACTGATTCAGGACGCGGTGATTCGAGAGTTCGAATCGGAACTGAGTCGTTGCCAACAGCCAGGCTATCGTTCGCGATACGACGACGACTTTGCCGATGCCGGCGAAGACGTGGACACCGCGTTGATTGATCCGCCCCACGCCTCGCCGAGTCCGTCCAAACAACGAACCTCGAGCGAGCAGGAAGAGAAGCGCGTCGGCGGCGACGACACCGAATTCGGTGCAGGGATTTTTTGATCGACGGCGTCCATCGATCTTGAGTTTCCAGAACGGACTGGCCACGGCCAACGCGTTTCGCTAAAACGCGGTTGTTTCCCGCGCGAATCGACAATCATCCTCGACATTTCCGATTCGTCGATCGCCCCATTTGACAGCATCGCCCACGACGGTGACCAAGGACGGCCCCGTGAACACGCCTTTCGTTCGAGTATTAAGACTGGCTTTTCGACGTCACTGGGCCGTCGTCGGGATCGCTGTTTCCTCACTGGCGATCGCACTGTTGTGGAGTGCCAACATCAGTGCAGTGTTGCCGATCGTCGATGTCGTCTTTGCCGGCGATACGCTTTCGGAATACGTCCAGGAGTCGATTGAAAAAGCGGACCAGGCGGCTGAAACGTACACCGCTCAAATCGCCCGGATCGAGTCCGGCGCGGCGACCGGAGGGGATTCCATTGACGAACTCCGCGCCCAGGCGGCGCGTCAGACCAGCAAGTCTCATTGGTATCGCCAAGCCAAACCCTGGGTCGACGCCTACGCCCCGACGACGCCGTTTGGGACGTTGTTGGCCATTTTGACGTTCTTGGTCGTCGGCACGGCGCTGAAATTGGTGGCGCTGACGGCCAACATGATGTGGGTGCAGTATGTCGGTGGGCGGACGGCGATCGATTTGCGTGCGATCTTCTTTCGCAAGGCGCTCCGTTTGGATCTGGATGCCTTTGGCGAAAACGGCTCGGCCGATTTGACGGCGCGATTGACCAATGATGTCGCGCTGGTCACCGCGGGCGTGTCGACTTTGCTCGGACGCATGATCCGCGAGCCGCTGAAGATGATGGCTTGTTTGATCGGTGCGGCCATCGTTTGTCACCGGTTGCTGTTTCTGGTGCTGATCGTCTCTCCGATCCTGGCGCTGGTGATGCAACAACTCAGTCGCGCCATCCGTCGAGCCAGCAAGCGGGCGATGGAAGAGATGAGCCAGTTGTACGGGATGCTCAATGATTCCTTCGCCGGGATTCGTCTGGTCAAAGCGTCCAACACCCAGGCGTTCGAGCGGGCCCGACTTCGCCGCGGCACGTTCGCCTACTACCAGAAAACGATGAAGATGGCGTTCTACAATACGCTGGCTCGCGGGACGACGGAATTGATGGGCATGACCACCGTGTCCCTGGCGATCTTGGCCGGCGGCTATCTGGTGCTTAACAAACAGACGCATCTGTTCGGTTTGCAGATGACAACCGAACCGCTGGAGCAAGGCCAAGTCTTTTTGTTCTTTAGCTTCTTGATCGGTGCGTCGGATCCGGCCCGCAAGTTGGCCGACGTCTGGAGCGGATTGCAACGTGGCATCGCGGCGGCGGTGCGTGTGATGGAAATCGTTGACATGCCCGTCCGGGTTGAAGAGCCGACCGTCCCCCGTTCGCCCCAGCGACCGCATGCGAACATTCGGTTCGCCGGAGTCGAGTATCAATACCCCTCCGGCCCCAAGGTGCTTCGCGGAATCGATCTCGAGATCCCCCACGGCGAGACGATTGCCATCGTCGGTCCCAACGGTTGTGGCAAAAGCACGATGATCAGTCTGCTGTGTCGCTTCGACGACCCGCAAGGCGGACAGGTGCTGTTGGACGACGTGCCGATCGATCAAATGCGGACCCGCGATCTGCGCAAGCGGCTTGCGTTGGTGACCCAGCGGACGATCCTGTTCGACGACACGATCGAAAACAACATTCGCTACGGCAGCCCGGGTGCCGATTCGCACGATGTCGCGCGGGCGGCCAAACTGGCCTTCGCCGACGATTTCATTCGCAAAAAGACGCCGCAGGGTTACAAAACCATCCTCGGGACCGGCGGGATGCGCCTTTCCGGTGGTCAGATGCAACGAATCGCTTTGGCCCGGGCGTTCTTACGCAACCCCGATATCTTGATTCTCGACGAAGCGACCAGTCAGATTGACATGGAAAGCGAGCAGCTGATCCATCAGGCGCTCGAAAGGTTCCTGGTCGGGCGGACCGGCGTGATGATCACTCACCGACCGAGCACGTTGGCGATGGCGCATCGCGTGGTCGTGATCGAACAGGGGCGGGTCGCCGCCAGCGGAAAACACGAGGAATTGATCGGTAAAAACCGGTTCTACCAGAGCTTGTGTGGAGCGGACCAGCCGATCGCGGCCTGATCGAGTGCCCAATTTCGGGTAACGCTGTGGAGCATTGATATGCTGTGTTTCGCGAGGTTTTGGCGACAGGCCGCAAGCGGGCTGTCGTTTGAGTCGAGATCTGCCGAGTCAATGGTGAGCCGCTGGCCGTCAGGCCTCGGGCGGGCGCCGGAATGCCCGGCCGCCTACGCGTCGCGGCTTACTCGATCAACAGCCCGCCAAAAGTTTCTGCCGGCACCAACGCCCCTATTCTCACCGAATGCGAACTTTCTCCATTGCGGGCGGCGGTGGCATCGGTAGGATGGAATGATGATTAGCGACCGGTGATTCATTGCAATGCCGGTCGATCGGCGACGCGTGTCGATCAAGCCGACCGCGCGAGCCCCCCGCACCCATCTGATCGTCGGTGCGGTCAATGATCTAAAGAGCGTCAGCATCACTTGGATGAACGTCCTTGGGTGAGCCTCGATGGAGGTGAGCCGGAATGTGAACAAGCTGTGTCGAGAGCAATTGTTTTCTCGATGAGCGATACGATAGCTGCGCGGTAAACATTTGGCGTTCTTGTTGGAACCCGTCTTGAGCATTGGGATGCCCTCCCAACTGCAACTTCTGGTCGGCGCTGCGCTGATCGGGGGTGTGATCGCGATCGCGATGTTCTGGGTGCTCAGCAAATGCGGCGCGTACTGGATCCAAGCCTACATGTCGGGCGCGGACATCACGATGAAGAGTTTGATCGTGATGTATCTGCTCAAGTTGGATCTGCGGATGATGGTCACGGCAAAAATCATGTGCCGGCAGGCCGGATTGCGGATCGATCGTCAGGGCGGCATTCAGACCGCGGACTTGCAAATTCACGCGCTCGCCGGCGGCGATGTCATGAACGTCGTTCAGGCGATCATCGTGGCACATCGCGCGGGGATCGAGCTGGATTTTGATCGCGCCGCGGCGATTGATCTGGCCGGCCGCGACGTGCTTCACGCGGTGCAGACGAGTGTCACGCCGAAAGTCATTTATTGCCCCGAAGCCCGCGAGGGCCGGCAGTTGCTCAGCGCGATCGCAAAGAACGGTGTCGAGTTACTCGTCGGTGCACGGGTGACCGTCCGCACCAATCTGGATCAATTGATCGGTGGGGCGACCGAGGAGACGATCGTCGCCCGTGTCGGTCAAGCGATCGTCAGCGCGATCGGGTCGTCGGCGACGCACATGGACGTCTTGGAAATGCCGCTTCAGATTTCCGAGGCCGCCATGGCCCACGGACTCGATTCGAACACCGCATTCGCCATCGTCTCGATTGATATCGCAGACATCGACGTCGGCGAAAACATCGGCGCCCGGTTGCAACGCGATCAGGCCGATGCCGATGGTCGAATCGCCCGCGCCCGGGCCGAAGCACGCCGCGCCGACGCGGTGGCCCACACGCAACAGATGCTCGCCAAGGTCGCCGAAAATCGAGCCCATTTGGTCACCGCCGAGGCCCAGGTTCCGCAAGCCATGGCGGTGGCATTTCGCAGTGGAAATCTGCGCGGGAATGCCGTCCGTTCGATTCCTGGTGGGGATCGTAAAGAACCGCCTCGAGGCAACGGCATCACGGACCGCAAAAACAGCCCCACCAGACCGGGCGATGCCAAGCCGTCGCCGGCCAATCCCTTTCCCGGACCGCGGGAGGAACGCGACGGATGAAACGTTTCCTTCCCCTTCGGGATTTCCAATTCAATACCCGGTGCATTCATTCGGCGCAACTATTGATCCGATGCCGCTGGTATTTGTTACATCCGTTTCACCTAGGAGTGAACGATGGCCCTCGGAAATCGAATCCCAGACAAAACGCTGCTGAAAAACGTTCAAAGCCGCCTGTCCAAGAAATGTTCCAGTTCACCCAAAGTGAGCGGTGATGTGCGCAGCGGCGAAGTCACGCTCAACGGTACGATCAAAAACGAAGTCGAACGCAAGCAAATTCTCAGGGCGGTTTCGTCCGTCGAAGGAATCTCTCGCGTCATCGACCGGATTAAAGTCGAAGTGCGACCAAAGACGGCTTAACGTCGCGTTCACTCGGCCGCAACGTCCTCGCCAGCCGGGGACGTGCATCACATTACTAGTTTAAGAGGAGTCGATCAAATTACGAAAAATCAAAACACCTTCGCCAAACGACAGCGCGAGATGGAAAAGAAACGTAAAGCGGAAGAGAAACGACAGCGTCGCAACGAACGCAAATCCGCCGTTGCTGACCTCGCACCCGACGCAACCGATGTCGTCGATCCCAACGATTCAGCCTCGTCATAAACTTCAAATCAATCAACGACTTCGCCCCTGTACAAGGGCGGATACTCAAGATCACGTAAGCACCGGCGCCGCATCAACGCGGTGCGATCCTGTGAGCCGAACACAATCGTGTCGGGTTCCGATCGAGGTGCTTTGACGGCGGTTCGGATGAACCGCCAACGTGATATAACTCCCACCGTGTCTCCAAGCTTGCGTGAACGTTTCTCGCAACGCATCGAGACACAACTGTTTTTTAACAATGGATACGGAAATGGAAAAAGGCAAGATTAAACGCGTGACCGACAAAGGTTTCGGATTCATCTCGACCGACGGAAGCAACAACGACATGTTCTTCCACAGTTCGTCTGTCGAAGGCGTCGAATTCAATGACCTTCGCGAAGGTCAAGAAGTGACGTACACCGTCGGACAGGGCCCCAAGGGACCTCGTGCCGAAAACGTTCAGTTGGTCGGACACTAACACGCGATCACGCGACGAAACTCGTGACGAGTTTCGACTCAACTGATGATCTCATCAATCACGCGGCCGTAAACGTCGGTTAGGCGAAAGTCTCTGCCGGCGTGACGATACGTCAATTGCTCGTGATGAAGACCCAGCTGGTGTAGCAAAGTCGCATGCAGATCGTGCATGTGGACCTTGTTCTGAATGCTGGCGAACCCGAACTCATCGGTTTGGCCGTAGGCCATCCCCGGACGAAAGCCGCCGCCGGCGAGCCAGACCGTAAAACCGCCTGGGTTGTGGTCGCGGCCGGTGCCGTTGCTCTGCGAATACGGCGTACGTCCGAATTCTCCGCCCCACCAAACGATGGTGTCTTCCAACAGACCCCGTCGTTTGAGATCCGCCAGTAGCGCGGCGATCGGGCGATCCACCGCCTTGGCGTGTGTGGCATGTTTGGGCAGATTCGAGTGCTGGTCCCATGCGGGGTTGGCCGAGTTGTCGCCGTAGTTGACTTGCACGAATCGTACGCCGGCCTCGCAAAGCCGTCGGGCCAATAGACACTTTCGGCCGTAGTCTTGGGTCGTGGGATCGTCGATTCCATACTCGGAAAGCGTCGTCGCCGATTCGCTGGACAAATCCAAAATGTCCGGTGCGACTTGCTGCATCCGCCAAGCGAGTTGGTAGGACTGCTGCATCGCTTCGAATTCACTGTTGCGAATCCCGCGTCGCTGGATCTGACGTCGATTCAATCGATCGATTAATTCCAGTTGAGCTTTCTGGCGCTCCAGCGACGCATCCTGGCGGACCAGGTTGTCGATCTCCAGATCGCTGCGACCGGCCGTTCCGATCGGTGTCCCCTGGAATCGCGCGGGCAAAAACGCACTGCCATAATTTCGCGGCCCCCCGTTGCCGATCGAGGGTGCAATCGAAACAAATCCCGGCAACGCGGTGTTTTCTGTGCCCAGCCCGTAATAGATCCAAGCGCCGACCGAGGGCCGGACAAAGTTGGTCGAGCCGCAATGCAGAAACAGCGTCGCCGGTCCGTGTGCGACGCCATCGGTATGCATCGAATGGATGAAGCACAGGTCGTCGACGTGACGCGCCGTCTCGGGGAACAGATCCGAAACGTAACGCCCGCACTGGCCGTAGGGTTTGAATTCCCATGGCGACTTCATCAGCCGTTGCTCGATGCCTCGCTGGCCGGATCGGGCGAACTCGCGGGCATCGTCAAACGGCATCTTCTTACCGTCGTGGGTTTGCAGTGCCGGCTTATGGTCGAACGAGTCGACTTGGCTGACACCGCCTTGCATGAACAAAAAAATGATCCGTTTGGCGCGGGGCATCAAATGCGGACCGGGCGGCATCGCCGGGCCGGCCGCACACGACGTCGGCGCCGTCAGCGAGCTGGCCGCCATCGCCCCGCAGGCCAAGGCACCAAAACCGCAGGCCGATTGCTGCAGCATCATGCGTCGCGCGATCAGTTCCCCGTCGGGCGTCATGTCGTCATTCATTCCAAATACCGAAAGTCGATGGAGGCAAACAGGGATTGAATCAGGTCGGCGAGCCGATCTTCACTCGGCGATGCATTTTCACCACCGAGGTAGTCGAGACAGAGTTGAAGTTCATCCGCATCCGGCCGCCGAGCGTAGCAGGAGAGGTAGAGTTGCTCGACAATTGATTCGGCTGAAACCGACTCGGCCGGACCGTCGGCGGACGCGCGCATCCATCGCTTGGCGGCCTGCCGAGCGCGCTGGATGATCCAGGTGTGGTTCATCATCGCCAGCGACTGGGGTGCGACCGTGCTTTGCCCGCGCTGACCCACCGAGACGCTGGAATCGGCAAAGTCGAACAGCCCGAACAGTGGTGGAAGGGAATTGCGAAACACCGGCAGATAGAGACTGCGCCGTTTCAAGTCGTGTTTGTAATTGTAATCCGACGAGGTGCCCGGCCGGATCGTCGACCCTCCGCAGCGATGTTCGATTTCACCGCTGACGCACAGCATCGCATCGCGAAGGGCCTCCACCGGAAGACGTTTGACGCTGGCCGATGCGTACAGCCGATTGTTCGGATCAACCGCGATCCGCGCGGGGTCTTCGGTGACGGCACGGCGGTAGGCATCACTGCAGACGATTGTTCGAACGAGGGATTTGGTCGACCAGCCGTGATCGATCAGCGTGTCGGCCAACGCATCCAACAGCTCCGGGTGCGACGGAGACTCGCCCGTCGTTCCAAAATTGTTCTCGGTCGCGACCAAGCCCTCGCCCATCAACCACGACCAAACACGGTTGGCATACACCCGTGCCGTCAGCGGGTTGCTCGGATCGGCAATCCACCCGGCCAGCTCGACGCGACCGCTGCCGTCGGTGCCGATGCGGTCGGCGTAGCGCTGCGCCGGTCCGATCGCGGTGAGAAAACCGCGGCGGACGGTGTCGCCCAGTTGATGCACGTTACCGCGCACGCGGACCGCGATTTCCTCGCGCGGTTCACTCTCGGAAACCGTCAGATATTTGGGCCGTCGATTCAGTTCGGATTGCAACTGCTTCAATTCGGCGGACAGCTCTTTGCGTCGTGCGGCGACCGCGGCCAGATCGACATCCTCGGCTTTCGCGTCGGCCGAAGTCTTCGCCGCGGACGGCTGACCATCGATCGGCAAGAATTGCATCGCGTCGACGATGACACAACCGTCGGCGTTTTCGTTCGAGACGATCACGAACGATTGGCCTTCCTTTTCAAACGGAAAAACGCCCAATGAAATCCAAAGTCCGTCGATCGGCGGCCGCCGCCGTTGGTTCACGCGCACCGTGGTCGACTCGTTCGCGCTAAAGACTTTGACGATCGCGTTGGTGGCGCGATTGTCATGAGCCGTGTACGACATGCGGACTTCGTAGCGTCCGGTGGGCAGATCGACCGGGTCGAACGTGACCGACTTGCTGCCTTGTCCGGTCGTGCCGTCGTGCCGGTAGCCCGCACCGACATAGGGTTTGACGAACGTCGACTCGGTCCAGGCACCGACGTAACTCGCATCGGCGTCGTCCATCACGACACCCGCCAGCGAGTCAACGGAAACCACGCGGTTGTCCTTGCCAGAGTTGCCTTTTTCTAGCGATTGCAACGTCTTCAATTCGGCCGCGACGACATCCGCCCGGGACTGTACCGCTCGATAGTGTGTTTCGTCGGCCGGATCCAGCGGCAGCGGTTTTTCGATCCACTTGGACAGGTTGGCGTGTTTCAACGGCGTGGTTGATCGCATGATCCCCGCCAACGCGTAATAGTCGCGTGTCGGGATCGGATCAAACTTGTGGTCGTGACAGCGGGCGCATCCGATCGTTTGCGCCAGGAAAGCGCGGCCGATCGTTTCGAGCTGCTCATCGAGATGATCGAATTCGAGTTTCGTTTTGTCTTGGTCTTCCAAGTTCGAATTGCCCAGCGCCAGGAAACCGGTCGCGATCGCTCGCTGTTGGGTTTCGGTGATGTCCTCGCAAGCCAACAGGTCGCCGGCGATCTGGTCGCGGATCATCTGATCAAACGGTCGATCGTTGGCATACGACCAGACCAGGTAGTCGCGATAACGCCATGCTTCGGGAAGAATAAACCCGCGCAGCGTGATCGATTCGGCATACCGCACCACGTCCATCCAGCGACGTGCAAAGTGTTCGGCGAAGTGCGGGGATGCCAACAATCGATCCACCAGCCGCTCATAGGCCAGCGGTGAGGGGTCGGTCAGGAAGGCTTCGATGGTCTGCGGTGACGGCGGCAGCCCGTGCAGGTCGAACACCAGTCGTCGCACCAGTGCCCGCGGCTCCGCCGGCGGCGCCGCGGTCAGTCCGTGCCTGGCCAGATCTCGATCGATCAAGGCGTCGATCGAGGCAGTGGAACGGGCGATCGGCCGATACGCCCAGTGCTCCTGCGCCCGCTCGACGGGCAACCCCGTTTGACGCGTCGTCTCCCCGGACGGTCGGCTGGGTTGTCGAGGATCCACGGCACCGTTTTCGACCCACCGCCGAAACGCCGCGATCGTGGCGTCGTCCAGTTTCCCGTCCGGGGGCATTTCCAAGGTCGGATCTTGGTACGCGATCGCTTGGATCAAACGACTTGCCGCGGCGTCACCGGGGACAATCGCCGGACCGAGATCACCACCGGTCTGCCATCCGTCACGTGAATCCAGCACCAGCCCGCCGCTCGCCTCAGTCTCCGTCGAATGGCATTCCAGGCAATGCTCGATCAATGCCGGTCGGATCTTGTTCTCGAACCACTGGATGGCTTCAGCGTCTGATTCGACCGGCACCGACGCGTCTTGCCCGTTCTCGTCGGCTGCCACGCCCGGGCCAGCGTCCATCCACGCGAGCGACACGACGCACGCCATCACGGCGTACCACAGCTTCGGCAGCGGACTGAAAAACAGGGCGGGGAGAAACAGGGCCAGGGGATGGCCAACGCTTCGCGATCGATCTGGCATAGGTGGGAGGGTGCCAAGACTTGGAAGGGAGCGGACGTGAGACAAAGGACCGCGGGGGGAAGCTCAGTCTACTCTGGATCCACCAGGGGTGGCAAATCCGAACGACGTGGCGGGCAACGCTGTGAAGCATTTTCCCCTTGTGTTTCTTGCGGCTTTAGCGGCAGGGCGCGAGTCCTCCGGTTCTTCATCTCTGCCACAACACCAGAGGGCGCGCGCCCTACCGCTAAAAAATGCTTCACAGCGTTGCGTGGCGGGGTTGCAGGAGGGTGGGGGCTTGAAGCTCCGCCAACGGGTTGCTTAGGCGACTTCCGCTTTGACCCTCAGGTCGTTTCTGGACAGAACGCTAAAACGGTAATCGTTTTAAAAATCGAAGCCCGAAGCGTCCGTAGTCTTGGCCGTCCACGTCGCGGTCTCCGTCGCTGTCGAATCGACTATCATAGCCGGGTTCGCCGGACGACTTCAAGAAAGTCAGCCCAAAACGTCCGTAGTCTTGCCCGTCCACGTCACGGTCGCCATCGTGATCCCCGAACAGCCGAAAGAACCTGTCGGCCTCTTTATCACCGAACGTCACCCCGCTGTCCATTGAAATGTCGGAGCCAAACGCTTGAACGAAGGCCGGGTCGATTTCCAGCAGATAGTTTCCGTCGGCAAGGGAATCGAGCCCATTGAGCATCGTGTCGACCGAAACACCGGGATCAAAGTACAAGTTGACGATTGATCTGCTGCCGTTCGGTCCGGTTTGTGTGCTGATCGAGTAGCGAACCGAATCGAGAATCTGGTTGGTGTCGCGATTGGTGATTTTGAATGCCGCGGGCGAGCTCACATCGATCAGCGAGTCATAGAAAATACTGACGCTGGTCAGGACCGAACGAGAGGCGATGCCAAAGAAGTCAACGCTCGGCGGTCGAACTTGGAAACCTTCGAAGGCGCCGATGTCGATCCGTCCGTCGTCAACACGGCTGTACCCGGCACCACGTTGATCGTGCAGGGGCACGGCTGCGACGCCCGCGGAGGCCGCCGGATCGCCCTGATTGCGTGCCGGGCTGTTGTGGTAGAGTGCATGGGTCTTGGTCGGCCCGCCATTGTCATCCAGCGGCGCCAAGCCGGGATCTTGAACCAAGGATTGGTCACCCGGTTGGTCGAAAACGGCACCGCCTTGGGTGATGCCGATCACGTTGTATCCGCCGCTGTGGATCGTGCTGCTTCCGGATTGGTTGAAAATGTCGATTTGCTGATTTCCCGCTACGATACTGTGTTCAACGGTCACAACGGCCGCCGTCGGATTCCCAAAGGCCGTCGCGATGCCACCGATGTATCCGCTGGAGTTGTTCGTGACCGTGCTGTGGCTCAAGTTCAGGGGGCCACCAAATGCCGTGATGCCGCCTCCGCTGCCGTTGGTCACGTTGTTGCCGGAGAGAGTTGAATTGATAATTTCAGCAGTTTCCGTTGGGGATCCCCAGGCGAATCCACCGCCATCGAGCTCGGCTGTATTGTTCGAGATCGTGCTGCCCGCCACGTGAAGGGAACTGTCGGCGATGAAGCCTCCGCCGGAGCCGTTGGCTAGATTGCCATCGAGTGTTGAATCGGCAATCGTCAAATCGCCGGACCGCATCGCAATTCCGCCGCCAAACGCGCGAGATCCCGGGATGTTTGTCGTCGCAACGTTGTCCGAGACGTCGCTGCGTTGGACCACGACCACCGCATTGTCAGCTCGGATCCCGCCGCCATCACCGGCCTGGGAGGTGTTGGTGCGGATCGTCGAATCGGAGACGAGAAGTGTTCCGTTGACTTGATAGATACCGCCACCGCTTTCAGCGACGCTGTTGCGGACCACACTTCGTTGCAGCCGCAAATTGCCAAGTGACCGAATGCCTCCTCCGGTTCCGCCTGTTCCGATCACCCGTCCGTCGGCGATCGTCACGTCACTGAGGGTGACGTCGGCATTCGATGAAAGATCAAAGACCCTCACCTGGTCGTTTCCGCTGAGTGTCAATTGGTCGGCCCCCAAGCCGAGGATGCTGACGTCGTCGGAGACCGTGAATCCGTTTTCGATGGCAACGATGGTTCCCCCGGCCAGCGTGGGCGAAAACGTGATCAGATCATATCCAAACCGTTGATTAGACATCCGAATCGCTTCTCGAAGCGAAACGTTGCCGGGGCTGACGTTGCCGTCGTCGAGACTGTCGAGCGTGTCCACCTGAATGACCTGGATCGCCGTGGCCATGGCGTAGTCTTCCACCTCGCCGTCGTCCGCGGGACCGTCAAACGAAAGATCCGACTGCGTGCTGACTCGGAATCGAAGCTGTGTCTCAGCGGAGCCGATCGCGGTAAACGGCACCCAGAAGTTGAGCGCGTTGGGACCGGCGTTGAGCAAACGGTTTGTAAAAACCTGTTCCCCGGAATCCGACCAATCTCCGTCGTCGTTGAAGTCGACCCAGGCATTCAGACGGCCTCCCGTGACCGAGGCGATCACGGTCACCTCGGCGGTCTGTCCGGGGCGTAAGTAGGGCGGCAATAAGACTCCGTCGTCATCATCGCTGCCGCTCTGATCATCGCCCATCGCAGCCGGATCGGGTTGACCGTCAAGTTCTGCATCCACTGCGCTGCCCAAGTACAGCGGACCGCCGACCAAATGAGACGCGCCGTTGCTGGATTGCAAGGTCGGATAGCTCGGATCCGGTGCGTCGCCGTAATCCATCGAGGCTTGGGGAGCGCAAAGCGAGATCGTGTCGACCCGCCAGCCCCCGTTAAAAAAATCACCGTTGCTGGCCATCCGCCATCGCAGTTGGATCGGCTGGCCCACCGCGACCGCCGGCAGATCAACTACCGTGTCCTTATAATCCCGGAATTGTCCCGTCCACGTTTGGCGGCCAGACAACGGATTGTTGGCCGCTGCGAGTGTCGTATCGTATCCGCCGGTCACGAACTGGCCGCCCCCATCCAGCACGTCGATGAACGGTGCCCCGTCGATCGAAATCTCCAAGACACCGCCGTGCGACGTCGGCTGCATCTCGTACGCCGTGCGAAATGACAGCCGGGTGCTGGAGGAAAGCAGCGTGAACTCGGGAGAGGTCAGCGTGTTATCACTGGGAAACGGAAGCGTGGGGACGACCGCATGGTTCGGCAGTGAATCGCTAAAGAAATCAAGCGTTTGCCAGACGTTGCCGCCGGAAAAACTCGTGGTCCATCCGATCGGCAAATCGGGTGGATTGACGGTGTCAAAATGCTCCAACGACGAACAGGCCGTCATCGACTCGGGCTGCAACGACGCGGCTTCGGTGGCGACAGATTCAATGCTCGGCGGCGGCATCACACCAGATGGTTCGTCCGTCCACGCCAGGCGAAATTGCTGAAGACCGTCGAACGATGCCGGGAGGGTCGGCAAGATTTGGAACCGAATGGACGAATCAACGATCGATTGCCCCTGTGCTGCCAAGGTCGACGGGCCGACGACAAGCTGCACGCGGAAGCCTCCGCCCTCGCCGCTGAACGTCCCGGTTTCTGAAAACCCGCCGGCATCGTGATCGGCCTGGACCAAATGACGCACCCATCGAAACTCTTGCAACACGTCACCGGCGATCGGCAGCGTGGCACGACCCGGTACGCGATCAGGTCGCAAGGACGGTGGTTCTGCCGGGCCGAGGCTGCCTACGATCGGAGCACTTTCCACCGCGCGAAGCAACCCCGCATGGTCGACTTGATAGAACGCGCTGACCGGCGATCGAGCGCTCGTCAGCTCCGCCAATGAATCTCCAACATCGGAATCCTCGCTGACCCGGGCCCACAGGTCGCTCGAAAGCAAAAAACGGGCTTCCAGCGGCTCAAGTGCGACGACGCGTCGTCCATGAAACGCTATCGATCGGTTTTTTCGCCGCATGGTTCGCCTTGTCGTGCACTTGTTGTGGAATTCACCGTTCCTGATCGCACGCACAGTATGGATCAAGAAACTCTCACGTTCCACTCTCTAGCGGTTGCCACGGTTTGAAGGATTCGGTGTCGTTCCTTGTTCCAGAGTCTGGCTGGCCCAAAACTTGCGAACAAACCAAGGCGCGCCACAGATGGACAGATCCGAGTCCCAAATCGATTGCGATTGCGATCGGAGTCCTGTTTGCTTCGGTTGACATCACCGTCGCACGGTCTGTTTTGTGACGCAGCCGCGCATCGGCTGTGCAATACCGCCCAACTTTTTTGAACTGGATGATCCCTGATGACCACCAAAACCAAGACCAATCCGCTCGATCTACTCGGTAGCGAGGGGGAAGCGTTGCTGAGCCACCAATGCGAAACGATTCCCGCATCGCAATTGCATCTGCCGGGTCCCGATTTCGTTGACGAGGTCTGGGCCCACTCCGACCGCAGTCCCCGCGTGCTTTGCGCGATGCAGTCGTTGTTCAATCACGGTCGGCTGGCGCGAACCGGCTACCTGTCGATCTTGCCCGTCGATCAAGGTGTGGAACATTCCGGTGGTGCATCGTTCGCCCCCAATCCGATTTACTTCGATCCCGCCAACATCGCACAATTGGCCGTCGAAGCGGGTTGTAACGGAGTCGCATCGACGTTTGGTGTGCTCGGCGGGATCGCGCGTAAGTACGCACACCGCATCCCGATGATCTTGAAGCTCAATCACAACGAATTGATGACTTATCCGGCCACCTATGACCAGGTTCCCTTTGCCCGCGTCCGCGACGCTTGGAACATGGGATGCGTCGGAGTCGGAGCGACGGTCTACTTCGGTTCGCCGGAATCGACGCGACAGATCCGAGAGATTTCCGATGCCTTCGCCGAAGCTCACGAGCTGGGCATGTTCACGATGCTGTGGTGCTACCTGCGCAACTCGGCATTCACCGTCGATGGCGTCAACTACGAAGCCTCGGCCGATTTGACCGGGCAAGCGAACCATTTGGGATCAACGATCAACGCCGATTTCATCAAGCAGAAACAACCCACCAACAACGGCGGCTATCGGGCGCTCAACCAAGGCGGCAACAAATACGGCAAGTACGACGATCGGATCTACGAGGGGTTGTCCAGCGACAATCCGATCGACCTAACCCGCTACCAGGTGCTCAACTGCTACATGGGACGCTGCGGCCTGATCAACTCCGGCGGTGGATCCGGTGCGAACGACTTCCAACAAGCCGTCCGCACCGCCGTCATCAACAAACGTGCCGGTGGGATGGGATTGATCAGCGGTCGCAAGACATTCCAGCGTCCGATGGGCGAGGGCATCGAGTTGTTCAACGCCATTCAAGACGTCTACTTGGATCCTGACATTACGGTGGCGTAACTCGCGTGACGTGCCGCGGTTGGGGCGTCGTGCGGAGCCGGCCGCTCTGGCGGCGTTTCAGTCAGCCAGCGCGGACTCGATCACTTCGGCGACGTGCTCACCGAGCAGTTTCGACCCTTCGGCGGTGTAATGCACGTTGGCGGGTCGTTGGTGTTCTTTGACCGATTCGGCGAAGGCGAAGAACGGATCGGTCTGGATCCCGCCGACTTTGGCGATCGCTTTTGCCGCAGCGGCGTTGTACTTGACCGAGTCACCGACGACGCGTCCAGCGGCGCCCTCGGGAACAGGCGTCGTCTCCCGCCAAATGACGATCCTTGCCTGTTGCTTGATGCGGCGGGCCAGCGTTTCGATGTTGGACTGGTACTCGTCGATCGGCACTTGTTGGTGCGAACCCTCGGCTTTGGGGTCGGCCAGATTCTGACCTTTCGGCCCCATGTACTTCAGGTCGTGCAGTCCGAAATTCCAATGAACGACATCCCACTTGCGATCGCCGAGCCATTGATCGATCTGGTCTAATCCGCGAGTCGTGGGTCCGCAGTTGGTGGGCGGTCGGAACACGTTGGCCTTGCCTTGCATCGCCGCCCGCGCGGCGACCATGTAGCCGATGGAGATCGAATCACCGATCAGCAGGACATTGGGAAGCTTGGGGTTGACGTCCGGAGGTTGGAAGGCCGGGTTGACCTTCTTGGGGGCCGGTTTTTTGGCAGCGTCTTGGGCGGGGGCCGAAACGACGTGGGCGAGGGCAACGATCAGGCAGAGTCCGAGTCGGATCATGGTCATCGGGTTCCAGGGCAGGGGATTGGATTTCAATTCCCTTTATCATATTTGCCCGATGCCGGCCCGTGCCCCCGTCGCGGACCCTCCGACCGCACTTTTTGCCGTATTTATCGACGCCAGTGACGATTTATTTGCCGCCCTTTTTGGAGACGTTTCGAACGGCGAAGGGATTCTGTTGCGGGCGGCCGATCCGTTCTTCACCTTCCATCGTTTCTTTGCTGATGACGACCGACGCGATCGGCAATCCGTACTTGTCTTCGAGAATGTATTGAATCGCGAATTCATCCTGCTCCAGAATCTGGATGATTTGCTCTGGCACGTCACAGTCATCCAAATCGAGTTTTTCGATGTTCTCTCGCATCGCTTCTTCGATTTTGACATTCCCAATTCTTCGAAGCTGTGCGGTCAAGTCGTCGCTGACGGTGTACCAGCCATTGAGCGTTCCACCGTAGTCCATGGTGATCTTGGTCAACGTGAAATTCTCGTCCAAGCGGTGAGGAAGATCTTTCTCACTCTCCTTGATCATTCGTTTGATCTCCGCTTTGCTCAGTTTGTTGTCGCCGGACTTCTTGTTGAACAAGGATTCGACGTAGCTGCACCCTGACGAAGCGACAAGGACGAGGGACAGGACGGTGGTGGTGAGTCGAGAATTGAATTGCATCGTTAAACCTTCCAAGTGAGTTCATCCACTGACAATTTGAGTTCGATTCCATCGTCTGAGACTACGGCGCAGTTCGATTGCAGAACCAATCGAGTCGTACTCGGACGCTCAAACAGAGTGTGCCGGCAGGGTTTGACTCCTGTTGACCGTTACGACCGTGACAGGCACACCCGGATCGGCGGACGATGAGATTTCGTTGCCCCACATTTTTGCTTCACCAGCTTTCTGACATACGGTCCAAGTAGAGAACGTGTCCGTGACGACGCGTTTCCGAAACCCCGATCATCGCTGCGAGAGCAGAGTCGATCGGACACGGTTTCGGACGGTAGTTGGCGCCACTTTTTCGGTGTCAATGCCGCTTCTTTTCCGGGTTCCTTTTCACGTTGGAATGGCCCACTAAGTCATCAACGGATGTCTTCGATTTCGAAGCTTCCTTACATAGAGATTGAAAAATGAAAAAGTTCGCTAATAGCATCGTTGAGTTCTTGAAGGAAGAAGATGGCCCCACCGCAGTTGAGTACGCTGTGATGTTGGCCCTGATCGTCGTCGTTTGCTTGGCCGCTGTCGGCACGATCGGTACCGAGTCGAACAAGAAGTTCGAAGAAGTTGGAGCCGCAATCGCCGCTAACTAAGCGGACGATCGTTGCCCGAAGCGAGATCGCTTCAGTGGCACAGCCCAAACACGTCCCGGCGTCACCGATCATCGGCGCCGGGGCGTTTTTTTTTTGCGCCGCATGACAACGAGGACGACTACTTTGACACCCATCGGGGTGTCTTTGTTAGCGGTAGGGCGCGAGTCCTCCGGTCTTTCAGAGTGTTTTCAAGCGGAAACCGGATCGCTCGCGGGCTGTCGGTTTCGTGAGCCGCGACGCGTAAGCGGCCGGGCATTCATCTTCGCCCGAGGCCTTACGGCCAGCGGCTCACCATCGACTCAACAAGTCCCCTTAAATCGACAAGTTGCTCGCCCCGTTCCGCTAACGCCTTCAGGACCACAGCAGGCGGCATTGGGCGCACGCCCTGGGGCCTCGATCGCACGTCGTCGGACAGCTGTCCAGCCGATGTTGCACAGAGGGTACGGTATCGGCCGATGGAACCGAATCGCAGGGTCCCGGCTGCAGAGCGATCCCGCCGCAGAGGGTCATGCTCGGCGCAGGTGTTACATCCAGACCAACGTCACCCGTTGCCGATGCAGAATGCCTTGTCTAACCGGAGTTTTTTGACTCGCTAGATTCCTGACATAGGTTTCTGTTGAGAGCGGGTCACGATGATCTGCTGCCGAGGATTCGACCAATCGACGGTCACCAGAATGCTCGGACGGCCTGGCTCCCCAGAGAAAGGCAAACCGCATCGAAAGGGCGGGGCGCAAAGCTGCGGGTCCGTGGGCAAAGCAACTCGCTTTGCTCGAAGGATAGCCGAGCTGCCAAGGGAACAGTCGAGATCGTGTTTCAGATGCGATCCCGATTGCCTAGGCAAGTCTTTTGGAGACGTGGCTGCTTCTTTTCCGGGATCCTATTCACGTTGAATCGGACCAGTAAGTCATCGTCGGGAGTCATGTAAATGACATCCCACCGAGGAGTATGAATAATGAAAAAGTTCGCTAATAGCATCGTTGAGTTCTTGAAGGAAGAAGATGGCCCGACCGCAGTGGAATACGCTGTGATGTTGGCCCTGATCGTCGTCGTTTGCTTGGCTGCAGTCGGCACGATCGGTACCGAGTCGAACAAGAAGTTCCAAGAAGTCGGTACGGCAATCGCTGCCAACTGATTCGGTGTTGGCGAAGTTCTCGCTCAGAAGCTTCGCCGACAACCACCCCGAGAGATTCTCGACGATTGGCCGGTGTTTGGCTTAGTCGCATTCACATCGGCCACGTCGAGTCTCTTTTTTTGCGCCCACCCGTCTCGGGCGACCACGGAATCCACCATGAACTATCCACTCCTTCCCACTGATGCGGCAGAGCACGTTTGGCAGCTTTCGTGCTGTTTTATCACGTTGCTCTTTGCGATGTTCAGTTGGATGTTGGGACCGCGCTGAATGTTCGCGTGATCCACTCGCCGCATGCCGCAGATCGGCATGCTCCCACTCCTGCCTACTACGCCGCGGCCGGCGTCCGATCCGATACCGCCGCGCGTTGACTCGACCACCAACACACCTTTCTAGAGAATCGTCACGGGGAACTAAGCCATGGAAACCATCATCCAGGGTCTGACAGAGAATTGGGCCGTCTGGTTTGTCACGGTCGTCTTGATCGTTGCCGCGGTCATCGATGGAGCCATTTTGAAGGTTCCCAACTGGTTGACCTTTCCTTTTATCATTTGCGGTTGGGTGCACTGCACCATCCAGGGCGGCATGGCCGGATTGGGATGGAGCCTGCTGGGCACGTTCGTCGGAATGATGTTGTTACTCGTTCTGCGAAATGTCGGCGGGATGGGCGGCGGCGACGTGAAACTGCTCGCCGGCGTCGGTGCCTGGCTCGGGACCGTGGTGACGCTCTACGCGTTTGCCGCGACCGCAATCGTGGGCGGCATCATGGCCGTGTTCATGATCTGGAAGAGCGGGAACTGGACCAAACACTACGCGATGGCGCTACAAATTTTGGAAGAATGGAAGACGGTGAAGAAGCCTGCGGAGCTTTCCAAGATCGCCCGCGAGCGAAAACCGACCATGTATTTGCTGCCATACGGAATACCGATGGCAATCGGATCGATTCTCTATTTTGCCTACGCCGGAATGCTTATCTGAACGGAAGGTCAGACGTCTGTTTTTGGACACCAGGAAATCCACCTAAATGAGGGTGGGAATTGCCTGCAAGACCTACTGTTTTTGGGAATTTGTCCTAGTTAGCTCGTCCACGGCGTCTAGAGAAAGCAAGCCTATTACACCAGCCCTACGCCTGTGGCTTGCGCGGTTGCAGGCGAGAGCTGGTTGTAACCGAGTGAAGTGAGTGGGTCGACAGCCTCCTCCCAGCTCAGTCCTCCACACCCGACACGTTATCATCTGGTCTGGTACCAGCACACGCCATGCGAAACAAATCACTTTTCTTGCTACTTGCCGGCATCTGCGGCACCGTTGCGGCCGTCGGAGTCGGACAGTGGATGCAGGCACAAAACGGCACCCCCACCGAAATGGCGGAGATCTTGGTCACCACGGTTTCCATCAATCCCGAAGAACAAATCACGGCCGAGAAGCTACGGCTTGAACAGTGGCCTGCCGATCGAATCCCGAAAGGTGCTTCGGCGGAGCTGAGTCAATTTGAGGGGCGATTCGCCAAGGTCCCGCTGTTCGCCGGCGAGCCGATGTTGGACCTGAAATTAATGAACGAAGTCGAAGACAAGGTGGTGCCGAAAGGCTACGCCGTTGTCTCGTTGCCGGCCGGTCGCGACGGAACGGTCAACCTGGTCAGTCCGGGCGACCGCGTCGACATCCGCGGCTTCTTCACCAAGGGCGAGATGTTTGCTCGTGACATGGCCCTGGATGTGTTGACAGGCATCAAGGTTTATGGAATCGATGGGATCACCAAGTTTGATCCGGAGCAACCACGCACACGATCTGCTCGCGACATCCAACTGCTGATTCGCAAGGCCGATGTCGAAGCCTTTGACTTTGCCAAGAAACTCGGCGAGATCTCATTGTCGCTGGGCAGCCCGACGGCCGATGACGAAAGCATCCCGGAAGGTGAACCCAGCGAAGCGGCCCGCAAATTTCTGCGAGATCTGCAGGACCGTCGTGACGAACAAGAGCGGCTGCGAAAGCTTGCCGCGGAAGAAAAACCCGCAGAAGTAGAACAGGCGGAAGCCGGGCCCAAGAAAGCCACCTTCCGCACCACAAAAATCATCAACGGAAGGATGATTGTTTACGAATGGGTGGAAGGGGAACCGTTGCCGCGTGTCGTCGGAGACACCGGAGCGCTTGACCTGGCCACCACGGATGAAACGGCCGAGCAATCAGCCGACCAAAACAAACCGACTTCCGACGATTATCTACGAGGCGCCGACAGCCCCTTCTTTCAGCCCGAGGGCGGAGAAGGATCTGAAGAGTGAACCCTCGATCGATGAGCAAAGTAAATCAAGACTCGCCGTTGTAGGAACGACCTTGCTTTAGACTCTAAAGCAAGACGAACCGAAACGGCGAGCGTGACCCGTCCCCTTTTTTATCCCGACGTTACTCGCAACGAACTGATGTATGTCGATGGTGAAAGTCATCGGCATCATGTTTCGGAAGGATCCGAGACGAAGGTTCTGCAAGGATGCACCTGCGATGCAAATGTTCCGAAATGCGGTCCGCCCAGCCGCGCTTAAGTTGATCGCCCTTTTCTCGGTGGCGTGTCTCGCGACTCATGCCGGCGCGCAAGACGTCGACGACACTCAACTGACTTCTGCCGCTGCGACAGCAGGCGCCGCCAACCACACGATCACACGTGCGGTTGAACGGATGCAAATGCTGGTCAAGTCGAGCAGCATTCTGACCTTGGAGGCGAAGATTCCGCGATTCCAAGTTCACAATGAAGAAGTGCTCGGGGCCACACCGATTTCGCAGAATCAGCTGCAGGTATTCGCCAAAACCCCCGGGACCACGCAAATCAACTTGTGGGACACCGAGGACAAGCAATACACCGTGGACATCACGGTGATCGCCGACGCCCGCGAGATCGAAGGCATCTTGTCGTCCCAGCTGCCGCTGGCGACGCTGAAGGTGATGCCGGTCAATGCTTCGGCGATCGTCTCCGGTTATGTCACCAGCGTTGACGATGTCGATCGGGCGATCGCCATCGTGGAGCAATACTATCCGACTGTCGTCAACAACATCCGCGTGGTGGGCGTCCAGCAGGTGCTGTTGCACACGCGGATCATGGAAGTCTCTCGGACCAAGCTTCGCGAGCTCGGTGTCGACTGGGACTGGGCCGGTGACACACGTTCCTTCACGAGCTATCCGGCCGCGATCAGCGCGTCCGACGCGACGAACATTTTTCAAGGTGAAGAATTCAATGCCTTCATCTCCGCACTCCGTCAACAGGATCTGGTCAAGTACCTGGCCGAACCGACGGTGATCGCGACGCACGGTCGTCCGGCACGCTTCACCGTCGGCGGTCGTATCCCGTTTATCGTTCCGTCCGGGCAAGGCCAAGTCACGGTCAGCTATGAGGAATACGGAACGTCGGTCGACTTCTTGCCGTTCGTCGTCGGACCCGGCCGCATTCGTTTGGAAGTCCGCCCGGAAGTCAAAGAACCCGACGAATCGCGTTCGCTCGTCATCGCGGGTGCAAATGTGATCGCGTTCAGTCAGCGATACGTCGAAACGGCCGTGGAACTGCAAGCCGGCCAGACGTTTGCGATCGCCGGATTGCTGCAGAGCCGCACCGAAGCGACCACGCGGGCCACGCCCTTGCTCGGAGAATTGCCGGTCATCGGCACGTTCTTCCGTAGCGTCCGTGAACAACGCAATGACATCGAACTGTTGATCACGGTGACTCCCGAACTGGTCGACGCGATGGATCCCTACCAAGTGCCGCGAGGCGGGCCGGGACTCAACAGCATGTCGCCCAACGACCGCGATCTGTACATGAACGGCCACATCGAAGTCCCCAACTTGTTGGGCGGCGACGGGTGTTCGATGAACAGCGGACCAGGTGCATCGGGCAACGCCTCGATGATCCACAGCAACGTGATGCAAAACGGTGCCATGATGGCCCACGGAAGTCTGCTTTCACCGGGCCCGGGATTACCACCCGGTGCGACGCTGGACCGTGGATCGGCGCTGCCGCCGGGAGCGATCCTTCCGGGTAGCGAACCGACCGTCGTCGGTGAGGGCGTCATCATCAGCACGCCTGACGAGTATTGATGCCTGGGATGTTGGCCAGGGGCATATGGTTGTCGGCCACCCCACCGACAATGCCTGCGATCGACGGCAACGTGGCCGTCGAAGGGTGGCAAAAATGGAATTGAAATGAGCGATCGGATACATCTGCAATGACAAACGTGCTACGAATCGCATTGGTCGACCCCAATGATGACACGCGTGATTCACTCAAGTCGATGCTCTTGGGCATGGACACCGTGTGGCTGGAAGCCGATTGCTCGCGGTACGAATTTTTTCCCGATGTGATCGAGCAAACCGCTCCCGACGTGGGCGTCATCTCGCTGGACAACGACACGGAGAAATCAATTCGGCTGGTTGAACGACTCGCCAGCGACGCGCCCGACACGGTGATCCTGGCGGCCAGCGAAAGCACCGACGGCCACCTGATTCTGCAAACGATTCGCGCCGGGGCGCGGGAATTTCTCACCCTGCCGATGTCCCACGAGGACCTTGCCGCTGCGCTGACGCGGGTCAGTCAACACAAGTTCGGTACCAGCGAAGGCGGCGCCCGGGGATGCGAAGTCGTCGCCATCGCTGGGGCAACCGGCGGCGTCGGCACGACCAGCGCCGCGGTCAACTTGGGCTGCATTTTTGCCGCCGACAACCGCAACAGTGTCGCCCTGTTGGACCTTGACCTGGCACTCGGCGACGCCGACGTCTTTCTGGATGCGATCCCCGACTACACCCTTGCCGATGTCGTTCAAAACGTCTCGCGGTTGGACATCCAGTTGCTCAAGCAATCGTTGACCAAGCACAGCAGCGGGCTGTACCTGTTGCCCCGGCCGGTCGAACTGCACGACACCCTGGGGATCACCGACGAGAGTCTGCGAAAAGTCATCGGCCTGTTGAAAGCTTCGTTTACCCACCTGGTGATCGATCTTTCCAAGACCTATAGCGCGGTCGACATGGCGGCCATCGAAGCGGCTTCCAAGGTGTTGCTGATCACCCAATTGGATCTTCCCTGTCTGCGAAACGTCGTCCGTTTGATGATGAGCTTTGAAGAGGTCGAGGGGCTGCAGAGCAAGATCGAAATCGTGGTCAATCGCGCGGGGTTGGAATCGGGTCAGATCAGCTTGAAAAAGGCCAAGGAAACACTCGGTCGCGATATCTATGCGCTCCTGCCCAACGATTATCGCACGATGGTGGAAGTCCGCAACAACGGCGTGCCACTGATCAACCAGGCGCCCAAAGCACCGATCACCCAAGCGCTCCGCGACTTGGCCGCCAAACTCCAAGGCAAAGAAACCTCGGCCGAGACCGGCGAAACCAGCAAGTCGAGCGAGAGCAAGTGGAAAATGTTCTGGCCGGGCGCCAAGTCGTAGCCTGAGCTACCCCGCCTGATTCTCGATCCAGCGGACAAGCGTTCGCACCATCACGCCGGTCGCTCCGGCATCGCGATGCGGCTTGGGACTGTCTGCAAACGCCGGTCCGGCGATGTCGATGTGCACCCACGGCACGTCACCGACAAAGTTTTCCAAAAACTTCGCGGCAGTGATCGCGCCACCCCAACGGCCTTCGCCGATGTTTTTGATGTCGGCGACCTTGCTTTTGACCTTCTCGTTGTACAGCTCGAACATCGGCAGCTGCCACACCGGTTCGCCTTCGCCGCGGGCCGCGGCGATGACGGCATCACAGGCCGGTTGATTGTTGGTCATCAGGCCGGCGACTTCATTTCCCAGGGCAACCATGCAAGCACCGGTCAACGTCGCCAAATCGACCATCGCCGTCGGTTGATGCTCGATCGCCACGTCGAGTGTGTCAGACAAGACGACGCGGCCTTCGGCATCGGTGTTCAAAATTTCGATCGTCTTTCCGCTACGTGTGACGATGACGTCACCGAGTTTGTAGCTCGACCCGCTGACCATGTTTTCGGCCAGTCCACAGAATCCGATGACGTTTTTCTTGACGCCTAATTTCGCCACCGCCCGCATCACTCCGACCACGGTTGCGGCGCCGCCCATGTCGCATTTCATGTCGACCATCCCGTCGCTGGGCTTGATCGACAACCCGCCGCTGTCAAACGTGACGCCTTTTCCGACGATCGCGATCGGCGGTTCGCCCTGCGGTCCGCCGTAGTGCCGGAGGATGACCAGTCGGGGCGGTTTGTCGCTGCCCGCGCCGACGGCCAGGATCGCGCGACAGTTTTCTTCGGCCAATCGATTTTCATCCCACACCTCACACCCCAGCCCGACTTCTGTGGCCAAGGCCGTCGCCCGCTCGGCGAACGAGGCCGGGTAGATGACCGACGCGGGTTCGTTGACCAACCGCCGCGCCAAGTTGATCGAATCGCCCAAGATCACGCCCCGATCGATCGCGGCAGAGTCGGCCGATGCGATGGCGATCGTCGCCGGCACATGGATCGGCGATTTGGTGCGGTAGATCGCTTGGCCTTCCAAGCCGTACAACGTGCCGGCGACGATCGCATCATGATCGGCCGCGTCAAAGCACTCCGGCAGCGCGACGACCCATTTTTCGTGCGGCTTGGAAACCAACGATCGGACCGCCGTGCTGGTCAGCGTGAACGCGGCTTCGCGATCGAGTTTTGATTTTTCACCCAATCCGATCAGCAAGATTAGCTGCGAACCTTCCTCACCGACCCCCGGAATCAGCATCGATTCGCCGGAGTCGGAGGAAAGTTTTTCTTGACCGATCAAGCGGCTGATCACGCCGCCGAGAGCTTGATCCACACCGGCCGCGGTCGCTGACAGCGGTGCATCGTCGCAGAGGCCGACGATCAAGACGTCACATTTTTCACCGATCGGGTTGTCGGTCGCGACAAAACTCGGGCATGGCAGTTGTGGGGCGACGGGATTCGGTTGAGACTGGGACGGGCTTTCCGACATAAGATGATGACACCAATTGAGACGTTGTTGACAGACGCTTGAACAATCACGCTCGAGCAGCGTCCGAATCACTTTGCAATCGTTGTAGTTTATCGACCACCATGAAACACCGCAGCACCCGAGACGTCGTGGAGGATCTTCGCGCCGGCGGTTTGTTGATCGAAGTGACCGATGCGGTCGATCCGCACCTGGAAATCGCGGAAATCCAACGCCGCGTGTATGCCAACGGCGGTCCCGCGGTTCTGTTCACCAACCCCACGGGCTGTCGGTTCCCGATGGCGTCCAACCTGTTCGCCTCCCTCGATCAGGCCCGCTACCTGTTCCGCGAGACGCTCGAGTCGGTGCGACGATTGATCGAAGTCAAACTCGATCCGTCGGCGGTCCCCAAACGCCCCTTTCGCTATGCCGGCGTCCCCCTGACTGCGGTTCGGATGCTTCCCAAATTCGTCCGCAGTGCCCCGGTCGCGGCCGGGCGGTGCTCGCTCGCGGACCTGCCACAGCTGAAATGCTGGCCCCGCGACGGCGGCGCCTTCGTGACGCTGCCCCAGGTTTTGAGCGAAGACCCGACCGAGCCGGGAAACTTGATGAAGATCAACCTGGGGATGTACCGCGTCCAACTTTCGGGAAACGACTACAGCGACCAAGAAGTCGGTTTGCATTATCAGATTCATCGGGGGATCGGCGTTCACCATCAGCAAGCGATCAAGTTGCAAAAAACACTGCGTGTCGCGGTGACCGTCGGCGGTTCCCCGGCGATGACGCTGGCTGCCGTGATGCCGTTGCCTGAGGGGCTGACTGAATTAACGTTCGCCGGCGCCTTGGCCGGCCGACGCATCGGACTGCTCCGCGGAAACCACGCGCCGGTGTATGGCGACGCCGATTTTGCCATCGTCGGATCGATTGATCCCGACATGACCAAACGCGAGGGGCCGTTCGGCGATCACCTGGGATATTACAGCTTGGAACACCCCTTTCCGGTGATGAAGGTCGATCAGGTTTGGCATCGCAAGGGGGCGATCTGGCCGTTGACGGTCGTCGGTCGCCCGCCCCAAGAAGACACGACGTTCGGCCAGTTGATCCATGAATTGACCGACCCGATCATTCCCACCGTGATTCCCGGAGTCAAAGCGGTGCATGCGGTCGACGCCGCCGGTGTGCACCCCTTGCTGCTGGCCATCGGCAGCGAACGCTACATGCCGTACATGAAGGAATCGGCACCGCAAGAGTTGCTCACCCAGGCCAATGCGATCCTGGGTAACGGCCAGCTTTCACTCGCCAAGTATCTGATGATTGTCGACGACCGATCCGATGCGTTGGACATTCATGAGATCGAAACGTTTCTCGGATTCGTTCTGCAGCGTGTGGATTGGAAACGGGATCTGCATTTTCACACCCAGACGACCATCGACACGTTGGACTACACCGGCACCGGATTCAACAAGGGATCCAAAGTGGTCATCGCGGCGGCGGGTCCGCCCCGCCGCAGCCTGCCCCATGAGTTGCCCGCCGACCTGCGGTTGCCCGAGGGATTTCAGGATCCCCGCGTCGTGATGCCGGGCGTGTTGGCGATCGAGTGCAAGTCCTTCGACGGCAAAACCGGCCCCCGGTTTGTCAATTCAGACGAACTTCCGACTTCAGCGCCATCAGGTCAGCCCGACGCGTTCGCGAGGGGCGCCGCGTGGCCCCTTGCTAACGCATGCGGGCTTGAATCGACAACCGGCCGCTCCGACGTGCAGCGATTTTGCCAGTACTATCAACCCGATGATCCCATCAACGCCTTTCCGCTGATCACGATTGTCGACGACAGCGACTTCGCGGCGCGATCACTGAACAATTGGTTGTGGACCACGTTCACACGCAGCAATCCGGCGACGGATCTGTCGGGCATCGGAGCCGAAACGATCGCCAAACACTTCGGATGCCGCGGCAGTGTCGTCATCGACGCGCGTTTCAAACCCTGGCAGGCACCGCCGGTGATCGAAGACCCCGAGACCGTCGCCAAGGTCGACGCCCGCGCCGCCCGCGGCGGTGCCCTGGCCAAGTACCTTTAGCAACGGGCGGAAAGTAGTGGGATAGGCTTCCAGCCTGTCGATGCTGAGATGACAGGCTGGAAGCCTACCCCACGGAGATGACAGGCTGGAAGCCTATCCCACGGAGATGACAGGCTGGAAGCCTATCCCACAGAGATGACAGGCTGGAAGCCTATCCCACGGAGATGACAGGCTGGAAGCCTATCCCACGGAGGTGACAGGCTGGAAGTCTGTCGCAGGGAGATGACGGGCTGGAAGCCTCTCCCACTTTCGAGATCCGAAACCCATTTTTCATCCGATCCCTCGACGTTTCGAATTCCCCGCTCGCACCACCGAAAGACTGCGCCGATGAGCTTATTAAAAACCGTGTTCAACTGTGACGCCCCGGTCGCGTTGATCACCGGCAGCGGCGCCCCGCGTGTGGGGCGTGAAATCGCGACCGAACTGGCCCGCAACGGTTGCCGAATCGCCTTGCATGCCAACACCAGCGTGGACGCAGCGAGCCAGGCCGCTGACGAACTGACGCGGCGCTATCAATGCGATGCGATCGTGACCCAAGGGTCGCTGGAGGACGATGGGGTTCCGCAGCGATTGGTCAACGAAACGGTCACTTCATTTGGCCGCTTGGACATCCTGGTCAACAGCGCGGCGATCTGGTCACCGACACCGATCGGGGAAGTCACGGCGGCGGAGATGCGTCGTTACTTCGAGATCAACACCGTCGCGGCGTTCCTCTGCGCCCGCGCGGCCGCGGACGTGATGAGCGATCAAACGACGGGTGGTTCGATCGTCAATCTCGGCGACTGGGCGACCGTTCGGCCCTACCTCGATCACGCCGCGTATTTCCCCAGCAAGGGTGCGATCGATGTGATGACCCGCTCCCTGGCTGTCGAATTTGCCAGTCGCAATGCTGCGATTCGGGTCAATTGTGTCAAACCTGGGCCGGTGCTGTTGGCCGATGAAGTCCCCGATCAACAACGGCTGAAGCTTTGTGCTAGCACGTTGACCGGTGGGATCGGAACCGCGGGGCACGTCGCCCATGCCGTGCGCTTCTTGTGTGAAAACACGTTCATCAACGGTGTTTGCTTGCCCGTCGATGGCGGACGATCGATCTATTCGCCCGACGGATTGCAGGTCGGTGAGAACACGGGATAAAAAAACACCCGCCCGGAGGTGGTTCCGGACAGGTGTATCGCTGGCAAGACAATTCGGTTTCGCCGCCGTGCGTTCTTGGAGAGATTCCTTCGTTTATTTCCCCAAGAAGGTGCGTTTGAACCAGGCATTTTTTTTGCGGTCAAACGCTTTGAGTTTATCGATCACACCGGGTTTGGTTTCCTCCCGATCGTGGTTCCGGGGTGGCTTCTTGATCGGCTCCGTCGTCACCGGTTCTGACTGCGCCGGATTCGCTGCGTGATGAAAGGTTGCCGATCGGATCGGCGGAACGAGCGAGACCGGCGGCTGAGTAGGATCCAAGACCGGTGCCGCTATAGTGCCGCTGACAAGGATCGAGTGTCCGACGTCCAGCGGTGCGGCGGTCGCAACACCCGAGACGCCGAGCAGCACAATCGCGGCGATGGCTATCTGTTTCATGGAGTAGAAACTCCTTTAGTCATGAGAAGGTTTCCGAGACACTGAAACATTCCCGCCAGTTAGCCGAACGCAATCAGAAAGCATCATTGATGTTCGGCAATCCGCCCTGACCACCCCATTCGAGGACGCGTTATGGTGAATCGAGGCGACTTTGCAGGTTATTGAAACTGGTCAGCCTGTTTGATCAGCTTGGTCAACAATCGATCAAACGAGGCCGCGAAGGCTTTCTTGTCTTTGGCGTTGTACGGCGCCGCGCCACCGGTCGCCGCTCCCGTCCCACGCAGTTCATCGAGAAAGTCACGCATCGAGAGTCGAGCGGCGATGTTGGAATCGTTGTACTCGTCGCCGCGCGGATCGATCACCGCCACTTTCTTGTCGACCAATTGAGCCGCCAACGGGATGTCGGCCGTGATCGCCAGATCGCCGGGTTGGCTGTGGACAACGATGTACTGGTCGGCGACGTTAGCACCCTGACTGACGATCACCGACCGCACCGTGACAGCCGACCTGGGGATCGGCTGGGCCGAATTGGCGACCAACACCGTTTCGATCTCCAGCCGACCGGCGGCGCGGAAGACAACCTCTTTGACGTCCCGCGGTGCCGCATCGGCATCAATCCAGATCTTCATTTCACACGCTCCGACTGTCCGACTGAGATGCCCACTGACTCATTTCACATCTACCTGTACGGTCCGCATCCACACGCCGATCGGTTACCGTCACCCGACACGACGCCGATCCCCACCAGTTTCGAAGCGGCGGGTGAACGCTTGCACCAATCGCTGCCGTCGATCTTGTTCGAACCCGACGGATCATTCGCCTGGGCGAGCAAGGATCATCAGGTCGTCGGCATGATCTATGACGCCGCGATGGAGATCCAATATGTGGAAATACGCGGTCATTGCGATGCCTCCCGGCTACGAAAGTTGGTCGAAATTCTGGCCGGAACGACTCAAATCGACCAATTCGCAGTGATGGTGCTGCCAGAGAGGCAGTGGAAAAATTTTCAAAGCTTTGCAATCTCGCTCCCTGCCAGCGACCCCGATGGTGCCGCTGATTCCAATGAATGACGAGTCCCTACGCTTTTCCGAGTCGTTAATTGCGGCAGTTTGGAACTTTTTCGCGAACTTCCCGTCAGAATTACCGCTCCAGACGTTTGATTGGCACGCTTGATGCAATACCCCTTTTCCGTCAGATCACGTTGATCCGGCAAAATCGGTCTAAAGTAATCAGGCTCATCTGATTGCCCAGGCCTAGGAATTAAACCGCTGATGCGAGTAAACGCGTCGGCCCTGTTTTTCGCGAGGGATTGAACATGATGACTGCTGTTTGCAATAAAGAAGTCTTGGAATCGACATCGTGCGCTCAAAATGAGACGGCTGGTCAAGAGATCAACCTCTCGGACGCCGAAATTCTGCGTCGTGTGCGCGACATTCGGGCGACCTGGTCGCTTTCTGAGCGTGCCGCACGTCGCGAAGAAGCAGACCGCCGGTTTGAAAATCTGATCGAAACGATTTTCGCCGAGGCGGCTTGATCGGGACGGTGAATCAATCCTCCGAACCCATCCGGTCAGGTCGGGTTCGGAATGCAGGTCGGGTTTGGAATGATGGTACGCGACCCCTACTCCAACGTGTCGCCACCATCGGCTTGATCATGGATCGATTGTCCGACCAGAACGCCATGGTAACGACAGGCTTCCAGGAAGGACTCCAGTAAGACGAGTGCGGCGACGGCATCAAGCTGTTTCTTCTTCTTTTGACGACTGAGCCGTCCACCAGAGAGCCGTTCTTTCGCCGCCGCGGTGCTGAATCGTTCGTCGAACAGACGCACCGGCACTCCCGTTTCATCGCTCAACCAACGGGCAAACTCGCGGCACTCTTTGCTTTTCTGACTCTCCCCGCCGTCACAGTGGATGGGAAGTCCGACGACAAATCCGGCCAGACGCTCCTGTTCGGCCAGCCGACGAAAGTACTCGGCGTCCTTGGTCTCTCCCCGAACCTGATAAACCTCCACCGGGCTCGCCAGAATGCGGTCCGGATCACAAACGGCAATCCCGATTCGGACCGTTCCATAATCGACACCGGCTAATCGGCCCGTCGGTGGAAACGATGGTTCGGTCGCAGCGGGATCTTGGCCGTGATCAGCAGTCATCGGGAACGTGAGAAGGCACGTTGTAGTGGAGAGGGAGCCAATGCATGTCCGCGAGCGGTCGCATTCAACCCACGTTTTGGGCGGACCGCGTGGCCAAGTGGTTTTTGACAGCTTGGACGGGCAGCGGGATCCCTCGGATCACTCCGTCGATGACCAATTTTTCACCGACGACGCCTTGGAAATCCGCCACGATCATTCGGCCACGACGAGCTTTGCTCAATCGGATCATCAAGATCAAACGATCGCCGGGTACGACGACGTCTCGGAACCTGGCGTTATCGACTCCGCCGAAGCCGACCATTTCGGCGCCCAGCAGATCATGTTTCTGGGCGAAAAAACTCGACAGTTGTGCCACCGCTTCCAATTGGATCACGCCGGGCATCACGGGCATTCCGGGCATGTGCCCCCGGACCCAAAATTCGTCGTGTCGGACGTCTTTGTAACCGGCGCAAGTGAGCGTCTCGACATCCTCGTACAGGATACCGGTCAGATGCTCCATTTCATGCCGCTGCGGATTGTAGCCGCGGATCGCGTCAAGATCGGCGACCAGCTCGCTTCCGCTGAGCAGGGAGAGATCAACAATAAAATCGTTTTTTGGCACAGCAACCGCCTCGGAGTTTCAGAGTCCCGAGCAATCTCAGGTCTTGATCTTCTTGCGTTTTGCTTTGCGAGCCTTGGCGCTGGCAGGACGTCGGCCGTGATTGGCCTTCTTTAGTTTGTGGTGCGGCTTTGCCATCGTGTCTATGGTTTGGAGAAAAAGGAAACGGGCGGATGCAGTCCTTGAATCCCGGAAAATAGCAGAATACTCGCTTTCGCGGTAGTCTCACCCTCGATCTGGGCCGGAGCTGCAAATTTAACACTTCCATCGGCATCCGGCAGGGTCTGCTCGGTGCCTTGGTGTGCAAAGTGACAAGATTTCGTCATCGAATGATTCGATCTTGAACGCGAAATGTCCAGCCTCAACGGTACATCCGGCTCGTTCGAGCGGAGGTTGCCGATGGGATGGCAGCGCCGTAGCTCAACTCGTCCTGCGGCTGGGACACGGAATAACGCCCGCTGTTGAGGACCGATGGGGGCCCCAGTGGACGGGGTGTCGTTTCAGCCGAAGCCGGGTTCCCAGCCCGAGAAGCCGGTGGTGGTGCCCCGGCATCGGCAATCTGGCCGAGCGCCGTCTGTTCGCGTCGCCGCTGGTACCAACTGGTCGACGCAGAGGCTGCTGGCTGAGATGCCAAGGACTGAGAGGCTCCAGCCGGTCCCGTCAACGCCATCCGACCGCCGGCTGCCAACTGGTTCGAAGACGCCCTGGTGAGTGATTGGGGCCCAGCCGACGAATGCGAGCCGTTGAGCGACCGCGGGGTCCGGGACGATGCGAGCGAAGCAGAGGCCTTGCCGCGGGCTGACACGAAGGATTCGACCGATCCGCTGCCCTGGGCCACCCAGGCCAGCCATTGGTCTTGCAGCTGTTTCAGCGACTCGTAGCCATAATGAGCCTGCACGTTGTCGGTCCAGGACGAGCTCTCCATGTAGCCCTCTAAAAAGGCGATGAACTGACGCGGCCCGGATTGTTCGATCAAAAACCGGCAAACCGAATAGCCTTGCGCGTACATCGGCAACATGTCGCTGGGGTACTCGGTCAAGCGAAACAGCTTGTTCATCGGGATGCCGCGGCGGTTGCTCAAGTACTCTCGCAACTTGACTTCATGTTTGTTGCGTTCGGCCGAATGCTCCACCGTGGTGCAGATTCCCTCGTCGGCCCAGCGCGGTAACGGACGGCCGAAGTGCGTCGCCATCACCGTATGCGTGACTTCGTGAGGCAGAACACTATCAAGAATGCGCTCCCGTGAACCGATCACCTGCATTTGAAAGTTGCCGACCGGCGACCGGTTGTAGGTGGTGGCCCCTTGGGCGGCCAAATGCGGTCCGGAAACCACTTCGATCGGACAGGGAGTCGTCCAGGGCCGCAGCGGTTCACCGAGCCAGTAGACCGCCAACTCATGGCGAAATTGCTCCGCCTGCTGCGCGACCGCTTCGGCCAGTTCTTGCGTGTCCGCATGGACCAGAAAATTCTGAGTCCGTGCGTTCTGGGCGATCGTCTGCTGACTCGAGATGATCACGACCGCCGCGACCACTAGCGACCGCAACACACTCCATCGTCGAACGGCTTCCATGCCGTGGCACTCCGCTTGCGAGATTCCGGGACCTCATGCTTTCAAAACCGCATCCATTGCGGTGTCTGCATGGGACGTCAGGGCAGTCTAGGGATCAACGCGAACGGCTGAAAGAGAAGTTTTTACGCGCCGACCTTGGCCTTGGTCCGCGCTTCGCGAAGTCCCCGGCTGAGGATGTCACGCAGCATCGGCGAGCAATCTTCGTACTTGGTTTGATCCGGAGCACCGTTGCTGAACTGATAGATCGCATCACGCGGTTTGACACCGAGTGCGATCAACGAACTGCTGACGGTCCCGTAATCCTGATTGCGGATCACCATGCTCGGTCGACCCGGTCCGACCGGTGCGCGGGCGAACACACGGCTGGCGACGGCCAAGAACTTGACCGGCGAATCCAACGTCTGGAGCGTCAGCAGGCGTCGCGCCATCCGAACCCGCTCGTCATCAGGGTCGTTCAGGTTGTGCGCACCGATGATGTTCAGCCCGGGTTCCATTTCGACGACCTGCTGATGCTGGTCGGAATGAATCGCGTAGCCAGCTTTTGCATCGGCGATGATCAGGTTACAACCTTCGTATTGCGTCTCACCGAGTTCGGCGAGCGCTTTGTCGAGTGCCCGAGCCGAGCTCGTGCATCGAAGCAGGTCCATCGCAAGTGATCCGCGCGAGCGTTGCCCGAACAGCGGCATCGCCGTCGCCCGGTTGCAGACTCCGACGAATAACCCATTTTGATTGACACCGAGCCAGGTCCCACCGGCTTTCTGATCCACGCCACATAAAACGCGAGGCTTTCCCGACTGTATTGACGGCGTCAAACTCGGCCGGTCAAAGTACTCTTCGCGATTCGCTGCGACCAGGATAGGACTCTCTGGGACCAATTGATACTGAACGGCCAATAAGCACATCTCGAAGCTTTCTTTTCAAAGATCAGTTGGATTTGGATCACGGGTGCGAGGCCGACGGATACCTCTGGGCTCACGTCGAAATCCACGTCCGCCAATCTATCCACGTCGCCGACGAATCTGCACCCCCTGATGGGGTATTAAAGGCGAAAAACTGCCGTAAATTCCGCTCGCGGGCCGCAGAGTCACCCCGCTGGACGCGGTTTTCGGGTCGTGGCCTAGTCAAAATGCCCATTTTCGGCTAGCTAGCAACCCCAACGGGACGCTCCGGCGGCACTCGTGCGCCGGCTACTTTTGATTTAGGGTACCTGACCCCTTTTCCGCTCGACAAACGCATCCCAACGCTCAATGTGGTTGGAGCACTAGTCCTTGCGGTGCTTCTTTTTCTTTTTCTTCTTGCCCGCGGCGGACTTTCCGCCGAACGAGCCGGATTTTCCGGCGAAGAATCCGTCCGGTTTGCTGCGACTCTTGCCGCCCGGCTTGCCGCCTTTTCGAAAGCCACCCGAGCGGCTCGGGGAATCCCCTGGGGCCGGTCCCCGGTCGGGGCGAATCCGCAGCTGCTTGCCCGACACCCAGGCCCGTTGCAGCGTTTGGTAGACGTCTTTGGGCATCCCTTCGGGCAGATCGATGGTGCTGAAGTGCGGATAGATTTTGATCGGTCCGATCATCCGGCTTTCGATGCCGGCCTCATTGGCGACCGCACCGACGATGTTTCTCGGTGCCACACCGTCGTTTCGTCCGACTTCGATTCGATAACGCATCATGCCTGGTTCGGGCGGACCGAGGACGCGACCCCGTTTGCCGAATTCTCCGCCGCCGGCACGTTCGTCACCGCCACGTCGACTGTCGCCGCGGTCCTGGTATTCATCCCGGGCACGCTTGGGACGGTCCTTCAACAGGAACGGCCGCCCGTGTTGTGCGATCTCCGCCAGCGCCGCGGCAATCGCTTCGATCGACTTACCAGACTCCTCGGCGTATTGTCCGATCAGGTCCTTGAACAACGTCAGATCCTTGTCGGCAATCACCTGCGTGATCGAGGCTTTGAAGCGTTCAATCCGGGTCGCGTTGATCGCATCGGCCGAGGGGACATCGACCAGTTCGATCGACTTTTTGGTGGCCCGCTCGATGAGCTTCAGTTTGCGTCGCTGGGCGGGCGTCAAAAAGATGATTGCCTCGCCACTGCGGCCGGCTCGCCCGGTGCGTCCGATGCGGTGAATGTAGGATTCCGCATCGTGGGGCAGGTCGAAATTAAAGACGTGGCTGACGCGTGTGACATCCAGTCCGCGGGCCGCCACATCGGTCGCGACCAACACATTCAACCGCCCGTCTTTCAATTGCTCGATCGTTCGTTCACGCACCGATTGTGGCATGTCACCGTTGAGTGCGGTGGCGGCGAAACCGTTTCGGATCAGCTGTTCGGCCAATCGCACGGTGGTGTCCTTGGTCTTGGTGAACACGATCACCCCGTCGGTCGCTTCGGCTTCCAAGAACCGCGTCAGCGCGTTGACTTTTTCTTTGGGGGGGACAATCACCGCACGCTGACGAATCGATTCCGCCGTGACCTGTTTCTTTTCGATCGTCACCAACGCGGGATCGACCAGGTATTTGTCCGCGATCGATCGGATCGGACCGGGCATCGTCGCTGAAAACAACGTGACCTGCCGTTTCTCGGGCGTTTGGTCGAGCACGAACTCGACATCCTCCAAGAAGCCCATGTTCAACATCTCATCGGCCTCGTCCAACACCAGGCACCGCAGCTCGCTCAGATCCAGCGTGCCGCGCTTGATGTGGTCGATCACACGTCCGGGCGTCCCGACGACGACATCGACGCCACGACGCAGTGCGCGAAATTGGTGCTCGTAGTCCTGGCCGCCGTAAATCGCCAGGACGCTAAATCCCTTCAAGTTCTCGGCGTATTTCTCAAACGACTCGGCGACTTGAATCGCCAATTCACGCGTCGGCGCCAACACCAACGTCTGCACCGTCCGCTGCTTGGAATCGATCGTGGAAAGAATCGGCAGCGCAAACGCCGCCGTTTTGCCCGATCCGGTTTGCGACTGGGCCAGCACGTCTCGGCCGGCCAGCATGTAGGGAATCACCTGTTGCTGCACCGACGTCGGCTCGGAATAACCCGACTCGACGACCGCCTCGAACACCTGGCGACGCAGTTCCAACGCGGCGAATCCGGTCGGCGCTTCCTCGTCGTCTTCTTCCCGATCGTCCGCTCGCTCGTCGGTTTCGTTGTCAGCGACGGATTGCTCGACCGGTTCCTTCACCGCCGGCGGAACCGCATCGATGTCGGTTTCCGCACTCGGCTGGTTGATTTCGGCATTGGTTTCAACGTCGGCTTCAGCGTCGGTTTCAACGTTGGCTTCGATTGCGGGCTGTTCACTGGGCTGGTGAGGCGATTCGGCAGAGGGTTGGACCGGCGTTTCGGGTGAGGGATCCTCCTCGGCAGCAACAATCGCGGCTTCTTCAATCAATTCAGGCTCATTTTCGACCGTTACCTGATGGTCTTCTATCGACAGATTCAATTCGTTCTCGGATCCCATGATCACTTCTAGGCGGCAAACATTCGTGCTATTTCGTTCCCAGGAGACTATCCCAAGCCCCCGGGAAACGGCAGAGCGTAAATCGTGAATTGGCGACAATCACCGCTGACGGCCCTTTACGTGATAGATCGCACCACTAATCGCGGTTATCGATCGGCACCGTCCAGTTTTGCTTCTGCTAAATTCTGTCGTCATTCTCGACCAACGGGGGATTCGCTCGCTGTTCCGGCGTCTCACCCGAAGCAAATCGGAAGCGTATCGCATGACCAATGAAGCGGATAAAAGTGAGCCGATCGATGTCGGACCGATGCGTGCGATCGATGTGGCCGGGTTCCTGATCGGGCGGCGTCGTTCCATCGAACGCGTGATCGCTTCCAAAGCGTCTCTTGCTCTCGGTGCCGCGTTGGTTGGCACCGCGGCGTTGGCTCGGGAGTATGACGCGGTCAGCTTCGTCCATCAGCCGCAGGATTTGCTGGCCCCCCTGGCCGCGTCGATCGTTGTTTCCGCCATCGTGTTTGCGGTCGTGCGATGCTTTCACGCGTTCACGGCCATCCGCAACCCCAGCACCGTCGCGGACGACTACCGTGTCTTCTTGTCAGGGTATTGGATGACGGCTCCGCTGGCGTGGTTGTACGCGATTCCGATCGAAACGATGACCGACGAGATTTCTGCGTTGCGTTTCAATCTGACGATGCTGTCGATCGTTTCGATCTGGCGTGTGCTGTTGTTCGCGCGATTCGTCTCGGTCCGATACCGGGTCTCATGGTTCGCCGCGTTGTCGTGGGTGCTGGTTCCCTGCATGGCCATCGCCGTGGTCGCGCTGTTTCAACAGATCATGTCCATGGTCTCGATCATGGGCGGGTTGCGACTGACCGAGACCCAGCAGATCTTGTTGGATTTCCGCTCCAACGTGTTTGGCGTGGCGTTCTACGGTTTCATCCCCGCGCTGCTGCTGGGCATCGGCTTGGCGGTCGCAATCCGAAACAATGCCGAGTCGATCGCGATCCATCGTTTCCGGCCAAGCGTTCTGCAACGCTCGACTTGGGCGATCCCGCTGTTGGCGTTGCTCGGTCTCGCCGTCGCCGCCGCGTACTTCCAACCGGCTCGCTATCGTGCCGCCCGAGTCGATCGAATGTTGAACGACGGACAAATCGATGAAGCGATCACGTTCATGCAACAACAGGGCGAACATCGCTTTCCCGATGTCTGGGATCCGCCTCCACATTTCCCCACCCGTCGCAAGCCGAGTCCGCCGATCTCCGACCTGCTCTCGGCGATCGGGCGCAATCACCCCGATCGTTGGATCAGCGATCGGCTGTTGGTCCAAGCCGACGAACTGTTGATGAGGCAATTCGGATGGACGCAAGGTGTCGGCGACGAAAACTACCTCCGATCGACACTGTTCATCACCGATCGCGAGGCGCTTGTCGACATGCAAGCACACTTTGAAATACTCGTCGACATTCCGGCAAGCGAGAAAGAACAGCAGCGCCGCGCCCGACTGCTGCAGATCGTCAAGGAGGCGATCCCCAAAGCGGAGACGAATTAGTAAAAAGTGGCGTAAGCTTCCAGCTTGCGTGCCTTGGGCTTTAGCCCAATACGGTCATGGAGCGGAAAAGGGTCCGTTACGTATGGCACGGGCATCAGTAACAACGGATTCAGCAACCGTTGGTGTCTAGCCTTCAGGCGATTCCCGGTCGCTGCGACGCAGCGACAGTGGGCGGCTAAGCCCAATACCGCTAAGTTAACATGAATGAGGGGCCCGGACGCTGGCGCGAACCGGCTGATATCAAACGAATATCAGCCGTTTGGCGCGAGCCTACGGGCCCTCATCTGAAGAAACGACGCTTAACTTAGCGGTATTGGGCTAAAGCCTGCACACCAACACTCTTGCCCATGCCATTCGGGTCACGCACGCTAAGCTTAACAGTTGACGATTCCTACGGTGTCGGGATTTCCATCCAAATGGGGTTGTCCGCTGGCAGCGGAACCGTCACGCGCACATTCGTGACCGCCGGGCCGCCGGGGATGACGATTTCCGTTCCGGGATACACCGTCCCGCTGCGAATCTCGGTGGTCACCGGGTGGGACAACGAATCGGTTTGCGTCGCCGGCTCCGTGTGCGGAACCAGCCAGACCTGACGTATCGGCAGACCCTGGTATCGCCACGTGTCGGGCAAAGCGACCGGATAGCTGAACGTCCAGAAGTTGGCGACATCGGTCGTCAGTGCCAAGCGGCGGAGCACCTCGCCGTTGGGCGAATTTTCGGCGATGGGCAGTCGTGCATCGGGAATCGTTTGCCACTCTGTCGTCAGTGCGTCCTCGGGGTACAGCGATTGCAACGCGACCGGTTGAGGCGTTTCGCCTCGCATTGAATTCGGACCATCATCATCGGTGTCTGCCAATAACTCCACGCTTCGCCACTGGAAACGCGCATCAAACTTGGTCACAAACTGCGCCGCTTTCAGTGGAACACTTCCTTCGGCCTGATGAGGAATCAAGCCGACTCGGTTTGGAAAGTGAGCATCAAAAATGACTTCCACGACCAAGCTTGCACCTAATGGAAAGGCCGGATAATGAAAGAACAGACGCATCGTGTTGCCATCTTCGGAGATCCGGCCTTGGGATCGACCCGATCGCGGAACGTTCGCCTGTTTCGGACGCTGCAATGAGTCCGTCACCATCAACTTAGGTCTGCCTGCAGTTGCTTTCGCGCTTCCAAAGACGGCTTCAGGCCGTTCGACCTGGGAGGATTCGGCACGCACCGGACGGACGGAAATGGCGTTCAGTACTTGCAGCCAGCGGACATTTCGGTCGCCCAAGATGGCTCGATAGGACGGTTGGTATTGCAACAAGCCGTTCCAACCGATGGAATTGTCCAACAACCGCATTCCCTGGCGATGACCCCAGGACGACACCTGCCGGCCGTCGTCTGGTGTAACCAACCGCTTGGGCGGTCCGGATTGATGCCCTTTCGGCACGATGGACAGCATGTTGCCTTTGGCATCATATTCCGGTGGCAAAGAATGCAGCCTGAATTTGCCAGCGGGATGTATTTCAGAGTAACGCATCTGACGTAGCACGAGGGGCTCGTCCAGGTCAAACGCCTCCACCGTCGGACTGCCCTTTCCGTTGCTGCTGCTGCCGGACGTATTGATCCAATCCGGCGGATGCGTTTTAACGATCGCTTCGGTGTCGTCGACGAACACCTGCGTGACATATTCCTGATCGGCGTTCTGGGTGTATTTCAAGTGGATGGTGTGGACGCCCGTCGGCAACTCATACGACTGGAACACTTCGGGGTCGCCCATCGAATGGATGCCTTCGGTTGCCAGACGCAGTTCCATCTCCGCATCCGCGGGCAGATAGTACTTCCAACCATGGATGTTGTGCCAAATGCCGGGCAGGCTCCTGAGGCACAACTTTTGATCATCAATGATCGACAGATTCGTCGTCAACGCGTGCATCTGATCGACGCTGTGTTGCAACACCGGTATCTCACGCACGGCAAAGAACGTCGGTAACCAGGCGGCGACCATCAACGTGAGCAACATCAAATCCAGCAGACTGAACCGCAACCCTCGTCGTCGCGGCAAGGGCGTGTTGGCATTCATCGCTGAACCTCCGGCATTCGGTCGGTCTTGCCCTGCGCCCATTGCTCGAACGCGTCGCGCTGATCGGATTCCACCATGTACGTGACGATTCCCGGGTAAAGCGTCGTTTCGCCCTCTTGTGACTCCACCGGCTGCCGGCTTCGCAACCGCAGCAAGCAAATCGGTTCATCGACCGAGAATGACTGGGACGGCGTCTCGGCCGTCACGGCAGACTCGATGACCAGTTGATCCAGCGAATCCAGTGGCAGGTCTTCCGACACGGTCGATGAAGTCGAGGACCCGCCGCGAATTTGACTGAAGGTCCAACCCGATGCCTGCTTGATGAGTGCAATCGTCAACACTGTTTCAACAGGATCTTGTTCTTTTCCGCCCCAGCTGCTGTCGCGTCCGCCGTCGCTATGCGGTGAGTCTGCCGAGACGGCGCGTCGGCCCGTCACAAAACTCGGCCCATATCCGGCCGGCAAATAAATCCGGTACTTCCACACGTGTGCGGCCTCCACGCCGGGGGGAATCTCGTCCGGCCTGACCGGGACATGACTGAGATGCACACGTTTGGGATCGGTCACTTTCAACAACCCGACTTCCTCTGCCAACTGAGCCCGCTGTCGACGCAGATCGAACAGTCGTAGGTTGAAATAGATCGAGCTGGTGATCCCAATCGCTGCGACATACACGATCAACCAGCTGATCAGACGACGCGGTCGCGAACTGGATTGCAACGCGGACTCTCCTATCATTCTGGTAACTCTCTCCCCATTCCCGCCGACGGGACGGAGCGGTAGGAAAATTCTTGGGGTAGGAAAATTGGCTCAATCGAATGGATGGTGCATTCCATCATTTTCCTACCTCCGAAATCTTCTTACCTGCTTTTAACGACGCCTGCACGGCTTGCCCTCAGGTTCGCCGATTCACGCCCCGAGTTCGCGAAGCATCGTCAAGGGGTACAGGCCTGAGGAATGACCGTCGCTGAAGGCGATGTTGTAGGCGTACGAACCGACCGGACGCATCGACGTGATCGTCAACGGGCGGGCTTCTTCGGCCTTCAAGACCGGCAACGTGAGTGACTTCGATGGCCCTTCGTCGGCTGACTGATCGGCGCGCTTTTTCTCCCGGCATGTCGCGCAGGGACAAGCCGTCCGCAGCTGGCTGGCGGTCAATCGCGACACTCTACCGTCGCTCCATGTGATCACGATCGCGGTCTCGCCATCGCGGGCGATTGATTCGGGAAGAATATCCAAAGTCACTGGTTCCCAGTCTGAGTGCCCGACGTGGTGCTCCTTTCCGGACGCCACCATGAGTCGAGTTTTGTTCGCAAGTCGTCGAGCGTTGTTTGAAATGTCGGATCGGCGGCCAAATTGTTCTGCTCGTTCGGATCGTCGGCAAGATGGTACAACTGGGGCGAGTCGCCGTAATTTCCCCAAGCCTTCCCCTTGCGTGTGTGCGGCATGATCAGTTTGTAGTCTCCGTCACGGATCCAACGGTACGCGATGTCCGCCGACGGATTGCCCAACACGCTGGCATCGCCGGGATAGATTTCACCAAACACCGGTTCCGACTTCATCGCAGCCGTCTGGCCGGTCGCCAACGGCCAAAGACTACGGCCGCTCATCGCGCCCGGGATCGGAACCGAACAGGCCTGCAAAATCGTCGGCACGATGTCGACGCTGCTGCACAGCATGTTCTGGGTCGATGATCGAGTCTGTTCGGACAGGTGCAGCAGGATCGGAGTTCGCAATCCGTCTTCAAAGGGCGACCGCTTGCTGCGATGCGTGTAGTTGTAACCCAAGCCGTCCCGCATCGGTTGCGTCGGATCCGGTCGAAAACCGTTGTCGACGACAAACACGTACAACGTCTTTCGAGCTGGTGATTGCGTCTCGACCTTCTCCATCAGCTCACCCACCGTTTGATCAAACTGGCTGCACGCGGCGTAGTAGGCACGTTCATGATCGGGGATGGATTCATCGTAACGATCGAAGAACCGTTTCGGACTGTCGTGCGGCAGATGTGGCAGGAAGGGGGCGTACCAGAGCAAGAACGGGTCGGAACCGACGTCGTCAAGAAAGGTATCGATGGGCTGCATCGTTTCACGCCCGATCGCCAAGCCGGCATCGCCGTTGCCGTGTGCCACCCATTGCCCATCGGCAAGCTGTTTGTTGCCATGCCGCGCTCCAGCAACGGGTTTGGAAGTCGTCATCCCCTCCGTAAAGCCGGCGTTCTTCCAATGACCTTCCCAGTACTTTCCGGTTTGCAAGCAACGATACCCAGTCGCGGCAAGCAGCCTGGGCATCGTGTCGACGTTTCGGATCATCACCGCGGCAGCGTCCCTGGCCGCTTCGTACTGATCGCGGTCGTACGTTTTGGTCAGTTTGGAAAACCCCGGCGGCGGATGGTTGAAATGAATCCCATGCTCGTGCGGGTACAAACCGGTCAGCAACGTGACCAACGAAGGCCGACAGACACTTGAGGGAACGTAGCCGTTGATGAACCGTGCCGATCGCGCCGCCAACGCATCCAAGTGCGGCGTTTGGACGACGGCGTTACCCATGAAGCCGAAATCGGAAAACGCCTGGTCATCTGAAATGATCATCACGACGTTGGGGCGATCGTCGCCGCGGGTGACGACGCCGAGGTTCACGATCAGAACCAGGATCCAACTGGCACGTCTGACACAGAACATCAGACGTCAACCGGCTGTCGTGCCTTTTCCAGCAACTCGATCCAGGGACCGATGTAGTGACCGTTGTCGTGAAAGGTTCGCCCGCTGACCAGGTTGCCGTCGACCACACAGGGCTCATCGACAAACGTCCCGCCACAGACTTCCAGATCGAACTTGCATTTGCCCACCGTCGCCATGCGGCGACCGCGGACACAATCGGCGTACGCGGGGATTTCCACGCCGTGACAAACACTGGCGATCGGTTTGTTGTGCTCAAAGAAGTGCTTGGTCACCCGCACCAGGTCTTCGTCGTAACGAATGTACTCCGGTGCGCGTCCGCCGCTGAACAGGATCCCCAAGTAATCATCGGGATCGATTTCCGAGAACGCGACGTCGGCTTGCAACGTGTAACCTTCCCATTCCTTGGTGATCGTCCAACCGGGTTTCACCTCGTGCATCACCATCTGATACAGGCGTTTTTCCGGCGCGGCGACGACCGGTTGGAACCCGGCTTCGATCAGTCGGTAGTACGGATACATCGTGTCGAGCGTTTCAGTCGCGTCGCCGATGATGATCAAGACTTTGGGTTGGCTCATGGTGGGACCGGTGGGGAGGAGAGAGGTGGGGACGAAATCGAGATGGTTCCACGGAGATTCTATCAACAGATGCAGCCGCGTAGGGCATGCTGTGCATGCCGATGGGCTGTTCGCGACTCGTTCCCAGGCTCCGCCCTACGCCGTGAACGATTGATTTCCTGTGTTTGACGAGGTGTTAGCGGCAGGGTGCGAGCCCTCCGGCTTGCGCATCTTTGCCAACACACCGGAGGGCTCGCGCCCTACCGCTAAAATGTCGTTCACGGCGTAGGGCGGAGCCCTACGGCGTGAACGATTGATTTCCTGTGTTTGATAAGGTTTTAGCGGCAGGGCGCAAGCCCTCCGGCTTGCGCATCTTTGCCAACACACCGGAGGGCTCGCGCCCTACCGCTAAAAAGTCGTTCACGGCGTAGGGCTCTGCGCGGGAACACAGGGTTCTTCGGAGGCTCCGCCTGGGCTGCGCAAAATCTCTCCGTTGAAACGTGCATTCATTCGCAGAATCTTGGCGGTTTCCATTCCCTTGGGGGCCTCGTGGGATCAGCCGTTTGGCGCCAGCCTACGGGCCTTCCGTTGTTGCCGAGGCCCGAACGCTTGCGCGAATCGGCTGATGTCAATCGTGTTTTTGATGCCCAACCGCTCCATGCTCATCGATGGTCCATCGCAGAATTGATTCGGCAGAAATTTAGCGATGGCGCGAGACAGCGATTCTCCGCAGCCCAGGCGAAGCCTGGGAACGAGCGAAAATCCCCGGCGGCATCGGCCAGCGGGGCTTTGGCCAGATGCACCGATCGTGGTAACATTCTCGGCTCATCTCCCCCCATCCTCGATCTCGGCCCGTTCTATGTCTGTCGATCTGTACGCCGTTTGCCCCTGTGGGAACGGCAAAAAAATCAAGTTCTGCAAGTGCAAGGACTCCGTCGGCCAGATGGACCAAGTGCTGACGATGATCGAGGGCGGTCAGGTCGTCCCGGGATTGGATCGATTGAAATCGATTCTGGAAGAGCATCCCGATGCGGCGTGGGCGTTGGCGATCCGCGGTCGGCTGTTGTTGGACCTTCGCGAGTATGATTCGCTCAGTGAAAATGCCGAACGATTCATTCGGCTTCAACCTTCCAATCCACTCGCCCTGACGCAACGTGCCGCCGCGCTCGTGTTCAGCCAGGATGTCCAGGGCGCGACCGATTCACTGCTAGAAGCACTCAACGAAAGCGGCCAGGAAGTCGACGCGTTCTTGATGGACGTCGCGCTGATCGTCGCGATGGGCCTGGCCCAAAGCGGTGTGATCTTGTCGGCCCGCGTCTACGCGCTGCTTGCCATCAGCTCACAAGGCTATGAAGCCGAACAGGCTAACGCGTTCTTGGCACAACTGGACACCTCACCGGGCGTCAATCATCTGCTCAAAAGCGTACCGCAATTGATCGAGCGTGACGCCGACGCGGATTGGGGCGAACGTTTTGACGAAGCGGTCGGGTTGCTGCGCAGCAACAAGGTGCTGCTGGCGCAAGACAAATTTGAATCGCTGCGACGCACCGCACCGAATCAAGCGCCCATCCTGTCGGGCTTGTTCCACTGTGCGGTGTGGCGTGGTGATCTGGAACGCCAAACCGAAATGGCCAACCAGCTCTCGCAAGTTGAAGCGTTGGATCTGTTGACGCGTCAACGTTACCGCGCGATCAGCGGACTGCTTTCGCCGATCGGAACCCTGTCGGTCAACGCCCAAACGATACACGTCGAATTTGACGACATCGATCAAGCCGAGATGGCGTTGATCGCGAGCGACCGAACCGAACAACTCTCCGCCCAGCGGTTGTCCCAGTTGCAAATCCCCGAGGGCGAAGTCCGACCCCGGAGCGCGTTTTTCGTTTCCGACCGACCGCTGGAATCGAACGATCAAGACGTCACAGCCGCCGACTGCCCGGCGTCGATTGCCCTGGTCGCGGTGTTCGGACGACAGACCGATCGGAGCGCCCAAGCGATCGCGTTTGATGTCACCGAAGACCGTGTCGAAACGGTCAAGGGCATCCTGCTGGCCGCGATCCCCGATGGCAAAGTCGTCTTGGATGAACCCCATCCGATCCCGATGTCGTTTGCCCTCGACGATCGACCGATTCGTCAGGTGCAACCCAAATCGATGGCCGAATTGGCACGCTTCAATCGCGAGTTCGCGGCCAGCCACGACGGCAAACGAGCCTGTGAGCTACCGTTGCCAATGCTGGCCGGTAAATCGTTGGCCGGCGCCGCCGATGACGACGCGCTGGCGATGGAGCGGGCCACGGTCGTCCGCGTTCTCGAAGGCCACGAGCGGATCATCAGCCTGGCGGGCGCGCTTGCCGACATCTATCAGATCTCCAAGGTCGATCCGCTGCCGGAACTGCAACCGACCGACGAAACGCTCGGCGACGTGTCCGCCGCCGATTTCTTTCGCGTCAATCCCGACGAACTTTCTCCGATGCAGCTGTACGTTTTGGCCAGCAACGCACGTGCGACCGGCGGCATGACCGCCTGCAACCGGTTCGCCGCAAAACTGGTCGAAAAGACAGCCGCCGACGCTGCCAACGAACAGGAAAACCGGATGGCGATGGAAGGTTACATCCTGTGGATGATGTCGACACCAGAACCGGGCGAGTCGATCGCGATCAGCGATCGAGCGATCCAATTCGCCAAAACGCACAAGCTGAACTTCGCCTCGATCTTGCTCGCACGGCTTGAGCTTTGTTTGTCGATGTCCGATCAGGACGGTTTCCGACAAACGATCATGGACATCGAAAAGAACTACGGAAACGATCCCTCCGTGATGGCACGCGTGCAGCAGTTGCTCATGCAGCTGGGGATCATTCGCCCCGATGGATCGCTACGCGATGGCCCCGGCGCACCGGCGGCAGCCCCGACCGAATTCACGCCGGCGGCACCTCCGGAAGAGCGTTCCGGCGGAGTTTGGACGCCCGACTCGCCGGCCGCCCCCAATCCATCCGGTGGTGAAGGCGGCAAGCTTTGGGTCCCCGGAATGGATTGAACGGTCGCATGACGTCGACCCACCATCCTGGCGATGAACACTGGATGCGACTTGCACTGGACTTGGCCGTCCAAGGGCAAGGTTACGTTGAACCGAACCCGATGGTCGGCTGCGTGCTCGTCAAAGACGGGCTCTGCATCGCCCGTGGTTACCACCACGTGTTCGGTGGGCCGCACGCGGAAGTCGACGCGCTGCAGTCACTGCGGTCGCCGGACGAGGCCGCCGGTGCGACCGCCTACGTCACCTTGGAACCCTGTTGTCACCATGGCAAGACGCCGCCCTGTAGCGAAGCGCTGATCCGGGCCGGTGTCACACGTGTCGTCGTTGCGATGCGTGATCCGTTTCCCAAGGTCGATGGCGGCGGGATCCGTCAGCTGCGTCAGGCGGGGATCGAGGTCACACTCGACGTCTTGAAGGCCGATGCCGAAACGTTATTGGCACCGTATTTAAAACGTGTTCGCACCGGCACGCCGTGGGTGATCGCCAAGTGGGCGATGACCGCAGACGGTCGCATTGCCACCGTGTCTCGCCAAAGCCAGTGGATCACGGGAGCGGAATCGAGGCGTCAGGTGCACCGCTTGCGCGGCCGCGTCGACGCGATCCTCACGGCGATGGGCACCGTCGAAGCGGACGACCCGATGCTCAACGCCCGATGGGTCGACGCCGAGGGTGTCGCGGTGACGCCGCCACGCATCGCCAAACGTGTCGTGCTCTGTCGTCGCCGGCTTCCCTCGCTGCAATCCAAGCTGATTCAAACGGCCGACGCCATTGAGACTTGGTTGTTCACGTCGCCGCTGGTCGACGGCGACCGCTTGGCGGCGCTGCGCCAACGCGGAGCAAGCGTGTTTGCATTGGACTCCGATGACCCACAATCGATGGTCCGCCAAACGCTCAAGCGACTCGGCGAACAAGAGATGACCAACGTGATGATCGAAGGCGGTGCCGCGTTGTTGGGCAGTTTTTGGGATCCAACCTCGGGCGAGTGTCTGGTGGACGAATTTCATGCCTACATCGGCGCCAAGCTGTTCGGCGGCGTGACAGCGCCCGGCCCCATCGCCGGAGCGGGACTCGGCCCCATCGACCTGGCAACCAAGCTAACGCTCAACCGGGTCGACCGATTCGAAGACGACGTGCGTTTGATTTATCGACGTGTGGCTAGCTGATCAAGGCCCCAAAAGGAACAGGCAGAAAGGCTGGTGTGCAGGCTTCAGCCCAATACCGCTAAGTTAAGCGTGGTTTCCTCAACTCGGGGCCCGTAGGCTCGCGCCAAACGGCTGATAAACGATTGATATCAGCCGGTTCGCGCCAGCGTCCGGGCCCCCCGTCGAGCTTAACTTAGCGGTATTGGGCTTTAGCCGCCGGGTGTTACTGCTCGGGAAAGAGACTGTACAACGGCAGTTTTCGGCAACCCATTTAGATTCTCTCCCTCTGGGAGAGACGGCGTTTGCGCAGCGAGCAAACGCCAGAGAGGGTCCACTATTTCTCCCTCAACGTGCGTTAATCACACCCCTGGCTAAAGATTGCTTCAACTGGCCTTTCGGCGTCGCCGATATTCAACTATCGAGCACTGAGGAAAGACCGGGAACGTTCAATTCCGGTCTCCGAACGTGCAGATCTTCACGTGGTCACCCGCGTGAAAAGGATCGGTGAAGCGATGAGGTACCCTTACCTGATTGCATTGGCCATCTTGATGGCGATGCCGACCGTGTCGACTCCTGCAGACGAGCCGACCGCCGATCAACGTCTCAAGGCGGCAGGGCAAACGCCACCTTGCCGCAAGAAACAGCGGGCCAGACGTCAACCGCCCGGCGTGTTTTCTGAGTCCGGACTTGCCCGATTTCGGCTTCGCTCTGGGCGTCTCGAAGTCGACCCGATGCGGTATCGCAAAGGCTCGCAACAGCACCAGGCCGATCGGTTCCGCGAGTCGATCACCGTTTCGTCGTCGTCCGGAGTACCTTCGGTCTATTACAGCTACGCGGACGATTACCAACGTGTCCAACTCGTTGCCGAACACGGCAAGAGTTTGCGAATGGAATCGACGCTCGTTGCCACCGGTGAGCAAGCGGTCATGGAACAACAGGGGCGCGGTGCGATCCAATGGCACGTCCGTCGCGATCCGGCCGCCGAGAGCGAGCTGGATCGTCATCTCACCGGCCCGACGTTGCTGCACATCGTGGGGCAGGACGAAGCCGGGTTCCAGATTCATTTTGATCTGCTGATCTCGCGCATGCTGCTGGGCCGCAGTGTGATCGAATTGACCCACCGAACCGAAGCCTTCTTGCAAGAAAACGCGACCTCCCTGGCCGTCGTTTCATCGGACGAGGTGGACCGATTGATTGACCAGCTGGGTTCGGCAAAGCACTCCCAACGTCGCGGCGCCGCGGTCGCATTGGCCGGTTTGGGGACCAGTGCGATTCCGTACTTGACCACCGCCCTGACGCGTCGTGACCTGGATGTGGAGCAGCGGGCGCGGATTCGCATGCTGATTTCACGTTGCCCGCGGACCGACGAAGACACGCCTTCGTCGCTGGCTTGCCTGTTGTCGACCGACCGCGATCATTGGCAGATCATGGCCCAGAAAATGAACCAGACGCAGTGGATTGCGGCCAACGCCCACATCCGCCGCTGCGGCCTGGACCCACTGACGCGATAGGCGGATTCGGGGCCGTTGCGTGCCCCTGCCGGTCAACACGCCGTTTTGGGCCTTGGTGGTGACGGGGCTTTGCCGTTAGAGTGGTTGCATCGAGTTGATTTCGGACCATCGATTCAATCGACAGGCCGCGATCACCGTTCGGCACCCTTTCGTTCTCCCCCCCTTCAAAATTAATATGGCACCTTCTAAGTCTCGACGAGGTTGGGTTCTGCTGATCCCCGCATTGCTTGTGGGCACGGTCGCCGTCGCATCGGTGATGCGCGGCAAGCCCGATGTCCGCCAGGATGTGGCGCCGACCATCATGCAAGAGCCGGCGGATGACGCGATGGACCAAACGCCGCGGACCCGCCAGTCGTCGATCGCTGAAGTCCTGGAGCTTGCCGACCAAGCATTGGCGTCAATGGACGATTCACTGCAAGACTACACCGCACGGTTCATCAAACAGGATCGCAGCGAGTCGGGCGTGTTGAACGAACGCAGCGAGATGGAGGTCAAGATTCAGACACGCCATCGAAACGAAACCAATGATGCGCCGATTCGAATCTATCTAAAATTCCTGGCCCCCGAAGCCGCCACGGGTCGGGAAGTGATCTGGGGCAAAGATCTCTACGACGGGCAGATGGCGGTCCACGAAGTCACGGTGTTGCTCAGCTGGAAAACCCTTTGGCTGGATCCGACCGGGATGCTCGCCATGGCCGGCCAGCGCTACCCGATCTACGAAATCGGGATCACAGGCCTGGTCGAGAAACTGATCGAACGCGGCCAAAAGGATTTGGACAATCCCGATGTCACCGTGACGATCACGCGAGATCATGAGTTCGACGGCCGGATGTGCGACTTGATCAAAGCCCAACGCAGTCAACCCGGTGGCGGTGAAGATGACTTTTCACTGGCCGAGATCGTTTATGATCGCGAGCGGTTGTTGATCCTCAGCTACCGCAGCTTCGGTTGGCCCGATCCCGATGCTCCAGACGATCAACTGCCGTTGGTCGAATCCTACGAGTACCGAGATCTGAAAACCAACGTCGGCCTGACCGACAAGGACTTTGACATCACCAACGAGAGCTACACGTTTCCGTAGGCATCCCTTGTCGTCGGGCTCCGCCCTACGCCGTGAACGATTTGTTAGCGGTAGGGCGCGAGCCCTCCGGTCTTTCACGGCGTTTTTGAAGCGCGACCGGACGGCTCGCGCCGTTCCGCTAACACCTTTAGATTGTTAGCGGCAGGGCGCGAGCCCTCCGGTCTTTCACGGTGTTTTTGAAACGCGACCGGACGGCTCGCGCCGTTCCGCTAACACCTTTACAGCCAAAGTTTT
>NZ_NTFY01000039.1 GCF_002289565.1 Rhodopirellula sp. SM50 | reverse complement strand
GGTGGCGGTCACTCCGCTGCGCTCGTTCCCTGACCCCAGGCTATGTTGTTGATGCCCTTTGGGCAAATGCTGCGGAACGGTTTCCGCCTAAGATTCGGACCGGCTGCAACAATCAATTCCGCACAGCCCAGGCGGAGCCTGGGAACAAGTCTTGAGCCATGGATGACATTGAGCGTTAGACGGACCACTACTCTGCATCACCGGTGCGTCCGGCGGCCCATTTGCGAACGATCCGTAAGCGTTCCTCTTCGGATCCGTAGATCAGTGCCATGGCTTCTTCGCCGCCGACGATGTCGAAGGCCGTCAGCACTTCTTCTTCGTTGAGCAATTGCTGGGATTGGAACAAGCGAACTTCGGCGAGCGTTCGCAAGTTCAGCCCGCCGCCGCTGGCCAACAGCGACCCGATTCGTTTACTGGCGATGGCGGGGGTCAAGCTCGGCAGTTCCGTGGTGATGGTTTCCCGATCGATGATCCCAAAGAAATTGGCCAACTGCTCGCCGATGTAGTCCCTGGAGGCCAGATTCTTCATCCGGGTTTTCTGAGCGAACTCGAGTGAATCAATCGTCTTGGAGACACCGAGCGATTTGCCAGTCGGTACATGCAGCAGCCGGCAGCGGCTGATGTTTTGGGTGTACTCGCCGCGTAGCGGTTTGAGCAGGACATCGAGATGGATCACCAGGTCCAGCCCGGCCTTTTGAGCGCGTCGGACGTTGTCGGACGAGTCGCCTTCGCCGAGAAACACGATTCCCGGCCGCCACAGCGGCAGGGAGTCGCCGGCGGATTCGATTAGTTGGACGAACTCCTCGGAGACCGTTTCCACGCTGCCCGATTCGGCGGTGACATCCGTCATCGCTCGACCGAAGTCGCCCTGCGTGTAACGGCGATCAAACTCTTCGCCCAGGATGGTGGTCACCATTCCCAACGTGTTGGACAGGCTCGTCTCGGCTTCTTCGCTGAGCATGGTCATCTCGAGGGCGGCGAGCCTGGCGGCCGGGGTCACCGGAGCGGCGGGGGCAGCGGCGCGACCCCGTGCACGGCCGGAGCCCATCATCATCATTTCCTGTTCGTACATCTCGTCCATCCCGGCCATGTCTTCCATGCTTTCCATGTCCTCCATGCCCGGTCCACGACTGCCGCCGGGCACGCCGAAATCTTCCTCCATCCCAAAATCATCCATTCCGGCTTCCATCCCGCTGTCGTCGAAGCCGCCGCCGAACCCGCCGCGTCCGGCCGGATTGACGTCACCGATCGGTTGCGGATCGGTCGCATCGCCGCGCACGGCGTACGAGATGCCCCACCGCAATTGCCAGGTCGGGCGTTTCATCAGGGGGCTGTACTTGACCACTTGAAGCTGGTTCTGGGCCGATTCGTACTCGGCGACGATGTGGCCGAAGTAAAGCCGCATCGCCAATTCGTGTTTGCCCTTGGCGTAGGCCACGATGGCATCGTTGAGCAACACGGGGCCGGATTGGACCGGCGGCGCGGCAGCGGGATCCGCCAAGTTCGCGAAATTCGTCGACTCAAACGCCGACGTCAGGGCCTCGGAAAGCCGCGCCGCGACCAGGTCTTGGGTGGACATGCCGCGTCCCGACCGGGAGCGTGCCCCCGGACCCGACGATCCGTACATGTCGTAGTCGTATTCCTCCATCCCCATTTCCATGTCCATCTCGTCCTCGTACCCCTCCATCTCCATCTCGTCCTCGTAGCCTTCGGTTTGGGCATGTGCGGGGGGGGCGGAGCAGGAGATCCCGGCCAGGGCGATCGCGATCACGACCAGTGGCATTGCCGCGACCTTCGGCAAACAAAACAGGTACCCGAACCGGTGTGGAGCGTTCATCAAAAGAGTAGCCATTTGCGATCTCGTCAGAAGTTGCGACGAAGGAGACGGCCGCCCGTCCCTCATCTGCGGGGCTAAAGTCTGCGGGGCTGTGCCACGATTGACGCGTTGAAAGTGGTGCGTCAATCGGCTCAAAAGCGGTCAATTTCTCAACCGCAATTGCCAGTTACAGCGTATCATAGACGCCTTCAGCGGCGAGTGTTGCAGCTCCACCAAGTTGAGAGAATGAAAAAAGTTTCTCAATGTGCAAAAAAACACCCCCCTCGGTGGGAACCAATCGCCGAACGATCAGTCGAAGTCAACGCTGAGGGCTAGGCATCGAGCTGTACGTGCGGGCAGCTGGACCCGCACGGGGTGTGCCGAACCTTCCACCATTTAGGAATTCACCGGAACGAAATGGGATCACGCCGGCGATCAACGAAAGGCAGCAACGCGAGCAATCGTTCGCGTCGGTTGGATGCTGGAATTTCCCAGCAGGCCGGTGGCGACGAATCAGCCACCGGCGAACGCGAATTGAAAAAGGAGCGGTCCTCGCGTCGTCGTCGTCGACTGATTTTTGAAAGTCTCGGACAGCGGCGTTTGCTGGCGGTCATCAGCGGGTCGGTCTACCACGACCTCGACGGCTCGATGCGGCCGGACCCTTCGGAAGTCCGGCTCGATTCGCGACTGGCGTACATCGATTCCAACGAGAACGCCAACCTGGATCCGGGCGAAACCTACGCGATCGGCGATGACCAGGGCCAGTTCCGGTTCGACGATCTGCCGGCCGGGACGTATCCGGTGCGGCTGTACGACGGGTCGCAGCAGCAACGACAAACCTTTCCGGTGGGCGCCGTGCAGACGCCGTTGCCGGCGTCTTTTCAATCGCCCATCGACGCGATCCTGGCCGGCAATCAGCTCGGCGTGTTGACCGAGGACACGCTGGTGCAGGTCGATACCGCTGGCACGCGAACCTCGCAGGTCCCGTTGAGCTTTGCCGCGACGTCACTGGTCACCGCCACCGCCAACGGCCCGACCGGTGGGGTTTCGGCGTCGATCATCACCGGCACCTTCGCCGAAGTCGGACAACAGCGATCGGGCATCTGGTTGGTGCCGGCCGGTGGCCAGGGTCCGCGTTTGATTCAATATTCGGCCGACCCGCGCGCGTTCGCAGCCCCCCAATCCGCCGTCGGAGCCGATGGCAATGGCGTTGTGATCGCCGCCGGCAGCGAACAGGGCGACCCTGGCACGATCCATACGCTGCGGATCACGCCGTCGAGTTCGGGCGACATGCCGGTTTACGCACAAGTCACGCCGACCCGTGTCACCGTCCCGGCCAGCACCCAAGTGCTCGCGTCAGTCAACTCGATCGATCTGTCGACCTCTCCCGGGGAAGTCGGCAGCCGCAGCGTGATGGCCTGGCCCCAGGTCGCGACGACCGGCTCGATGGCCGCCGGCGAGGACGGTTCCACGCCGGCACTGATGGCGACGCTGTGGAGCAACGAAGCGGCCAACTGGATCTCTGGCACCGAAACGGTCATCGTCGGCGCGACGGAGTTGCTCAGTTTCGATGATGCCGTGGGACTGCTGGCGGTGCGTTATGCCGAAGGCGACGTGGGGATCCTGGATGTCGACGCCGGCTTCGCCCCCCTGCACCGCTTCGCCCCCATGTCCGGCCCCTCCAGTTTCATTCCCGGACAGGAAGCCATTGCGACGGTCACAGCACGCGATTCGGGCTTTGTGCTGTTGCTACACGACATCCGCGACGGCGAGCTTTTGACGAGCCTTCCGATCGAGACCGAATCGATGGGCAATCCGGTCGGCATCGTCCCGGGCCCGTCGCTGGATTCGTTCTTCCTGCTCGGTGACTCCGGAACCTCGTCGGTCAAGTTGAAGCAACCGGTGGCGCACCGAGTCGTGGTGGAGCGTGAAGACGAACAGGTCGAGATCGAATTCGGCGTGCAAGTCGATGGGCAGAACGACCATCCGAACGCCCCCGATCGATACAACGCGTCGATCCGCGAAGACGCGACGTTGGAAATCGACGCCTCTGAAATCGCCGCATTGGTTGCCGATGCCAACCGAGACCGCCTGATTTCATTGATCGTCGAAGAACCCGCCCACGGTTCGGTCACGCTCCGCTCCGACGGCGGCCTGAAGTACCAGCCCGATGCCGACTACAACGGCATCGACTCCTTCTCCGTCCGGTTCCACGACGGACAAACCCCCTCCCAGCCGATTCAATTCAGCGTCTCGATCGCCGCCCAACCCGATCTGCCTCGGGGCATCCGGCTGCTCGGCGACGGTGTCCCCGAGCATGCCCAAGGCCGATACGAAGTCGGTGCGCTCCACATCGATGACGCTGACATCAACAACCACTACGACCTGGAAGTCTACGACCCGCGTTTCATGATTGAAGACGGCACGCTGGTGTTGGTCACCGGAGGCCTGGATTACGAGGTCGAACCGGAGATCTATCTGCTCGTGGCCGGATTTGACCGCGACGCCGGACAGTACTTCAGCCACGACGTCGTGGTCCCGGTCCTGGATGAAAACGATCCGGTCGTGGATCTGATGGCGTACTACACGATGGTGATGGAGAACGACGAACAAGCGTTCGTGGCTGACTTGGAAGCGTTCGACCAGGATCGCGGTCAGACGATGACTTTTTCGGTCGATGACGAACGATTCGTCGTCCACGGCGACAGACTTTTGCTCAAGGAAGGTGAATCGATCGACTACGAAGCCGAATCCGTGGTCGTTCTGACGGTCACCGCCAGCGACAATGCGGGAAGCACCACGTCGACCGAGCTGCGCGTTCCGATCGTGGATGTCCCCGAAGCGGTCACTGAAATCACCTTGTCCAACCAAACCGTGATGGAACTCGAATCGGGGGCGGAGGTCGGGGATGTCCATCTCGATGGTCTCGCGGCCGCTGACAGCTATGAACTGACCGTCGACGATCCACGTTTCGAAATCGACGGGTCACAGCTGAAACTCCTGGATGATCGATTCGTCCGCCGCTCCGCCGCCGAGCAGATCGAATTGACGATCACCGCCCAAGACACGTCGGCCGTCTTCGATGCCGTCACGGCCACGTTTGTGATCGAAGTCCTGGAGAACGAAACGCCGTTTCACAACGATGACAATCCCTACGACGTCGACGGCAACGGCACCGTAACGCCGCTCGATGCACTGGCCATCATCAATTATCTGAACATCTATGGTCCCGGTCCGGTCGGCCCCGGTGACCCCGGCTACGGATACGACGTCAACGGCGACGGACAAGTCACCGCGCTGGATGCCTTGCTGGTTATCAATATCCTGAACACGCTCCAGAATGGCGGGACCGTCGGTGGCAGCAACCACAGTCCCGCAACTGGGCCAGATGCTGGTGATTCCAACGACCAAGGGACCGCCGAAAATTCCCCTGTCGACCGCGCCCCGTCCGGCTCGCCCCTGCAAAGCACACCATTGGTGGACGCGCCACAGGCTGACCCATCACTCGGTGGCGAAAACCAGAATACCAGCGGCCCGATCAACGATGCACCGGCCATCGCCGGCACGTCCGCCAATCGATCCGCGATCGTCACCACAGCGGATGCGACGTTGACGCATCAGCAAACGATCCAAGCAACCGATTGGCTGCACCAGATCCGCGACGAAGACCAGAACCCCGAGCTGACGCGTGCCATCGACGAGCTGATCACGTTGCTCGATGAGTCGCACCGGTAGGTCACGCTGTGCGTGACGCCCGGCATGCACAGCATGCCCTACCCGGCTAAATTCAAATCGGGACCGAGCACTCGCAGATCAGGGTGTCTGGGAAGTCTTGCCCAGGATCACCGACAGGTACGGTCGTTTGGCATCGGCGAACAGCCACGGTTTGACGCGGTAGCGAATTCGAGTTTTCTGGTTGGCTTTCATCCAGAACGTCCGCTCGACTTCACGACGCAGTTCGACGGATTTGTCCAGCTTTCGTTTTAAGCTCGACGCCCGGGGCATATCCGCCCAGAGTACGATTTCCAGCGTCACGCCGGGTTCACGCAGCTTCGACACCGCTTCGGAAATCAGCTGGACCGCGTGCAGGCTGAGTTTTCCTGTCGCCGTGTCTGGTGGCTCGAACGAATCGAACACGACTTGGTCTTCAATCTTCGGCAGCGAGTCGAGATCCAGTTGCGATTCCAACTCGGCGAGAAACTTTTGGAATTGCTCCTTCTCGCGGTCAATGACCCGCTGATGCTCGTTGACGTCGTCGGGGCCGACATGCTTGTCCGATTTGTCCTCCATGTTCTCCGCCAATGCATAGATCGGCTTTTGCGATTCTTGCTGAATCACTTCGTTGGAGCGGCTGCCACTGAGATGACCGGGTTGGCCGGAGCTGGAGAACGCGTTGACGAACGAGCCGGTGCCGGAGTGCATGTTCGCCCCGGTCTGCTCCTTGGCCAATGAATTGAGCACGATGAAAAACGCCAGCAGCGCCGTCATCGTGTCGCCGAATGAAACCAGGTACGCCTTACTGGGAACGCTCGGCGCCAGTTTTTTCCGTTTGCTCATCGGTTGCCCTCGTACTTTTCAATCACGATTCGAACCATTCGCGAAGTCACGTTGTCGGCGACGCTGGTGCCGATTTGTCCCGGGCGGGCGCGTTCGACGTGGTACAGATGGTCTGCCAGAGCACAGACCCGCTGGTCCATGTCACGATCCGAGATTTCGAACGTGCAGTGAATGCTGAGCGACCTCAATTGAGCAGACAACTTGGCGGCGACCTGCATCCCGCGTTGGGTGAGTTTCAGATTGCGATCGACCAGTTTGTCCAACGGCATTTCAAAGGCGTAGGACTTCATGACATCCCTTTGGCTGGCCTGTTCGCTGACCGCTTCCAAACCGCGTCCGATCGCTTTGGTGGTCATTTCTTTTTCGATCGGTGGCATTTCGCTGCCCTGCATCGCGATCCGGGCCGCCCGTGGACGGATCCGTTGGCTCCACGAGTTGCGATCCAGCTTGTCGTGCTCATGGCCCGCCACGCCGGTCGCCCCGGCAGCGCCGAACACGCTGGCGGTGACCTTTTCAAACCGCTCCGGTTCGGTTGTGGCAAACGTCAACAGCAGAATAAAGAACGTCATCAACAGCGTGATCACGTCGCTGTACGTCATGAACCACGCCGGGATGTCTTCCGGCGGGTCGTCCGGGGTATCGTTCGCCATCGGTTTAAGCCTTTGCCAAAATCGATCGACGAGATTTCGGAGACAGGAACCCGAGCAGTTTTTCTTCGACCACGCGGGGGCTCTCGCCTTCACCGAGCAAGGCGATGCCGCGAATGATCAATTCACGAATCATCGTTTCTTCTTGGTTGCGCGTTTCCAGCTTCCCGGCCAACGGAATACAGACCACGTTGGCGATCAACGCTCCATAGAGTGTCGTCAACAATGCGGTCGCCATCCCGCCACCGATCTTGCTGGGGTCGTCCAGCGAGCGAAGCATCTGGACCAGACCGATCAGGGTGCCGATCATGCCGAACGCGGGCGCGGCTGCACCGGCCGAGTCGACGATCTTTTTGCCCGTCACGTGCCGTTGCTCGATATACGCCAGCTCGGTCTCCAGCGTCCGTGCGACATCTTCGGCCGGGACGCCGCTGATCAGCGATTCCAAGCCCCGCCGCATGTAGTCGTCTTTGATCTCGGCGGCTTGATCTTCCAATGCTAGCAAGCCGTCTTTCCGAACGACTTCGGCGAACTTTTTGAATTGAGCGATGGTTTCCTGGGCGCTGGGCAGCTTGAACAGGAAGCACTTCAAGATGACGCCGAAGGCGCCCAGGTTGTACTTCAGGGGAAAGTTAATCAGGGAGGCCGCCGTCGCACCCCCGAACACGATCATCATGCTGGGGGGATCGATGAACGGCCCCAGACCGCCTCCACCCATCGCGATCGAGGCCAGAATCAAACCGAACCCCAGGATCAGTCCGATGATTGTTGCGATATCCATTACAGCCGAGTTCTCCCCCGCGACACCGATTTGGCCGCCCCTAAGTGTTCGCAGCCGGGGCCCGTGCGGAGGCATCCGGGTCTGCGTTGGAATCGAGTATCAAAACCGTCTTTCGATTCTTAGTTCACCGGTAGAGATCGACCGAATTGCCATCGACTCAGCCCCACAGGATGGCCTAATTGAGGGAACACCCTCACCGACAGACGGCGCCGAGACGGGGTTTCGCCAACATTCTCCGCAAGTTGTGCTTAACCCGGACAGCTTAACAGGCCGATACAAACGGTATGTCTGGAATATTTTACCAAATGGATCTGTTGGGCTCGGCCGTCAACGCTTCGGAAAAAAGCCATCGCGTTGTCAGCCAGAACATCGCTAATGTCAACACGCCTGGATACAAGACCAAGCGTTTGGAATTTGAGCGTTTGTTGGCTCAGCTTCAATCCTCCGAGGCCAAGGACGGGGCTGGCACCGAATTGCCGGTCAAGGATTTGGAGGGATTGGAAGAGCGGGTGGACGGGAACAATGTCAACTTGGAGAAGGAAGTGGCGGAACTGAAGGAGAACGCGTTGGCGTTTCAAGCCTTTTCGCACCTACTGGCATCCAGGGTTTCCACGATGCGGCGTGCCATTTCAGGTTAGGGGTGGTTTTGAGAGTGACCCCGACAATCAAACACAGTGACGAAGGAACGCATTGATGGTTCGATTTCCAACGATTGACATCGCCGCCTCCGGCCTCGCCGCCGAGCGGTTTCGGATGGAGGTGACGGCCAACAATATCGCCAATGCCGGCACCACGATGACGGATACCGGCGAGCCCTACCGTCGACAAGCGGTGGTGTTTGCCGCGGGTCTGGATCATGCCCATGGAAAACAGGGCGGTGCGGCGATGCACGGGGTCGAAGTGGTCGGCGTCGAAGGCGACAGCAGCGAATTTCCGACCCTCTACAACCCGGCGCACCCACACGCCGACGAGAACGGCTTCGTGAAACTCTCCAACGTCAAGATTCCTGAAGAAATGGTGGACCTGATCACGGCCAGTCGCTCCTACGAAGCGAACTCCAAAGCGATCAGCGTCTTTAAAGAGATGGTCGAACAAACGCTCACACTGCTCCAAGGAGGCCAGTGATGTCTGCCCTGCCCCCCATCGGTCCGAGTCCGTTGGCCACCAATCCCGTCACCACGACGGGGTCGCCCAACATCGCCTTGCCCACCGCGGCCGAAAAGCCCGAGGCGGGAGATCGCAATCTGTTCATGGACCTGATGGCCCGTGCCAACGACGACCAGATCCGATCCGAAGAAGCGATCCAAGGCCTGGTCTCGGGTGAAAACCAGGACGTCCAGCAAGTCGTCATGGAGGTCGTCAAGGCCGAGATGTCGTTTCAAATCTTTATGGAAGTCCGCAACAAAATCGTCGATTCCTACAACGAACTGATGCGCATGCAATTCTAGCCGACCACCCTGCAGCTTTAGACGACCTTCGTGTTACCTCCCAAACGCGACTTTCGCTTGCTTGATTTGCCTTGAACGTTATCCAGCCCTACATCGATGCCCTCCTGAATATCTGGCGGCATAGCTCTCCTTCAGCAAGGATCGGAATCCTGCTGTTGGCGGTGCTGTGTGTGGTCACGGTTGGAGGTGTGGGCTATTGGTCGGTCCAACCCAGCTACGTCGTGCTGGTCAGCCAGGCCGAAGGGGACCAAGTCGATCGCGTGATCAACGCTCTGGACAAGGCCGGGATCGATTACCAACTCTCCGGAGCCGGCGGAAACCTGTTGGTCGACAAACGCGATTTCGCCAAAGCCCGTTTGTTGGCACGCACCAATGGCGTTGCAGACGCCGGGGCCGTCGCCGATCTGCCCATGGGTGGTGCGTTCGGCAGCCCGACCGAACGTCGCAACCGAGCTCGCTTGCAAAAGCAACAAAGCCTTGCGTCGACGATCAAGAAACTTGAGATCGTCGAAAACGCCGACGTGCACCTAAACATTCCCGACAAGGGCCCGTTCGAACGCAAGACCTCTCCGCCCTCGGCCAGCGTCATGCTGACCCTGCGTTACGGAGCCCGGTTGAACGACCAGCAAGCCGCGTCGATCGCTTCCTTTGTCGCCTATGCCGTCGAAGACCTGCGTCCCGAAGCCGTTCAAATCACCGACCGAGACGGTCGCAGCTATACCGTGCCGGACGAACAGGCACAGCAAATCGGCAGCCAAGTCGAGTACATCTCCGAGGCCGAACGCAAACTGGCCCACAAGGCCGAATCGCAACTGCTGCAGTTCCTCGGCTACGGCAACGCCAGTGTCCAAGTCAGTTTGGACATGACATTCACCCAGGGTTCGACCAAAACCACCAAGTACGACGCCGACGGCGCCGTCCCCAGTCAAGAAGACTTGATCTCCGAAACGACCACCAACACCGCCCCGGCCGCCGTCGGTGCCGCGGGGGTGGCTTCCAATTTGAATTCCCGCCGGGGGGCGACCGGCACCAGCAATATTCTCAACAAGACCGAAAACGTCAAAACCAGCTACCTGGTCCCGATCACCGAAGAAACCCAGGCCAACTCCACGCCCGTCCGCAATTTCCTCAGCGTCAGCGTCCTGGTCAACTCCGAAGCCAACGGCATCAAGGGCGAAGACGGCACGTTGACGCCGGGGCTGAACGAAAAAGTCAGCGCGATTGTCAAGAATGCTGTCGGTTTTCGGGACGACACCGACACCATTTCCGTCGAAATCCTGCCATTTCCCGAGCCCCTGCTCACCATGACGGCTCCGGAAAGTACGTTTGACTGGACCAAGATCACGTCGATTGTTGAAAAGGCATCACTTGCGATTGCTGCCCTGCTGGCCTTTGTGTTAGGCCTCATGCTGCTCCGCCGGTTCGGACCGGCCAGCAAACCGGGCGGCATCGGTGCCGATCAACAAATCGATGGTACCCGCCTGGAAAACGTCAGCGAATTGTCCCGGATGATCAAAGAAAACCCCGAAGTGTTTGCACAGGTCGTTCGATCTTGGTCCGGAGCCGATTCCGATCGAGATTCCGATAAACGCAACGCCGCGTGACCACAGGAGGGTTGGCAACGATGAAGATGATGTTGACTCGGCCCGAGCGTCTCGCGCTGCTCTTGCACCTGATGGGGGACGAGGCCACCGAGATGGCCCGGCAAGACCTCTCCGGCGAAGCCTTGGACGAACTCGATCAGGCACTCAAGGACTTTGAGTCCTATCCGCCCAGTCAGGAAGAAGTCGATATGGTCCTCGGCGACTTTGAAGACTACTTCCACATGGCGCTGCAGACGGTGGATAAAAAGGATCCCACGCCGGAAGACGAGCAGCAGCAGGACGACGACGGCCCCAAGATCCTTCAGATCGCCGAAGAAAGCTTTGACGTCGAAATCGAACCGACCAAACGCTTCACCCCGCCAAAACTGACCGGTGACACCGTTCGCGATCTTAACTTGATGCACCCCTATCAGGTCGCCCAGGCACTCAAAAACGAAAACCCGGTCGCCACCGCGATCGTGCTGCGCAAACTGGCCAACGAACACGCCGCGAAAACACTCGAATTCCTGCCCGAAGTGGTTCGCCCCAACGTGTTCCTGCAATTGGCCCAGCCGCTGTCGGTTTCACCGTTGATCCAAGAACGTATTCTCGCCAAAGCACTGCAGTTGTCGCTCCAGGTCGAAGAGCGTGAGACCGAACAGGAAACCACCTCCCAGATGGCGAACCTGATGCGTTCGCTCCCCAGAGCGCTACGCAAACCGATGCTCGACGAACTGGAAAAACGAGACAGCGATCTGGCCGAAACCGTTCGAAATCAACTCTACCGCTTCGAAGACATCGAGAAACTCGGTGACCGAGACCTGCAAAAACTGCTCGGACAATGCCAAACCGATGCCCTGGTCTGTGCCCTTCAGCAGGTCGATGAATCTTTGCTGACCTTCATCCTGTCCAACATGTCCAAGCGGGCCAAAGAGTCGCTGCAAGAGGAGATGGAATTCAAGACCAACGCGACCGAAGAGGAGATCATGGAGGCACGGGGCTCGATTGCCAAAATCTTGGCCGGCCTGTGCGAAGCCGGTGAGGTGAAAATCGATTGACATGGCTGTGATTCAAATCCCCTTCGATCAATCCCTGGCTAACGTCACCGTCGCACGCGGCCCAGTTGCGATGCCGCCGTCCGGTGCCGCGTCCGGTGCCGCGATGAATGTCTCGACGAATGCTCCGGCACCGTCCAAACCGAACGCCCGGTCCGCTGCGGAGACACGCGACGACATCGCCGCTTCCGCACTGAAGACACTGCAATCGATCGAGCAGCAACTGCAGCAGCTCGACGCCAAACTCGATCAAGAGTTTTCCTCAATCGGTGTGCAGCTGACCGCGGCGGCCACGCAACTGGCTAAACAGGCCCTCGGCAGCGACAGCAGCCTTGTCGAAGAACGCGTCGCCCACTTCGCCAACATTTTGCTCCGCCAAGTGCACCCCAGCCAATCCGCGGTCATCTTCGTGAACCCGGACTGTGTCACGCCGTTGGAATCCTGGTTGTCCCAAGTGGAGTACGAGGCGATCGAGATTCAGGCCGATGCCACGGTCCAGCCGGGCGACTGCCGAATCGAATCCAACGGCAAGGGCTTCCTCGCTTCACTGGAATCGTTCCTCGACGCGGCGGGGAAACAGATGTCGATGGTTAGGGGGGACTGCTAAGATGCTGGCGTCGACGCTGCGAAACGACCAATGGCTTCAAACGACCGGGCGGTTGCAAAGCGTCGAGGGCCGGATGTGCGCGACCATCGATGCCGGGCTCGGTGAACTGGTGCAAATCACCTCGTCGACCGGCCAGAGCGTGTTGGCCGAAGTGATCGGGTTCAACGACGATAAAGCGCAGTTGATGCCGTATCATTCCGGCGTCGATTTTCAACGCGGCAACGTCGTGGTGTCCACCGGCAAACGCATGCGCGTCCCCGTCGGTCGCCAGCTGCTCGGACGTGTCATCGATTCGCTGGGACGCCCGATCGATTCACTCGGTCCGATCCATTGCGACGCGACGGCCGAACTGCACTTCGAATCACCCGATCCACTGACACGCCCGCTGATCCGCCAGCCCTTCGTCACGGGCGTCCGTTCGATCGACGGGCTGCTGACGATGGGCCAAGGCCAACGGGTCGGGCTGTTCGCCGGCAGCGGCGTGGGGAAGAGCACGCTGTTGGGCGAGATCGCCAAACACGCCTTATGCGACATCAATGTCGTCGCCATGATCGGCGAACGGGGGCGAGAGGTCCGTCCCTTTATCGAAGACACATTGGGAAAAGAAGGCCTGGCCCGATCCGTTGTCATCGTCTCGACCTCCGATCAGCCACCCTTGGCCCGGATCCGTGCCAGCGAATCCGCCGTCGCGATCGCCAGTTGGTTTCGCTCGCAAGGCATGAACGTCCTGTTCATGCTCGACAGTCTGACCCGTTTGGCACACGCACAACGCGAACTCGGGTTGCTGCTCGGCGAACCGCCCACTTCTCGCGGCTACACCCCCAGCGTGTTCCAGAAGATGGCCCAGTTGCTCGAGCAGCTCGGGACCAGCGACAAGGGCGTCATCACCGGTCTGCTGACGGTGCTGGTCGACGGCGACGACATGAACGAACCGGTCGCCGATTCGGCGCGGGCCATCCTGGATGGACACATCGTCCTGGATCGAAAACTCGCCCACGAAGGCCACTTTCCCGCGATCAACGTGCTCAAGAGTGCCAGCCGGCTGTTCAAAGAGGTCACCGACAAACCGCATCAGCAGCAAGCCGCCAGCATCCGCCGGGTCTTGGCGAAGTACTTCGAAGTCGAAGATCTGATCCAAATCGGCGCCTACCAAAAAGGCGCCATGCCGGATTCCGATCGCGCGATTGAGACCTACCCCGAGGTCAACCGGTTCTTGCGACAGGCCATGGACGCACCGAGCACCTTGGCGTCGACCCAAGCCGGTCTGAGTAGGTTGCACCAACTGATCGGGCAGCCGCAATGAGCGAATTAAAGAAAAAGATCGAGCGAATTCGTCGCATTCATTCGCTGGAAACCAGTCAGTTGAATGTATTGATCGGAGAACTCGCTCGCATCGACGCGATGTTGGCGTCGCACCAAAAACGACTCGATGAATTCGAAACGCTGAAACGGCAGGGGCTGGAAATCAACCAGGACTGTTCGATTGAATCGCTCACGCAAACCAATCTCTGGATCGACAGCATCGATCGTTCCATCAAAATCGTCCGCGAAGTCCTCTCCAAATGCGAATCCGAGCGTGCCGAGGCGCGTTCGCGCGTGATGGATCAACGCACGCGGGTTCGTGGACTGGAAATCCTGATGGACCAGCGAAGGCTCGAATTTGATGCAGACGCCATGACGCAACAAATGTTATTGGCAGATGAAAACGCGCTTAAAAAGTACGCAAGGAATTAGAATATGAAAGCGATCATTACGGCGATGATTACCTGCGCCGTCATTTTCGGCTTGTCTGCCGGTGCAACCCAGTTCCTGCTCAAAAAGACGCCCGCCGATCTGGAAGCCACCGACTCGTCCGCTGCGACCGAACCGCGGGGCGAACTCGCCGCCGACCAAGCGATCGATCCCCAGGGGGAGGCCGTCCCCGTCTCGTTTCGCCCCGATAACAACGTCTCGGTCGAAGCCGTGCTGCAGATGAGCGATTCGATCAAACGCATGGAACAAGAACTCGCCGAACGCGAAGAACGCGTCAAACGGGACGAGATGAGGGTCAAATTGATCTTCGACGATCTGGCCACCGAACAGGACGAATTGCGTGCGTTCAGCGAAGGCATCGACACCAAATTGGACATGCTGAGCCGGATGACCGAAGAATTGAAATCGACCATCTCCGATGTCGAACAGAAAAAAGCAGAACTCGAAAAACTGACCAAGAAGGCGGACACCAAGAAGGTCAACACGGTGTCCAACGCCGACACCCAGGCCGATGAAGTCAAAGGTTGGTTCGAAGGCCTGCAACCCGAACAGGCCGCCGAATACATTCGCGAATTTTCCAACAACGGCAAGATGGGCTTTGCCGCCTCGCTGCTGCAGAAGATGCCCGACCGCCAAAAGTCGAAGATCCTGGGCGCCATGAACGACCCGATTCTGGTCGACCAGTTGATCGAAGCCTTGACAAACAAATAGCAACCGGATCCAAGGATGGAAATTGAAGACGTCGTACTGATCGGTCGTGAGTTTTTCGCGATGGCGTTGCTGCTGACCGCGCCGGTCGTCGTGGTCAGCCTGGTCGTCGGCTTGCTGATCAGCATCGGCCAAACCGTCACCAGCATCCAGGAACAAACGCTCTCGTTCGCACCACGAATCGTTTGCGTGGTCTTCGTGCTGATCTTCATGTCCAATTGGTACCTCGTCACGCTCCAGAACTACACGCTGGGTTTGATGACACAAATGGTCGAATTTGTGAAATGACCGGCGACGTTGTCCTGTTTCTATTGGTGCTCGCCCGCGTCTCGGTCTTCGTTGCGTTTTTTCCGCTGTTCAGCAAAAAACAACTTCCCAATCAGGTCAAAGCGGGACTGGCGACGGCGCTGTCCGTGTTCTGGCTGGCTGATGCCAAGAACGTGATGCCCCAGCTGTCACTCGACGACGTCGGCAGCTTGCTGTTCTTGTTCCTGGTGTTCAAAGAGATTTGTATCGGCTTGTTGCTCAGCCTGGTGCTGGGGCTGTTCTTTTGGCCGGCGCGAATCGCCGGGTCTTACATCGCCCAGGAACTCGGACTCTCCCTGGCTGCGATCAGCGATCCGGGCAGCCAGGATTCCTCGACGCTGGTTTCACGTGTCTTCGAAGCCTTTTCGATGCTGTTGTTCTTTTCACTCAATCTGCATCACTTCATCATCCTCTCGCTGCACCTTTCGTTCAACGAGACGATGACCCGGGTGGGCCTGCTCGAATTGCCCACCGAAGAATTGGTGGCGGCCTTCAATCGGACCAGCGATTACGGATTGTTGATCGTCGCGCCCCTGCTGGTGCTGCTGATGCTGGTCACACTGGTCCTGGCATTCCTCAATCGCGCCGCGCCGGCCATGAATCTGTTTTCGGTCGGCATGTCGATCCGCGTCGGTTTCGGCGGCCTGTTGCTGTTTCTGTTTTGCCCGATCCTGTTCGGTGCGGTCGAAATCTATTTCTATCGCGTGCAAGAAGACATCGAATACCTGATGCAATCCTTGCTGGGGTGATCGATGGCCGAGAATCAAGATCGCGATCAGAGGACCGAGGAAGCAACACCGCAGCGGCTGCGTAAAGCCCGCGAGGACGGCCAAATCGGGTTCAGCGCGGAGTTGGTCGGCGGAGTGATTCTGGCGACGACCGCATTTTTCTACTGGTCCCTGGGGGATTGGTTCTTTGGCACCCTCACGGGATCCATCGAACACCGCATGACCGAATTCGAGGAAGTGGTGGTGGATCCCCGTTTGCTGGTCAAAGCCTTTATCGACGAAACCTTTCGCATCGGCGCGGCCGTGATGGCGATCGTCGCTCCCCTGGGCATTCTCGCGGCGGCCACCGGTCTGCTGCAAACCAGTTTCAACCTGTCCTTTAAACCCTTGGAATTGAAGGTCGACAAACTGAGCGTGGTCAAGGGGTTCCAGAAAATCTTCTCGATGCAGAGCGCCGTCCGCGGAGCGCTTTCGCTGGCCAAAGCCGCCGTCATCGTCGCCATCGCCGTGTTTGTCGGTCAATCAAAAATCGACCAGATCACAACCTCCGGATTCGGGTCGATTCAAGAACTGATGTTCTTTCTCGGCGGACTGCTGGTCCAATGCTCACTGGCCATCGCCGCCACGATCACCTTCATCGGCATGATCGACTTGGGATTCCAAAAATGGAAACACCTGGAAGACATGAAGATGAGCCGGCAAGACATCAAGGAGGAGCACAAATCGTCCGAGGGTGATCCGATGGTTCGGGCACGGATCAAACAACTGCAAGCCGAAATGGGACGCAAGCGGATGCTTTCGGACGTTCCCAAAGCGTCCGTCGTCATCACCAACCCGACGCACTTCGCCGTCGCGGTTCAATACGACCGCGACAACATGGAAGCGCCGGTCGTGATCGCCAAGGGAGCGGACTTCGTGGCGAAAAAGATCATCGCGATCGCCAAGGAAAACGGCGTCCCCGTGGTCGAGCGAAAACCGGTGGCGCGATTCCTGTTCAAAAACGTCGAAATCGGAAACGCAATCCCATTCGAGTTGTACCAGGCGGTCGCCGAAATCCTGAACTTCGTCAATCGCATGCGCTCGGCGATCTAGTGATTTGTCACGATTGAAAGAAGGCGTCTGCCCGGAAAAGCGCGGGCACAAGTGTTGGTGTGCAGGCTTCAGCCGCCCACAGTCGCTGCGGAGCAGCGACCGGAAATCGCCTAAAGGCTAAACACCAACGGTTGCCGACTCCCCTTCTGCTTTCGCCGTGTCGTTGGTGCCTGCCCCCTATTCCGCACTGGTGCCCCCGTTACACGCTGGCGTCTTCTTTACCGCCCAGGAACGCCGGGCGGATGCCCATCAACCAGGCGGTCGCCAAGGCACTGACCGGCGCCAGGAAGCTCAGCAACGCGCCCATCTTGACCGAGTCTTGGATCGGACCCGGATTCGGGAATGCTGCGGTCGAGACGAACAGGGCCACGGTGAACCCTAGACTGGCGATGCAACCGATCACTGCGACGTGTTTGAGATTCATTCCGCCGGGCAACTCGAGTTTTAACACGCGAACCGCAAAGTAGCTGAAGGCGAAAATCCCGAGGGGTTTGCCCACGAACAGTCCCATCGTCACCAGCCAGGTTCCCGCGCCGACACTCGACAGCACCACGCCGGCGTTGACCAAGGCGAATAAACCCAAAATCAGCTCGACCGGTTCTTTCCACCAATGCTCAAACTGGTTCAAGGTATCCGTTTCTTTACCGGTTTCGGCAAACAATCCCGCATCGGTATTCGCGTGGGGCAAGGTGGCGATGATGGGCACCAAGCCGAGTGCCGCGTGAATGCCAGCCATGTGGAACGACACCCAGCTCATGATTCCCGGGATGGCCAAATACCACCAGAAATTCCGTATCCCGCTGCGTTTGAAACCCAAACCTGTCGTGACGGCGATCGCCGTCAGGCCCAACCAGGCGAGGTTGACCTCGCTGGACGGATAAAACACCGCCAAGATCGCCAGCCCCAATGCATCGTCGGCAATCGCCAACAGCAGCAAGAACGAAATCGCCGGATGCCCGTTGCCGAAGATCAAACGCGCGATCAGATAGCTGAACGCAATATCGGTCGCACAGGGGATCGCCCATCCGTTTCCAAGTTCGGAGTATTGCCCCACGGCAAGGGCACCTACCAGATAGACCACCGAAGGACCGACCACACCGCCGGCGGTTGCCAACAGGGGTGTCGCCGCGGTCCGCATGTTGGAGAGCGCCCCACCAGGCAAAACCGATTCCCAGACTTCCTTGGCGGCAATGGCAAAGAACAATGCCATCAGGATATCGTTGACCACAAAGTGGAATGTCAAACCATGGCCGCCGTGATCGCCGTGCCCCGATCCGGCAAACGGCCACAGGTTGACGTGCACAAAGTTGTGATACGAATGCCCCGAAAACAATCCATCGGCGTTGGCCCATAACAGGGCAGCCAGCGATCCCAGGACCAGGAACATTGAATTGTTGTATAGGAAAGATCGAACCGGATTCGCATTCGTCGATGCTGTCGCCATCTGGCTTTGTCTCGTCAGCTACTTGGTATGGAAACGCTATCTTGGAGGTCTCGCAAGCGTAGTTCGCGGTTAAAGCGGGGCGCAAGAAGTTCGACGGCATGACTGACGTTTGCCCCTTAATCGCAAATCATTTGCGTCGTCTCGCCAGAATTGAGGGACAACCGCCACGTTTGAGACTCGCCGTGATTGGCGTGGGAAGCCTGAATGGGGAATCAACACCTGTTGGTGTCCAGCCTTCAGGCGCATCCCACTCGCTGCGGAGCAGGGAGCCCGGGCGGCTAGAGCCTGCACACCAGCGCGGGGTCAATATGCTTCTTTGGATTGCACGCCTTCCCGACGATTGTTCATCAACCCTTCGATGTTCATCTTTTGCTCCTGCTGAAAGACGTCGTTCTGATTGAACAGATTGTTCAGCAATGCCTTTCCGCCTTTCGCGTTTTGCCCTGCGGCGGGTTGTTGGGGCAGGGCATCGCTGGGAGCCCCGAACGGGTCATTAGCCTGAGCCGGTTGTCGGTTCAGTTCTTCTTCGCGCGCCCGCTGCAGGAAGACCGATCCGCGGTGAAACGCATACTGGTCGTTTTGACCGACCGCGATCACCGTGCTGGTCCCTTGGATCCCGTCGGCGACGAACAACCCTCGCAAATCGGTTTGCCCGGAGACAAACTGGTCGTTGGCCGACCCGATCACTTTGACGTGCACATCGCCGACAAACGCATCCTCGGTTTGATCTTTGACGCTGACGCGGACCCGGCCCGACACGGAATCTTCTTCCACCGTCAGAGCCAGTGGGCTGACGACCATCAATCCCGACGTGTAGAGATTGTCGGATCGTCCGACGACTAGATACGCGCCTTGCTCTTTCAGCGGCAATGCGATCTTCGTTTCACGGTCCCGGTAATCCTTTCCGTCGCCCAGTTCGACCGTCTCTTGGTGATACGGTTTAATTCCCGCCAGATTGATCGCGGTGATCTTGTCCAGATTCCGCTGCGTCAATCCGAACTTCATCAAGTCGATCCGATAAACCTTGATCAACACCGACGAGACGTTTCGGTGCTGCAGCAACACTTCGCTCTCATCATTGGCCAACAGCGTCGTCACATCGGGCAAGGATACCGATTTCCGGCTGAAGAATTCGATCGCTTCGGCCGCATCCTTGAATCGGTCGCTTACTTTGGCGTACTGATCGATCGCCTTAGCCGCCTGACCGAGACTGTGATGAATTTGCCCCATGATGTAGACGGCTTCCCACTTGTTGTCCGCTTGGCGCGACGCACCCGTTTGGGGATCCGTAAACGTTGCCTCGGCAACCTTTTGGCACATCCGAAGCGCCTGCTCGTGATCCTGAAGTTCAAAGTAGCAGAATCCGATCATGTACCAGAACGAATCCAGCAACCGGCTGTCGGGGTAGCGCTGGGCGTATTGCTGACCACGTCGAATCGCCAGCGTGTACTGCTGCAGGTCGATCAATGCCGTCGCCAGCGCAAAACTGGCTTGATCGCTGGACGGGTCTTCGGGCCAGTTGGTGACAAAGTCGTCCAGCATGCGAATCGAACTGTCAATCAAATCGACACGCGTGATCCCCGACTCCATCAACTTCTCATCCTCAGCGACCGTCTCGGCACGCCGATAGACCTCTTGGGAGAGCGCATAACTGGCGGTGGCGACGTAGGATTCAGCGGGGTAATCACGCAACAATGACTCCATCGCTTGGACGCTTCGCAGAAACTCGCCACGCGCATTCAAAAAACCGGCAACCTGGTTCTCTCTTTCGAAACTCGCTTGAACGGTCGCGCGATAGACCAGGTAGCTGCGTTCGTATTCGGCAATCTCACGATACGACTGCGCGACGGTCAAGATCTCCTCAAACGACAGCTCGACTTCGGGGAACCGTTCCTTGATGATCTCAAAGAATCGAACGATCTCCGCATGGTTGCGCAGTTTCATCGAGGCGCGAAACAGCAGCGATACCGTTTCTTGATAGGGATCCGCCTGAAGCTGCCAGTTCTCGTGCAATGGATGAAGTGAATCGTATGCCTGCTGGAATTCCCCCTTGTCGAAGTGGACTTTACCGAGTTCGAACAACTCGTCGGGGGTCAGCTTGTATTCGTCGGCGGACGTTTCACCGAGTGCCAGCACGCGTAGCGATTGCGGCTTGGTGACGGCAATCTCCGAGGGTGAATAGTAACTTTTCAGCACGGCAGGAGCGGTTCGATAGTTACCGGGCAAGTACCCCGCCAACGAGTAACGAATGTCACCGGGGGTCTTCGAATCGCCGATGTAAAACGTGATCGCACCGGGAGTGATGTCGTAGCGGTCGAACACGCCGCTGATCGTTTCCTCCAAGATCGTGCAACCCGCCGGGATCGGCTCGACCAACATCAAGTACGTCCGCAGCGGACGTGAATTCAAGTAGCGGACCCGTGGTGTCAGCGTCACCAGGGCACGCGATCCGACGGGAAGCTCGCTCAACTTGTTGGGTGCCCAGGGGTGGCTGCCATCGATCACGCGGTATCCACGGGGAATCGGCCGGCCGTCGACGCGCAATTGATCGGGTTCGTAACGTCGCCCGATCGACCAATCCGTCGTGGTGCTGCTGATGGAATCGGCATCTGAAAAACCGGTCAGGACGACGCTGTAGGAGAATTCACCGCGACCTTCCAACTCAAATTCGATCCGTTGCTGGCCATCAACGAGCATCTCATCCGGCACGCGGATGCGGCGACTTTCCGCCCCCGGATCGAGCGTCAACGGCTGCAACGGTTCACCGTTGACGTAGATCGTCACTTCAACCCGCTCCCGCTTCGGCGGGCTTTGGCCGAAATGCGCCGCCAACGCCGCGATTGCCGGACCGTTATCCGATTCCACCGGCCAGCGCGAACCGGCCCGCGCGGCCATCAGCCGCTCGGCAAGTTTCACCCTCAGCTCCGGTCGCAGGTCCATCCGTTGCAACACGATCAACTCGAGCGCGGCGAGTTCCACCGACGTCCGGCCCACACTCGGTCGTCCGCCGGTCGCGTCGAGATTGACCAGGGGGAGCAGTTCCGCCGCCATCTCGTTGTGCTGAAGCGCCGTCAGAGCCAACATCAATTGCACCAGGCCGTAATTGTCCAACCGATTGCGTTCACGGTACAACCGATTGGCCAATGCAAAATCGCCGGCCCCACACTCGGCCAACGCCGCCAACAGCACCGCTTGACGGTTCAAATCGGTTTCTCCGGCAAACGCCGTTTTCAGCGACGCGACTCCCAATTCAAATTGTCGCTCCGGCACCGCGAATCCCGCGCGACGTGCATGGACCAACGCCCACATCGCGCGCGCCGTGCTGATCGGATCAGCCGGGCCGGCCGAATGACCCGCCAGACTCCAACCGCCATCGTCTCGCTGCGACGCGATCAGATGGCTGACCGCGCCGGCGACGATCCCGCTGACTTGCGTGCCCTCGGGTGAATCTTGCTGGGCGGATCGTCGGAGATGGTTCAGTACCGCGACGCCTCCGAGACAATCCGACACGCTGCGAGCCAGCAAACTGGTCGGCACACAACGCAGCGGCAAATACGTCTCGCCACGCAACAGGCTGTCCAACAAAGACTGCTGTCGGTCACCGCCGATCATCAATTCCAGCGACTGACCGCGCGTTTTTTGATTCGGTTCCAGTTGAATCAACGCCAGCGTGTTTTGTGACGCCACGCCGCTTGCCGTTTGATAGACCGGGAATCCATAGGGCAGCACCTCTGCTGTAGAAACGTAGGTGTCTCCGGTCACGCCTTCGCTTCGGATCGTCAATTCAAACTGCACTTGGTCCGACTCAACGATCTCGACCGGAAACGCCAGCGTTTGGATCCCGGCGTCCTTGACTTCGATGGTCTTGTTCTGTTCCAGCGACTGGCTTCCCATCGTTGCTTTGAGCGCGACGTTGATCGACCGCGGACCCTCCAGCGAGTTGTGGACTTCGACACGGACGTCCGCCTTGTCGCCGACGGTAAACGCCTGCGGAACGCGGAGCTGGCCGAACAACGTTTTTCGCGTGACCAGATCGACCGACTCCGAGCCGGCAAGCGTGTCCGTACTGATTGCACTCGCACTCAGTTTCCAGGCCGTTGAAACGGCCGGCATGGTGATTTCGATCTCGGCCTTGCCGTCCTGGTCGGTCACGATGACGGGGTCCCAAAAACCGGTCTCCCCACTGACCGCTTGGCCAAACATTCGAACGCCGGTGAACTGATTCAATCGGTTGAACTCATCGTCACTCATTCCATTGACCACCATCAGTCTTCCATCCAGGGTTAAACCGTTAATCGTGACGTCGCGGCGTTGCAAACTCTTGCTGTCGACTCGTCCGAGTTTGCTCATCGATGCGGGGGCATTTGCACCCCAGAACGATGGGTCCTGAGTCCATGGTCCATCGCCCAGTTGGCCCGCTTGAACGCCGCGTTGCCCTGATGAACGTCCCGTTTGGGCATAAAGCGACATCGCCCGCGGTGTCGCCGTGGTCGCGCGCATCTGCTGCACCGCGCCGTCGCTGTCGACGTCGAAGTTGGCGTCGAGGGATTGCCAAGTTGCTACGCCTCCGGCATATCCGAAGTCGACGGATTGATTTCGATCGAACGGTTCATCCTCGGTGATCACGTCGCCCGCAATCTCCGCGAATTGCATAGAAACCTCGCCGTCGGCGAAAACGTTTGCCGCCGCGTCCGCTTCGGCCAGTCGCCGCGATCGTCGTTCCGATTCGACGAGCAAGGCTTCGTTGATCGAGCGTGTCTCGGTGGCGTAGCTGAATTCGCAACTGGAGGTTTGCCGCATTCGTCGTTGGCGAAGCCCACTGGTGAAGGCCGTCATGATCTCCTGGCCGGCGGAGCCGAATCGGTCGAGCAAACTCGACTGAACCAGCGACATCGCCAATTCCGCCGCCACCGGGCGACCACTCGAGTCGGTCACTTCGATGCCCACCTTGACGCGATCGGTCGGTTGGAGATCCGTCGTCGACGGCGTCAGTTTAACCTGCAATCGCTTGCTGACGACAAAACCGCTGATGGCGTGATGCAACTGACTGCGCTGCATCACGCTGGCGGACAGATAGAAATTCGGCGCCAGATCCGCGTCGATCGGAATGTCGATCTTGTTTTCCCCCTGCTTCAGTTGCACCAACCGGTGGCCCAGCACCGATGCTCCATCGAAGGTGATCAATGCCAGTGCGGGGGCATCGCGCCAGTGCAACCGCACGTTGGCGTTGTCGCCGACGCGATAGTTGTGCTGGTCGGCCAAAATCCGCAGCCGCGTGGTGTCGTCGTCGCCTGAGATCTGCAACCGTGCCTGTCCGCTGACGGAATTCCCGAATCGGTCGTCGCCCGTCGCCCGCACGATGTAGGTACCGCTGCGTTCGATCTGGATCGTCTCGCTGGCTTGCCCGTCTTCGGGATCGGTCGTCAGGTTGAAGGCTTCAACCCGCCGCTCTCCAGTTCGACCGCTCCGATTCCGTCGCGCGGTCACTCGGTTACCAGTCTGGTTCGCGCTCTCTGCCCCCGTGACTTCGAACACCTCCAACTGGACCGCCGTGCCGACCGGTTTGCCTGCGGGATCGACCACTTTGATATTTACATCAAAGGTCTCACCGGCGATGTAGACCGATCGCCCCGTGGTGACGTTGACGTGGAATCCGCGGGTGGCGAGAAAGACCGTCTGAGATTGCCTGACGTTCCGTTGGGGGCAAGCGACATCGATGGCGATCGCTTGCGATTCGCTGAATCGGCGGGTCGGGAATTTGAGTTCGACTTTCCCCTCCGCGTCGGTTTTCGCCGTCTGGCGTTCACTTTCACCGCCGATGGAGTAGCTGATTTCTTCACCCGGCAGCGGTGCACCGTAATAGTATTTCAACGCAACGGTGGCGGTGATTTCGTCGCCACGAAAGTAGACGTCTTGGTCGGTCTGGATCGTCAGCTGTACCGGTTCCAGCTTGAATTGTTTGACCTCGAACTGCGATTCGAAGGACAGCTCCGGTTGATTCGGTGTCGAGCGCCGATGGAGATGGATCCGGCATCGTCCGGGCACCGCGCTGGGCGGCAGCACCATGTTGGTGTGAAGCGAACCGAACGCGTTGAGCGTCACCGTTTCCGTTTTTAGTTTTCGGCCGCGGGTATCGTAAACGTCCAATGAGAATGTCTCGCCTTCGCGAAACGTGAATCGGTCTTGATCCACACACCGGACGATGCCTTTGATGTTGACCAATTCCCCCGGCCGATAAACGGGGCGATCGGTAAACAGGTATCCCGTGGGCACCAAGCCGACGGCGAAGTCCAGGCCGTTCAGATTGGTCACCGTCGATGCGATCTGGCCTTCGTGGACGGCAAACACACGCAAGTCTTTGATCTCACGCAAACGCTCCGACTGCGATCGCACGATTCCCTCTGCATCGGTCACCAATTCCTCGAACACCGACGCACCGTCGCTGACCAGCACACTGACTCCCTCGGCCGGTTTCCCGGTTCGCATGTTTTGTGCGAACAAGAACAATTCGTTGCGAGACGATTTGACCAGGATGTCCAAATCACTGACGACGACCATGGTCGTTGCTTCCATCTTGTCACTGCTGACGGTGACCGCGGTGACGCCCGGCCCATCGATCGGGATCGTGACCTCCTGATCGATCCGCTTGAACGGTTCGTAATCATCGACCGTATGTTCAAATTGCTGGTCGGGGTCGATCAAAGCGATGTCTAGCTTTTCGACGCCGGTGGCCAGGTGCATCTTTCGAAAGTAATCCGTCATGTCAATCGTGTAGACGGCCACAGAAACCTTCTCCAAGTTCCGCGTCGTGAGCAGAATCCCGGCCTGTTCGTCGCTGCGGAATTTGCGTTTCGTCATCACTTGCAACTCGGGGCGGGTCAACCGTGCGATCCGCTGTTTGGCGGCGCCTTCACTGGCTCCCTTGACCCGTTTGTAAGACTCAAGGGCTTCCTTGCGGCGCTCGAGTTGTTCCTCCAAGGTGATCCCGATCCGCAACGACGCCAGTGAGGCCTGGTGGGTGTCGGGGTACTTTTCGACCAGACGCTGCCAATCTGCGATCGCGTCTTCCAGCAGGTCTCGGCAGGTTTGGTTGAGTCGAATCTCGGCCCCGGATTTTCCCTTTTTGATCGCCGCGTCGACACGCTGTTGATGTCGATCCAGCGCGTCGCGTTTGTTCATTTCGCCAAATTGCAACAGGATGCTCGGCGCCCGTTGGTCCAGCGGATACTTGTTCAGGAATGTTTGCCAGAGCGCCCTGGCCTTGGCGAAGTCTTTTTTGTTGAGTGCGTATTGGGCGGCGGCGAATTCCGCCCCGATGATCTTTTGTTGAACGTCGGGCCACTGTGAGTCGGTCGGATGTTTTTCGAGGAATTCCTTCCATGCTTCGATCGCTTTGTCAAACTCGTTCTGGGCGAGATACGACTGCCCCAGCATGCGCCGTGCGATCGCCAGTTGGTCGGATCCTCGATAGTCCGGATTGGCGATCAAACTTTCCAGCCGGTCGATCGCTTGGACGTTGCGTCGCCGCGATTCGTAGCTTTGGGCGATCTCCAGTTCGGCCTTGGGAGCGAGTTTGTGGTGGGGGTAGGCTTTGAGAAACCGTTCTGCCAGCGTGACGCCGAGTTCGAGGTTCCCGTCGGTTGCCGGGTTCGGCAGCCCGTACGTGTGGGCCAGTCGGTACGTCGCATTGGCCAGTCGGTCGGCCAAGGCGTCGCTTTGGTCGAGCGGTGGATCGTGTTTGGCTAGAAAGTCTTGCCAGGTCCGACGCGCCGCGGACGGTTGCTTGTTCTGCAGTTGGACAAACCCGAGTCGATACATCGCGTCGGACTGCAGTTCGATCGATGCGGACACCCCGGACTTCGGATTCGGATCGCCGTGCTGGGCGAGGAAGTCTTGGTAGGCTTTGGTGGCTTGATCGAGTTGATGGAGCGATTCGATACAGCGGGCCACGCGAAATTCGATTTGCTGCCGGCGACGCACGGTCGGTCCAAGCTTGTTGGCTTCGCGGTAATATTCCAGCGCCTGATTGTAATCGGGTTGTTTGGCGCGAGAGGGATCATTGGCGGTTACACCCTCGAAGAACCGGTCGGCAAACTCCAGATAGATTTTTGCGAGTTCGTCTTTTCTGCCGCGCGAAAGCAATCGTTCGGCTTCACGCTGGTAGATTTCGCCGGCAACGTTGTACTGACGATTCATGACCGCGACGGCCGCACGCCCGAATCTGGATCGGCTGACCCATTCGCTTTTGGGGAACCGTTTTTCCAGTTCCAGATAGGCCGCGACGGCATCGTCCCGTTGATCCGCGTGCGACAGCGCGAGCGCTTTTAAATAGAGCAAGTAATCTGGCGCGGTGACCGCGTCGTTCTGCAATTCCGACTCGATCGCCTTGACAGCGTCCTGGTACCGTTTGGCTTGCATCGCGTCGTGAACGGCCGGCGGAATGCGGACCACGCTGGTGATGGAGGGGCGCCCGTCCGAGTCCACCGGACCGCCGGGGTCGGCGGCGACGCCAGTCCCGACGCCACCCCAAATGAGCGAGACCAAGAACACCCCACGCAACACGTTCGAGCCGATTCGGGCCATCTGTCGATACTCCACAATAGCAGGCGTCCGAACGCCAATCGAAGCAGCGTGCCGGGCCGGAAGAGGTTTTCTACCACTCTAACGCATGGCACCGGAGCGACGATCGAACTCGACCCAAACCAACTGTAAAAACATTCTCAGCGTCAGGCCGGGCTGATCGGGTGTTTCCAGATTGACCAAACCGCCTGAGTCGCTTCCAATTGACCGACGCGTGGTTGTTGTCAGTTTGGAGTAACGCCAATGAAGGTCATCTGGGGCAGTGTCAAAGTGTTTGGAGAGCGAATCGCTGGCGGAAATGTGACAACCCTCGGCAGTGTCGCCGGCGGTTTGGAAACCGATCATGGCTAGCCAGTCAACCAACGAGAACAAAACACCACTTGTCGTCGGCATCGGTGCGTCGGCGGGAGGGCTGGAAGCGGTCTGCGAGTTCCTAAAACACCTCGGACGGTGTGAGGGTCTGTCGATCGTTCTCGTCTTGCATCACGATGCGTCCAGCGAAACGTTGCTCCGTGAATTGCTGGCTGCGGCGACGGAGATGCCGTTGGTCGAGGTCACCGAGCGAACGAAACTCCGGCCCGACTGCGTCTATGTCGCCCCCGCCAAGCAGGTTTTGGACGTCTCGCACGGCGCCATTTCGCCGATCGTCCCCGACAGCGACAAAAGCCAGCTCACCTCGGTCGACCACTTTTTTCATTCCCTGGCTCAGGATCAAGCCGAGCGAGCCATCGGGATCGTCCTGTCGGGAACCGGTAGCGACGGAACGGTCGGGCTGAAGGCGATCGGAGACGCCGGCGGGCTGACGTTTGCCCAGGACACCGCATCGGCAAAATACGACAGCATGCCGCGCAGTGCCGCCACGATCGGGGTGGCCGATCACGTCTGTCGTCCGAGCGAGATGGCGGCAGAGGTGAGACGGTACACGGCTCATCTGTCTCAATACGGCGACGAAAAATCCGTCGGTCGCGTCCAAAACCAAATCGCTGAGGCGGTTCCGCGGATCGCTGAGCACCTTTTGGAAGCGACCGGGCACAATTTTCAGCATTACAAAATCACCATGCTGATGCGTCGTATCCTGCGACGGATGCACGTTTTGAAGATTGCAACGGCCGGCGAATACCTGTCTCACCTGCAAAAGAGTGAAGAGGAAACCCGCGCGCTCTTTCGCGAACTGTTGATCGGTGTGACCGCGTTTTTTCGAGACCCCGAAGCCTTCAACGCGATCGCAACGACGGTCCTGCCGAAAATCTTCGAAGGCAGAAGTCGCGGAGACGTCGTCCGAATCTGGGTGGCCGGATGCAGCACCGGTGAAGAAGCCTATTCCTTGGCCATGCTCTGTCGCGAGCACATCGACGAAATGGGGGATCCGCCGGAAGTCAGGATTTTTGCGACCGACATCGACGACCGCGCGTTGCAGATCGCACGCGCAGGATCGTATCCAACCGGGATTGAAGATCACGTCAGCACGGCGCGGTTGAAACGGTTTTTCATCAAACGCGGCAAGCGATATCAGGTCACTCAAGAGATCCGCGAACTCGTGCTCTTTTCCAAGCACAATCTGATCAGTGACCCGCCGTTCTCGCGACAAGACCTGATCTCGTGTCGGAATTTGCTCATTTACCTGGGCGAGCATTTACAAGAGAAATTGATTCCGCTGTTTCACTACGCCACGCGGCCGGCGGGCTTCCTCTTTCTCGGCCCCAGCGAAACCGTTTCGACTCACGGCGAACTGTTCAAGCCATACGATACCAAGTGCCGCATCTCACAACGCAAGGGCACGGCGACGGGATCGATCAGTGCGCTCGTGACACGCCACGGGGAGGTCAAACCGGTTTACGGCGGCGAAACACAATCCGATGCGACGATCGATTTGAACGTCATCCGCCAACGCATCCTGCTGGATGAGTTCACGCCCAAGGCCGTCGTGATCGACCAGACCGGGACCGTCCTGAACGCCTCCGATGGCATCTCGAAGTATCTGGAAGTCTCCGGCGGAGATTTCCACAACAACATCATCAAAATGGCGTTGCCCAGTTTGAGGATCGGTTTGCGAGCCGCCCTCAACGAGGCGAAGAAGTTGCGTCGACGGGTAACGCACGACAATCTTTCCATCCGCGATGATGATCTGATGCAGCGGATCATGTTGACCGTCCAGCCGATGCCCCAGTTGGGAGAGGACGATGAGTTGTTCCTGGTCGTGTTTCATGACGTCGGCGAACCGATGCGGCGTGAAGAGTTCGATCAGCCACCGGACGCCATCTCCACCGGTGATCAAGACGCCGATGTCATCATCGCCCAATTGGAGCGTGAACTCGAATCCACAAGAAGCGATCTGGAACGGACGCTCCAAGACATGGAGGCGGCCAACGAAGAGCTGAAATCGTCCAACGAAGAACTGTTGTCGATGAATGAGGAGCTTCAGTCGGCCAATGAGGAATTGGAAACATCCAAGGAGGAGATCCGAGCCGGTAGTGAGGCCGTCGCACGCGCCCACGCTGACTTGGAGAACCTGTTGCGAAGCACGCAGATCGCGACCGTGTTTCTCGACAACGATCGGCGGATCCGAAGCTTCACGCCGGCGATAGCAGAAATCTATTCGTTGCTCCCGACGGACGTCGGCAGACCGTTGGAGCATTTTGTCCCTCGCGTCCACCACATGCCCCCGCTACCCGATCCGGCCGCCGTCGACTCAACCGGTGTCGTCGAAGACACCATTGTCGCCGAATCCGGGAAATCCTACATTCGCCGTATTTCACCCTACCGATCCCAACCCGGTGAAACCGATGGCATCGTCGTGACCTTCGTCGACGTCTCCGAACTGGTCGAGCGTGAGGCCATGTTGGCATCGCTGATGAGTTCGACCGCCGAAGGCATTTACGGCATTGATCTCGATGGCAGATGCATCTTTGCGAACGCTGCCTGTGCCAAGTTGCTCGGCTATCAGAGTGCGGACGAGTTTCTTGGGCAGAACATGCATGCCATGATCCACCACTCGCATCGGGACGGGGCAACATACCCTGCCGAGGATTGCCAAATCGCGCGGGCCTTTCGCAGCGGAAAACAGGTGCACGTCGATGACGAACGCTTCTGGCGATCCGACGGATCGTCGTTTGATGTGGAGTATTGGTCCCATCCACAGATTCGAGACGGGCGATTGGTCGGTTGTGTCGTCACCTTTATCGATATCACCGAGCGTCGTGACGCCGAAATCGCACTGGCCGATGCCAAGGATCGGCTCGAGCTGTCCTTGGAGATCGCCGACGTGGCTCCCTGGACTTGGAACATGCGTTCGCCAGATCCGATCAGCAACCCGATTCTCAACCGGCTGTTCGGTTTTGACGAACACGAGGAGCCCACGTTCAATGATTTTTTGCAACGTATCGATCCGTCCGTTCGAGACTACATCTCGTCGGCGATCGAATATGCGATCGCGACGGGGCATATCTATGACGAGGAGTATCCCGTTCATTTACCCGGCGGGGAGGTGCGTCACCTTCGCGCTCGTGGCCGTGTCCGGATGTCGGCGGCGGGTGTGGCCGAGGATTTCAACGGTGTCGTCGTCGATATCACCGACCGCAAACGCCGCGAACTCGATCTCGCCGACCGTGAAGCACACCTCCGTCGCGTCATCAACAACCAATTGGGCTTGGTCGGTGTGATCGACCGCGAGGGGCTGTTGCGAGAAATTGACGACGGGTCGCTGCAGATCGCTCGGGCGCGACGAGAGGATGTGGTCGGCAAGCCCTTTGCCGAAGCACCCTGGTGGAATTACGATCCGGCAGTGGTCGAACAGACGCGAGAGGCTATGGCCCGGGCCTTTGCCGGGGAGGTCGTCCGGTATGACGTGTCTCTGTTTGCACACGGCAACGACGGAGTGATGATCGATTTCATGATCGCGCCGGTCTTTGACGCCGATGGAAACGTCGAATTCTTGGTTCCATCGGGTGTCGACATCCGCGAACGCGTCAAGATCGAGAAAGAACAACGGTCGGTGACTCGCCGGATGGAGATGGCGTTGCGTGCCGGCGGCATGGCGGCGTGGGAATGGACCCCGACGAAAAGCATTTGGACGCCCGAGTTGTACGAACTGCTCGGCATCGAATCGGACCAAGAAGCATGTCCGGATCTGTTCTTCTCCCTGGTGCATCCCGACGACGTCGAATCACTCAAACAGGCGTGGCAAGATTCGATCGAGGGCTCGGACACCTACGACAGCGAGTTCCGCATCATTCGCCCCGACGGTGAAGTTCGCTGGATGAACGGACTCGGCGAAGTCGTTCGTGACGAGGGGAAAGTGGTCCAGATGTACGGCGTCAACTGGGATTCGACCGAGGAGCACTTGCAGGCCGAAGCGCTCCGCGAGAGCGAACGCCGAGCCCATCAAGCCAGTGCGTCCAAAAGTGAGTTTCTGGCGAATATGTCTCACGAGATCCGTACGCCGATGACCGCCATCTTGGGGTACGCCGAATTGTTGAAAGAGCTGGTCGATCACGAGGAGTCACTGCAATACCTGCAAACCATTCGACGCAACGGGGATTACTTGCTGGAAATCATCAATGACATTCTGGACCTCTCTAAAATTGAAGCCGGGAAACTGGAGGTCCAGCAAGATTGTTTCGAACCGAGCCGGTTGATCGAAGATGTCAGAAGCATCATGGAAGTCCGCGCGAAAGAGGGCGGATTGAAGTTGGAAATCGAATATGACGGCAAACTCCCCAAGGTGATCCGGTCGGATGCGAAACGGCTCAAACAGATTCTCATCAATCTGGTGGGCAACGCGATCAAGTTTACCAAGCATGGCCGGGTGAACGTTCGCATTCGATTTGATCTTTCATCGCAGCATTTGCAGTTCGATGTCGTCGATACGGGGATCGGCATTTCAGATGATCAGATGGCGCAACTGTTCAAACCGTTCTCACAGGGCGATGCCAGCGTCACACGTCACTTCGGCGGCACCGGCCTGGGCCTCGCCATCAGTCAACGGCTGGCCGAGATGCTCGGTGGCAACATTACCGCCAGCAGCACCGAAGGTGTCGGCAGCACCTTCACACTGCGTATCGCGACGGGCGACGTTTCTCCAGCGGACCTGATCCGCTATGCCGAACCTGGTCCAGACGGCGGTTCCGAATCGATGCTTGAGGGTTCAGAAACGAACAAACTCTCCTGCCATGTGCTCGTCGTCGACGACCGCCAAGACATCCGTTATCTGAGCAAGCATATCCTTACCAAAGCCGGCGCGACGGTGGATGAGTGCGAGGACGGGTTGCTCGCCGTCGAGCGTCTGACCGCGTGTTTAAAAACGGGCGACTGTCCCGATCTAATCCTGCTTGACATGCAGATGCCCAATTTGGACGGCTATTCGACGTCGAAAAAACTGCGCGAGATCGGATACAGTGGTCCGATCATCGCGTTGACGGCCGATGCCATGCAGGGTGACATGAATCGGTGCCTGGAAGCGGGCTGCAACGACTACCTTTCCAAACCGATCGACGCGCGGAAAATGCTCCGCGTCATTCGTGAAGCGACGTCAGGTAACCCCTCCTAGTGCTTCATCCAGATTTGATTTTCGGGTTGCGTTTGTCGAGCGGAAAAGGGGTCAGGTACCAAAAACCAAATGGCCCGCAGGGTGCTTCGCATTTTTGGTACCTGACCCCTTTTCCGCGGCACCCCAAGTTCAAAAGTTGACGAAGCACTAGGGCTGTTCGGACGGTGCATCACCGTTGAAATGTTTCCAACGATGCCGGTCCGGTGGTTTTTAACATGCTCGCCGCGTCGGCCAATCGGATATCGTCACCGGTGACGATCAACAGCCGCGCCCCGTCGCGAACCTTGGCTTCGTAACTCTCGGCGACCCGATCGTCGACGCCCCAGCTTTCGACCGCACCGAGCAGCCCGCCACCGACTGCCCCGGCTGTCATTCCAACGATCGGGCCGGCGACAAGCATGGGGCCCATCAACGTCATCGTACCGAGTGCAGCGCCAAGGGTTCCACCGGCCAGGGTCGACGCTGCCGCCGTTTTCTCACTGGACGGCGAGACCGGCGTCTTGTCTTTCGCGGAGTCTAATTTTGACAAACTGTCGTCGTCGGCATGCCTGACAATGGAGACTTCGTCTTGAGTGAAATGGGCTTTGTCCAGCACTTCGAGTGCGGTTTGAAAATCTTCTTCGTTATTGAATTCGGCAATCAAGCAATTCTGGGTCACGGTTTGGTTTCCTTCGATTTAAAGTTGAAAAGTGCGGTTAGCAGATCAGTGATTGACCGCCATCGATCCAGACCGGTGTGCCGGTGATGTGATCGGCCAGGTCGCTCATCATGAACGTCACCAAGCGGGCGACTTGATCAGGGGTGCCGAAGTCACCGCCGGTCAGCGGGATTTCCCCTTCGGGATAAATCACCGGGGTTTCGATGCGTTCCAAGTGCTCACGATCGGTCTTGCCGTGAATGTTCGATTCAATCGCACCAGGGCAAATGACATTCACGCGAATCTTTGATGGTGCCAGCTCGAGAGCCAGCATTTTCGCCAGCGCAAATTGTCCCGCCTTGCTCGCGGCGTATGCCGACGCCCCTTCATTGCTGAATGTCCGCGTGCCATTGATCGATGAGATGATCACGATGCTTCCCCCGCCCGCCTTTCGGAGCTGCGGTACGCAGTGATGAATGGCCAAGTAGGTACCGGTCAAGTTGACGTCGATGGTCTTGCGCCACTCCTCCGGGGTCAGTTCATCCACGGGGGCCCACGTTCCATTGATGCCCGCGTTTGCAACGAGCCCATCGATGCGACCGTGGCGTTCCATGGTTTTTTTGACGGCATCGGCGACCTGATCGTCCTGCGTCACATCGGCTGTGACCCAGGATGCGCTGCCGCCTTCGGATCGAATCGATTCGACGGCGGATTGCATTTCGTCTTCACCGCGACTGGCGATTACGACGATTGCCCCGCATCGTGCGGCAACCTGCGCAATTCCCTTGCCGATCCCTTCGCTTCCACCGGTGATCATGATCACTCGATTTTCCAGATCAATCTTCATCAACAGGTCATCCTTAGAGTGGACGGTCGTTCGGCGATCCGGCCGTGGGTTAAAGTACGCAGCGAAACGACACCTGCCCGACGCCGGGCAGATGCGGATTGGACGAAGCCATCAAGACGTGTCAGAGAAGCCTCTCGCTGACGCCGTCGGGCTGACGCCAGCGAGCACCTGGTGGGGTCTCGGGGGACGTCAATTGTATAAGTCACGGATTTGACCGTAGGGGAAGTCGCTATTCCTTTTGTAACGCCGGCCCTCTCTGGCGTTTGCTTGCTGCGCAAACGCCGTCTCTCCCAAGGGGAGAGAATCTAAACGGTTGCCAAATCCGGCAGTAATAAAATCGACATCCCGTGATACCACCGCGCCGATGCTGGTTACTGCTTCAGTGCCATTCGCTCGATTTGCATCGTCTCGTCACCGACGGTCACCTCTCGGGCGATCAGCACCATCCGATCCTTGACCTTGATCGCCGGCCCGGAAACGGACACCTCGCTGCCGGATTTCACATCCAGTTTCAGTCGATCCTGGGGCCCCAAGTCGACAAGCAGTTTCTTCCCTTGGTCGGTTTGAAGTTTCGCAAGCTCGTGCTTATTTCCACGAATCTGCGCGGTCATCATGTCATCAACCTTTCCGGTGAACTTTCGACCGCTGCGGTCGATCGACTGTTGCTGCCCGTGGAGAGTCGCGGTGCTGGCCAAGAGCACCGATTTGTCGCCGACCTTGAACATCGCGCCTTTGACTTGGACCTCGTCCCCTTTCTTGATTTCCGCGTCGAATTGATCGGCCCGGCCCAGGTCGACCAGCAGGCGATCCCCCTGATTGCCCTCTCCGATCGCAACGACAAGGTTTTTCCCCCGAGGCGTCTTAACCTTTTTGACCAATTGGATGCTGCCCTGTCGCTCAACAACACGCGAACTGTGGGTCTTTTGTTCGTCCCTCGATCTCGCTTCGCTCTCTCGATCCTGCTGCGAATTAGAGTTCGAGAACGCGACGAAGTTGTGGAATTCATAGACTCCGTCGCGGTCTTTGTCTGCGTATTCGGCGACCGAATCCATCACTCCGTCGGCATCATAGTCGTAGTAGGTGGCGAAGTAGTCGTAATAGCCGTCGTTGTCGTAGTCGCCGTGGTCGGAGTAGCCGCTATCGTAGTAGTCGAAGAACCAGTTGTCGTCGTCATTGCTGTCACTAAAGAACCCGAAATCGAAACGCAACGGTGCGGTGTCGTTATCGCGGTCTGTGCTAGTCAATGCATCGGGCGTGTCATACAGTTCATCATCCCAGCGGCCGATCGCCTCATCGGTCGGGTTGTAATCGTTTCCGTCAAACCATTCGCTGACGTCCCACCAGGCATCGTCTTCGTAGTACTGGGTGTGATGCCCGAATGGTTCATCGGCCTGAATGGTCGGAATTTGACCAGCGATCGGGATCATCGCGCCGAGGGCCGCGGCAAGCACCCACCGTCTTCGGCTACGCGAGTCGTTGGATTCGTGTTGTGGCGTATTCGTGTTCGTTTTCATGGTACTCTGCCTTTCAATGGAGTCGCTGAATCGGCGTTCGTCGTAACGTCCGCCCCGCGCCCGAGTGACGCTGTCGTCAGGAAGCAATGCAAGGGGCGCGCCAAAAAACGCTCAAGCAATCAGCCGATCGTTGATCTCACCAAATCGTTGCCTCGCACCCCCGGTCGCCGGCAGACGCTACTGCGTCCACGTTCTGGAACGCGTGGGGACTGCCTCGATTTCATTTTCGAACGGACGCTAAACCCGCTCCGGTCGCCGGATCTCTTCGACCACGCGGACTGCGTTGCTCTCCGGCCGAATACCGTTCCCATAGCGGACGGCATACACCTGAGTGGCCTCGGCGCCCAACAGCACGATCATCGACGAGTAATAAACCCAGACCAATATGACCGCCAGCGATGCCGCCGCCGCGCCCAATTCGGCTCCCGGTTCACTGTAAGAAAAATAGAATTGCATCGCGTATCGGCCCACCAGAAACAGCACCGTCGTGATCGCTGCACCGGCAATCACATTGCGCCACTGCACGACCGCGTCGGGCATGAACTTGAAGATTGCCGCAAACACGATAAAGACCACCGCGGCCTGAACCAGGTAGTTGATGATTGCAGCGACTCCCACGTCCATCCCCAGGATCGAACCCAGTTGTTCTCCCGCGTTGGAGAGCACTGAGGAAACGACAATGGAAACCAGCAGCAGAAAGCCGAGCGCCAGGATCATTGCCAACGATATAATTCGTTTGATCAAAATCGTCAGGATGCTGGAGGTGTCCGGGTCGGGTTTCACCTGCCAGACTCGATTGAGTGAATCTTGCAACGCTCCGACGACTCCGGTTGCCCCGACGATGATCCCCGCAAAGCTGATCAAGGACTTCCACCACGTACCGTCGGATGCCCGGTTTGTTTGCAGGATCGTGGTGATCCCCTCCGCCGCCGATTCGTTACCGAGCATTTCTGTGGCTTGATCTTCCAACACCGCCTGTGCCCGCTGCTTGGCGTTCTCGGATTCATACGCAAGCGACAACCCGAACGTCAGCACGGTCAACAGCAGAAACAGTAACGGCGGCAGCGCGAAGGCGGTGTAGTAGGCGAGTGCCGCCGCCATGGTGGTGCAACGGTCGTCAAAAAACTCTTCGAAGGTTTGTTTCAGAAATTCCATCGTCGTGGTGCCGGTGGAGCGACCCCGGATTCAGTTTTCAGTGAGGCGGATGTGTCGAGAAAGGGGCAAATTCCATGCCAGCATTGCTCAGCCAAGTGTTCCACAACACGTTCGCTTCGCAATCGTGACCTTCACCGATGCCAAGGCAGCGGCGTCGGCGACGGGCGTCTGGCCGCTCTCGCACCTGGCGTTCCGCCGTCGCCATTCAAGGCGGTTCGGTCGCATCGGTCCTTGTTCGGTCATGCTTTGTCTTGATCGCGCGGGCAATCAGCCAGCACGCCAGCGCCCACACCAAACCGGCCGCCCAGCCGGCCAAGACATCGGTGGGATAGTGAACACCCATGTAAACCCGGCTGATTCCGACCAGCACCGTTAATGTGACCGCGACGGCGAGCGCGTAGAACCGCAACCAAAAGTGCCGCAGCACCGGAGCGATCAGCGCCGCGAGTGTCAGATAGACGAGTGCCGCCATCATTGAATGTCCGCTGGGGAAACTGCTGGTGTAGACGTGCGACAGATGGGGGACAAAGTCGGGGCGTGGACGAGCAAACAGCGACTTCATCCACAAGCTCACGCCCATACCGCTTAACGTCGACACCACCAAAACGACCATCGTCCGATAAGCGCGATTGATCGCCAGGAACCCGGCGGCTGACACAACGGCGATCAACATGACCGCTATTCCGCCAAGCGCCGTCAAATCACGCCCCGCTTCCTCCATCCAGGTCGGTCCGACCGGGTCGGACACATTGCTGGAATCTCTCAGACTGAGCACCACCCAACGGTCAATCGAATCGGTACTCCCCTCCAAGACTTCGTCCGTCAGTTCGATAAAACCCCATGCCGCCAGTACGACGACCAGCAGTCCCAGCAGCACAATCGGTTCACGGTCACGGAAGAAGCGGACCAGTCGGACGAGGTGTCGATGGAATTTGCGATCGCTGAAGGTCTTCATGCTCGATTCCATTCGCAAGTCGCATGCCGATCAGCCGGGGCGTTGCTTGCGTCGCTGCCGCCGCCAGACGCCGGTCTCGGAGTGGCGTCGATATGGCACGGCATCTGCATGTGTGGCTCTGCAGGAACCTTTCACCCCACTTCAAAACTGATCATAAGACAATGACCAATACCACTAATATTCAGACCGTTCATGGCGTCACGCACCCGATTGTGGCAGGCCCTCCGCTGATCGGAGACGACGACGATACCTCGATCGAAAGGTATCGCGAGGAAACCGCCAAACGTCTCAAGCGGAGCATCGAGGCAGCCAGAGCCGAGCAATCGTCGGATTCCTCAAAGGATTGAACCAAGGATGGCAGCCATCACGAACCATCTGCTCCAAGACGAGTGGCCTGGGGCGGCTTTGCTGGAGCTAGACTACCACGTGATCTGGAATGAAGGATCGGGGAGAGCGGCTCAGATCGATCAGCTTCGCCAATTACTGTCTTGTTTTGCAACGCGATGGACAAAAATCCGTCGCGAGTTGGATTTGCCCCAGGCGATCAACGGTTCCCGATGCCGCACCGTCGTCGCCGCCGGCGGCGACGGTACTGTCAACGCCGTCGTGAACGCTTTAATGGAAGTCGATGCCCGGTCGCGTCCCAGTCTGTCTATCATCCCACTGGGAACGGCCAACGACTTTGCAGGGACGCTTGCGATTTCAGATGAGGTCGCCGAAGCCGTCCAGCACATGCGCGAAAGCGAGCCACGAGGCATCGACATCGTGCAGGTGCACGCCGATGGCTTTCAGCAGTACTTCGCAAACGTTGCAGCCGGCGGGAATTGCGTCAGAGTGTCGGAATTGATGACCGACGAAATCAAACAACGCTGGGGAGCGATGAGCTACATTCGGGGGGCTGTGTCCGTTTTGGCGGATATGACGAGCTATCGGATTCAAGTCGACATCGACGGCGAGCAGTTGGAACTTGATAGCTGGGCAATTCTGGTCGCCAACGGCCGTACCAACGCAGGACGGATCGAAGTCGCTCCCTGGGCGTCACCGACCGATGGATTGCTAGACATCGTGTTGATCAAAGATGGTACGGTCGCCGACATGGCCGAGATCGTGACGCGCAACCTGACCGGAACATTCGGGGAGTGTGATCAAGTGATTCATCGACAAGCCAAGCGTCTGGAGCTGCGATCGAGTCCGTCGATGCGTTTCACGCTCGACGGCGAAATCGTGAACGCGGAACCGATCCGGTTTTGTGTCGAGCCGGCGCCGATCAAAATGTATGTCGGCAGGCAGTTTCAATCACATGTCGAGCGTGCCGAACTCGGTTAGGAAACGATCTGGCCAGTCACGTTGTCTTGCCGCGGCTTGAAGCCAGTTGCCACGATGCGGCGACGTAAAACAGCGGATAGGCCAAGGAAACCAGGGTCAGCCATCCTGGCGGATGGGGGTACGGGTACAGCATCAAGACCATCACCGCGACCCATCCCGCCGCACCACCGAGCAGAAGTCTGCGCAATCGCCTGGGAGCGAGGTTGGGATAGATAAACCGCAGCGGGCTGACGGTCATGACGCTCAGCGTCCACATCAACAAGGCCACCGCCCAACCGCCGCCCCAAACGAACAGGATGCCCGCGTAGAACGCAAAAATATTCCAGTAGGATGGAAAGCCCCGAAAAAAACCGCCGTCCTCGTCTTTCGCGTGGCGATGCGAAAATCCGAGCAAGCTGCTGCCCATCGCCAATGTCACCGTCCAACCCCATCCCTGCGGCAGCCAATCCATCCGCCAGATCAACATCAGCGGAATGAACGCGAAGGTGAGGTAGTCCAGCAAATCATCGATCGTCCGCCCGTCGAACGCGGGGGCTCGCGATTTGACTTCGAAACGCCTCGCCAAGGGACCGTCGATCGCGTCGATCACATTGGTCAACAACAGGTAGACGAATACGATTCGTGGATCGCAGTCAGGGGAAATGATCTCGGCCATCGCCAGCCCTGCCGGGACGATCCCCGACGCGGTCAGCAAGTGGACACCGTAAGAAGCCCATGCGAAATCAGATGTCGTTGACTTGCTAATCACGATCGCGTTTTATTCTCCTCAGTGGGGACCGTCAAAATCGAGTCGGAATGGTTCTTTCCGGGCGGGCAAGGGCTCCTGAATGCCGACCGGATGCCCGGGGGGGGAGGTGTTTCCGCCGATCGGCGACTCGACGACTCAATCGCGCCGTGCGATTCGATGCCGTGCGATTCGATGCCGACCGCAGCCAACCGAAGCAGTTCCCATGCCGAACACGATTTTTCCTGTCCGCGCCGGCAGACGCGTGTCTCTCCATTCGTCCGCCGGTCGCTGATTGACCCGCGCGACGGATTTTCGAGCAGACCGAGATGCAAGCGGTGAGCTGCGATTGCCAGCGGAGCCGCGTCGACTTGGGAGCGATTGGGGTGGGGCGTCGCGACCGAGTTGGTGTACATTATTGCCCATGTTTGCAGAAACTGATGGCAGCAGAAAAACGATCGGCGACGTGGACGTCTTGTTCCATGACGGCCTGTATCACTTATTCCACCTCGTCCTGCCCAACCACGACTTTATCGCCCACGCCGTCAGCACCGACGCGTTGAATTGGCGGCGAGTCAATAACGCGCTGTTCATCGGCGATCCCGGCACGTGGGACGACTTGATGCTGTGGACGATGCATGTTTCGCCCGATCCCCATCATTCCGGGCGTTGGCGGATGTTCTACACCGGCCTGTCACGGCGCGATCAAGGCGCCTTTCAACGGTTGGGGATGGCGGTCAGCGACGATCTGTTTCATTGGCAAAAGACCCCGATCCGGTGGGAGGATCACCGCGGCCCGAGGGACCCTGAGCGTGTCAAGCGAGCGGTGCAGCAAAGCCGGGCGACGTCCGCGGATGCCCGCCATGCGATGTTTGATCAAACGAGTTGTTTCCCTTTGGAGCCGGATCCGGAGTATTACGAAGCGTCGCTGACGGAGGGCCGTCACTGGGTCAGTTTTCGCGATCCGTTCTACCATCATGATGGCAACGATGGCTGGCTGATGGCGGCCGGGCGCGTGAATACGGGACCGGTCGTGCGCCGCGGTTGCGTCGCATTGATGAAAGAAGTCGAACCCAACCATTTCGTTGCGCACCCGCCGCTGCATCACCCGCGATTGTACGATGATATCGAAGTGCCGAATTTGATCGTCGTCGACGACGATCATTACTTGATCGGTAGTATTCGCGAAGACGCAAAAATTCGTTACTGGCACACCGACGAGATCGGCCACCGTTGGCAAAGCTATCACGACAACGTGTTGCTGCCCCAAGGCAACTACGCAGGCCGAGTCTGCCGTGATGATCAAGGATGGTTGCTGTGGAATTTCTATTCGATGAATCGGGAAGACCGAACGGCTGAAAACTTGATGCCACCGCCCAAACGCTTGGTCAAAAACGAACACGGCTTGCTGCGAGCGGTGACGTTCGAAGGCATCAATCAGTACTTGCGAGAACCGCTCGATACGAGGTGCATTCACAGTCTGATCGATGATGTGGGGCCGCAGATGCGAGAGTGTCGCGTCGAAGGCGGGCATCTGGATCTGGCGTGTGAAAGTGGGTTTCAAGCCTTCTTGTTCGATGACCGGTTGGACCACTTTCGCTTTCAAGCCAAGTTGGAAATGCAGGGGCTTGGCAAGTGCGGACTGGTCTTTCGCATCGATCCCGAAACACGCGACGGGTACTACCTCTCACTGGACGTCCTCAAAGGCGTCGCCCAGCTGCGGGCCTGGGGAACCGGTGAAGACGGCAGTGGCGAACAGATGATGCAGTTTCAACCGTTGCAATCCGGTTTCTGGTACACCGAGGTTCGCGATGCGCTCGCCGTGCGGTTGATCGTCTTCGGAAGCTACATCGAAGTGTCGGTCAATGGCCGGGTCGTTTTGTCATTGGCGGACCAGAGTTTTGACACGGGAAAGATGGGTGTCTATTTGGAGACGGCGAAAGTGAGAGTTTCCGAAATCCAGTTGGAACGACTCGCACCACCCAATCAAACCGACGAACATCTGGCCAGCGGCTGACCGATCAATGCGATCCGGCAGACGAGCGCCACGCGAGGGGCGGACGCGACGCGGCATTCGGGATGATGGCGATCATCAGTAGAAAGAGTCCGACGACAATGTGATTTTGGTGAATCGGTGGCGGGGGAAGTTCTGCAAAGCGCCCCCACAACGTTAGCCCGGTCGCGACGACCAGGATCAGCAAGTGCGCATGCCGGGTCGGATGCCAGTACGACAACCCCGAGAGAATCACAATCAGCAACGCAACCAACGAATCGATCAGCACAAACGAATCGCTGCCTTGCACCTGAAAGACAAACGGGCTTGCCGCCAGCCAGACTGCGGTCATGATCTCAACGACGCGTCCCCACATCACGCAGTCTCCCGCGATAACAAGGTTTCCGCCGCGTGATCAATCGCTTCGCAGCGATTGCCCCAAAACGCATCCCACAGTAGTCGCCAATCATGGTTCTGTTTCCAAACAATCCACAGGTACATCAGGGACGCCCGGACTTCATCCCACGCCCAGTAGACGAGGATCAACGAGATCGCAGCGGTTACCAAGCACAAGAAACACCATGAACCGATAATAGCCGCCTGGATCAAGACCAGCACGACACTGACAATGCCCAGCGGAATCACGTCAATCCCGAACAGGATCACCAACCAGGGACGGTACTGCCACCGCCGCGTCGATCCGGCGAAACCCAAGATGGCGTCTCCCAGGTATGCCAACACTCCAAGCGCCGCATCGTGAATGCCGATGATGGCATACATCTGCGTCGCCGTCTTTGACTTCAAGACCTCGGCCGTGCCACTGCCAAAGAAGGGATCCCAAGCGGTTTCGATTAGCCCCCATTGGTACAGGGACAGGTGCGCGGAGATGGCAGCGGCGACGAACGCCAGAATGCAAATCGGGATTCGCTGTGACCACGCCGAGGGGTTGTGTGGGTACGGCGGGACGTTGCGATCCAAGTCGTCGACGGGAAGTGTTGCGTGCGACATCGGTGTTATCGTTCCAGACCGTTCTTGCGGTACCACTGATCGGGATCCTGTTTCAGCCCGTCAATGATCTTTGGCAGCCGATCGATCAGTCGGCGTTTCGGTTCCCAGTCGAGCAGCTCTTTGGCCCGCGAGAGATCGAGTGCGTAATGGTCATCGGCCATGTTGACCATGAACGGCTTGATGAACGCTTCGCCATTGGACAGCGTGTCGGTGACCGACGCCCCCACTTTCGCCAGCGGTTTCGGAACGCACAGCGTCGTCCATTCCTTGCCATGAATCAGACGCCCAATTTCATCTTGAAGCGTTTCGTAGGGGGGAGGATCCGGCTCGCCGATCAAGATAGCCGTCTTGGCTTCGATCCGATCGCGCTGCTCAACGGTCGCCACGACCGCATCGACCGCGTCGTCCAGGTGAACCGCCGATTGTCCGGTCTCGGTATCGCCGGGAAAGAAGTAGCTTTGAAAATCCTTTTCGTAAATCCGCTTGATCTGCTGCACGATTGTCGGTTGACGCCCGTAATCGGTGTAGACCCCGGCGATCCGCAAGAACACGGACCGCACCCCGGGGTGACCCTCACGAATCAGCCGTTCGGTTCGGATTTTGCTTTCGGGATAGGGCCACTTCGCCAACAGCGGGTCTGTCTCGGCGATGTGTTGGCCCGGCTCACACGGTTCGTGCACCAGCATCGTACTGCTGAAAATGAATTGTTGCAGTTCAAACTCGTCCAGCGCGTTGAGCAACCGATCGGTTCCATTGACCGTGACTTCGTCGTACGCTTCACTGCCTTCTCCGGAGAAATCATAGTACGCCGCCAGGTGAACGACGCTGGCGAGCTTGCCATCGGTGCGTCGTCGAACGTCCGCGACCGCGCCACGCACATTCTCGTAGCTGGTCAGGTCGCACTCGACGTCATAAACGTTGGCGTGGCTTTTCGGCGGCTCAGGCAATCCGACGCGATCGAATCCGAAGACTTCATAGCCGCGATCAGCCAACGCGCGGCACACCGGTTGCCCCAGCAGACCCGAGCTTCCCGTGACAATGACGGCAGGACGTGGTACAGACATGAATCACTCCGCTTGAAGAAAAAACGTACGCCTATGCGACTCTGCAAACACCATGCCACTGGGAATGCCTGGTCATGCCGCCAGTTGTCGTTGGTTGGCAACACGATCCCGGGTGATGTTCAGCAGGGCATAAAAGAACGCGGCGACCATTGGGCCGACGAAGATGCCCCACAACCCCATCAACTTCAGCGCCCCCAGCACGGTCACCAAAGCAACCAAGGGATGTAGCCTTGCTTGATTACCGATCACGTAGGCACGAACCAGGTTGTCTGATGACGCGACAATCACCGCGCCGTAAACCGCCAGCCCGATCCCGGATGCATAATGCCCATCAAAAAGCAGCCACGCCGCCACACTGCCCCAGACCGCGGCGGATCCCAGCAACGGGATGAACGAAGAGAACATCGTCAGCACGATCAGCAACCAAACGTTCGGTACCCCCAAGAGTGCGAATGCTACGCCGGATAAAGCCGCTTGCACCACGCCGGCCACCACGGTCCCCAACACGACGCCGCGACAGACCGACTGAAACCGCTCGGTCAATCGTTGTTCTTCCTGGTTTTTCAACGGCATCATGCGATGCAGTTCACACAAGAACACCTCGCGGTCGGCGAGGAAATAGTAGAGAGCGAGCATCATGATCGCCAGGCTGACGGCGAACGTGAAAAAGTCCGACAGCAACCCACGCGTCTTGTCGTACACTTCCACCGTCACACCGTCGGTAATCCGCAAGACCGCTCGCCTTAGGTGTTGCCGCTGCTCTTCTGGCAACCGGGTGTTGAGATCTTCGATCGCGTCGCCGATCTGTGTTGACTCAATCATCTCAACGGTCTCCTCGATCCCGTTGGACGATGTGGCCTCAAATCGCCCAGCGACGTCGGCTCCGATCTGCATGACCTGGGTACCGGCCATCAAAAGTGTGACGCAGATGGGCAGCAGCACCGCGATGACCACCAGCAAGGTCGTCGCGCCGGCCGCGATTCGCGCGTGACCGGCCAGCCGTTCGGTCAACCAGCGGTGCAACGGTGCAAACAACACCGTCAACACCAAGGCCACGAAGATCGCCACGATGAACGGCTTGATGACATGAAAGAACAGCAACCCGAAGAGAGCGACCGAAACGATCAATAGCCAGAATGAAAGATTGCGTGGCATGTCCGGCGACTCTCTGATGAAAGTTTTCTAGGATCACTCCCTTGGCTGGAATGGGTGGCTCATGCGTCAGTCGCTGAACTGATGTTGGCCGCTTTGGCCTTGCTCGTTTCGTCGGGTTGACGCGACTCCCAGCTCTTCAATTGGTCAAACTTGTTTTGCAATTGTTGGGTGAGTCCCGACAGCGCGCCGCCCCGATGCATTGCCGGTTCGCGACACATGTCTTTCACGCGATCCTCGATGTCAACCTGTAGTGTCCGGTCGGGCAGGCGAGCGTAGCCACTCATTAACAGCGACTTCAATAGTTCTTCGACCGACGAGTCATCCAACGCCGGATTTTTCGACGAGTGCTCAAGCCGTGTGCAACAGATCGAGGCAAGCTTGTCGAGTTGTTTTTCGATCTGCGGATTTACATTGCTCATGTTTCGCTTTTTTGTTTGGAGTTCTTTGGTAAGCACTGACCGAGCGTTGCGGTGGATTGATGAATCATCATTCAACATCACCGGCACACAAGCGGTCATTCCCAACGACCAAGCCGATCAAAATTCGACCAACGAGGCCGGTTGGGAAAGCAGCGTCAGGTGCTGAGTCGAGGGATCGCCAACAGTCGCTCAATCGAGTTGCTGTTGGGGCCCATTCCAGCGCCCCGGAATGGTTTCTGCATCCGGGATGGAGAGCAATCGATATGCCAATGCATCGCAACGCGGCGTGCCCTTCTCGGGACAATGTCAGATGGTCTGGCGTTCTCGTCACTCAGGGGCATCAGGCGGGTACTGGTCGCGCGAGCGCTCGGCACGACCCGACTGGCATGTTCGTTGCACTGCGATCGAGCATGATTTCTTTCCTGGAACTTCCGTTACTGGCCAACGCCGCAATCTTTGTGGGCGGGGCAATCCTGGTTTGGCTGGCGGGCACAAAACTTAGCCGTTACGTCGACTTATTTGCCGATCGGACAGGGATCGGTGAAGCCTTCGCCGGTGCCCTGTTGCTCGGTGGGGCGACGAGCCTGCCGGAGATGGCAACGACCTGTACAGCCGCGTACTCAGGTGCGGCGCAGCTGGCCGGAGCGAACCTGCTTGGCGGAGTCGCCATGCAGATCGCCGTGCTGGGGATCATCGACGCGGTGGTGTTGCGAGGCAGGGCGCTGACGCTGTTCTCACCACGATCATCGCTGCTGATGGTGGGAGTGATGTTGATCGCGCTGATCGCCCTGGCAGCGGCGGCGGTCAGCAGCGGCGAATTGGGGACCATTGCTCACCTCGGCCTGTGGCCGTTGGTGATCTTCGGATTCTATGTCTTTTCCGTGTGGGTGATCTATCGTTACGAAGGCGACCCACGCTGGAAACCGAGCGGCGAATTGGCCCAACCGCCCGAATCGGCGCGTGACCTCAAGGATGCGTACCAATCCGAATACGCAGAAACCTCGACCAAGGCGTTGGTCGGTTTCTTCGCGATCGCCTCACTCGCCGTCCTGATCGGAGGCTTCTTTGTCGCCAAAACGGGCGAAGCGATCGCCGAACAAACCGGGGTCGGCCAGAGTCTCGTCGGCGCGACGTTGGTCGCGTTGGCGACCAGTCTGCCGGAGGTCAGCACGACGTATTCCGCCGTTCGGTTCGGCGCCTACAGTATGGCCGCGGCAAACATTCTGGGGACCAATTCGATCGAAATCGCGCTCTTCTTTCCCGCCGACCTGACCTATCGCGACGGTGCGATTTTCGACGTCATGTCCCCGTCGTCCGGCTTCCTCGCGGCACTTGGGATTATTGTCACCAGCCTGTACCTGTGGGGGATCCTGGAACGCCGTGATCGCACGATCTTGGGGATGGGCACCGACTCATTCGCCGTCTTGCTGGTGTACGGAATTGGGTTGGTAATCTACTCGACGCTGTAGTTCGAAGTTTCCGGCGACCGCCATTGCGGTCGATCATTGCCCGGCTTGGTTGGTGATCGACCAGTTGGGTGCGAGAGCAAGAACATGGGGTGCGCTAACGCGACCCCAAGCTTTGATGTGGCACGCCGCGGGACGTCGATTCTTTTACTGCTGGATTTGGCAACCGATTTAGATTCTCTCCCTCTGGGAGAGACGGCGTTTGCGCAGCAATCAAACGCCAGAGAGGGCCGGCGTTGCGAAAGGCTTAGCGACTTCCGCGACGATCGATGTGGGCTGCAAAACCGATCACCAGCACCCTCATCCCCAGCTCTTCTCCCCCGAAAATCGACAAGCAAGCTTGTTACGATTTGTGGGCGAGAAGGGAGCCATGAATCTTGCAGTTATAAAATTGACGTCCCAGCGAGGGCAGCTACGCAAGTTTAGACGAACATTGACTGCTCGTTGCTTAGTAACGGAAGATGGCCATGACCGTTGCGTCGTCAGGCATCTGATCCGCTTGGCACCGGAAAACGTGCCCTCCCTGACGCAGGGTCTCGACGACAGCCGTGTTCCATTGCGTCGCGTCGGTATCTGTTTCGTCCGCGGAAATCAACAACGAATCGACGCGTCCGTTGGCTGCGGCGGCGACGATTTCAGAGAGTTCGCTGGATCCTTGTGACTGCGCGATGGCGGTGGCAAACTGGTCTAGATCCTTTTCGCTGCCATCACTCGGTTGGTCGGAAATCGCTTGGCGGACTCGTTCCCGCAATTCCTGGTCACTCCACTGCGAGGGGCTGCCTTCGACCCTGGCGTCGACGCTCACATCGGTCGTTGCTTCGAAATGTCCCGCCACTTCGGTTGTCGCGACCAACACCAACGGAATGCCGGTGTTGTAAATCTCCGCGGCGACCTGATCGCCGACCAGCGAAAGGTACTGGTCGCGATCGGCCTCAATTTTATCTTCGCCTTCACCATGGCCATGAAAGATCGCCGTCGACGTCGCCCCGGCGCCTCCGTGGCTGCGGTGGCTCGTGTTCTGCAAGCTCACTTCGGGGTCACGCGGCACGACGAGATCGTGAAAGGTCGCTGGAAGCACGTCGGTCTCGACCAACTCGAGTGATTCGCCATCGAATCGGAACAGGCTGGCATTGTCCCAGGTCAACGAGAGGACAAACTGGGTGTCGCCCGTGTTCCACTGCCTCACCAGCGGTAACAGCCACAGCGTCTCCCCCACGAAAACACATTCTGGCAAGGATCGGTTGGCCCGGACGAGACGTGTTTTTTCCGGCGTCACAAAGAGGGCCAGCCCTTCGCTTTGATGTTGCCAGAAATCAAACTTGGTGGAAAGCGATTCAAGGGGGTCAACGATCGAACAGTCATGGCCGGCCGCCTCGAGCTGCCGTTTCGCGTCGCCGAGCAGATTCTTAAAAAGAATCGGGTTTTGCTGGGTCTCGGGGCCACTTCGATAGGTTGGCATCAGGATTGAGACGCAAGGTTTCGCGCTTGTATTGGCCAGTTCTTTCAAATCGCCGGATTTCAGACGAGTTGGTGTGAGTTCATTGGTGATCGTGGACATCGCCATCTCGCTTTGGAAAGGAGGAAACGTTCTGCTGTCTCCAGGACAGTTGCAAACGCGATGCCGAATGCCCTGGTGGATTCATTGGTGCCTGGGAACGCACTGGCAAATGACATCGAGAACGTCGCCGCGTTGACCGAAGACGCGATTGCGAAGCGGGGATGGCCACTGGCACGCAACATGCTCAAATAGCGTGAGATCTGATCGACCATTACTTTTCTCAGGGATTGACGTGATTCATGATGCGGCCGAGAGTACGAGCACGCTGGTTGCGTCGTACCTGACGATCCGGCGTGCGGTGGGGTTGAGCGGGCTGGCGCTCCCCGTGATGCTTGTCGGTGGCGGTTGGCTTTCCGGGGTCCCGATCCAGGACAACATGAGCAGCTATTACCACACACCGATGCGCGACGTGTTCGTCGGGACGTTGTGTGCGATCGGCGTGTTTTTGTTCTGCTATCGCGGCTACGATTGGGTGGAGAACTGGTCGGCGAATGCCGGTGGCGTTTCAGCATTGGGTATCGCCTTGTTTCCGCTCGACTATGCCAGCGATCCGCTCGTGCAAAAATCGCTGAGCGGCTACTTGCACACCGTCAGCGGTGGCGTTTTCTTTCTGACGCTGGCGTGTTACTCGTTGTACCACTTCCCGCGTGACGCGAGACTTGAGCAAGAACCACACTTGCGTGAGCGGAGTTGGATCTACCGCGCCAGTGGATTGGTCATCTTGCTCTGCATGATCGCCATGGCCGCGTATTTGTTTCTGCTGGGCGGTCAATGGAAGCAGTGGTTCAACGATTTTAATTTTCTGCTGTGGATGGAATCGATCGCAGTGTGGTCGTTTGCGGCGGCCTGGCTGGCGAAAGGCCGTGTCATCGTCGCCGAAATCGCCGTGGACGTCTTGGCTTACGCATCCGAGTTGGTGCTGGACGATCAGCGACCAGATGGTCAATTGCCGGCCAATGATGGCTGGCGACGTGGATCGTGAAACAGCGGACAACGGAGCAGCCTGGGACAGTTCTGTGGATCGAAATTGTTTCGTTTCGAGTGGTACGTTTTCCTCGAGAGCTGGTGTTTCCCTCCAAAAAAAAAACCGGCAGTGGGGTGACCACTGCCGGTGTCTAAGAAGCCCGTCGATTGAAGCCCGCACGCGTTAGCAAGCGGCCACGCGGCGCCCCGCGCTTACGCGTCGCCCTGGCGCCATCGCGTTGAAGGTGCAAGATCGACTCAATCGACAGGCCGTCAACTCTGTAGGATCGCGACGGGGAAAAGAAGCTGCCGACGCATGGGGTGTTCACCCCGGCGACCGACTATTCGACTTCTTCGACGACTTCCTCATCGTCCATCTCTTCCAGTTGGTCTGCGCGTTGTTCGCCGGCTTCCTCAATTGCGTCCGCTTTTTCTTCGCCGCGTTCTTCGATCGCCTCAGCTCGCTCATCGGCTGATTCTTCTAAAGCCGGCTTGGCAGCTTCATAGCGGTCTTCGACCTGTGCGGCTTCATTGTCGGCTTGTTCGCGAATGCTCTCAGCGTATTCCTGAGAGCTTTCACGGACTTCATCTGCTTGTTCGTCGTACACGCTGTCATTGCATCCAACCAATGTCATTCCAGCGGTCAGCATCAACAGGCTCAGTGCATACTTCATTTTTGTTTCCTCGTTGGTTTCGTTCTCTTGCCGTGCAGTCAGACATTGACTAACGCCGGCTTGCCAGCGAATGAAGCAAACACTGTGCCAAATGATCGTGTAGGTGGATCTGGGTACAGCTCTTGGCACGCAGTTTGCCCCCAGTCGGTGCCAACTCTTGTGGTTCGTGCCTGCCACCCTGTTTGTCTATCGATCCGCCAATCCCTTTGGAATTTGTCTCATGTCGACCCATCAAGCTTCCACGTCCCGTGCATCCGAGCGTCCATCGTGGCACGGATTTGAAACCCGTTCGATGCCTGAAGTCCCCTCGTGGATCGAAACGTTAGGACGCGCTGGGTATGTCGCCAAGGGGATCGTCTACTTCATCATCGGTTTCCTGGCCTTCAAGTTGGCGATCGGTGCAGGGGGTGAAATCTCGGGATCTCGAGAAGCGATCCAAGAGATCGGGAAACAGCCATTTGGCCGGTTGCTGCTTGGTTTGGTTGCGATCGGGTTGCTCGGTTACACCGCATGGCGATGGGTGCAAGCTGCCAAAGACACCGAAGGCGAGGGGCGAGACTTGAAGGGCATTTTTAAACGCATCGGTTACGCGATTAGCGGACTGGCATACGTTGCACTTGGAGGGTACGCCGGATCGATGGCATTGGGGCTGACGTCAAGTTCGGGAAACACACAGGGTGGGCCTGCCAGTTCGTTGTTGGATTCGACGTGGGGGCGAATCGTGCTCGCGATTGCGGGCGTCGTCATCATCGGAGTCGCTTTCTATTTGGTCTACAAAGCGTATCAGGCCAAGTTCATGACCAAGTATGATTTGGCGGCGATGAGCGAAACGACTCGTACGATTGCACTGCACGTTGGCCGAATGGGGCTCAGTACGCGTGGCATCGCATTCGCAATCATCGGCACCTTCATCACCATCTCGGCAGTCCAGGGGACATCCGACGGTGAGATCGCCGGCATGAGCGACGCATTGGCTGCGATCGCGTCGCAGGCCTACGGAAAAGTCCTTCTCGGTATCACCGGTTTTGGATTGATGTGCTACGCGGTCCACTCGATGTTGTTGGGCTGGTTCCGCAAGTTCAACGTGGGGTGATCGGATGTTTGAAAAATGGATTTCCGTCGCACTGACAGACCTGGCGATGATTGCGCTGTCAGCGGTCGTGCTGTACGCCAGCATTCTGCTCTACACACGAACCGTTGGTCTGCGCAGTTTTTCAAAAATGTCGGCTGCCGATTTCGCAATGACCATTGCCGTCGGATCGATGTTCGGGTCGACCGTATCCGGACCATCGCCGACTCTCTTGATGGGAATGTTTGCAATCCTCTGCTTGTTTGGGATCCAGTGGTTGCTGGCGGCATTGAGGGTGCGCTCAGACCGGGTGAGCAACACCATCGACAATCAGCCGTTGTTGCTGATGGCAGGATCAGAAATCCTGTACGACAATCTTCGCCAAACCAACATGACCGAAAGTGATCTCTTCGCAAAGCTCCGTGAGGCCAATGCGATGAGTTTCGATCAGGTCAAAGCGGTGGTGTTTGAGACCACTGGTGACGTCTCCGTCTTGCACTCCAGCAAAGACACAAAAATGGAACCCACAATCTTCGACTCCGTCATCGGAGCAGAACGGTTGTTCGAAAGTCGTTAAACAATTGCCCCGCTCATCAAACCTAATTGGAGCTTTTACAATGCGAGTATCTGCAGCCCTCCTCATGCTGGTCGCCGTGAACACTTTGATCAACGCTGAAACGCCCGACAGCAAGATGATTCAAGCAGTGGAACAGGCGATCTTGGATCAGACCAACGACTATCGGGAAAAACATGATCTGCCGCCGATCGGCTCGAATGATGAATTGGTTGCAACGGCATCCAAATTCGCAACCTTCATGGCAAAGTCAGGAAAGTATGGTCACCATGCCGACGGCCGAACACCGGCCGAGCGTGCCAAAGACTCCGGTTATCAGTATTGCGTGGTGCGGGAGAACATCGCCTACCGAACAAACACCGGTGAGGTGACGGCCGAGTCGCTGACCGAAGTGTTTGTGCAAGGCTGGATCGACTCGCCGCCACACCGGGAAAACATTTTGGCCGACTTCGTGACCGAAACGGGTGTTGCGGTCGCGTCCACCGATGGCGTGACGTATTACGCCGTTCAGTTGTTCGGGCGGCCGAAATCATCTGCGATCGAAGTCAAAGTGACCAACCAGACCCAACAGTTTCAAACGCTCGTCGTCACTTCCAACGACAGCGAAGACGAAGTCGAACTTCCAGCACGCTCCATCATTACTATGAAACGCTGTTTCCCGGCGACGCTAAGCTTGACTGGATCAGGTTCGAAAGTCGAAGTCAAAGACTCCGTCGAACTGTCCATTACAGAGGACGGACTGAGTCGTTGAGAAACGTCCGTCAGCGTTGGTGAGCAGGCTTTAGCCGCTCACTGTCGCTGCGTTGCAGCGACCGGGAATCGCCTAAAGGCTAGACACCAACGGTTGCTGAATCTCGTTTGACGAATGCCCGTGCCATTCGTGCCTGACCCCTTTTCCGCTTGCCGTTATTCGCCCAACTTTCAGCCGGACACGGACCGCCGAGGACTTCGTCATGATTTGGATCGTCGCTTATCTCAGTTCAGTCGTCGGAGCATTCCTGACGATCTTGGCGATGACGATGATCCGCAATGAGGAGCGACATAACGTCGGTCGAATCGGTTGGCTCGGGCTCATCCTGCTGTCGCCGCCCATTGGTTTGCTGCTGTTTCTCTGGCTCGGTGGGCGAAAGATTTCCGAAGAGCACGTGACGCGTAAGTTGGTGGAGATGCCGCAATTCCCAGGTGCCACTGAAACGCCGCGCGACGCGGTCGAGCGACTGTTGATCTCGAGAGAACTGTGTCCACCGACATCGGGCAACGAAGTTCGATTGCTCTCTGATCCGCCAGAGGTGCGCGATGCTTTTATGGAATTGGTTGCCAGCGCCCAGAAAGCCATTTACGTGATGACCTTTATCATGGATGAGAAGGAGAGCAGCATCAAACTTGTCGATTTGCTGTGCGACAAAGCACGCCAGGGGGTTCAGGTTCGATTGCTGGTCGACGGTTTTGGATCGTTCTTTTTGGACGAAGAACTGCTGCAGCGTGTTGAGGATGCGGGGGGCCGTGTCCATCGATTCAAACGCATGTCCCAACTCTCGCGGTTGGCTTATTTGAATTTTCGCAATCACCGAAAGCTGGCGGTGGCGGACGGTGAACGGGCCATTTTGGGCGGAGCAAACATCGTCGAAGACGAACTCGCCGATCCGCCTGATGACGACGCGTGGGTAGACATGAGTCTGTACATCGATGGCCCCGCGGCGACTCAATTGCAATCTGTTTTTTGCAGCGATTGGAATTTTGAGACGGACGAAGGGCTACCGCCGAGCGAATTGACTGAAAACGATAGGCCAGATCCCAATAGCGGTTCGCGGATCACCGTGATGCCGATCGGTCCCGACGGTCCCGATGAAATCGTCGCCGATTTTTGGCAATGCGTGATTCACCAGGCCACAGAACGAATCTGGATTTGCACGCCGTATTTCGTGCCGCCGCCCCATGCGATGAAGTCACTGGAGATGGCGTGCCGGCGAGGAATCGACGTTCAGATATTGATCCCCCAGGTCAGCGATCTCAGGCCAGTCGACTATGCCCGCGAGGACTTCTTCGAGGATCTTGTCGAAAAGGGCTGCAAGATCCATCGACACATGGATCGGATGGTGCATGCCAAAATCGGTATCGTCGACGACCTTGTTGCGTTGGTCGGCTCGGCCAACTTCGACATTCGTTCGTTCTACTTGAATTACGAATTGTCGGTCGCGATCCACGACAAAGAGACCATCGCTGTCGTGAGCGATTGGTTTGAACAATTGACCCGCAAATGCGAATCCAAATCGAACGGTCGGACCCGGTTCCAGTCGGCCATGGCAACAGCCGTTCGATTGTTTGCATCCGAACTATAAGCCGATTGTTCGATCAGCCGATTGTTCAGCACTCGCTGACCACCGCACTGCGGGCCGTTTCGCCGATAGCGTAGTGGACTGCCTGCGTCACGTCACCGTCCGGACCGACTGCTGCCCGCTGTCGATCAGCTCCGGTGCCCGCATCGAAAAGCCGCTGGACGTACTCGTTGACGCACTGCAGGTCAGCGGCCGTTTCCAATGACGGACGTACCTCGTCGAGCAATCGAGTCACGGCCTCTCTGGCCGGAAGTTTTTCGCAGGTCAGTGGATCCACCAGATCCCTGCTGATGCCATATCGAGCGGCATGCCACGTCGCGTATGACAGCACACTCGATCGTATCGGGCGGTTGATTCGGTTCGACCGGATGTCCTGCATCACCTGCATCACGATGGCTCGTATCAGGCCCGCGTAGCCGACGGTCTCTTCCACCGCCAACATCACATCGGCACCGCGAAACTCAATCGTAGGCACTTTGGTTGGCAGGCGGATGTCCCAGTAAATAAAACTTTCATCCTTGATCGCCCCGGCATGCACCAGGTCACCGACACACGCTTCATAGTCGGCGAGGTCATCGAAATGCGGTGGCGGGCCGGCCATTGGCCACTGCGCCCACAGTTCACGTCGATAGCTCGCGTACCCTGTGTCTTCTCCGTCCCAATACGGTGAATTGGCCGAGAGAGCCTGCAGAATCGGCAACCAACGACGACACTGGTTCATCACCTGCACGCCCATCGATCGATCTTCCATGGACACGTGGACGTGGCAACCGAAGATCAGCATGTCACGGGCGATTTGTTGAAACCGCTGACTCATCACTTGATAGCGCCGCTTGGGGGTGAATGAGTCCGAATCGGGGACGGGCAACGGATTGGTTCCGGCTGCGACCAGGGTGGAGCCCGTGTTGCCCGAGGCGACGATGAGTTCACCGCGAACGTTGCTGACACTTCGACGCACCTCGTCCAATGTGCTGCAGACCTTCGACGCCATCTCGATCTGAGTGAGGTGAAGTTCGTGCTGGATGTCCGCCACCGTCTGTTTCCCGATCTGTTCGATCACCCGTTTGCAATTGGGCAACAATCGTCCGCTGGTGGGATCGACAAGCTGGTATTCTTCTTCGACACCAATCGAAGGGATGGATTGGCTCATACGTCATTTCCTTATGTGAAGAAGTGAGATGCAGGCAGAGAACGTCCCCGCACGTGAGACATCGGCCCGTTGATGCTTCTGCGCTTCAACGTTCCCGCGACAGGTATCTGTTGTAAGCTCCTGAGGAAGCACGCCGCGAAGCAATTCGCACGATGCCGACCAGTGCGCCGGAGACCGCACCCCATAGCAGTGCGTCTTTCCAATCGACGTCCGGCGACGTGGGATTCTTCGGTGGCTCGCGATTGAGCGTGGTGCGCCACCCGGCCTGCAACGCGTTGCGTGCCACCAATGTCGCGCCCAGCGCGGCAGCATAGGCCAGCAGATTCTCCGTTTTTCCGATCCCGGTATTGCGCCCATCCGGTTCATCGTGAAAGCGGTCCGCCGCCGTGTCGCGTAAATCGCTAAACTTTTCTTGCATCTGTTCAATCATGTTAGGTTCCTCGAGAGGTCAATTCTGGCAGCGGAAGAAGAAGAGGTTTGTAGGGAAGTAATCCCCTGAAGCGTCACACCGTTCTATTGACCATCTGGTCGGTTTTGAACAGAGCGGTCACTTGATGAACCAGGCGGGTGTCTGGTCGGCGTGATGTCAGCAGGCGAGTTCACATAGATCTTTGTGCCACAGTTGGGACACGCGACCGCACGGTCGTGCACATCAATGCCGCACTGTGGACAGGGAGTCATGTTCAACGGTGAAGCGGATCGATCATCGCTCATCAGTAGTCAACCCTCTTGTCGGAACCGTTGAATCTGGCTTCATAATCGATTTGCCGGAGATAGCTTTTCAATGCGGTGAACTCCTGGGGATCCAGTTGATCCTTGATCGAGTCCACCGCTTCGTGGATCAAGTTGACCATTCGGTGGACTTTTGCATAATCCATTCGCCGATACGTTTCCCCGGGGCTCGAACGTTTCGCAAACGTTTCTTCGATCGGTTTGCGGTACGGTTTCAGGGCGGAATGGTCCAGCGGCTGAGGCCAGTAGAGTTCGCCGGACTGTCGATCGATCTGGTTTTCTTTCAATCGATCCGGGGCCATCCGTTTGCCGATTTCACGACGCTTCTCCTCTGATAACGGCGTGTGCTGCTCCGCGATTTCCTCGTCCCGCAGATCACGCAGTTCATAGTATTGCTCAACCCGCTCCTCGCGATTCTTGAGCCTCAGCGCCAGCGCTTCCTGCAATTGCTCGGCCGACAAGGATTTCAAATAGGCACCCTTACCGAGGCCGGTGGCCAGTTCGCCCCGGGCTTCGAGAACGTCACCCGCCGCGGTTGCGTTGTCATTGTCGTCGAACAATCCATCGTCGGCGATTGCGATTGTTACGAACATCATCGTTAGTAGGGAGGCAGCGAGTCGCATGGTTCTCTCGTTGTTTTTTGGGGGAGTGGAAAGCGCGGCAGCAAGGCACGCGGGTTTACATCGAAACAGAAGCGTTGGTTGCGGCATCTGTGGCGGGACGTTCGCCTTGCAAATAGGCGGTACCGGCTTTCAGCAAATACTTCACGCCGGTTAAGCCGGAGTGATCCCAGTATTCGCCCCGTGACGGTTCGATCCGCAACAATAAAATCTTCTCACTGGACTTGCCGTCGGGGAACCAAACTTTCCAGCCTTCGCTCCATAGTTCGTCCAGCTTCGCTTGATCATCGCTCGGGTGCGCAGTCCCGGAGATCGACACGAACTTATTTGACGCTTGCATGGTCACGGCAACTTCTGAATCGAGCGCCACATCGGAGACTTTGCCCGAACTTCGCTCGGTCACAAACCAGAGTTGGCCGTCTGGTTCCACTTGAGCGACCGCCATCGGACGGGCGTTGATTGCACCCTCGACGCTGCGGGTGACGAGCATTGCTGTGTCGAAGTCCTTGAGTAGGTCGATCAGTTTTTTATGAGTGTTCATGGTCCTATTCCTTGTTGAATGTTTGGTCGCTGTATCGTCGGCTTGCCGGCGGCGACGACGGCGGATCGGCCGACCGAGACACCCCCGACGTGTCTGCAGAGCGGTTGCAAAACGCGTTTACGTCGTTTGCTCGGCATGGCGACCTTCGGCGAATTCTTCAATCGCCTTGTCACAGAACGCGGGCAGGTCGTCGGGGTTCCGGCTGGTCACCAATCCCTGATCACAAACGCATTCTTCATCGACCCACTCAGCTCCGGCATTGATCAGATCCGTCTTCAGACTCGGCCACGACGTCACTTTACGTCCGCGAACGACGTCGGCCTCGATCAGCGTCCAAGGCCCGTGGCAGATGGCGGCAACCGGCTTGTGCTGTTTGAAAAAGTCTCGCACGAAGCTGACGGAATCGTCACACATCCGCAGCGCGTCTGGATTGGCAACACCGCCGGGCAACACAAGCCCGTCAAACTGTTCGGCGGATGCGGACTGGACTGACTGGTCAACTTTGAACGTGTCCGCCTTGTCGTCATGGTTCATGCCCTGGATCTCACCGGACTTCGGCGACACCAACACGACCTCGGCGCCAGCGTCTTTGATCGCCTCCCACGGCTTAGTCAGTTCCACTTGCTCGAAGCCGTCGGTGGCGAGAAATGCGATTCGTTTTTGTTTCAGCGATTGTTTGCTCATAGAATTCTCCTGAACGGGAAGTCATGGTTTGTATCGAAACGATTGGGTGCATCACCAACGTCGCGGGTGGTACAGTTGCAGGGACTTACATTGCAGTTTCCATGCCAAAGGCGGCTTGCCCTTGCCGTCGCCACAACCGGTGGGATCATTCGTGTATCGCCGGTCGATCAATGACCAGCGCGGCGCATTCTCGAACAGCTTTCGTCTCACTCACGTGACGTCGATTTCATAAGGGACGGAACCGCGAAAACGGGGTCAGGAGTCAATAAGCCGGAACGGCCCTACGGGTGCTTCGCACGATTGACTCCTGACGCCCTTTTCGCTCGCAGGACTTTAGGGACAGAGCTAGCTTGCTGCGCAAACGCCGTCTCTCCCCGAGGGGGAGAATCTGAAATGGTTGCCAAATCCTGCAGAAAAAGAATCGACGTCTCCCGAGCGCGGCGCTTGCTGGCGAAGAACGATATGTCGCGCAGAGGCGATGTCAGGAACAGGGTGTGCCAGGGGCACGATAATTGCACTCTTTAAACCCCACTAACAATCACAGTAGAACCCGCACTCACTCCCTTTCTGCTTCACCCTGTGATGACGGACGATGCCCTCTCAAAACGATGTGTGATTGCGGACGATGTGCGATCTTCGCGAACCAAGGTTGGAAAATGGCTCGACGGTTGCGGATTCGATTGCGTGCTTGCCGAAAACGGTTTAGAAGCATGGCGATCGGTTCAAAACGATCCGCCTGATCTGCTGGTGACCGACCTGGAAATGCCGCTGATCTGCGGGCTGGAGCTTCTTGAGAAGGTTCGCCAATCCGACAACGAGCGGATTCGGAAGTTGCCCGTTCTAGTGATGACCAGCCTGCTTGACGCCCAGACGTTAAGCGTGGTCCGCACGATGGGTGGCGATGGATTGCTTCAGAAGCCGCTCGACAGAGAGACGACCCTTTCGGTCGTCCTCAATTTACTCGCGGGCAAGAAGTGCCTTCAGCAAATCAGCGACCCCGACTCAGGTGCCCCTCCGTGTGGCGATGGAGTGATCTCGCCCACACTTCGACGGCTGATCAAGACTGTCGCCAAGGGCAAGCGGGCGAGATAGCCCGTCCGCGGTCAACTCGTCTTAAGCGAGTGTTGACGGCACCGTCCTTACTCGACGATCTTCTTCAAGATGCTCGCCAGTTGTGGGTTGTCGGTCGCGTGGAGGGCAGCCGCAGCGTCGGCTTTGAGCTTCGTGACTGCATCGCCGGTTCGCTCGACGAGGTTGTCCCGGGTTGTGAAACGAGACCACGTCGCTTGGTTGACGTTCAAGTGAAACTGCACCCAATTCGCGTCTTGAAGATGCCCCGATCGCTCGCTGGTATAGCGATCCAGATCGACAGTGACTTCCGAAACAGCGGTGGCTTGCGCCGATCCAGCGGTGGAGCGATTGCTGCGTTGCAGCGCGGCGGTCAATTCATCTTCGCCATCGATGACTTTTGCCGGATTGTCTCGATCAATCTCATCGTCCCCATCTCCGAAATCGGCGCTTTCCGGGTTGGTGAACTCGGTACCGAGCGGATTGTCGATGTCGTAGTCCGCATCGGGATCGTAATCATCGCGATCGTAGATCGAATCTTTGGAGTACGGCATGGTTGCCGATCGCGTCTGAGCCTCTCGCAGGCTGATGTGCCCGGCTTGGGGACCACTGACTGCACGGCGTCCCGCGGCGGCAGCGATCGCGGCTTCCGTCCCGTCTTCGATTGCGTCGGCCAAATTGCCGGCTTCCCGTGGTGTTTCGTCGATGTAGTCGTCGACACGGTACTGATCGATATCCAATCGCAATTTGTCAGCCGTTCGTTCGTCATCTAAACCTGGATCGTCAATCCCTGCCGGGGTTTCGGTGTCCAAACGCTTGATCCCGTCGGCGTCCGTCGCGGTTCGTGCTTGTGCGGAACGGCGAGACGGCGGCGGTCCCTCGGTCGCTTTGTCGTTGTTCGACCGGCGGGTTTTCTGATCACGATTCGGGCGATCAAGCGATTTCGCCAGCGCGGCACCGACTGTTTTCGGATCGGGCAACGCACGGTCGGAATCGCGATCAACCGTCGGGGCGGAGGAGCGTTTGACCTGTGTCCATCCAAACGCCTCCAGTTCGGCGATCACTTGGTTTGACTGCTCGGCGATGGCCTGCAGTTGTTTTTTCTGTTCGTTCGACTCGCTCCGTTTGGCGGCCTCGATGGCCAGCTTTTTGGCAAGACTGGCATCGCTCCAAATCACTCCTGCCAGGGCCCAGTCGCTGATCTCTTGGGCCGCTCCGTCGGGCACAGCCGGGTCGGTCCGCAATGGTTGCTCCGCCTTGACGGTCATCAGCGCCGCCATCGACAGAACAATGTAAGCGGCGAAGTACAGAAGGTTTCGTTGGTGTCTCATGGAACGACTCGGTGGCGTTGGGGTGGGCAACACGTTGGTTGCTTGTCGTGCGGATTTAGTCGTGCAGATCCAGTCGCGGGAGACCATGATGCCGAGATGGCGAGGGGGCTTTGTATTCGGTGCCGCTGGCAATCTCCAATTCGAATAAGCACGCGTTGGTTGATCACCTGTCCGGTGATGCAAAGATCGTGCCCAAAGGCAATGGTCAGAAACTCGCTGACACCTATTTCCGCTCCACAATCACAACCCGAACTTCAGCGTTGACGGAGCAAGAGGTCGGTGCGTCGAGCGGAAAAGGGGGCAGGTACCAAGACCCAAATGGCCCAACGGGGCTTCGCATTTTTGGTACCTGCTCCCTTTTCCGAGGCACCGTCAATCTAAAAGTCGACAAAGCACTAGGCCGAACGACTGTCGAGCACCCTGTCGGATCGGCGACCAGGCTTGTGGCCGGTTGATTGAGTCGCTGTTCCGAATCCAACGCGACCAGGTCAGCTGCAACGCGTCAGCGAGGGTCGTCGCGTGGCCCCTTGCTTACACGGGCGGGCTGGTCTCATCAGGCCGCTTGGGAGTCGCGAACGCGAGCAGTATCCAGGCGACGATCCAAGCAACGCCGCCCAGCGGCGTGATCGCCCCCATCCAAGGTGTTTCGGTCAACACCAGCAGGTACAGGCTGCCGCTGAACAACACGATGCCGGCCAGGAACAAGTAACCGGATTTTACGATCCATGAGGACGCGTTGGCGCCAAAGGCCGCCAGGGCGAGAAGGGCAACCGCATGCACGAGGTGGTACCTCGATCCGGTTTCGAATTGCCGCACCCGTTTTGCGATCAGGTCGGGCTCCAGCCCTTGGGACTGCAGCAACCCCTCCAGTCCGTGGGCCGCGAAGGCACCCAGGGACACACCCGTGGCGCCGGCGATCGCGGCGGCAACGAGCAGGAATCGGTTGGCAGGGTTCATGCCGAGGTCAGCTGGGTGTCAACGGCCCGCAGAAGCTTGTCCATTTGGAAGGGCTTGCGAATGTATTCGCTGACGCCCAGCAGTTCGGCGTAGGCTTTGTGTCGGCTGCCTTCATTGCCGGTGATCATGATCACCGGCACCATGGTCTCGGACATCCGCCGCAGTTTCTCGAGCACCAGGAATCCGCTGCGTTTGGGCATCATCATGTCCAAGATGATCAGGTCCGGTGATTCGCGTTCGGCCAACGCCAAGCCTTGGTTTCCGTCGCGGGCAACGACGACTTCGTACCCGGCGTCTTCCAACGCGTAACGCACCGACTCGATGATTTCGACATCGTCGTCGACGATCAAAATCTTGGCACCGCGATCGCTTTGAACCACTTCGGGGAGATCGTCAGAGTCTTCGTCGGCCATACAGTGGAACCTGGAGGTGAAACTGGAAGTTTAGTTGTCCGAGAACGAAGTCGGACTTGTATCCCAATGGCTTAGTTTAGCAACTGGAGCACCGCTCACCACATGATTCATGACCCATCGGTCCAGATCCGACAAAACGACGGTGTTCATTTCGTCGTCGTTGCGATACTGGCGAATTTCCAGTTGTGCTCCGATGGAGTTGGCGGCTTGAATTTCGGAAACCAAGCGTGTCTCGTCGTAGAACTCGCTTTCGATGGACCGCTGCCACAGCATCGGCAATCGTCGTTCCTTCAATCGCTGGCGATCCAGCTCTGGATGGGCGGGCAGATTGAACGCGCCGCCGAGTGAGACCGCGGCGGCAAAGAGTTCCGGATGACGCATCGCGATCCGCGTCGCCATCGTACCACCGCTCTGGTATCCCGCCAACACGATGCGTTCGGCATGGATGCTGTATTGATCCGCGGCGCGATCGATCGCGGCAAGCACACTTCGCTCCGCCGACTCTAAGGCTGCCGCCGAGTTGCTCCACCAAAACCGATGGCCCGACGCGTCCGACGCCATCGGGGCGCGAAGGCCGGTGGCCAAGTAGTTCCGCGAGCTGACGTGGGGCATCACGTGACAGACTTGATTTTCGTTGAAGCCGTCGCTGTGCAGCCAGACGATCAACGGGTAACGGTAATTCGCTTCGTAATGCAGCGGCACGAAAAATGTCTGGGCACGGATGGCCGCGGACCAACTGCTCGGTCCCTCGCCGTCGTGCTCTCCCGACAGCTCTTTTGCATCGAGTGCGTCGACGGGGTGCGGGGCGTTGTCCTTTCCGTCGGCAACGTGATCGCTAACGGAATTCCAAATCATGGTCGCATCAAAACGGTTCATAGCAAACCGGGACTCAGCAAGTGAAAAAGCATCAACACGCTGCTGACGGCTCGCTACAAACGTAGGGACAGCGCTGACGATGTGTCAACGCTGAAGCGAACAAAGCCAGTCGCAAAAAGACAAAATTAGAAACGCTTTCAAATCTAACGCTTCAGAATCTCAGCCAACTCAATCAGGTGCCGAAGGCTGTCGCAGTGCGCTGCGTAACGCAGCTTCGGACGCAATTGATCGTCCAACGCACGCCCCCCGACGATCAAGCTCACGCGATCGCCCAGCGAGTCGGCAAGCTTGTTCTGCTCACGCACAAAGCGGGATGGATCGTCAACCGCCGTCACGCTCAACCAGACCATCTTGGGCCGGTAGTCCTCGACCGCCTGGATCAACGAAACCAGCGGCAAATCATTACCCAAATTGACCGCGTTCCAGCCGCTTTCACGTAGCGCCAACTCCACCAACGCCGTCGGTAGCTGATACGGGTCCGACTCCGGCGCCGCGCCGATCGCAATCGGCGCCTCCGCGGGCAGGTTTGGGAGCCCCTCTCTAAGGCTGTAGATCAGCCGCGTGCAGATCGTGCAGCTGCGTCGCTCTTGATAGACCTCCAACTCGCCGCAGTCCCAAGCATCACCGAGCCCTCGCATCGCGTCGGTGATCAGGTCCTCGGCCGCTTCAGCCCGGGACCACCCCAACGCGATCCGCTGTTCCAGCAATCGCATGCAGTGACGCTCGTCGCCGTCCGCCAGAGCCGCACGGAACTCCTGCTGCGTCGGCTCGGTGCCGGCTCCACGCACCGCGGTGCGGCGGGCCGTCGGCTGCGACGCGATCTCCAGGTCGCTGCCGTCGATCCCCAGCGCCTTGGTGTCAACGATCGTTCGCTCGGTCGACTGGAGGAACTCACGCAGGCCCGAGAGGGTGATCCGGCGGTGGCCGCCGACCGTTCGGATGGTCGGGATCGCACCCTGGTCGCACCAGCGCTTGACCGACGACTCGCTGACATGCAGCGAGCTGGCGATCTGCTTCGGAGAGAATTGGGGGAGCGAGTCAGTCACAGGCGGATCGGTCAGAGGCAAGTCAGTCAGCGGCAAGTCAGTCAGCGGCGGGTCAGTCAGAGGCGGGTCAGCCAGCGGCAGGTCAGCCAGCGGAAAGGGCCCGGGGCGTGGGACCAGGCAAGCGTGAACGTTTTGGCTGAAAATCGTCCACGGTGGCCGTTTTCGAATCGTAGCGAAAACCTCCGCCTCGCCAACCGTGGAATCGCAAAACTTTCGTGTTTTCGGCGTTTCTGCAGCGGATTTGAAACTTATTTCGCCATTTTATGCATCCGGGCATTGTTGTTGCACGAACCTACCGATATACCGTGATGAACGTTTTGAACGAATTGTCGTTCTGCAACCCGCCCCAAGGATCAAACCATGGCTACCAAGCTTGCCCCCGCCCCCGCGACTGACACGAAGAAAACCGCACCCAAATCGGATGCGTCTAAACTCCGTGCACGGCCGCCGGCTTGGTTGAACCTGGACGAATTGAACGATGCCAATCGCGAAGCCGACGGAATGGTCGCCCCGCTCGGGGAACTGACGAGCGAAGAACTGAAGAGCCGCACCAAGCGTCGGCTGCGTGAGGAAATTGATTTCATTGCGAACTCCGAGTTCGGCGATACCGACTTGGGCAAGCAGCTGTTCGCCGAGCCGTTGAACCTTGCCCCCCGCAAGGCGGAACTGGGCGTTGCGGCGATCCGTCGCAGCGGGATCGACATGCCGATCCATTTGGGTCGCCTTTGCGAGGCTCCGCTGTTGACCCCGGAGCAGGAGCAAATGCTGTTTCAGCGGATGAATTACCTGTTGCAACAGGCTGCCGTGCATCGCAGCGTGCTGAATCCGACCCGGCCGTCGCGGGTCCGGTTGGAGTTGATCGACCGTTTGATCGCGTTGGCTTCGTGGCACCGCGACCGAATCGTTGAAGCGAACTTGCGGCTCGTCTTTTCGATCGTGAAAAAGTTCGTCAACCCGAACAACAGTTTCGATGACTTGCTCAGCGACGGAATCGTGGCGCTGATCCGCGCGGTGGAGAAGTTTGACTTTGATCGCGGATTCCGATTCAGCACCTACGCGACGCAGGTCATCCGCCGCAACTCGTACCGCACCGTCGTGCTGAAACAACAGGAACGTCAAAAGACGGTGGGCGGGCTACAAGACATGGATTTGGATCTGACCGACGAAGGCCGCGAGTCGGCGATCAGCGAAAAACGCTGGCACGAACTGAGGAGTCGTTTGAGCGTGATGCTGAACGAATTGGATCGCCGCGAGAAATTCATCATCCGCGCCCGTTTTTCGCTCGGGGCGCACCGCAAAGTTCATACACTGCAGTCGCTCGCCAACCGCCTTGGTGTTTCCAAGGAGCGCGTCCGCCAGCTCGAGCGTCGAGCGATGGATAAGTTGCGTGCCATGGCGGGCGACGTCAACCTTGCGGAACTGGAGACTCAGTGAAAACCTATTTGGCTTCAACGACGCTGCCGGTCGACGCGGAGCAGGCCTTCGCCTACCACGAAAGACCCGGCGCCCTCGATCGTTTGATCCCGCCCTGGAAAAATGTGTCGGTTGAATCGTCCGATGGCAGCCTGAAACCGAACAGCGTGGTTGTGTTGCGACTGAAGTTCGGCCCGCTGTCGATGCGTTGGGTCGCGCAGCACACCGACTACGATCCCCCCCACCGCTTTGTCGACGTCCAACGCTCGGGGCCTTTCGCCCACTGGGAACATCGCCACTTGTTCGACGCAGCATCCTCCGATGGTTGTGTGTTGCGAGATTCGATCACCTATCAACTGCCGCTGGGGGCGCTCGGCGGCATGTTTGGAGCTTCAGTGGCCCGTAAAGAATTGGAGACGATGTTTGCGTACCGCCACCGCGTCACACGCGATGACTTGGAATTGGCGGCTAAGTACCAAGCGTCGCCGATGAGGATTGCAGTTTCGGGTTCGTCGGGGCTGGTGGGGCGAAAGCTGTGCGCGTTGTTGACCTTGCTCGGCCACGAGGTGATTCCGTTGGAACGATCCATCGATCGTATCGAAGACGGTCAAGCGGCGATCGCTCCTTGGGATTCGCCCGAACAGGCAGCCAAGCTTTCCGGCGTTGATGCCGTCGTGCATTTGGCCGGAAAGTCGATCGCGGACCAGCGCTGGACTGAACCGGTCAAGCAGGCGATTCGTGACAGCCGGGTCGATTTGACAAGTCGTTTGGCCGCGGCCCTGGCCGGTCTGGCGGATCCACCCAAAGTCTTTCTTTGCGCCTCGGCGATCGGGATCTATGGGGATCGCGGGGGCGAGGTGTTGTCCGAATCGAGCACAGCGGGTGACAGCTTTTTGGCAGACGTCGCCATGGAATGGGAGCAAGCCTGTCGGCCTGCCGAACAAGCAGGCATTCGCGTCGCCAACGCGCGACTGGGAGTCGTGCTGGACCCCGGTGGCGGGGCGCTCGAAAAAATGTTGACCCCGGCAAAACTATTTGGCGGCGCCTTGGGCAGCGGACGTCAATGGTGGAGTTGGGTTTCGATCGACGATGTGATCGGTTCCATCTACCACGCAATTTGCGACGATCGCGTTTCCGGTCCGTTCAACGTCACCGCACCGAATCCGCTGACCAATCGCGACTTTGCCAAGACGCTCGGGCGAGTGATCTCGCGTCCGGCGCTGGTTCCCGCCCCGGCGTTCGCGCTACGGCTTGCACTCGGCGAAATGGCTGACGCATTACTGCTGTCCAGCACCCGCGTGATCCCGTCGGTGCTGCAGCAGACCGGATACGAATTCCGTTTCACCCAAGCCGATGAGGCGTTGCGGTATCACTTGGGGGTGAATCGATTGGAGTCGATCGAATGAAGCCGAATTTGATCTTTCTGATCAATCTGGTCGCAACTTGGTACATGGTCGGATTGATCTGGATGGTCCAGGTCGTGCATTACAAACTGTTCGACCGTGTGGGCGACGCGGAGTTCGTGAAGTATGAAACGGATCATTCCACTCTGATCACTCCGATCGTCGGGCTGCCCATGCTGATCGAGATCGCGACCGCAGGGATGTTGCTCGCGTTTGTGCCCGCCGGAATCCCACGCTGGGCATTGGTGGTGGCGTTCATCGCCGTGGTCGCAATCTGGCTGTCGACTGCGCTGATCCAGGTGCCATGTCACAACCGACTGACACAAAACGGTTTTTCCCTGGCGGACTATCATCTGCTCGTCGGCAGCAACTGGATCCGAACGATTCTGTGGACCGCCCGAGGTCTGTTGTTGGCGTACTTCGCCAACAAGCTGATGGCGTAGGCTGCTCTACCGTTAGAATGGATCCCTGCCTCTGGGCCATGATTTAAAGTGGCGGGCTATCCTCACGGCTTTCAGCGCCGTCATCGGTTGATGCGGAATACCTTCAGTTTTCCCAGGTCGCGCACCACGACGTCATCGCCGGCCACTGCGACATGGGCCCAGGAATTTTTCGCTACATCCATCTCGTCGATCAGTTTGTAGTCCGGTGTGGAGCCGTCGAGCAGCATCAACTTGCCGCGCTCGGTCAGGGCGAGGATCCGATTTCCATCGGTGATCAAGCTCGCGTACTTTCCAATCGGCCTGGTGGTAAAGGTCGCTTCGCCCGTTTGAGCGTCCAGCGCCGTCATCCGTTCATTCTTGAGGTGCATGTAGATCCGCCCATCGACCAGCACGGGCGATGACATGTAGGCCTGTTGCTTCTGGTTCCAAACCTCCCGGACCGTCCACTTGTCGCCGTCGCGAGAGATTTCAAACAGCTGGGCGGTGCCGCTGTGGGCGGATGTGAAAACACGATCGCCGATCGGCAATGGCGTCAGGATATTCATTCCACGAAACGCTTGGATCGGCTGCTTCCAAAGTGGCTGGCCGGTTTCCAAGTCCACGCCACACAGTTCGAGGCGGGTTTGCACCAGTAGCTGCCGCTTGCCGGCGATCGTTGCGATGATCGGGCTGGAGAACGCACCGGGGGAACTGGAGGAGGCGTTTTCCAGCGTTTGCCAAATCACCGATCCGTCGTTCATCGAAAGCTTGACCGTCGCGCCACCGGTTTGCATGTAAACCGCATCGCCGTCGATCAGCGGCGAGCAATTCGCACCGAACATCGGCAGCGGCGTTCCCATCGCCTTGGGGCAATCGACCCGCCACGTTTGGGCACCGGTTTTCGGATCCAGACAGACGATCACGTCGCGCATTCCGACGACGACCAATCCGTCGGGGCTGCAGGCCGGCGTGGCACGAATCCAGTCTCCGTTGGAAGCCGCGAAAAACGGGACGGCCATCGACCCTTCCCACTGAGCCGTCCAGGCAACGCTGCCATCGCCGAGGTGGTACGCGGTGACCTTCTCGAACGTCTTGTCGACCGTCTCGGTCGTGTACAGCATGCCGTCAAACACGACCGGTCCGCTGTAGCTGGGGGCGTGCGGTTTTTCCCAAACCAGTGTCAGATTGCCCTGCAGTTTTTCGGGCAGCTCGCCAGACGCCAGTCGGCCATCGCGATTCTCGCCCCGCCACTGGCTCCAATCGCCCGGGTCAGCAGCGGCTATCTGGTAAGAACAGCAGACCAAGAAACACGACAAGAGGCGGCGAAACTTCATGATGGCACGAATCAAGAGGGGGCGAGGAAAGAGATGACGCACAGTAGCGCGTCGGCTACCCCCGAGTTCGGATGCCGTCGATCGCGAGGCTGTTGGTGTCCAGCCTTCAGACGCATCTCGTTCGCTGCGAAGCAGCGAGACCGAGCGGCTAAAGCCTGCACACCAGCGCCTGTTGGTGTCCAGCCTTCAGGCGCATCCCGTTCGCTGCGAAGCAGCGAAACGAGCGGCTAAAGCCTGCACACCAGCGCCTGTTGGTGTCCAGCCTTCAGGCGCATCTCGCTCGCCGCGAAGCAGCGAGACCGAGCGGCTAAAGCCTGCACACCAGCGCCTGTTGGTGCCTTGGCCTGAAGGCGTTGCGGCGCTGCGTTGTTACGCAGCGACCTTGATGAACGACGCGAGTCGATCGGCGCGGCTGGGGCTTTGCAGTTTTGCGACGGCCTTGGCTTCGATCTGACGGACACGTTCGCGCGTGACCTTGAAGATCCGGCCGCATTCTTCCAGCGTGTAGCTGTAACCATCGACCAGGCCGTAACGCAAACGGATGATTTCGCGTTCACGATACGTCAACGTCTTGAGCAGTTCGTCGATCTTCCCACGCAGGATTCCGCCGGAGGCCATGTGCACCGGGTTCAGGCTATCGTTGTCTTCGACGAATTCGCCAAAGCTGCTGTCTTCGCCTTCGCCGACGGGGCGATCCAGGCTGACCGGATGCCGTCCGATGTCCATCACACGTTGGACCTCTTCCAGCGGCACTTCGGTCAGCTCGGCGATTTCTTCGTACGACGGTTCCCGTTTGAGTTGCTGGGTCAGTTTCTTTTGCGCCTGACGCAACTTGCTCAACACGTCGATCATGTGAACGGGGATGCGGATGGTGCGTGCCTGGTCGGCGATCGCCCGCGTGATGGCTTGGCGAATCCACCAGGTCGCGTAGGTGCTGAATTTAAATCCGCGTCGATACTCGTACTTGTCGACCGCACGCATCAGCCCCGTGTTGCCTTCCTGGATCAGATCCAAGAACGACAGTCCGCGGTTGCGGTATTTCTTGGCGATCGAAACGACCAATCGCAGGTTGCCGCTGCTGAGTTCGCGTTTGGTGGCTTCGAATCGTTCGAAGTGCTCACGTGCTTTGGTGACACGTTTGTGCAAGCTTTCGGGAGTCTCTTGCGTCAGCATCATCAGCTCGCGTAGCTCTTGTCGCAGATCGGCGGCTTCGTCGCGGCTGATCGCATCGTTGCCGAGTTCGGCCAACCGGGTGCGGATGTAGTTCATGCGGTTTGAAAACTCTTCCAGCCGTGCCAGCATCGGGGTGACGCGTCGGCTGCGCAGACTCAGTTCCTCGACCAGTTCCAACGCTTTGCGGCGACGGGCGATGAATCGGCGTCGGACTTCGGCCTTCAGTCGTGGCGGGGTGCTCTTGCGAGCCAACGCTTCAAAGTCTTCGCGGTTTTGAGCGATCAGGTGGTCGAGCGTCCGCAGGTTGTGTGGCATCCGGGCGGAGATCTGTTCTTTGGTCAGGTGCTCGGTCAGTGAGACCTTGATGGTCCGATCGAAAGGCAGCTCGCCTTCATGGACGCGATGCAGCACTTCGACCGTGTGGCGCAAGGCGTAGTCGGATTCCAGCAAGCAGCGTCGGAATTGCCGCCGGGTGACTTCGATCTTTTTTGCCAGCGAGATTTCTTGGTCGCGGCCCAGCAACGGGATCTCGGCCATCTGGCTCAGGTACATGCGAATCGGGTCGTCACTGGCCCGGGGCATGTCGACACTTGCCAGTTCTTCAGCAGCCGCGGCACCGGGCATTTGGTCGTCGTCGTCATCGTCGGCAGCGGGGCCGCCATCGGCGACGTCGCGCAGTCCGCTGACGTTGGGCTCGGGGCGCCGCGTCGTTGCGGCCGGTGCGCTGTGTCCGTCGACCAGCTTGATCCCGAATCGCTCGATCACTTCGATCAGCTTGTTTAGCTTCTTCGGGCTGCCGTCTTCATCGGGCAGGTAGGCGTTGATGTCATCGTAGGTCAGGCATCCGTGCTCGTGACTACGCTCTACCAATTCGGCAAGTTTTCGATCCATCAAAAGCATTGTTCAAAACCTCATGTTTGAGTTGCCCATCATGGGCGTGCGGGTCGTTCCTTTTCACCGCGTCGGTGCTTTCATCCAGGCGCGGTGTTGTTGTTTGCTTGACGTTGCGGGCGTCATTCGGTCGTGGTCGTGGTCGTTCAGCTCCTCCCTAATGGTCAATTTGCTGACGGTCTTTCTCACGATCGAAAAGCTGCTTTAGTAGATCCAGCTCTTCGTTTTCGTCCAAGGCCAATGATTCAAGTTTTGCGATTTGTCGATGCTTTTCTGCAATGTTTTCTCGCTTGTGAAATTGTTCTAGCAAAGACTGGAATCGCTGCTCGGGACTTTGCGTGATTTTTCCTTCACGCTGTGCCAGGCGAAACTGCATCGTGACGACTTCATTTTTCAGGAAGTCATTTTCGATCAGTGCCAGCAAGGTTTCGACGGTCAGCTCGCGACCCTGCAGGTCCAGTTCTTGATAGGCCGCCAAAATCATCTTTGCCGACAGCGTGTCCAGCCATTCGGGATCGATCGCTTCGACCGCTCGGCCCGCCAACTCGGGCGATTCGATCATCGTTTCGAACAGTTCGCGATCAAAGCTGCTGAGCGGGACCTCGCGATCCTGGTTCGGTTTGACAGTCGCTGCATTCGTCGCTGCATTCGTCGCTGCGGCAGACGCCGCGGCCGGCCCGGCTTGTTGCATCGACCATGGATCGTCCAACTCCATTTCCGCGGCTTCGGCCAGTAACAGATTCGGGTCGATCGGTCCGGTTGCCGATCCGACCGGCGCCGGGGGTGTGTTTCGTGTGGCGGGGCCGCTTTTTCGAGTGGCGGGGCTGGCGGAGGCTTCGGCGGAGCGAGGGTCCGTGCCGGCGGCGGTGGCGGCGCGGAATTTCGCCGCCTTGCGTTTCCGCTCCTTCTCTTCGGCGCGTTTCTTTTCCAGGCGATCTTCCAGCCGCGACTGGGAGATTTCGAAGGTCCGCGAAAGACGCAGGATCATCTGGTCTTGTTTGAGCGGATCCAGCATCGGGGCTTTGGCCAGAATCCCGGTCATCGTGTCGATCGCCTGCATCACCGCGTGGGTGTCATGCGTGAGGTCGATTCCCGCAGTCAGGGAACGCAATTTGTGTTCCAGGGCGTCTGGCGCTTCGGCGACCAATTGCTGCAACGCGTCGCGGCCGTGTTGATGCAGGTAGTCGGCCGGGTCCATCGCATCGGGCAGCGTCAGAACACGAAGGTCCGCATCTGCCTTGATGAACAATTCCAGCACTTCGTCGGCGCGGCGTTGGCCGGCCGCATCGCCGTCGAGCACCAGCACGACGCGGTCGGCCAGTCGCTTGAGGGTGCGGACGTGGGCTTCACCGAGTGCGGTGCCGAGGACGGCGACGACCGGATCGATCCCCGATTGCCGCGCCGCGATGACGTCGGTGTACCCTTCCATCACCAGCGCCTGGCCGCCCTTGCGGATCGATTCCCTGGCGAGCTGCAACCCGTACAGCTGTTCCGACTTTCGAAACAGTTTGGTCTCCGGGCCGTTGATGTATTTTCCGCCCGCGTTCTCGCCGTGCCGCGCCGCGATCTCGGGGATCACTCTGCCGCCCATCGAGATCGGGCGGTTCTGCATGTCGTGAATCGGAAACATCAATCGACCGCGAAACAGGTCGTAGCTGCCGTTTCCGCCGCGGCGGTTGAGCGCGACGCCGGCGGCGACCGGGATCTCGGCGCGGAACTTGTTCCGTTTGAGCAGCCCGGTGGCGAAGTCCCAGCTGTCGGGGGCGAACCCGATGCGAAACAGGTGTCGGTGTTCGTCGTCGATCCCGCGGCTGGCCAGATAGTCGCGAGCGATTTTGGCGTCGTCGGTTGACGGCGAATCGAGCTGATCAAAATAGGCGTCGCAAATCAGCTTGACCGCGGCAAGCAACGTGGACTTGTCGTCCTTGGATCCGGCGTCCACCTTGGGGCCGGTCTGGTATTCGATCCCGGCTTGTTCGGCCAGCGATCGCAGCGCGGTGACGAAATCGACGCCGTCGCGGCGCATCACGTAGCTGAACACGTCTCCGCCGATGTCACAGACCCAGCACTTCCAGGTCTGGCGTTCACGGTTGACCGTCAGCGAAGGCGAGCGGTCGTCGTGCCAGGGGCACTGGGCGGCCAGCATGCGTCCTTTCGGGACCAGCGTCAACGACGCACCGATGACGTCGACAAGGTCGACGGCGGCACGCACTCGCTCTTTGAGGTCCAGGTCCATCATTGCGGACAAAGCCACTCGCTGAAAATGTCCCTGCGAATTCATTCCGAAATCGCGCAGGATTGGCGAAACCATCCGGATCGGTCGACTCGTGCCGCGTTCGTCGGATTTCGGAGAGCCGATTCACAGCCCCCTCCCATCCGCCCCGCGGCAAAGGCTTTCTCCTGAAAGCCGTTCGAGCAAATTTCGATCACACGCACTCCGTTGCAGCGTAACAAATCTCGCCGCCCACCGGACTCCGACGGGGATCACTCCCGTCTGGAGAGGAGGGGGCACGAGCGATGCTTCGCATACGAGCTGGAGGAGTTTCACGATCGTCTGATTTCACGTCAAGATCAGTTTCACGCGAATTTCTCGCGGCTTCCTTGGGCACGATTAAACTTCCGTCCCGTTCCCTTTTTCACTGAACTTTGCCGAATCCCGTTACGAAGAACGGGTTTCTCGTCGGTATAATCTCCTAAATCTACCCCGTCCCTCCCCGGAACGCCTGTTTCCCAGTCCGGACCATGCCCGCATTCGACGTCGATTCGCAGAGCCCGGGCGGCTCCTTTGAACCCCAGCGGGCTGACAATTGGTCGATGCCGTTGGGAGCGATTGCCGGCATCCGGTTGTATCTCTCGTATTCCGTGTTCGTCGCGCTGGCGATCCTGGCGGGGCTCGTCGCGACAGTCCACGGCCGCGAAGGCAACGGTGACCTGCCGCTGGTCGCCCTGACCGCCGTGACGATCTGGTGTTTCGGCTGGGGGCTCCAGCTGCTCGGACAACTCGGGCTGCATCGCTGGACGAATGCCAAAAGCGAATCGATCACGATCGGACTGCTGGGCGTCGAGGCCGCCAATCCGCTGTATCGTCGCTATCCCTGGTCTGCGGTCGCCAATCTGATGGCGGCTTGTTTTTCGTTGACCGCACTGGTGATGTTGGGAGCCGCCTGCTTGGCCGTCCACATGCTGACGCGGACGGCCGGCTATGCCGACGGCACGTTGTGGCTGCAAGAACTCGCCGCACCAGGCTTGGGCTTGGATGCCGCGGAGAAAAGCTATTTGACGGCCGCCTGGTTGCTGTGGATTCAAGCCGCCTGCCAGGCTTATCCGTTGCCGAAAAACCTGGGCCGCGGCGCCATCGCTTCGGCGATCGCGCTGTTCGCCGCCGAGGCCAATGATGACTTGCAACTCAAACTGCTACGCCGGTTGTTGCAATTGATCTCGCTGATCACCGTCGTGATCGCGATCGCAACCCTGATCGGCGACGGCGATGCCCACCTTCCCCGTTGGCCGGTCTTGTTGTTCCTCGCCGGCCTGTTGTGGGTGTCGACCTATAAAAGCGATCTGCGCGACTGGATCACCTCGATCCACGTCGCCGCCGCAGACCCCATCGCGGGACATTTCGACGTCACTGAATTGCGGGCGAGCGAAGTCACCGGCGGTCACGACGACACGACGACGGTCCGCACGCCTTGGCTGAGTGAATGGATCGATTCGGTGCGGATGCGTCAAAAGCGAAAACGAGTCCGCGCGGCGATGCGCCGTGAGCACGAAGAAGCCAATGACGCGGCCCGCTTGGACCAGGTGCTACAGGTCGTCAGCCAGCACGGCACCAAGGGGCTCAGCCAAGAAGACCGCGCGCTGTTGCAACGAGTCAGCAAGAATTTACGCCGCCACCGTGAGTCTCAGCAGGGAGAAGAGTAGACAAGGAGACAAGGAGACAAGGAGAAACCGGGAACGCACCTGCAAGAGAAAAAGGGGAAGGGGGGGTTTTAAGCTCCCTTCAAACAAGTAACCAGTTTTCGCATGCTGCTTTTCGAAGAGAAAAAGGGGAAGGGGGTGTTTTAAGCTCCCTTCAAACAAGTAACCAGTTTCCGCATGCTGCTTTTCGATAGAACATTTGATTTGAGAGCTAAGGCAATGAACCCACAGATGGCAGCGCGAACCCGCGGATAGCAATCAGCAGAACGATCCGTGGGTTCGCGCTGCCATCCGTGAGCTACTTTTCCGATTGCAGTATTCGGACTGCACGAACACCGAAATCGGTGACAACTGCAAGTGTTGAATGGCACCGGCATACGTGTTGGTGTGCAGGCTTCAGCCGCTTCCGGTCGCTGCGTCGCAGCGACCGGAAGAGAAAAGGGGAAGGGGATGTTTTGAGCTCCTTTAATCAAGTATCCAATTTCCGCATGCTGCTTTTCGATAGAACATTTGATTTGAGAGCTAACGCAATGAACCCACAGATGGCAGCGCGAACCCGCGGATAGCAATCAGCAGAACGATCCGTGGGTTCGCGCTGCCATCCGTGAGCTACTTTTC
>NZ_NTFY01000038.1 GCF_002289565.1 Rhodopirellula sp. SM50 | reverse complement strand
CTGCCGCCGGCCGATCGAAAGGGGGAGGGTTTTCGGTGGATCGTGCACCTGGGGTGACGCCCGGATTCGCTGGGGCTCATCCGGTCTCACCCCAGGCTATGTTGTTGATCGCCTTTGGCGAACCGAGCCGAGTGATCCTTGGACCACCGCGGAACAAGAACAGCCAAAGTTTCATCCGGCACAACGCATGAAATAGCGGGCATTTTGCGCTGCCCAGGCGGAGCCTGGGGAACGAGGGCACGCGCCGCTCGCTAACGCTTCCCGCTGGGATGGCGCTCGCTAACGCTTCCCGCTGGGATGGCGGTCGCGGGCGTCTTGCGTTTTACGCCAGGATCGGTTGGATCACGTGGCCGTGAACATCGGTTAGACGACGCTCGATGCCGTTGTGGTAATACGTCAGTCGCGTGTGGTCGATGCCCAGCAGGTGCAGCGCGGTGGCGTGCAGATCGTAGCTGTAGGTCGGGTTTTCGACCGCTTTGAAACCCAACTCGTCGGTTGCCCCAAATCCGATCCCTCCCCGGACCCCGCCACCGGCCAACCATGCCGTGAAGGCTGCGGCATTGTGGTCGCGCCCCAGGCCATTGCCTTGCGCCGCCGGCTGACGTCCGAATTCGGTCGTGCAGATGACCAACGTCTCGTCCAGCATGCCGCGCTGTTTCAGGTCCTTCAACAATGCCGAGGCGCCGCCGTCCAGAACGGCGCCCCAGTAGCCGTGGTCGCGCGGCAAGTCTTCGTGGCTGTCCCAATTGGGCCGGATCTTCTTGGCCGTCGTGTTCTCCGCCCCACAATAAATCTGCACAAATCGCACCCCGCGCTCGACCAGTCGTCGCGCCAACAAGCACTGCCGTCCGAACGGACCGACGTCGGGATGATCGGTCTGGTAAAGGTCTCGGGTGGTTTGACTTTCCCGGCTCAGGTCGGTGGCTTCGGGAGCACTCAGCTGCAAGCGAGCCGCCATTTCATACGCCTTGATCCGCGCGTCCAGTTCCGTGTCGCCGAGTCGGGTTTGGCGGTGCAGTTCATTCAACCGCTGCAGAAAACTCAACCCGGCTCGATCGCTGGCGGGCGTGACCTGGGCAAAGTCTTGGGGCGGAAACAGATCGGCGATCGGGTGCTGTGGGTTGGTGGTGTCCAGGGTGGTCGCCTGATGTTGCGCCGGCAGAAAACCGGCACCCCAGTTGATGATCCCGCCAGGCGGCAGCCCGCGCGGATCGGGCAACACCACAAACGCGGGCAAATCCTCCGCTTCGCTGCCCAGGCCGTACGTCACCCAGGCACCCATGCTGGGAAAACCGGGCAGCGTGAATCCGGTATTCATCATGAAACAAGCCGGTCCATGCAGCGCCGTCTTGCTATGCATCGAGTAAAGAAACGCCATGTCGTCGATGCAGGTGGACAGCCGTGGAAACAGATCGCTCATCCACAGTCCAGACTGTCCGTGTCGGCGGAATTTCCAGTGGCTGCCGCGACAGTTGCCCGGCTTGGAAGCAAAGAATTGCAACTGGCCATCGGGATCGAACGCCGATCCGTCGCGTTTGTCCAGTTCGGGTTTGTAGTCAAACGTGTCCACCTGACTCATCCCACCGGGACAGAAGATCTGGATGACACGCTTGGCCTTGGCCGGATGATGCAACTGACCGTGTCCTGCGCCGTGTCCTTCGCCGGCGAGCATTGCCGTCAGCGCCAGCGAGCCGATGCCACCGGCCGCCGATTGCAAGAATGCGCGCCGCGAGTGGTTCGGAAGTCTTGGACCGATGTTGTGATTGGGATCAATCGACATACACGAACTCATTCAAATTAAACAGCGATCGACACAGCGCGAACAAGCTTTGCCGATCGACAAACTCCGTCGCCAATCGAGCCTCCTGCTGCGATGGTTGTCGTCCCAGCGCGAGTGCGAACGCGTGTTGGACCTGTGCCGCCGGGTCGTCTCCCGCCTCGCGCCGGATTCGCTGGGCAAAATACCGCGCCTGTCGGAGCATGAACTCATTATTGAACAGAGCCAGGGACTGCAGCGGGGTGGTGGTCGTGATCCGCTTCGGTGTGAGGTTGGCCGGATCGGGGCAGTCGAGCGTGGTGAGGAATCGATCGGGGGTTGTGCGGACGATGTAACGATAGATGCTCCGTCGCCACAATTCCGGACGGTCGGCGGTGATGTAGGTGTAGATGGGGGCGTAGGCATCCTGGTAGTCGAAGTCTTCGAATCCCGGACCGCCGCGGCGATCGTTCAATTTGCCGCTGACAAACAACACGGCATCGCGAATTGCTTCCGCTTCGATGCGTTGGCGATTCTGTCGCCACAGCAGTCGATTTTCGGCATCAACCTTGGCCGCCGGTTCACGGTGACGGCTGGACTGTTTGTAGGTGTCGCTGGTCACGATCAAACGGTGCATGGCCTTCAGCGACCAGTCATGATGCAGCAAAGCTTCGGCGAGCCAATCGAGCAGTTCGGGATGCGACGGACGACCTCCGCCGAAGCCGAAATCACTGGGCGTGTCGACCAGTCCTTGGCCGAAATGCCAGTGCCAGAGACGGTTGACAATGACGCGTCGCACGAGGGGATTGTCGATCGACGTGATCCATCGCGCCAGTGCCACCCGGCGTTGCCCTTCGTCCGTCGTGATCGTGCCAAGTTCAGGTTCCAACATCGTCAGAGCCGACAAGGCGGACGGTGGCAGGATCTCACCGCTGGGCGTTTCCGGATTCCCGCGAGTCAATAAACGCACCTCCGGTAAGGTCTGTTCGGCGACCACCCCATAGAAACGCGGCGGTGGGCCGAGTGCATCAAGTTTCGACGTCACCTCGTCACGTTCGCCGCGGAGCGTCTCGATCCGATTTGCATCGGCATCGGAGCGAGTCGGCGACGTTTTCGGGCGGATCCGCGGATCACCAAAACCGATTTGATCATGCCCTATTCCGTTGCCACCGTCGGTCGACACGAGTGTCAGAAAACGGACGGCCGGTGACAGTTCGATCTCGATGGGCTGTAAACCATCCTCCCGCCCGAGTTGTTTGAACTCGGCCACGTTTTGTCCGTCGACAAAGACCCAGGCATCGGCACGATGCGAACCGGAGGCGCCGAAGTAACCGAGTTGTGCGGTGAACCGAAGCGGCATGCCCGGACTCGTCTCGGCAGCGCCCTCTGCCAGACTCTGGCGAATGGCCGAGATGTCGAACGTGATCCCCGCGTTGGCGTGCAATCCCAGCAGGCTGTGACCGTCTCGGGTGAAATCGATTCCGTCGAGTTCGGGTGAATGCTGGCTGGCGACGGGGCCGTTGCGAATCATGTCCCAGGCGTCGCCGGAGGTTGTGGGCAGCCCGCTGATGGTGATGCCCGTCGAGGTGACGGGAATCTTGGCCTGGCCCGCCTCACCGCTGGGGACAAAGACGCCGTCCACAAAATCAAAGTCCGAGGCCGCGAATCGGTTGGGCACGACGTTGCCGAGTTTTCCGAAGTCGCGGGTCTGCACTTTCGCATTGCGGACGTCGATGCCCTGGCGAAACGTCCCGGAGCCGCTTCCGTTTCCACCACCGACGATGTCGGCCAGATCGAGCCCATCACCTTGAAGCCGGGCGAGTTCAAAGTCGATCTGATTGCGACGTCGGATCCATTGTTGCTTTGCCGATTCGTATGCCTTCAGTGATGAATCGCTGACGACGCGTGCTTCTCGCCGCACGCCGGCAAAGACGGATTGCAGCTGGTAATACTCTCGTTGCGAGATCGGGTCCAGCTTGTGATCGTGGCAACGGGCACAATTGACCGTCAACGCCATGGTGGTGGTCATGACTTGCGTGGTCATGTCATCCAGGTCCAGCACTCGAGCGGACCGACGCAGTTGATCGCTCTTGGTTTCGACTTGACCGACAAAGTCCCAGGGGCCGGCGGACAGAAATCCGGTCGCGATCACCGCTTGGTCGTCGTCCGGCCACAAGACATCTCCAGCGATCTGTTCTTGAACAAAGCGGTGGTACGGTTTGTCTTCGTTAAACGATTCGATCACGTAGTCTCGATACCGCCAGGCGTTGTCGCGTCGCATGTCGCGTTCAAATCCATGCGTGTCCGCGTAGTGCGCCAAATCCAGCCAGTGCCGTGCGTATCGTTCGCCGTAATGGGGTGACGCCAACAATCGGTCGACCAGTTTCTCGTAGGCCATCGGGTCGGGGTCGTCGACGAACGATTCCACGTCCCGTGGTGTCGGCGGCAATCCGATCAGATCGAATGTCACGCGCCGAATCAGCGTGCGGCGGTCGGCCGGCGGATTCATCGTCAGTTGGTTGTCGGCAAGCTTGGCGCGAACAAACTCGTCGATCGTGGCGGGGGAACGGGGCGCGTCGGAAAGATTCGAATCCGACGACATCCGTTTGGCGACATGCAGCGGTTGCAGCGACCACCATGTCTCATCCGCCTTGGATTGCTGTTTGACGACAACGTCGCTCGGCCACGTCGCTCCCTGAATGATCCATTGCCGAATCAACGCGACTTCGGCATCCGATAGCGGATTCGCTTCCTTGGGCATCGCCGCCGGTTGGCTCTCGGTCGATGTGATCAATTCCAGCAGATAACTTCCCTCGGGGTCGCCCGCGATGACGTACTCGTTCGCACGCAAATCGTCGATCGTCGCCAACGAGAGTTCACCCTGGTTGTTGTTCGGCGAATGACAGCGAATGCAGTGACGCTGCAGGATCGGCGCGACCTGGGACTGAAAATCCAACGGTGAGTCAGCGCCGCGCGAGGAGGCACACGTCGCCAGCAACACCATCGCGAACGCCAGCAGCCGATTCCGCACCATCTTCGTCGCTCCAACAACTATTGCTGCCAATCGATCCGCGCCTTTCGGTTGGCCAGATCGACCCAGACCGATGCGTGTTCAAATTCGCGTGTGGCGGTCAATCCCTGCCAAACGGCATCGGCCTTGGGAGGTCCCAACGGACGTTCCAGCTCCGGGTACGAATCCAGCATGCCGTGGGTGTCGGTGTAGCCCCAGGAATAGCAGAAGTGCGATCCGGTTTGCGCGCCGACCAAGAAACATGCCAACGGGAAGGTGATCCGTTGTCGCGCCAGTTCCAACAGTTCGGCATAGGGGCGTTTCATCATCTCGCGATCCAGCCAGTTGAATCCCGGCCAGCCTTTCAGGACAACAAATTTGCCCTTGGCAGCGGCGATCGCGATCGAGTCCAGGTCGGCCTTCAGATCTTCCGGCGCGGCGGTGTGGAACGCGCCGAAGTGTTCGATCATCACGCCGTCGATTCCATCCCAATCCAGAATCTCGCGGAAATCCGTGGTCCGAATACCGTTGACCAGGACGATCCTATCGGGGCCGAGTTTGCGTTTCGTCATCGCGATCATTTCGCGGAGTCCAGCGACGACCGCGCGGGCTTTGGCGTCACCGACTTGCTGTGCCAGACCAGGCGAAAGGGCTTGCGGCAGCGCGTCGATGAAGACACCGCCCAGTGGGGCGGAACGGTTGGCCGACACGACGACGTCGGACCACCACCGACGAAACTCGGCGTTGGACGGATCCGGCCGCGGGGTGCCGGAAGGGTGTTTGACGATTTCGCCGTCCGCCGTTCGCAGTGTCCACTCGGGACGATAGGTCTTAAACGCGTCGTAGCCTGGCCAATTGATAAAGGCGTTGAAATAAAACAACACCTTCGCATCGGGGTTGCGCGCCGTGATGCGTCGGGCCGTGTCCGCGATCCCCGCTTCGGTGCTGCCATGGACGCGAGCCCCGTGACTTTTTTCCAAGCAGATCAATCGACTGCGACTGGCGACAAAGTCGATTTCCGAATCGGTCAAGTCCGTCGTTCGTTTTCCGAAGTGAAGGTTCAACGGCACGCGGTCCCAGCTGAAACCGGGAACGGTAGCGACGGTTGAAGATGTTTCAGGGACCGGCTCCACCGCGACGGTGATGGCCTGCGCCGAAACAACCAACACGGCGGCAAACAAACGGGCCGAGCGCAAACGGGCCGAGCGTTTCATCAGTTGGAGTCCGTGGTCGCGGGGGATCATAACGGTCGGACGACCGAGGTGCTGCGGTAGTAATCCATCAGCGTTTCGAATGACAGCACGCCGCCGCCCATTCCGCTCAGGTTCACACCGCCGTAGGGAACCCCGTGGGCAAACACGTTGTGGGCGTTGATCCAGCTGTTGCCCGCGATCATCGACTCGGCAACCCGAGCGGCTCGCGCCAAGTCAGATGTCCAGACGCTGTTGGCCAGTCCGTAGTGGGTGTGGTTGGCCATCTCGATCGCTTGACTTTCGGTTTTGAACGGTGCCAGATAGGCGACCGGCCCAAAGATTTCTTCTTGGGCGGCGACGTTGTCGAGCGAACCGGCAAGTAGGGCCGGTTTGACAAAATGACCGTCGTACCCTTGCACCTGGGCGGCACCACCGGGCAACAGGCACTCGGCGCCTTCGGCTTGCCCCTTTTCCAAGTAACTGAGCACGCGTTGGCGTTGTTTGGCGTTGACGACCGGTCCCATTTGCGTCTGGTCGTCGAGCTGGTAGCCGATTTTGACTTGGGAGAGTTGGTCCACGCATTGATTGACGAACTCGTCGTAGATGTCTTGGTGGACCAACCAGCGCGTCGCGTCGCAGCAAACCTGTCCGGTGTGGAACGTGATCGCACCGGCCAGCTTTTGCGCCGTTTCGGCGACGTCGACGTCGTTGAAGATCACCGCGGCTCCCTTGCCGCCGAGTTCCAATTTGACGGGAACCAGGTTGCGTCCGCAGGCTTCGCCCACCAGCCGTCCGACTTCGGGCGAGCCGGTGAAGGACATGCGTTTGATTTGCGTGTTACCCGAAAGTGCCGAACCCACCGTGGCTCCTCCGCCGGTGACCACGTTGATCACGCCGTCGGGGATCCCGACTTCTTTCGCCAATTCCGCCAGATAGATCGCGGACAAGGGCGTGTCTTCGGCGGGCTTGATCACGACGGTGTTGCCGGCAGCCAGCGCGGGGGCGATTCCCCAGCCGATCAACAGGAACGGGAAATTCCAGGGAAAGATAAACGCGCAAACACCCCAGGGCTGACGCACCGTCCAAGCTTCGTGGGCTTTGACCGCCAACGTGGTGCGGGGATTGACGTGCTGGGCCATGTCGGCGAAGTAACGAATCGTGTCGGCGAAGTTTTGGACGTCGCCTTGAGCCTGTGATTGGACCTTGCCGGCGTCGAGCGATTCGATTTGGCCGATGATCGCTTTGTGCTTCTCGACCGCGTCGGCCAAACGGTGCAATAGAGCGGCGCGTTCGTTGACCGGCATCGTTGCCCACGACGATTGCTTGAACGCGGCATCGGCAACGCCGACCGCCTCGTCGACCTGCTCGGCCGTCAGCTCGACCACGTCGGCGAGTTTGTCGCCGGACCCCGGATCGGTCGTCGCGATGCTATTGTCGTTTTCCGAACCCATCGTTTTGCCGCCGACGAAGCTGGCCAAACGCCCCCGTCCCAAGAACGCTTCGACTTCGGGGAGGAGTGAAGGTTTGACGGCAGTGCTCATGGGAGACCTCTCAAAAAAAGGGACGGTGGTCGTGATGGGTTGGGGCAATTTTGACGTTTCGTCCGACGCAGCTCGATGCATGCGACAGACCGCCGCGGTGGCATTCAGCATCGATCCGACGACTGCGATCGGGGCCGAAGCGATCAACATCAATATAGAGAATCTGTTGATTGGCGGATTCATTTTAGCAAGATACAGACACCGCGTTGCGTGACGGAGGCTCAAAGCGATATCGCGAGATGAAAATTCACCGTCGCTGGCCGGCGCACCGCCCGCGCTGCGGCGCGTCTGGACGGAGTCGATGGTTTAGGGGATCTGGAAAACCGGGACCAATGGCAACGGGGCACAAGAGAACTGCAGATGAGTTGTACGGGTAAAGTCCTTGACAATGCCGAGCCGGTCATCGACGATCAAGACTTCGTGGCGGTGCACTCCTACCACCTTTTAGGAGTGACCGTCTCCGTTTGTTGTCATTCCCTTTCCGCTAGATCATCTCAACCGATCATGAAACGCACCCTCTCTCTCTCTTTGTTTGGTTTGTTGTTCGCTACCGCCATTTCTTTCACCGGCTGCGGTGGCGGTGGCGAAGCGGAATTCACTCCCACGGACGCCCAAACCGCCGAGGAGCTTGCCGAAGAAGAAGCTTACAACGAAGCGATGAACGCGGCGGCCGAGGAAACGGCCGCACAGTGATTCAAACGCACTGATTCAAACGCAGATTTGAGTGCGATGAGTTTCAATCATTGCCCTTGTTGGATTGCTGAGATCGTGCGTTGATGGAACCCTCGCTTCGGAGCGGTTTCCTTCACTTTCTTCGACGTCTCGGCGCGATGCTCGACCCTCCTCGACCGAGGGCGTGCAGTTTTTGGGGGAGAGGGGCTGGGGGCTTAGGTTTGCCCACATCATTGCATCCCGGATGGGATGGCAGAGAGTGGCCGGCGGTCGAGCGAAGCGAACACCGCCGGAACGGTAAAAAACAGTCCAAACGACCCCGAAGTGGGTCGCAGCGTCTGAATGCTGTGCCCCCGTCCGGGATCAATCCGCAATCGCTTTCGGGATTCCGGTGGTGCGCTAAGGCGACCACCGGCTACTCGCTGCAACCCCTCTCGGGGTAAAACCTGCTCCGCAAGCGGATTGAGTCCTCGAGGTGTGGGTGAACCTGAGCCCCATCCCCTCTCCTAGGGAAAGCCAGGGAAGGTCAGCCAAGACCAACGTGGCAGCGCGCCCTAAGCGCGATCGGACCCCGAACACCGCAACGCGGGATTCGGATCCATAAATCTTTTCAGAGTGGCGGAGATTGTGGTTGAATCTGCAATTTGGCTCCCATAGACTCTACGACTGGTAGCGAGATGCTGGTAATTCGGGTGGGTTCCCGCCCTATAGTGTCTCGCTCTCCTGTGCGACGGGGAGCTGTCGCGGCACTTTTCCTTTTTTACCGGAGTTTTTTATGATCGGAAGCCGTAATCGGCGAGCTGGATTTACGCTCGTCGAACTCTTGGTGGTGATCGCCATCATTGGAATTTTGGTCGGCTTGTTGTTGCCGGCCGTTCAGGCTGCCCGCGAGGCGGCACGCCGCATGAGTTGTAGTAACAACTTCAAGCAAATTGGCTTGGCGTTGCACAACTATCACTCGGCGTACAAGAATCTGCCGATGAACGCAGGCGGGACGTACAACACCGGTTCCGGTGGCGACTTCAACAACTCGCACTGGCTGAGTTGGATGGTCGGCACGTTGCCGTTTATCGAACAGCAAGGACTGTGGGATCAGATCTCCAATCCGTTCAACAAGAACCGGGACGGCAGCATCAAGAACCCGCCGTTCGCAGCGATGGGTCCGCGTCCCTGGAACACGAACTATCAGCCCTGGCTGACTCAGGTTCCCGGGTATCGCTGTCCCAGCGACGCGACCGAACCGGTCTCCAACCGAGTGGCGTTCACGAATTACTCCGCCTGTATCGGCGATGCCATTTTCGAACAGCAGCACGGTGGTGTCAACGACGCCGGTGTCCCCAGCACCAGTGGCACTTGGGGTGATGAAGCCGGTCAACGCTGGGCCCGAGGGGTCTTCCGAGCTCGTCACTTCACCAAGTTCCGCGACATCAAAGACGGACTTTCCAACACCATTGCGTGTGGCGAAAACACCGTCGGTGACCGCACCAACCTGGCTAAGAGCACGCTGATCGTCCGAAAAAACAACGTTTGGGATCTGCCGCCGTCGCAGGGACGAGCGTTCATGGACCCCGACCGTCCGCAATACGTCAACACTGACACCAACAACGGTGGTCTGCCGCCGTGTACCGGTTGCTGTGGTAGCGGCATGGGCCCGGACCCCTGTTATGACACCTCGGCCAACCACCAACGTGGTCGTCGTTGGTCCGATGGTCGGCCGATGTTCAGTGTGTTCACCACGATCACGCCGCCCAACAGCTACAACATGCAGCGTTGGCACGGTGGCGGTGGCGTCTTGAGCGCCGCGAGTTTCCACCAAGGTGGTGCTCACGTGTTGATGGCTGACGGTGCGGTGATCTTCATGACCGATTCGGTCGATGCCGGTGACCAGGAACACGTTCCCTACGGTCGTGACAACGGTGACGGTCGTGGCGCCAACGGTGGTGCGGGTCGTGAAAGTCCCTACGGTCTGTGGGGTGCTCTGGGTACCAAGGCAAGTGCCGAAACGATCCAAGAGCAATTGAACCAGTAGTATTTTCAACCTCCGTTGAAATCAATGCCTGCGGGCGTGGTCACTCGACCACGCCCGCTTTTTCAATGAAGGACCGGGCATCATGTTGGTGTGCAGGCTTTAGCCGCATACCGCTAAGTGAAGCGTCGTTTCTTCAGATGAGGGCCCGTAGGCTCGCGCCAAACGGCTGATATTCGTTTGATATCAGCCGGTTCGCGCCAGCGTCCGGGCCCCCCTCATTCATATTAACTTAGCGGTATTGGGCTAAAGCCTGCACACCAACGCTTTTCCGCGGCCGGGCGGATCAGTTCAAGATTGACTTCGTCGGCAGCTTCACTACCCTTTACACTATCCCGCCGCTGCTGCAATCGGCCCCCACCGGTTCCCCGCCAGCATCCTGCCCCCCCTCCATCACGCCCGACTCGCAAGACACGGGCGTTTCCAACGACTAACGAGTTGCCGAATGAATCGATCACGGCATGCCCGCTTGCTCCTCCCGGGCCAACGCGTCTTTCGCTTCGTCATGGCCGGCCTGCTCGCCAGCCCGCTCCTTTCGATGGCTCCGCTTCCCGCGCAGGAGCTGCCGGCACCGCAACCACCGCTGGCGGATACGGAATCGATTAACAATCCGCAGCCGACCTCGGCCGACGCCCCCGAGGCGGAAGTCCGGTTCGCCTTCGCGGGTGTTCCCTGGCGGGAAGTGATTGACTGGATCGCCGAGGAAGCGGACCTGGCGCTACACATCGACGGCGTTCCCGCCGGCAGCTTCACCTACAGCGACCCGTCTTCGTTCACGCATCAAGAGGCGATCGATCGCATCAACTTGTTCCTGCTGCCCCAGGGTTACACCTTGGTGCGAAGTGGAAACCTGCTCTCGGTCATCAACCTCAGCGATCCGCGCAGTCTTCAACAGCTCGACGCGCTGGCGGAATTAATTCGCGCCGACGAGTTGCCCGAACGAAAGAATCACGACGTCGTCAAATGCCTGTTCCCGCTCGGCGCCCTCTCGGCCGAGGAGGCGGTGGAAGAATTAGGTGCGATCAAGTTGATGATGACACCGGCAGTCTTCAAAAAGACCAATCAGTTGATGGTCACCGACACGGTCGCCAAACTAAAGAACGTCAAAGCCATCCTGGACTCCTTTGAACCCTCCAAGCTGGACAACGGCACGATCGTCAAAAGCTTTCCGCTGCAATACGTCGAAGCGGAAGACGTCTTGTTGGTTGCTCGACCCCACCTGGGGCTGGCCACCGGCGAAATGATCGGGATCGACGTCAGTCTGTCGGCGGACTTGGAAGGCCAGAACATCTTCGTGACCGGCATCGAAGACAAAGTCAAACTGATCGAAAAGCTGGTCGAATCGATTGACGTTCCAACGCCTTCGCTCACCGATGCGAAGACCGACGCCAAGTTTCAGACGCATGTCGTCGCCGGCGGAAATGTCGATCTGGCGTATGATGTGTTGCAAACCCTACTGGCCGGAAAGGATGTCCGCATCTCCAAGGACAACACCGCCGGAACGATCGTCGCCCTCGCACCGCCGTCGATTCAAGAAGAGATCGCAATGACGGTCCAGCAGATGGCCGCCGATGAAGCCCAGTTTGAGGTCATCCAGCTCAAGACCGTCGACCCCTACGTGGCGATCGCCCTGATCGAACAGATGCTGGACCTGACTTTGGAATTCGAAACCAACGATCGTAGAGACCGCGATCGAGACGAACAGCCCGTGCAGCCACCGAAAATCGACGCCGACCCGGAAAACCGACGGCTGTTTGTTCGCGGCCGACCCGGACAGATCGCCGAGATCAAACAGATCGTCGAAGGCATCGATCAAAAGCAAGACGCGATGGCGTCCAACGAAAGCATCCGCTTGCTCTCCCTGACCGGCAATCATGCCAAGCAATCCCTGATGCTGGCGGCCCGATTTTGGAGACTGCCCAATCCGATCGTCTTCTTTGAATCAGACGAATCGATGAACAGCGCGCCGCGCGAACGAGTGGCCTTCGATGCCGACGACCGGTCGCCGGACCAACGCGACGACTTTTTGGATGCACTGGAAAGCAAAACGCCCGCCCAGTTCGTGTCGGTCTCCGATCGCGGTCGATTGCTGCAGACCCCTTCACCCGACGTCACCAAGGCGGCGATCGAATGCCAATTGACGACGCGCGGTCTGTTGATCCAATGCGACGATATCGACGTCTTGAACCAGTTCCAAGATCACCTGGAAACCCTCGCCGGGCCGGGAACATCCCTGCCCGCCGAACCGGTCGTGTTCTATCTGAAATTCACCCGCCCCGAAGACGCCATTCGGATGCTGGCCGAATTGCTCGATGGCGGCCAAGCCGTCGCCAGCAGCAGTGACACCCTGGTCAACGCATCGATCGCCTCCCCCAGCAGTTCCTTTCTCGGCAGCCTGGTGACCAACCGCGAAGGCACGATCACGTTGATCGCGGGAACCGCAACGGTGGTCGCGGATTCACGACTGAATCGATTGATCGTTCAAGGCACCGTCGACGATGTTGAGCTGATCGAGAACTACCTGCAAATCATCGAAAAAGACAGCAGCATCACTTCGATCGAAACCTATGGCACGTCACACATCATCGAGCTGGAAAACTCCAAAGCAGTCGAGGTCGAAGCGGCAATCCGGCAGGCGTTCGCCGGACGGGTCGCAGCGGCCACCGCGGCTCCCGGTGCCCCCGGCGGCGGCGCATCCAGAGCCGACGCGGCTCGCAATGAACCACAGGAATCCGCCAAGGACAAAAAGTCCGACGCCAAAAAACCGGCCTCCAAACCCGCGGCACAACAGGCACGCGACTTGGAACCCAAAATGACACTGGCCGTTCACGAGCCCAGCAATTCGCTGATCGTGACCGCACCCGACCCGCTGTTCAAAGAAGTCGAAGCGTTGGTCAAAACGATCGATGTCCGCGGGGAACAAATGATCCAGGTCATCACGCCGAGCAACAGCGAAGTACTGGAAACCGTGCTTCAAGAGATTTTCTTGGGCCAGTCCGACGGCAGATCCCGATCGACCTCGCGAACAACGCCTTCGCGAACGGCGCCACGGACGACTTCGTCCCGCTCGCCGTATCCGACGAACGGCAAAAACTAGTGGTGCGTTAACATCCAACGCTAACACAGCACCAGTGACCCTGCGACGCCCTCCGTTGATGAGTCGAACGATGATCCGTTTCAGCTGCCTCCGCCTTTTCCACGCCTGGTTCGGGCTCGACCGGACACCAGCCGGTTCGCGCCTGCTCGCCGGCGCCGTGTTTCTGACCGTGTGGATGGTCGCTGCGGGCTTCGGGACCACCGCGGTGCTCGCCCAATCCGGTCTGCGGGAATCCCTGGACCTGCTCGACCGAAACGAAAACGGATACATCGAACCCGACGAGATCACGACGCTGTCCCGGCCTTACCTGGAACGCATCGCCGAAGCCCGGCGGATGTCCCTGGACCGTCCCAATCGAATCGAAAACTGGCAGGAAGCCGCTCGCATTTACCACGCGCTGAAAAATGGCGTTGCGGGCGAACGGGTCCGTGCCAGCGACGATCGGGCGGTCAAGAGTTTTCGACCGCGAGACGAAGATCCGGTGGTCCCCGAATTCGGTCTGCCGCAAGTGAAGTATCCCTATCAATTTCGGGACCTTGAAGAAGCGGACGAAACTCTGGAACGCTACGACCGCAACCGCGACGGTTACCTGAGCCGTTACGAAGCCTCCCGCGCCCGCTGGACACACCGCGATCCCTTCAGCATGGACCTGAACAACGACGATCAACTCAGCCGGCTCGAACTTGCCCAACGGTACGCGCGGCGGCGAATGCTGAGCAACGATTCCAGCGAGCTGATCCAACAACGCCGGCGCACCGGCAGCGGCGTTCGCCCCAGCGAAAAAGAAAGTGAAGACGACCGGCGGCGACGTGAACGCTCTGAATGGTGGAGAACCGGCGGCGACCGCTTTTGGCTGACCGCTGCCGTGCTGGGACGCTTTGACGACAATCGCAACGGTCGGTTGGAGATGGAAGAGACGGTCGAACTCGGGATCCCCGCCGGCGCCGTCGACGCCGATCAAAACGGCGAATTGTCGCGCGACGAATTGTTCGCCTACTTCAGCAACCTGCAGGATCAAACCGGCGATCAAGTCGAAGGCCTGCCCGGCTGGTTCTACGAATTGGATCTCAACCGCGACAAACAGGTTGACCTGACCGAGTTCGCGACCGAATTGACCGACGCCCGGGTCGCGGAGTTTGTCGCGTTGGACACCAATCAAGACGGTTTGTTGGCACCTCAGGAAGTGATGGCGTCGAAATCGATGATGGGCGGCGTGTTCGAAAATACGGACGCCGAAATTTTGCCCCCCAAGAAAACCATCGTTTCAGAAATCGACATCACCGAAAACTTTCTGATCGCCGACCTGAACCTGCAACTGTCGCTGACGCACACCAACGTGTCCCACTTGGACGGCTACCTGACCGGGCCCGACGGGACACGGATCGAATTGTTCACCGAAATCGGCGGACGCGACGATCACTTCGACCGCACCGTCTTCGACGACCAGGCATCGACACCGATCGTCAAAGCCCGACCACCCTTCGAAGGCTCCTTCCAGCCGGAAGGCTTGACCAAACGCCAGCCCAGCCTCGCTGCCTTCAACGGCAAGACCATTCACGGCGTTTGGCAGCTGACCATCCGCTGCTCCCGCAGCGATCGGTTCGGCATGCTGCACCGCTGGTCGCTGATCGCCCGACCGGACGAAGAATCATTGCTCAATCGGCCGGAATTGGCCGCTTCCATTCCGGCCTCCCCGGACGGCGAAGCGTCCGATCCGGATTCCACGCCCCCGTCATCAGCGTCGGGCCCGCGACCGGATTCGCCACCGACCGCCTACACCGGCTCCCAATACTCCAAACAGGACTTTTCGATCGGCAAGGAATTTAGAAAGCCCGCGGCCGATTTCTGGACGCCCGAGCGGAAAGCCGAGTACGCCCAAAAGCTCCGCAAGCCGTCATCGGAGGAGTGGGAAAAGATGAGCGATGACGACAAACGCAAGTTCATGGCCACCCGAACCGAAGCGATCAAGCAATACAAGGACGCCCTCGGTAAGCCGGGCGGCGAAGCGAAAGATCGCTGACCCCAGCGGGCAACGCTGTGAAGCATTTTTTAGCGGTAGGGCGCGAGCCCTCCGGTGTTGTGGCAGAGATGAACAACCGGAGGGCTCGCGCCCTGCCGCTAAAACCTCAGGAAACACATGGGAAAAATGCTTCACAGCGTTGCCCAGCGGGACGCGTCAGCGAGCGGCCCGTGTTGCCTCACGCAACCAACACGCGTCACTGACTCACTCGACTGCCTTGTTGATTGAATCAGCCGTTTGGCGCGAGCCTACGGGCCCTGGTGCGTCTTCTTCGTGCGACAGGCCCGTACGCTCGCGCGAAACGGCTGATCTCACGTGTGATCGGATTCAATCAACTGGCCCGTGAGCGACCGGCCCGTGTCGATCTCACCACCCCATCACACGCCACTGGCTGACGCCGCGTGTTAAAATGCCGGCGGGATTGAGATCCTTTCCCACCCGAATGAGTCTGCGTCTCAACTTCCCGGCTTATCGGCTTGTTTGGGAACGTCAAGGTTTCAAAACTGGGCGTTTCTCATTCCCGATCGTTCCCTGACGATTCTTTCCCAACACCCTACTCCCCCTAACGTCATGTCAGCGTTCCCCGACATCTCGACCGTCCAATACGAAGGCCCCCAGAGCGACAACCCCCTCGCGTTTCGTTGGTACAACCCCGAAGAGGTCGTGGAAGGCAAGACGATGAAGGACCACTTCCGGTTCTCGATCGTTTACTGGCACACGTTCCGCGGCACCGGCAGCGACCCGTTCGGCCCGGGCACGGCGGTTCGCCCCTGGGACGATGGCACCGAGTCGGTCGAAAACGCTCAGAACCGGGCGCGTGTCGCATTCGAGTTGTTCGAGAAGCTGCAGGCCCCCTACTATGCGTTTCACGACCGCGATGTCGCCCCCGAAGGCGCTTCGCTGTCGGAGACCAATGCGAACTTTGACGCGGTCGCCGATGTGCTCGACGAGGAACAGAAACGCAGTGGCGTGAAGCTGCTGTGGGGCACCGCGAACATGTTTTCCAACCCCCGCTTCATGCACGGTGCGGCCACGACCTGCAACGCCGACGTGTTCGCCTACGCCGCGGCACAAGTCAAGAAAGCGATGGACGTCACGCACCGACTCGGCGGCGAAAACTATGTGTTCTGGGGCGGCCGCGAAGGTTACCAGAACCTTTACAACACCGACATGAAGCGTGAACTGGACCATCTGGCCAAGTTCTTTCACATGGCCGTCGACTACGCCAAGGAGATCGGCTTCACGGGACAATTTCTGATCGAGCCGAAACCGAAAGAGCCGACCAAGCATCAATACGACAGCGATGCGGCCGCCTGCATGAACTTCCTGCGTGCCTATGACCTGACCGACCACTTCAAGCTGAACCTGGAAACCAACCACGCGACGCTGGCCGGCCACACCATGATGCACGAAATCGATTACACCGGCGCCCAGGGCGCACTGGGCAGCATCGATGCGAACACCGGCGACCTGCTGCTCGGTTGGGACACCGACCAGTTCGCGACCGATTACTACCTGACGACCCAGATGATGTACTACATCCTCAAACACGGCGGACTCGGTAGCGGCGGCGTGAACTTTGACGCCAAAGTCCGTCGCGAATCGTTTGAACCGATCGATCTGTTCTACGCCCACGTCGGCTCCATGGACGCCTACGCCAAGGGGCTCAAGATCGCCGCGGCCATCCGCGCCGACAACGCACTGGAAGGATTCATCAGCGAGCGTTACAGCAGTTTCGACAGCGGCATCGGAGCCAAAATCGAAGCCGGCGAAGTCACCTTCGCCGACCTGGAAACCTACATGCTGGAAAAAGGCGACGCCGAACCGAACGTCAGCGGACGCCAAGAATTGCTCGAAAGCGTCATCAACCGCTACATCGATCGCGTTTAGGTTTGAGAGTTTCAGGTTTGAGAGTTTCAGGTTCCAACCTTAGCTGGAACTCGGGTATTGAACCTGCGTTTCAAAACTTGAAACTTGAAACTTGAAACTTGAAACCTATTCCCCAATCTTCCGCCGAGCCCATGCGGCGGCGCCCTTCACTCCGGCGTCGTCGCCGAGTTTAGCGGCGACGACTTTGAAGCGGTCTTTGTAGACGCTCATCACGTTTTTGCGCGCCGCCTTGGTGACCGTTCCGACGATCAGATCCTCCATCGCCTCGACCATTCCCCCACCGAGCACGATGGTGTCGGGACAGAGCAGATGAATGATGTTGACGACGGAGATGCCGATCGATTCGGACGCGTCCTCGACGAGCCGCCGAATGACTTTGTCACCCGCCTCGATCGCGTCGGCTAACGCGCCGCTGCGGATATCGGACAGATCGGTGCCGACGTTTTTGGCCAATGACGGCGCGTCTCCGCGGAACGCCGCTTTGGCCGCTTCGGCCGCGATCGACAATCGACTCGCTTCGGCTTCCAACGTCCCAGGCAATTCATAGCCGCTGCTGCGCGTGCCGCTGCTGATGCGGGTGTGACCGATCTCCATGCAGCTAACCCCCGCCCCCTGCAAGATCGTGCCTTCGTACACGCACGCACCGCCGACACCGGTCCCGGGAAAAATCCCCACGGCACAACGTGACCCGGAGGCGGCTCCGAACTGATACTCGCCATACAAGCCGGCATCGACGTCGTTGAGCACGACCACGGGGCAATCGAATTTCTTGTGCAAGAACTGCTCAATGTCGACGTCGTCCCAGCCCAAATTGGGTGTCGTCAGAATCCGGCCCTTGTCCAGATCAATCGGCCCGGGACATCCGATCCCGATCCCCCGAATCCGCTTGCTCTTCAAATCGTTTTCATCGATCAAACGCTCGATCGTCGATCCGATCCGGGCGATGCCACTATCGCTGCCGTCACGACCTCGCGTTTTGCGGCGGCGGCGGCCTAACGCATTCCACTCGTCGTCATAGGCGATCGCCAGCATTTTGGTGCCGCCAAGGTCAAATCCGATCCAGATGTCGTTTGATTTCTCTGCCATGGTCACTCCAGCATGTCTCACTACGTTCGGCTAAGCTACATCTTCCCACCACGCACCGGATCGCGTCAGTAGGGCGGGCGAATTTTCTTTCCGGCATCGACCGATTTGGTGAGGAATTCGCCGAGAAAAATTCAAAATCCTGTCGAATCGGTGAAATAAGTCGACAGCAGTGCGCAATGAAAGTCGCGGCAAGCGCAGAACATGAGCAACCTTCCCGCCGACGATGGAGACGCCTCCCCCGAATCCTCGCCCGATGCATCGGGAGCCCCGCAGCCCGCTGACGGTGCGACCGAGGGGGGCAGTCAACACGCCTGGCGTGAGGTGTTCAACGAAGCCCAATCGGGGTTGCGACGTTTTCTCGCGGGAAAGCTGCCCCAACCGGCCGACGTCGAAGACTGCTTGCAGACCGTGATGGTCGCGATGCTCAGCAACGACTCCCAGATCCCACACGCGGCCCGACGAGCCTGGTTGTACCGGGTCGCCGCAAACGAAGCCGCCCGGTGGTGGCGAAACAAATCGACGACCGACCGAGTGCTGGAAAAGCACGCCCATGCGAGCTTTCGCATCGACACCGCCCCCCCCTCCGATCTTGAGACCCAAGAGACACTGCGACACGTTCATCAAGCGATCGAAAAACTGCCCGAACACACCCAGCAAGTGATCCGCTTGCGGCTCGCCGAAGGAATGACCTTTCAAGCCATCGCGGATCGACTCGACCAACCCCTGGGAACCGTTCTGACGCGAATGCGTCGTGCGATGCAGCAATTGCGAAATGAACTCGATGACGAGGCCACCCCGTGATCCCAACCGTTCCATTGACCCTCGCGGCCCTGACCTGAAGGGCATCCCCCATGACATCCGACACCAAACCCTCCCCGCATGATCCCCTGCTGCGTCAACGCTGCGGAGATTACCTGTTGGGTGAGATGACGCCGCAACAAGCCGCCCGCTTCGAATCCGAATTGGATTCCCCAGCCGTCGCCCAAGCCTTGATCCGTGAAAGCGAACTCCTGTGCCTCATCGCCCACGCTCAAGTCGATGCGGCCGGGGACACGACGAGCGACATCGCCGGCCCTGCCCCACAATCGCTTCCACTGCCCTCCCCCGCCACTGCACACCGGACCGCGACACTGCAACGAATCACCATCGCGATCGCGGCGTTGGCGGCAACCGTTTTGGTGATTTCACTCGCTTCGATGCATCTCCGCGGAAATCAAATCAACCGCAGTGCGACGGCGCTGAATCTGGAACCGGCATCGCCCACCACTTCGTTCGAGTTTGAACTGGCCAAAACCTGGGTCCAGCCGGCCGTCGACTGGGACACGGCCGGTTGGTCAGCCGGCGTGGAGGAATCATCTGATCCAATCGAAGAGGACAGCCTGCTGGCCGAGTTCGGCGAAGTGGTCAACGACGAAACCTTTTCTTGGATGGTCGTCGCCCTCGAAGCCGCCATCGGTGAGGACGACCGCAACGATGGTTAGACCACTTTCATTTCTGTCCGCGCTGGGTCTGCTCGGCGTTCTTTGCATCGCCTTCTCCGCTGGCAGCGGGCACGTCGTCGCCGCCGATGACCCTTCCCTATCGAAAGCCGTGAAAAAGGCGCCGCCACGCAAACTGGATCAAGAACAAGAACGCGGCGTGCTGCAGATGGTCCATGATCACCTGCCCGAAATCAAAGTCTTGCTCGATCAACTGCGCGAAAAAGAACCCCGGCAATATGACGCCGCCATCATGAACCTGGCCAAGTCGTCGCGGCGATTGCAGGCGGCCCAAAAACGCGGTGAAGCCGCCTTTGAATTGGAAGTCCAAGTCGTCCAGGCACAATCTGCGATCAACCTGTTGGTCGCCAAACTAAAAGTCCGTGACCACAAGGCCGATCGAGCGGCGTTGCGAGACGCGACCAAACGGTTGGAACTGGCCGAATTCGCGCGTGCCAAACACGACGTCGATCAAATGCGATCGCGGCTGGACAAGCTTCAACAACAACTCCAAGTCGCCGAACAACGACTCGGTGAAAAACAGTCCCAACGGGACCAGAACATTGAACGGGCCTTCCAAATCTATTTGCGAAAGTCCGGTCGAAAAGAGTAACCCACAACCTCCCCCCCCCCTCTCCCACCGACTGACCTGAATCTTATGAAACAGCTTTCAACACGCCTGTTTGTCTGCTGCCTCGCAGCCGCCGCGATTCCCGTGGTCGGATTTCGCGTCGTGACGGCGGAGCCGATTGCACCCGTTCGTTCCGACCAAACTGCGGAGGCTGCCGCGATCCCGGCACCTTCGATCCAGTCCCGTTTCTCTGACGAGGCGATCGACGAAGTCCCCGATTTCCAAAAACACGTGATGCCCTTGCTGGGGCGACTGGGATGCAACGGCCGAGCCTGTCACGGCTCGTTCCAAGGCCGCGGCGATTTTCAGTTGTCATTGTTCGGCTATGACTTTTCCGGTGACCACGAAGCGCTGATGGCCGAAAACACCGGCCGAGTTGATGTCGATGACGTGGAAGAGAGTCTGATCCTGGCCAAACCGACCGACGCCGACATGCACGAAGGCGGCAAGCGTTTCGAAAAAGGTGAGTGGCAATACCGCGTGCTGCGAAACTGGATCGCCGACGGTGCACGGTTCGACAAAGAATCCTTTCAACAACTCAAAACCCTACAAATCGAACCGTCGGAAATTCGCTTCGGCGACGCCGCAGAAAACGTGCAGTTGACCGCCATCGCCCACTGGGCCGACGGAACCGTCGAAGACGTCACCGCACTGTGCCGCTTCAGCAGCAACGACGATTCGATCGCAGCGATCGACGTCCACGGTAACATCCAATCCGGTGACGCCGGCGACACCCACGTCGTCGTCTACTATGACAACGCCGTCGTGCCGGTTCCGGTGCTGCGTCCGATCTCCGCGCCGACGACCGACACCGCCGAATCGATCGCCCAAGCCGAACCGACCCAACCGATCGATGTGCTCGTCAAGCAAAAACTGGACAAACTCGGGATCGTTGCGTCGGGCCTCTGCACCGACGCCGAGTTCATCCGCCGCGCGGCGTTGGACATCACCGGCGTCCTGCCTTCGGGAGAACGAGTCGAAGCCTTCCTGGCCGGCGACGCGGCCGATAAACGCCAGCGACTGGTCGAGGAACTGTTGCAATCGCCGGCCTATGGCGCCTGGTGGGCCACTCGGATGAGTGACTGGACGGGCAACAACGCCGAACAACTCAACAATGTCCTGCCGATCCAAAACATCGGCACCAAACTGTGGTTCAACTGGCTGCGAAAACGTCTTCAAGACAACATGCCCTATGATGAAATCATCGAAGGCATCGTCAACGCCGAATCGCTCGAAGACGGCGAAAGCTATCTCGAGTACTGCCGCGAGATGACCGAAATCTGCGGCGGCGACTTCGACCGATACGCCGAGCGCGAAAGCATGCCGTTGTTTTGGGCACGCCGGAACTTTCAAAAACCCGAAGACCGAGCGATCGGATTCGCCTACACCTTCTTGGGCGTTCGGATCGAGTGCGCCCAATGCCACAAACACCCCTTCGATCAGTGGTCCAAGCAAGACTTCGACGACTTCTCGACTCTGTTCGGCGTGGTCCGAGCCGGCAACGCCAACCAGGTCTCGCCCGATTCCAAAAAGGCTCGCGAAGAGTTGATGGAAAAACTGACCGGGGGCGAAAAACTAAACGGTGGCGACCTGCGTCGCAAAATCCAACAGGCCGCCCGATCCGGTGAAGTCGTCCCGTTCGGCGAACTGTACATCACCGCCCGAGGTCTGACCGACGCCCAAAAGAAACAACGGGCCGCCGCCAAGAAGAAAGGACGCAAAGTGCCGCCGGTTCGTGTCCCGACCGGAAAGATCCTCGGCGTCGAACAAAAAGTCGAACTCAACGAAGACCCGCGGCCGGCGCTGATGCAATGGTTGCGCGATGAATCCAATCCGTACTTCGCCAAAGCGATCGTCAATCGCGTCTGGGGCAACTACTTTGGCATCGGCATCGTCGATCCGACCGACGACATGAACCTGGCCAATCCGCCCAGTAATGCCGCCCTGTTGGATCACCTGGCGAGCGAATTCATCGCCCACGATTTCGATCTGAAATGGTTGCATCGCGAGATCGTCACCAGTGACACCTACCAGCGCAGTTCCGCGACAAATTCCACCAACGCCGCCGATCGCAAAAACTTTTCCCATCATCTTCCCCGCCGCCTGCCCGCCGAAGTCGTTTACGACATGGTGGTCCTGGCAACCGGATCGACGCAAAAAGCGGATCAGTTGCGCGGCGAACTGGATCAGATGGCGATCGCTGATGGCAAAGCAAGACGGCGAAACAATTCCGATTTCGCACTCGAAGTGTTCGGCCAATCGATCCGAGAAAGCAATTGCGACTGCGACCGCAGTGACGCGCCGAGCCTGTTGCAATCGATCTACTTGCGAAACGATGCGGAGATGTATGGCCGTATCGCCGCCCGTGACGGCTGGGTCGCCGAAGCCTGCAAGGAACTCGGAATCGCCGCGCCGCGTGTTGGCGCCGGTGCTGACCCCCGAGCCGCAGCGGCACAGCGTGCCGCCGAGTCGATGCGGCGGCAAATGCTCGACCGCATTCGGCAATTCAACAAGCTGCCCGAGGCGCGTCGAGAACAAACCCAAAAGCGGCTGGTCCAGCAATACAACAGCGTCGCCAAAAAGCTTCGCAAGAATTACCACGTGCCCTCGTTTGAGGAACTGGTCGCCGCCCCGAATCGTTGGACCGAATTGACGCCACCGGTTGCCACCGAAGAGCCCAGCGGGGTGATCGGGTCGGACCGAGCGCTCGAAAAGGTCGTCCGCCAGGCCTACCTGCGAACGCTCAGTCGTTATCCCGACGACGAGGAACAACAGGTTGCAATCGACTACATCAACGAGTCGGAAAACAAAACCAATGGGATCGAGGGCTTGATGTGGGCACTCGTGAACACCAAAGAATTCATCATCAGCCACTGACCCCCCGCCACCCAATCCTTCCAATCATTCTCCGGATCCCTAACATGAAACTCCATAAGACCTGTGATGGCGTTCGACGACGCGATGTTCTGAAGATCGGCACCCTGTCGGTCGGCGGCCTGACCCTGGCCGGTTACAACCAACTGGCCGCCGCCGGACAAGTCGCCCCCGGCCATGCCGATCGAGCGATCTTCATCGAGTTGCCCGGTGGTCCATCGCACATGGACACCTTTGACTTGAAACCCAACGCACCGGACACGCATCGCGGTGCCTTCCAACCGATTTCGACCAACGTTCCCGGCATTCAAATCTCCGAGCACTTGCCGAAACTGGCCCAGTGCATGGACAAGTTCGCCATCCTTCGCGGCGTCAGCCACACCTTGGCCGCACACCGACTCGGTCGCGAATACGTCAACACCGGCAGCAAACCGATTCCCGCATTGGAATACCCCAGCTTCGCCGCCGTGATGTCCAAGGAACAACCCGCCGATCCCGATATCCCCAGCGCCGTCGCGGTCCCCAAAGCCAGCCAGGGTCCCGGTTTCCTGGGCATCCGCTATTCGGCGCTGGAAACCAATTCCTCGCCCAGCTTCGGAAGACCCTTCAACGTCCGCGGCATCTCGCTTCCCGGAGGCATCGGCGTCGACGAAGTGAAACGCCGGCAATCGCTGCTGCAGAAACTCGACCGCCGCTTCGCCGATCTGGAAAAGAACGACCAACTGCTCGATGGGCTCGATCAGTTCGGCGATCAAGCGTACTCGATGATCACCTCCTCACGCGCCCGATCGGCATTTGACATCAGCAAGGAACCGGAAAGCTTTGCCCGCCAATTCGGCGAAGACTCCTTCGGCCAAAGCTGCATGCTCGCTCTGCGACTGGTCGAATCGGGCGTGCGGTTCGTCACCGTCCAACTGGGCGGCTGGGACACGCACACCGATAACTTCACCAAGCTCAAGACCCAGAACCTGCCCAAGCTGGACGCCGGCCTGAGCGGGTTGCTGACCGGGCTGGAACAACGCGGGTTGCTCGGCTCGACCGCTGTCTACGTGACCGGTGAATTCGGTCGGACCCCAAAGATCAACACGCGATCGGCCGAAGGCGGACGCGACCACTATCCCCGCTGCATGTTCATGCTGATGGCCGGTGGCGGCGTGCGGGGCGGCCAGGTGATCGGGGAAAGCGACGACACCGCCTCCGGGCCCCGGCACGAAGGCATCTCGCCCGATGACGTCGCGGCCAGCTTCTATCACAACCTGGGAATCGACCCCACGTTGGAATACGACAGCACCACCGGGCGTCCGATCACCCTCGTCCGCGACGGTTCGATCATCCAGGACCTGTTCGCCTAAAAAAAAACAAGCCCGACGTGCGAACACGTCGGGCTTGCGGGTCGGGTGACTGGGCTGCATTGCTCCTCCGATCAAGATTACTCTTGCGGAAAGGAGAAGGGCCATGGTGAAGCCCTCCCTGCCTCACCATGGCCCATCAGTGCTGGAACGATGGCACCGATCGTTCCACCCTCCCAATCCATGGTACCTGGAGTATCGGCTAACGCACCGCGATTCCTGTAGCGGTTTCGCGGCGTCGTCCGATTTTTTTCTTTGTCCAGGTCAGGCGATTTGCTAGCAAACTAAATTCGGCCTGCCTTCACTGCGTGACGCCGCCGGACCATTCGGCCGGCGCGGGGCCGCAATCGGTCGGCGCCGCCGCACAACCTCCGCTGCTGCAACCGTTGTCACAACCGCTGTTGCAGCCGTGCGACTTGCCGTGGATCGACAGATCGATGTGCGGCTTACACTGGTTTCGAAAACCATTCCACACGTTGACGTTACAGGCGTTGGAGCGCCAGTATTGGTAGAACGTCGACGTCGGCAATTGGGGCGTCATGTAGGGCTGACAAGCTCCGGGTTGGATGAAGTCGCGGTGTTTCAACCCGGCCAATCGGCAGTGCTTGCCACAGCTGGGGCTGCATTGGTGGCAGCATGCGTTGGCCTGGACCGCCGTGGCGGAAGCGGCAGGTGCGTTCGGGTCCACGATCGGCTCCGCAATCGGCTCTGCGATCGACGGTGTCGGCAGCGGCTCCGAGTCGGCCGGCATCGTCAGCGCTTCGGCCGCGGGCGTGGTGGTCAATTCCGTCGCATCGGCCACCGCGTCGCTCGATTCGGCGATCGCTTGGACGGTTTCGTCGACCAAGGTTGTCGCCGCGTCTTGGATCGGGGCGGGCTGTGCCGCGGCGGGCAAGGCTGCCGCGGGAGCGTTGTCAAAGTTGACTTCGGCCAACAGCGCGTCGAAGTCACTTTTTGCTTGAGCTTGTCCGGCCAATGAGAGGGACCCGGCAAGCATGGCGGTCAGGACGAACCGTCCTAAGGGGGTGCGAGTACGCATGAGAAACATCCATGTGATTGGTGGAGAGGGAGACGAACGACATGTCGCTCGCGGCTATCGCCGGCGCAGCATCCATGCCTCTGCGGTTCTATCACTGTAAGCTTTCCCGCGCTTCGGCCTGGACGCAAATCGCCAGCGAGAAAACTTTGCCAAACGTCTCCCCCCCGGGTCCGTTAACCGCATCGACTCGATCGCCTTCTGCAGTCGTTAAAGCAGCAACGGTGCGTCGGTGTTGCCGGACCGTCACGACCCCACCCGGAAAACGCGAAGAAGCATGGTTAGCGGAACGGCGCGAGCCGTCCGGTCGCGTTTCAAAAACACCGTGAAAGACCGGAGGGCTCGCGCCCTACCGCTAACACCTTGTGTGAAAGACCGGAGGGCTTGCGCCCTACCGCTAACACCTCGTGAAACACAGGTCATCAATACTTCACTGCGCTTGCACACCCGGTCAACCGCGGATTCGACTGCGGTTTCAGTGTTTCGGTGAATCGTTTTCATCCGGTGAGATCACCGCGAGCACGGCCGCCCGCACTTCGGCTTGACGCTCCTTGGTATTCACTTGATGGCCATCGGCTTCGGTCAAATAGAACACATCGGCGACCTGATCCAAGTGCGTATCGATCTTGGCGAAGTGCAACACCAGATTCAGGCCCGAAAGCGCCGAGGCGACGCGATAGACTAAACCGGATTGGTCGTAGGCGAACAGCGACAAGATGGTGAACCGATCCAAAGTCTCGTTGTCCAGGTCGACCTTGGTCGGCAGCACGTTGACCGTCTTTGAATCATCTTTCTTGCCGACCGACCACTTCCGCTTGCGTGGCGGCAGTGGTTTTTCCGGCGAATCGAGCAACTGTTTGACGCGCGAGGACACCGTCTGGATCCGTTTGGGCGGAGGCTGATCGGGGTACTCGGGATCGTCGACCCAGAACTCATCCCAGACGATATTTTCCAACGTCACGATTTCAGCGCGGAGGATCCCGATCCCGCAGGACATGAACGCGCCCGCGACCCTGGCAAAGATGCCGACGCGAGTGTCATCCTGGTGAAAGATGACGACGTACCGCATCGCCGAGGCGATCGGATCGTACTGGGCAAAGCAAAGTGTCCGTTCGCCCGCATCCAGGGCCGCTGCGACGTGAATCAGCTGTGTCGCCAGATCCTCCGGCTTTTCCCGACGCAGCATCGACAACGGGATCTGCTTGAGCAACGCTAAACTGGTCGCGGCGGAACGCTCGTCTCCCAAGTACTCGCGGACCTGGTGCCGAATCTCGTCGGTCATCTCCTCCTGATCCGCGTCCAGATCACCGGTCTCGAAATACCGCCGGGTGCGTAAATAAAGATCCTCGATCAGCTTCATCTTCCAATCGGTCAAGACCCCCGGACCGACGGCCGCCAGGTCGGCGACCGCATGAATGATCAACAGTTCCAGCCGACGGATCGATCCGACTTCCTTGGCGAAGGAGATGACGATTTCGGGATCGTTTAAATCGTGCCGGAACGCGACCGTGTTGACCGCCAGGTGCTTGAGGACCAGCCATTCTAAGATCTCGATGCTGCTGGCGTCCAAATCCAATCGCTCGCCGGTCTTCCGGGCGATCCTCGCACCGACGATGGAATGGTCTTCTTCGTATCCTTTTCCGATGTCGTGAATCAGCAGCGCCAGGTGCAACAGCGTTTTGTCTTTCAATCGTCGATAGCGGCGGCCCATCGCGGTCGGGTCATCGGCAAAATCGGTCGCCGCTTCGACGGCGCGAATGCAATGCGCGTCGACGGTGTACTTGTGATAAGCGTTGAATTGCAACAACCCGCGCGTTCGCTTGAACTCCGGGATCAACTGATCCAGGATTCGCAACTCGTGCAATCGCTGCAGCAATGGCGCCAACCGCCCGCCGCGACTGAGCAGCGACAGGAACGCGCCGACCGATTCGGCGTCCGGAGCTGCCGGCTGACGTTCCTGCATGGCCTTGCGAATCGTTTGCCAGGTGTGGTGCCCGATCCGCCGATTGTTGTGATTGGCCAAACTCATGAAACGCAAGATCCGCGGCAGACTCAAGGCGAACTCTCGCAACTGAGACGCCTCGACCCAGATGTGCGTCGGTCCCATCAGGACATCGGCCCCGATTCGCTTGGCCCGAATCCGCTCGATGATCTGACCGATCAGCGGACGGCTGCGGTTGTCATCGGCAAAGAAGCGGGCGGCATAGCGGACATCCCGCGTGACATCAAAGTACTGCTGCATGAACGCTTCGACCGGCAGCACCCCTTCACGCCCCTTGTACCCCCAGGCGTTGGCGATCACCACTTGCGTCGTCCGATCCAGCACGTCTTGCGCCCGGCCTTCACGAAAATGCAATTCGTTCCGCAACCGGATCAGAAAGTCATACGCCCGCCGCAGCATGCGGTAGTCTTCATCGGTCAACGTCCCGAGTTTCAACAGCCGTTCCAAATCCACTTCGCCGTACCTGGCGAATCCGATCCAGCGAATCATTTGAATGTCGCGCAAACCGCCCCGCGACTTCTTCAAATTCGGCGTCAACAGATAGTTGGTGTCCCCCCACTTGTTGCGTTCTTCGCGTCTCGCTTCGATCAGATCGCGAACCAGACGCCCGCCACGACGAACCGCTCCGTGTCGCAGCGATTGGAAGAAACGCTTGAACACCTTCAAGCTGCCGGCAAGAAATCGCGATTCGGTCAGCGAGGTAAAGATGACCGGGTCGGACCAGGACAACGAACAGGCTTCGCGGGGCGTCCGCAACGAGAACCCGACGTCCAGCCCGATGTCTACCAAATCGCGTGTCAGCGACTGGGCCAGCTTTTCGGCCACCGCGGTCGAACGCCCGCGGACGATCAGCATCAGATCGGCATCCGAATACGGCGCCAGGTCACGACGGCCGAAACCGCCGTGGGCGACCAAGGCGACCCCCGCCGGCGTTTCTCCACCAAAATGATCGGCACAGGCCTGATTCCAAACTTCCAGCACTAAGTCGTCATAGAGGTCGCTGACGAGCGTGGAAACCTGGGTGCCGCGGGACCCGGCGTCATGCTGACGGCGGCATCGCTCACGTCCCTCGCGTAAGATCGCGCGGCCGCGTAGAACAACATCCGAGAGCGAAGAACCAGCCATCACGAACACGCCGCCTAGGGTCCAAGAATGCCGGCGTCGGAGGGTTCGCCGAGATTGGGGTGAGCGAAATCAGTCCTCCCCAGGGCCGGCGACCCCGGCCACGGAGCTCGAACCCGAAATGCACCGCAGCAGAATCGCCTGGCAGGCCGCACCCGCGATTAGAGCGCTTCTTCGCCCCGCTCACCGGTTCGGATGCGGATCGAATCTTCCAGATTGGTAACGAAGATTTTGCCGTCACCGATTTGCCCGGTTTGGGCGGTCTGCAAAATCGTGTCGACGACCGTTTGCAGGTTCTCGTCCGTACAAACCACCTCGATCTTGACTTTGGGGACAAAATCGATCGCATATTCCGTGCCCCGATAAATCTCCGTGTGGCCCTTTTGCCGACCGAATCCTCGTACCTCGCTGACCGTCATCCCGTGGATGCCCTGGTCCGTCAACGCGTTTTTGACATCTTCCAATTTGAAGTGCCGAACGATGCCTTCAACTTTTTTCACGTTTATGCCTCGGAGGATGCGGCTGGAAATCCAGTCCCATAGGGTGAACTGAGGTCGTACTCGTGCCGCCAAGTGAATCCCGGCAGCCTACTGTCGGTTGCATTGTACACTCGTCGGCCGAACTCCATCCAGCGGGTATCACCCCAGAGCCGGCATCACCGGAGACCGGCGGATCGTCAAACGGGCCGCTGCCAGGGCACGTCGGCGATCCCCGCCTGCGAATTCACTTCGCGTGAGAGCACAAACAGATAATCGCTGAGCCGATTCAGGTAGACGATCACCGCATCAGAAATCTTGACCCCCTGCTGATCGCCCAGCGTCACCACGCGGCGTTCGGCGCGGCGACAGACCGCCCGGGCCAGATGCAACATCGATGCGGCCTGGGTCCCGCCCGGCAGAATAAACTGCTTCAGGGGACTCAGCCCGCTCTCGTGCTCGTCGATCCACGCTTCGATGCGGGCGACATGGGTCGTGCCGATCACCCGCAAGTCGTGCTCGTCGGGATTCGGAGTCGCCAGCTCGGCACCGATCGAAAACAGCTCCCGCTGAATCAGCTCCAGCTGCTCATCGACGCCTTCACTCACCCCGCCCTCGCCGAGCGAACGCACACAGCCCAACGCCGCATTGAGTTCGTCCACCGTTCCGTAGGCCTCGATCCGCGCGTCGTCTTTGGAGACCCGAGGCCCCCCGAACAGACCCGTGCTCCCGGCGTCACCGGTTCGCGTATAGATTTTCATGTCCCACCCGCTCAAGTTCGTTCTCATCCTGTCGCCGTTCTTTTTAAGGCGATTCGCCCCGGCGACAAGTCCGCTGCGCCAAAGAAACCGCAAATCGAAATCCATGACAGACCCCATCGACTCTCCGACCAAACGGGCCGCCGGCATGTTGCTGGTCACGCGATCTCAGCCGAGACAATTCCTGCTGATGCGTCATCACGACCGCTGGGACTTGCCCAAGGGACATTGCGATCCCGGTGAATCCGATCTGCAAACGGCGATCCGCGAAACCGAAGAAGAAACGGGGATCTCCACTGACTCCGTCCAGATCGATCCCGACTTCCGTTTCGAATTGAGCTATCCGGTTCAATACAAACGCCACGGCGACCAAGTCTTTCACAAGACCGTCGTCTACCTGCTCGGCTGGGTTGATGCGGTCTTTACACCGACCCTGACCGAACACCCGGGATTCCAATGGTTCCCCTGGAACCCGCCGCACCGCATCCAAAACCAAACGATCGATCCGCTGCTGGAAGCCGTCGCAGCGCATTTTCAAGCGCAAGACCAAAAAGGATCGAACGAGAAGACTTCGCCGTAGCGTCTCCCCCGTGCCGACTTGTTCCCAGGCTCCGCCTGGGCTGCGCAAAATTGCCGTCTCGCGCCATCGCTAAATTTCTGCCGAATCGATTCTGCGATGGCCCATCGATGAGCATGGAGCGGTTGGGCATCAAAAACACAATTGACATCAGCCGATTCGCGCAAGCGTTCGGGCCTCGTCAACAACGGAGGGCCCGTAGGCTGGCGCCAAACGGCTGATCCCACGAAGCCCCAAGGGAATGGAAACCGCCAAAATTCTGCGAAGGAATGCACGTTTCAACGGAGAAATTTTGCGCAGCCCAGGCTCCGCCTCCAGACGGCGAGCAGCGTGTGGCGGAGCCACACCAAACTGGCGTTCCAAGGCAGAGCCTTGGAACGAGGAGAAAAATAAGGATCGAACGAGAAGCGTCAGTCCCCGTAACTGGCACCGCGGATTTCGACGTTGATCTCACCCAGCCGCCGAAAGACCTGCGCTAGCACGTCATTTAAATCGGCGTCCCCGGCCGGTCGGCTGAGACACAATTGATCGGCGCGGTTGATCTGGGACGTCATCGGATCGATCGAAACCCATCGCCCTTGGATCGACGCCACCACCCAGGCGGCCAGATGCATCGTGACGCGATTCTCGGCGGAACGTTCCGTCGGTTCGGAACGCGAGAGTCCGAACACGACCCGTGCGGGGATTTGCCGGGCACGTAACAAGGCCGCAATCAACACGGCGTGATCCATCTCACCGCCCTGCCCGCTGCGAATGATCGCCGACGCCGGCCGCAGCTCTCCTTGAGGGATCAACGACAAATCATTCTGCGCCAGACGCGCCAATTGCTCCGCCAAGTCCCGGATCGGCAACTCGCCGATCGAACCGGCCATGCGGGTCACCGACGGATCCCCGACGTCGATCCACTTCGTCGCGGCGGTATCGATCGGTTCGGCGACCGAACGGTCCGCGTCAAACCCCGTCGGCGTTTTCGCCTGCGTCGAAACCATCACCTGCACCACATCGCCGCTGCGTTTGACCGATTGCCCGGCAACCGCCGGCAGCGGCAACACGTCAGCCGGGTCAGCATCGGACGGGCGGGTTTCACCGGCTCCGTCCGCGGAGGTCGATCGCGAGGGGTCGCTGATCACAAACGCAACCTCCGTGGGATCGGCATCCGCCCGTAGCGAGCCGGTCACACTGAAATTGACTCGCCTGTCGTCAGGCCGACCGAAGAGCTCATCGGCCGACGCCCGATCGGTCCGAAACGATTCCAGCCGCAATCCGAGATGCAATGTTTTCTGGATCACGCCCTGCTCGTCGATCCAGACGACCAGCGAATCGACCGGCTGACCGTCCTGAAACGTCGACACATCCACTTCGCGAAGCGTTCGATAGGTGCCGTCGAACATCGGAACCGACGCGTCGCCGGTGCAATGCAATTCGATCACCCCGACCGATTGCAGTGAAGGCATCAGGACTGGCAAGCGGCGGGTCTGCCCCGTTTCGATCCCACGTCGCCGCAGCGTCTGTTCCAGGGCGAACAACCCTCGCGTCTCGGCCGACCAATCGAGTTGACGTGTTTCCCGTCCCGTCTCGCTCGACAATTCAATTGCCAGCTTCTGTGGACCGCGTGTCCCGCGTGCGGTCGAGGAGATCGGGCCGGCGTGAACTTCGCTTTGAAAACTTTCCAACGCACCATCGACCGACTCGACACTTGTCAGCGTGATTCGACGAACAAAGGACGCCTTGCCGGTTCGAAAGACCAAACGCTCGTTGCGACTGTATTCCACTTCGGTCGCAGCGGCGAACTGCACGCCGTCGATTCGCGCGGCCGCTTTGATTTCGCTCACGCCGACGACTTGGCTGCCGAATCGGTAGACGTACCACGCATCCCAGTCCCCTTCGAATGACTCTTGCAGAGGTTGGTCCTCGCTGGCGACCGCATCGACATCCGACGCGCTGGAATCCTCCGGCTCGGCGGTCGGCGCCTGTTGTGGCCCGATCGGCGGCCGCGGCGGAATCAAGTCGCCGCACCCCGAGGTGACGCACAAACACGTGACGCACAGACAACCGAACAGACAGACCAACCAGGGCGAATTCAAGACACGTGTCATCGGATTTCACTGAAAAAGAACGGATCGCGACGAGTCATCGCTGCCCTGCACTATATCCGGCGATCGCTCCCTATGGCACAGACGCAACATCAATTGCCCCGGGTCCACATCGATCGCCTCGAAATGATGCCTCCGGACAACGCCATCCGCCCTTGCGAAGGAGTTCGATTGCAGGGGTCGCCCCGGTTGATCCGCCTGATCCGAACATGCCTCAACGATTTCATGGGGCGGGATTTCCGGATTGGCGAAACGATGCGCCCGGTCCATCACATGACCTAGCGTTGGCTGTAGACCGAGCGGCAGCTTGCCTCCGCCCGATCTTCAACATTCCCGTGAACAATCCCCCCGCGCCAAGAACCGGACCGCCTGACATGGGCTTTTTGAAACGCATCCTCCGTAACAACACCGTCGAAGACACAGGGTCGATCTTCACACCGGGCAGCTTTGAAGCGTTGACGGAGGAGGAACTGCAAACGCATATGGGCATCGACACCTACGGTGCCTTTGACCTGACCGATGCGATCCGCCCCTCGTACGATCTGCAGGTCGTGCCACGCCAGGGATTCCGATTTGACGAATACGTCGACGACAACAGTCAAATCCGTACACCGGTCATCATGGCGGCCGCGACGCGGCATCGAATCATGGACCTGTTCCTGGATCTGATCGACCGGCTCGGCCCCGTCGTCGATGTGGTGCTGGAAACCAGCCACCACTTCGCCCCGCATCAGCAAGATCTCTATCGCGAGCACATCGATGTGCCCGTCCTGAAAAGCATTCTGCTCGATCACGAAGACCTGCTGCTCAACGACGGCTGCACCGGGATCGCAGTGATCAACCCGGGACGACGACAAGAGGTCCAGCTGGACGAACACAAATTAATGATCATCTACGGGCGACCACTGGAACAATTTGAACAAACGCTGATTTCGGCGGACGTCTATCCGGATGAAAACATCAAGTTCATCACCGAAGCAGAACATGTCCACAGCAGCAGCGAAGCCTATTTCGACAAGTTCAACACGCTCAAACACCGCCTGGGCATGGACAGCGACGACTTGTCGGGTTGCTGCTAGCGGCCTCTCTGAACTACGATTCGCGAAGTCATCCGCCTCGCCCCCCAGGACTTCGCCATCATGATCTTGGTCTTGAGCGCCAGTTTGAACCCTGGCAGTCGCAGCCGTATTCTCGCCAACGCCTGCCGAGAGCGACTTGAAGCCGCTCATCGAGACGTCGCCTGGTTTGACCTCTCCGCAACGCCGCTGCCGTTCTGCGACGGTGCGGCCGCCTACGGTCATCCCAAAGTCGTGGATCTGGGACACCTGATCGAAACGGCCGACGCGATCTTCATCGCCTCCCCGGTGTACAACTTCGATGTCAATGCGGCGATCAAGAATGCCGTCGAGCTGACGGGTAAAAAATGGACCGGCAAAGTCGTCGCGATGATGCTGGCCGCCGGTGGCGCCGGCAGCTACATGAGCGCGATGGGCCTGGCCAACAGCTTGATGCTGGATTTCCGCTGCCACATCGTGCCCCGGTTCGTCTACGCGACCGGTGAATCCTTCGAAGGCGACAGACTGGCCGACGATGACATCCAGTCGCGCGTCGAGTTGCTGGTCACCGAAACCCTGCGTCTGGCCGACGCCCTGGCGTCAATCAATTAGACGTCCCCTCCGTCGAACTTAGCGACGCTCGGTCAATGACAGGCGTAGTGGACGAGATTATTGATCGTGCGTTGCTTCACTTAGCGGTCTTGGGCTCAAGCCTGCACACCAGCATCGCTGCGACCTACTTCCGATAAACCCCGTTCGCCTCCATATAAACCTCAACCGGTCGGGGAACACGATGGCGAATGCTACTCCCCTGCCCTGCCCTGTCGCGAATCTCGCTGCTCGAGATTTCGATCAGCGGCATCTCGATCACACAGCGACGAAACCGCTCGATCCGGTCGTCACTGACCAGCCCGTCGAGCACGGAAAAATCGATCTCCCCTTCTCCACCGCGACGCACCACGGCCAACGTCACACGCGATAACAACTCCTCCGGCTGATGCCAGCGACGCATCGAAGCGAGTGAATCGCTGCCGATGATCAAAAACAACTCCGCACCGACATGCTCGCGTTCCAATTCCGCGATCGTGTCGACGGTGTAGCTGACCCCCGCACGGTGCAGTTCCCGCTGGTCCACATCGTGCCCCGGACGCCCCGCGATGGCGAGCCGCAACATCTCCACCCGCTGCTCGTTGGTGGCGACCGGCCCGCCCGGCTTCAACGGCTGGGTCGCCGTCGGAATCCACAACAACCGATCCAAGTCCAAGGCTTCGGTCGCCGACTCGGCGATCCACAAATGGCCCACGTGAACCGGATCGAACGAGCCGCCGAAAATTCCAATTCGCATCTCCGGGATCCTGTGAGTCATCGCCGACGGAAGGGTTTGATTTACGATCGCTGGTGCCAGGTTTGCTAGGGCAGGACTCGCGACACAACGCCGGAAATCCTCCCTGCCAGGGAGGGTGACGCAAGATGTCTAGACACCAATGCTGTCAGGGACGGATCGGACGACGCGGGGAAACCGCTTCAAAAATTGTCGCGTTCGGATTCCCGCTTGACCACCCGTGTCAGCCCGCAGGAAACGATTCCTGAAAAGACCCGACGATCCAAAATCTTCAGGAATGCTCTATGCTGACAGGCGAAGCTTCACATCCCGACATCTCCGCCGGCCCGATCCCCATGCCGTCCGCCGTTCCACCCCAGCGACCTTCCGACACGCACCGGACCGACACGCGCTCCTCCAGTACCGACGCCGCTCAAACCGACGCCGCCGGGGACGTTTCCGGCAGTTTGTCCGCGCCGGGGTTCTTTGACACCCGCGACGACGCGATCGACGACCTGCCCCAACCCGACGGCAAACCCGGTGGGAAACCCGGTGCGCAGCACGTGACGCAGGGCCAACTGTTTGAAACCGATCCTCCGCCCTGGGAATTGACCGTCGACGAGGACGTGGCGGTGGCCAGCGTCGTCTTCCGGGATGCCCCCTACGGCCCCTACGACTACCGGATCCCGCCGGAACTGCGGGACCGATTGCACCCCGGGATGCGGGTCCACGTGCCGCTGGGCCGCCGAAAACGGCCGACGGTCGGTTGGTGCATCGAAACCAAGATGGGCAACCAGACCGGCAAGACACTCAGCGACGTCGCCGAAGTGCTCGACGAGGCGCCGCTGTGCGATCGGCCGCTGGTGCGTTTGGTGACTTGGATGAGCCACTACTACCAGTCGCCGGCCGGGCAGGTCTTCGACGCATTGATCCCCTCCAGTGTTCGCGCCAGCGCGGGCACGCGCGAGCGGACATACCTGTCGCCCTCCCCCGCCAGTGCCGACGAATCGGTCGTCGACGCCTTGCCGGCCAAACAGCAACGCGCGTTGCGGCTGTTGATCGCGGCGGGGAAACCGATGACGTCCTCGCAATTGATGGTCCACGCCGAATGCACCGCCGGGCCGATCAACGCGCTGCGCAAAAAAGGGCTGCTCGACGAAGACACCCGCCGCGAGATGGCGACGTCGATGCCGACCCGCTGGCAGACGAGCGACGGAGAAAAAACCGAATCGCATGAACTGACCGACGACCAATCCAACGCGCTCGGGCGGATCACCGCGGCCCTCGATTCGGCCGCCGCCAAGACCCTGCTGTTGCACGGCGTGACCGGCAGCGGAAAAACGGAAGTCTACATCCGCGCGATCGAACACGTGGTCAACTTCGGCCGCGCGGCGATCGTGCTGGTGCCGGAAATCAGCCTGACGCCACAAACGAGGGGACGCTTCGAACGACGTTTCGCTTCGGTCGCCGTGCTGCACAGTCAAATGACGCCGGCCGAACGCCATTTCCAGTGGCAACGCATTCGTCGTGGCGAAGTCCAAGTCGTCGTCGGCCCCCGCAGCGCCGTCTTTGCGCCGCTGCCGCGCCTGGGACTGATTATCTTGGACGAAGAACACGACGGGTCGTTCAAACAGGACAGCCAACCGCGTTACCACGCTCGCAAAGTGGCCTATGCCCGCGCCCAATCCTTACAAATCCCGCTGTTGCTCGGCAGTGCAACACCCTCGTTGGAATCGTGGTACGCGACCCAGTCCGGTCACGCCGAACTGATCTCCATGCCCTCTCGCGTGGGCAATCGCCCCATGCCCGACGTCCAACTGGTTGACCTGCGAATCAAAGACGAACGCTCCCGGGGCGGCGCGATCAGCCGACAATTGCATCTGGCCGTCACCGAAACCCTGCGAGAAAAAGGGCAGGTCATTCTGCTGCTCAATCGCCGCGGCTTTGCAACGACGATTCAGTGCCCGTCTTGCGGACACGTCGTCGCCTGCCCCGATTGCGAAATGCCACTGACCCATCACCGTGATGGAGGCAAAGCCGTCTGCCACTACTGCGATTACACCATCGCCACTCCGCCCTGGTGCCCGGAGTGTCGCTTTGACGGGATCCGATACGGCGGACTGGGCACGCAAAAACTGGAAGTCGAAGTCAAGGCTCGGTTCCCCGAGGCACGCGTCGCACGGATGGACAGCGACACGATGCGCCGTCCGGGCAGCCACCAAAAAGTCCTCTCCGCCTTTCGCAGCGGCGAACTGGACCTGTTGCTCGGCACCCAGATGATCGCCAAGGGCTTGGACTTTCCCAACGTCCTGTTGGTCGGCGTGATCAACGCCGACGCCGCGTTGCACTTTCCCGATTTCCGCGCCGGCGAACGCACCTTTCAATTGGTGACCCAGGTCGCCGGTCGAACCGGACGCGGCAACCGTGGCGGACGCGTGATCGTGCAAACGTTTTCACCCGAGCACATGGCCATTCAAGCGGCCTCGCGTCACGATTACCTGCAATTTGCCCAAGCCGAGATCGCGAACCGGCGGAAATTCAATTACCCGCCGCTGGGAAGCGTCGCCCGGATCATCATCCGCGGCGCGGTCGAAGACGTCACCGAAGCCACCGCCAACTCCTTGATGCTGCGATTGGAATCGGCCCGCGAACGGCTCGGCGCTGAAGTCCGCTTGCTCGGGCCGGCCCCCCCACCGATCGCCAAACTCCGCGGCAAGTATCGCTTTCACCTGCTGTTGCAATCGCTCGACCCGCTGCAACTGGGCGCGACGATTCGGATGGCGACCAAGACGTTCAAGATCCCCGAGAAAGATGAGGTGCAATACGTGATCGACATCGACCCGATGGACATGCTCTAGCCGATCGACCGCTCGGCCTTCTTCTACTCGGCCTTCTTCTACTTGGCCTTTTTCTTCCGCGCGGTCAACTTCTTCATCTTCTTCACCTCGTCCTTGCCGACGACCCAGCCACGACAATCCCGAGATCCACATTGGCAGCGGGGAATCCAATCTTGGGCTTCCCACTGGTAATCGAAACAGATCTCGGTTCCCGGCTCGATGTTGCATCGAGCGATCAGCCCGTTGGTCGTGTCGGTGACCTGCACCATGTCACAATTGGGGCTACAGGAGTGATTGATAAACGCCCCGGGGATGGTCGGTTCCAAATACCAATCATCCTCCAAGTGCATGGCATAGGTTGATCCGTCGTATTCATCCGCCGGAATCAATTGCCCCTTGATCTCCATGACCAGCTCGCCGGGAAGAAACTGACGTGATGCGAACACACCACACCCGAGTTTTCCGCCGTGATCATACACGTACACGTCACGGTCTTCGTATTGCCGATACCCGTAATCCTGATCGACAGCCGATTGAAGTTTCTTCCGTCGCTTCTTTGACAGTTCCATCTCTCGTCCAAATCAAACCCATACAATCTTAAAAACCAGGCAACTGGATTGCGTCGCAACCCGACTCCGTCGCGACAAGATACCGATTTGCTCGCCGCAGGGTGAGTCGTAAACCACGACGCCGTCGTGAAAAACCTTGCCGGTCGATAAAGCGGATCATTACGCCAACAACCAACTCTGGCACGCACTCTGGCAAGCACGGTACGCGTTCATGCACTCAACGACGTCCGCGACAAGTGACCATTTTTTTCCCGGCCGATGAAAGATCCGCGCAACGATCAAGTAGTCCCCTGTGTTGACGACGGCCGGACATCGCATTGGCAATCAGAACGATCCGTTGCGAGATCATGGCAGCCGATGGCAGACGACTTCTAACCTCTGTCCCTAAAACGACGTTCACCGCCAGTAAACCGCGAAAACGGGGTCAGGAGTCAATAGCCGGAACGGCCCTACGGGTGCTTCGCACTATTGACTCCTGACCCCCTTTTCGCTCAGAGCCTAAACCAATCACCGCTTTCTCGGAGATCCCCATGTCAATCGACGTTCGAAATCAAACCGTCTTGATCACCGGCGCCAATCGCGGCATCGGAAAAGTGATCTTGGAAACCGCGATCGAGCAGGGAGCCGAGAAAGTCTATGCGGCCGTGCGAGACGTCGACTCGGTCGCCGGCCTGGTGGACAAACACGGCGACAAGGTCGTCCCGATCGTCATCGACCTGCAACTGCCGCAAACGATTGCGGACGCCGCGAGTGTTGCGACCGACGTCACCATCGTGATCAACAATGCAGGGATTGCCCGGACCAATGATCTGCTCTCGCCGCAAGCCTTCAGCGACTATGAAGCCGAACACAAGACCAACGTGCTCGGACTGCTGCATATCGCTCAAGCGTTCGCACCGGTGCTGAAATCCAACGGAGGCGGGGCGTTGGTGCAACTCAACTCGGTCGTGTCGATCAAATCCTTCGTCGACTTTGCCACCTATTCCGCCTCCAAAGCGGCCAGTTATTCGCTGACCCAGGCATTGCGTGAAAAGCTGGCCCTGCAACAGACCGCCGTGGTCAGCGTTCACCCGGGTCCGATCAAGACCGAGATGGCCGAGGCCGTCGGTCTGGCCGACGTCGCCGAATCACCCGCCCTGGTCGCCGAGGCCATTTTTGCGGCGCTCCGCGACGACCAGTTCCATGTGTTCCCCGATTCGATGGCGAAACAATTCGAGGCTGCCTACGCTGAGTTTGCGAAAGCATTCGTCGAAGCCGAGTTGAGCGAACAGGCCTGATCGAGGGTCGCACCGGACACAGAAACATAATTCTTGCCCGCCGAATCGCTTCCAATCGAGTCAACCTCGCTACAATCCTGGTTGTTGTCAACGTTCGTCCTCGGCGAAGGTCCTGGAGATGCTCGATTCGGAATTCGAATTCACTCAATCCGAGACATTCGGATTGACCGATGTCGGAAAGAAACGCACCGTCAATCAGGACCAGTTCTTGATCGCAGAGTTGAGCAAATCGATGCTCGTCTCCGCGTCGAGCCTGGCGGAGATCGATGTCGGTCGTTTTTTCGGCGGCATCCAAGGCCAGGTGCTGCTGGTCGCCGATGGGATGGGCGGGCACGCGGCCGGTGAAAAAGCCAGCAGCATCGTGCTGCAACACTTGATCGGTCGACTGCTCAACAGCGTCCACTGGTTCTTCCAGTCCGACACCGGGTCGGAAGAAGAGTTCGTCAACGGCTTGAGGAATCTGCTGCGTGACGCGCACAGCCGCGTCCTCGCCGAATCTCGCGAAAATCACGCGGCGGCCGGAATGGGGACCACGCTGACAATGGCCTACATCCACTGGCCCGCGATGTACGTCGTGCACGCCGGCGACAGTCGCTGTTACCTGGTTCGTGACGGTGTCGCTCGGCAAATCACCACCGACCACACGCTGGCGCGACAAATGGTCGAGGCCGGCGGGATGAAGCCCGAAGACGAAGCGACCAGTCGCTGGAGTAACATCCTGTGGAACGTCGTCGGTGGCCACGCCCAACGAAGTTTGTTGGCCGAAGTGCATCGTGTCGATTTATGCGAAAACGATTCCATCGTCCTGTGCAGCGACGGCTTGTATCGCTACGTCGACGGCGATCAAATCTCGGCGATGCTCACCAAGCAGCCCAACGCCTCGCTGCTGTGCAAACAATTGGTGGAGCTTGCCAACGACCGTGGCGGCGAAGATAACATCACCGTGGTGGTTTCCCATCCGACACCCAAAAAACGGTTGGCCGCCAACGGCTCGGTGATCACAGGCGACGCCGCCCGGAGAAAGACGATGCCCGTCGCCGAGAATGACCAGGACAGCTAAGGACCAGTCAACTGCCTTCCGTTTTGCCTTCCCCCCGCCGGATTTCATGGCAGGGCCCCGTCTGTGGCGTCGCCTCCGCCGTCCTCTACACCCTGACCAATATCGCGCTGCGGAATTGTGTCGACGTCGATGCCTATCTCGTCTCCGCCGTCAAAGCCGCACCGACCGTGGTCCTCCTGGGCCCGCTCGTCGGATGGCTGTCGATTCGCCCAACACCCAACAGTCCGGCGCCCAACCGCTCGGCACCTGCGAACCCTTCCCGATCGACCTTTCGCCGGTTGCCCCAATTCGTCCTGGCCTCCTTCCTGGCGCAGTTCTTTGGCAACGCCGCGTTCCAAAAGGCGCTCGAGCGGATCGGGTTGGCCGCATCGGTCCCCATCACGCTCGGCGTGCTGATCGTCGGCGGGGCGATCCTCGGAGCGGTCTTGTTGAAAGAACCGGTCGGCCGACGCAAAGTGATCGCCATGATCACCTTGATCGTCGCCATCGTGGTGCTGTGCCTGCCCGATCGCCCCGTCAACGACTCCCTCGGCGCGAACGCCGGGACGATCGCCGCGGGCGAGCCTGCTCTGCCCGAGCCAGCCCTGCCCGAGCCGATCGATCTGGTCGTCGGATCGCTCTGGGCGGCGGTTTCTGGATTGGCCTACGCGTTCTTCGGCGTCACGATGCGGCAGACGCTGCAGACCGGAATCCCGGCCCGAAATCTGATGTTGATCAGCGGCGTCACCGGCAGCGTGGCGCTGTGGGGGTTCTGTTTTGCAACCCTGGGCCCCGCGGCAATCCTGTCGACCAGCCCGTCACAATGGACGCTGATGGTCACCGCGGGATGCTTGAACTTCTCCGCCTTTGTCGCCATCACCATGGCGCTTCGCCTGCTGCCGGTCGTTGCGGTGAACCTGATCAATGCGTCTCAGGTTGCCATGGCGGGCGTGGCCGGCGTAATCCTGTTCGATGAACCGATCACGACCCGACTTGCCGTCGGCATCGCCCTGACCTTTGTCGGCCTGATCATCCTGGCCCGCCGCACGCGGGCCCCAATCGTGATCACCGATTAGCCACAAAAAAATGGCAATCCGCAGTACCTTGGTCTGCCCGAACGTCTGATCAAAATGACGAGCCGTGGCGACGACGCCAAAGGAAAAGGCAAAGGGAAGAAAAAGAAGACCGAAGACAACGAACCCGCTGGCGGGACCGCACGGTCAATCGCCCCACAGGGTTGGCCCTGCTGGGCTGCTCGGCCGTCCCTGATTCAACCGACACGACGGCGGCCCTGCCATGCAGGGTCGCCGTTTCATTTTGACGTCACGGCTGTTTTGCGTCGAGATCCGTTCACCACCCCGGCCGACGTTCAAGCGAGCTGTACCGGTTATGCCGTCGCCGAATCGACAGGCAAAGAGTGGTGCCTGGGTATGCCGATGAGATTGCTGCGAGCGAACGGTTTGTCGTTCCGGAAAATCAATGGCCTGTTGACTGAATCAATGTTGCCAAATCAACACGATCACGCCAGCCCGAACGCGTAAGCGAGGGGCGCCGCGTGGCCCCTTGCTGACGCATGCGGGCTTGCATCCAACAGGCTGTCATGGAACCGGTGTCCCGAACGATTGCGAGCCTTGATTGAAAACCCCCGCGGTCGGAAACGCACCGCCAACCGTCATTTGCAATCTCCCCAACCGGCGGAAGGAACTGCCTTATCATGCGATGCACTAGCTTTTATGGACGTTTGCTGATCGTTGCTGCCCTGGTGTCGGTCACCACGACATCGGTCAGCGCGAAATGGAACGATCACTGGAACAGTTTTTGGCACAAAGTCGGTGTCGGGTACGAACGCAACAATGCGTGGCCCGATCCCTTCAACGAAATGGATGCCATGGCCGTGATCACCCCGTTCGAAGCGATGAAGCAGAACGGTTGGATCTTGCACAATACGATCGGGCCGCATCAATTCCGCGATGGAGACGGTGCCTTGAAGACGTCGGGGCAAGAGACCGTGGCCTGGATCGCCCGCCAAGCGCCCGCCTCACGTCGCCAAGTCTATGTCGTGCGTGCGGCGACGACCGAAGAAACCGAAGCACGGGTGGCGTCGGTGCGTGAAATCCTGTCGCAGTTTGAGGGCGCGGGCCCGCTGCCGACGGTCGCCGTCACCGACCGCGTCCCCCCGACCGCGTCGGGTGCCTGGGCGACGAAAGTCAACCGCGCCTGGTTGGAAGAACTCGCCCCGCCGAAACTGCCCTCCAGCAGCGCCGCGGGCACCTCTGCCGTCACGCAGCAGTAGGCAGCACCTGGCAGTCGCACGAGACTCGCTGTGGGGCAGCCCCTGCCAACCGAGTTGACGCCAAATCGACACCCATTGGCGGTTTCCCCTCGCGGGAAACCGCCTTTTTTCGTCGAATCCGGCTTACACGGCGGACCGAATTGAAGTCAGTTTGACAATCGGTCGATCCCTACAATCGGTGCCATCGGACTCGCGTTGACACCGCCGCCGCCTCGCCCTACTCGTTGACTCCAGTGTCACGGGAGAAACTCAGACGTGACTGAACCAACCAAAATGTTTCGAAATCGACGACGTCATCAACCTTCCTCGGCGCTCGTCGCTTCACTGGTGATCGGCTGTGTCGCTGCGACAACCGGGTGCTCCAATTCCCTCGGCACCCGAGTCGCATCCTTGAATCCGTTTTCGAGCACTCCGGCCAGCCCCAGCGTCCAAGAGAGTGGTTCGAGCTGGCTTAGCGGCCCGAAGAACGTCGGCACCTCACTTGCCAGCGGCGCCAAAGGGGCCGCCTCAAAATCGCGCACAACGGTCGCAAGTTGGTTCGGACGCAGCGACAAGTCCAATCGCGATGTCACCGAAGGCGACGCCACCGACCCGACCAGCCTGACGCACAAAGCCGAAGTGACTCCGGAAGTCTTTGTCGCCAACGGACGACTGTGGGAATCGACCGGCAACTACGAGAAAGCCATGGAAAGCTATGCCAAGGCGCTCGAAAAACAACCCAACGACGCGGCCGCACTGGCCAACATCGCGCGACTGCATTTCCGCCAAGAAAACCACCAAAAAGCCGCCGAATACTTCGGCAAGGCGATCGAACAGAACGCTAACGACGCCGGGCTGTACAACGATCTGGGATTAACGCTCAGCAAACTCGGCAACTATAGCGCGGCGGCAGCCACCATCGAACAAGCCCTGCGGCTCTCGCCCGGCTCCTCGCGATACGCCAACAACCTGGCGAGTGTGAAATTCCAAGCCGGCGATCCCGCGGGTGCCCTGGAAGTCCTCGTCCAAAACAATCGACCCGCCGTGGCCCACTTCAACATGGCCTACCTGCATTACAAGCATGGCCAGAAAGCCGAATCGACACGGCACCTCAACCAGGCGCTCGCTTACGAGCCCCAAGCCTCATCCGACGCGGCCACCAAACGCGCCGTCGAACGATCTCGCGAACTGCTGACCCAGATCGGAAACGTTCCCGGGGTCACCCCCGGAGTCGCGATGGCCACCGCCGCTCAACCGGCCGCAAACACGCCCGCGGACACCGCGGTCCAACAGGCGGCTCAAGGCTTCACACCCGGAACCGAAATCCCCGGTTTCCAAAATGCCGTCCAACCCGCTTCCACCGCCAATACCAACGTCAGTTTCGGGAACGCGTCGTACAAAACGCCCGCCCCCAACAACAACGTCAATCAGACGTCCGCCTCCGCCCCCGCGGCGGCCACCACGCCGACGGCCGAGGGCCAAGGTTCGTCTGAAAAGTTCGCGCTGCCGCCGAACTTCGCGATGCCCCAGTAGCACGCTGACCGCCTGACCTTTTTCCGCGGTGCTCTCAATCTAAGAGTTGACGGAGCACCGGGTCAGTCCGCGGCCGGATCGTCGTTTGCCACCGTGGAAGCGTCCGATTCGGGACCACGCTCGACTTGATCGAGGCGGTCGATCCCGAGAGAATTGGTGGGTGGCGAATTGCAATCCGGCGATCCTCTCGATCGCCCTTCACCGGTCCCTGGAATCAAATCGGAGAACTCTTCCCGTGAATCGAACACTGATGTCTGTCGTCATTGCGTTGGTCTTGGCGTTTCCCCTGGCATCGCGGTCCGCTGGACAATCGCTCGTCGATTTTCGCGACGCCGTCCGCACGAGCGAGCCTTCGTTGATGACCGTGATCGTCGACTCGGCCGACGCCATTCCCGATCCCAATGCCGACGATGAAGCGGCCGAAGCCGCGCCGCCGAGGGGTCGTCGGATTGAGATCCTGCGCCCCGACGGCCAGCCGCTGAATCGGTTTCGCGATGGTCAAGCCAGAGGATTGGTCAACGCCCGACCCGGCAAAACCACCAGTGCGGCCTTCGCCGTCGGTGACTCGATGGTCGTGGCCTTCGTCGGCGGCCCGGTGAACTCCGTGACCGTCCAGAACGCCGGCGGTGATCAATCCGAGGGCACAGTGGTGGCGTTGGACTACGTCACCGGACTGGCTGCGATCAAAACCGAACTGGCACCCGAGTCTGGATTGATCGTCAGCGCCGCCGAAACCGAACCGGGCATGCCGGTCCTCGCCGCTTGGATCGCCGACCGAGACTTGGTAACCGATTCGGGCATGGTTTCAACACGCCCCATGGCCACCGGGTCGGGCGTGGGGACGACGCCGACTTTGGATTTTGGAGCGAGTCGACAAAGGATTGGTGCCCCCGTCCTCGACGCGACCGGCATCGTCGTCGGTGTGCTCGTGCCCAGCCGAAACGGCGGTCTGGTTTGCGCACGCTCGACACATCTCCTCAGGCTGATCGAAGCGGCAAACGCCCCCACACCACACGATCTGAAACGCGGTCTGATCGGCATCCAATTCCAAGGCAGCGGTCCGCTGGTGCAGCAAGTCAGTCCGGGCTCTGCCGCCGAACAAGCCGGTATCGAAGCAGGCGACTTGATCCAACAGATCGACACGATGGCAATCCGCGACGCCGCTGAGGTCGTTGCCGCAGTCGCCGACGCTCGCGCCGGCGAGACACTGCAAATCATCGTCCTTCGCGGCGATCAAACGATGACGCTGCCCGTCACGCTGACCGAACACCCCGACCAGCGGATCGCCCAAAACATCCCTGAGGGCGGCACATTCCCGCCGCAACAGGCCTTTGAACTCCGAGACGGACAACGGTTCCCGTTGGACCTTGTCCCCGGCGTTCCTGCACCCGGCGCCCCTCCGCTCCCACCGGCGATGCGACGATTCAATATGGACGAACTGTTCCGAGAATTCCAAGCGCCCGACGGACCGCGGTGGAGAGTGCCCCGTCCCGGTGACGGCAACTGAAAAGCGGTGGGGCGTCTCTCGTTCCTCCACAACAGCGGTTTCACGCCAGCGGCGTGCCACATCAAAGCTTGGGGTCGCGTTAGCGCACCCCAAGTTCCGGCCACCATAAGGCCGCCAACCCCAGCGGGGTTGAACAAGGTGCTTCGCCGGATTCACCCAGTTTGCCCCCCGGATCGCGACGCGTCATTTGTTGAACCCCACTGGGGTTCCAGTTCCCATTTCGACACAACCCGGGGTGCGCTCCGCGACCCCGGGCTATGTTGTGGCACCGCTCTGCGGTGTGGCGTTTCGCTAGAAACACAAACGCCAGAGAGGGACCAAGCTGCAAACGGAACGAACGCTCACTCCCGCTCTGCCCGCAGCGACGCACAAACCAGTTCCTTGTCATTGCGGGCATAGATCATGCCATTGGCGATCGCCGGATGCGACCAAACCACACCGCCACGGCGCCTCAGTTGTTTCAGCGTCGGTGCGATCAATTGGGAACGTGATCGGATCTCGATCCCGTCACGCGACAGAGTGGCAAACAGCAATTCGCCTTGGTCATTCAGCATGATTTCATCGTCACCATTGCGAATCGTGTGCACCGTCGCCCAGCGATTGATCGGAACCACCGACCGATCTTCCCAAATCCGATCGCCGGTCTTCAGATCCAAACAGCGAAACTCGCCATAACTATCGGCTCCATAGATCGCGTCGCCCTTGATGATCGGGCCAGAAATCATCGCGTGCAGGGCGTCGGTGTTTTTTTCATCTTGGCCGATGCGATGCCAGAGCTTCGTCGCCTTCGGGGCACTGAGATCCAGCTTGATCAGCATGGATCCGTCGTAGAACGACGACACGAACAGACGATCACCGCTGACCACCGGCGTGGGCACACCGATCGGCATGTTGCGTGGTTTCATTTCAATCGACCAAAACGTTTCACCGCTGCGCGGATCAAGCCCGCTGACACTCTCGCCGGTCCAACAGACGACGACATCCTGGTCGCCTTGGCGGATCATGATCGGCGCGCTGTAGCCGGCTTTCTCATCTAAGGCTTTCCAGCGTTCTTTTCCGCTGGCCAGATCAAACGCGACCACACACGCGCCGTCGCGTCCGCCGGTCACTTGAATGACCAAGTCCTCGAACACCAACGGCGCCGCCGTGATGCCCCAATTCGGCATTCGAATTTGATAGTCCTGATCCAGATCACGGCTCCAAATGACGTCGCCGGTTTTGGCATCGAGACAATTCAGTCGCCCCATGCCACCGACGGCAATCGCTTGCGATCCGTGCACCGTCACTGCGGCACGAGGCCCTGACGCTTCGTAACCGATTTTGTAGCCGACCGGATCGCTGTGCTGCCAAATCAGTTTGCCGGTGGCAGCATCAAAACACAGCACCCGCTCACGAACCTGCGGAGCTTCTCCCTGCCGATCGGTCAAAAAGACCGCCCCGTCGCTGATCGTCGGACCACTGTATCCAGGCCCAACCGGAACCGACCAACGCAGCGGCACTTGGCCGCCGGGCAGCTGCCGCACCAGCGACGGATCGTCGATCGTCGCATCACGCCCCTCGCCCCGCCATTGCGGCCAATCCTCGCCGAGTGCCGGCTGACAGCAGGCCGCCTGAGAGAGGATCACCCACGACAGCAAGCAACACCAACCACCGGCCCATCGCTTCGATCTCGCCCAGCGCATCATCATCGTCAGTTCCTAAGGTCTATCAGTAAGTTTCGGACGCTGATGATTGTAGCAGTTTGATGTTGGAGCGAGATGGGGAGATGGGGAGACAAGGAGATGGGGAGACAAGGAGACAAGGAGACAAGGAGACAAGGAGACAAGGAGACAGGGAGACAGGGAGACAGGGAGATGATGGCGGATCGATCGAAGGGGACGTCACTGATTCAACTGTTCCTCGATCGTTTCGCTGGACGCCCGCGTCCCCAGTGCGCCCCACAAACCATACGGACTCTGGAATCCGACGGCATGTTGGTTGTTATTGTTTCGAAAATAGGGAACGGCAGCCCGCGAGTTTCCCGCTTCGATCGAATCGGTGATGAACACCACGGCGCCGTCGCCCATCAGAATGTGTGCCCCGCCCTGGTGCCGGCTACTCGGCGGAATCGCTCCGTGTCCGCCGTGGTTGGCGATCAAACAGACCTCACTGTTGGGCGGCAAAATCGTCGCGATCGTCGAATACAAGGGCCGCTGGTCGGCCCACCGGAATCCACGCATCGTCGAATTGCCGGTGTAGTTGACGCCGCTCGTCGCCCAAAACCTGGGACGGTCCGGATCGATCTGATTGTTGTCCTCACAGTACTTCGGATTGTTCAACAGGTTGTCGCGGCCATTGGCGCGTGAACCGGTGGTCGAGATGTTGCGGTCGCCCAAATCGGTCGCCATTTCGCCGCCCATCACCGTGTTGGATAGGCCGTCCAAGACGTCACGAAACTTGGTGCCTTTGCTGGGGACAAACATGCCGCGGCACGAACCCTGTACCTGACGCATGCGTCCGGTGTGGTCGCCATAACGCCAGCGACCGGTGTTGCCTTGAAAAAAGTTCTGGCCGTACTGCGTCCGCCACATGCTGTCACCATAGCTGCACCCGTAATTGGTGCGGCCCAGCGCCGGCAGGCCCCGCCCGGGATCGCTCGGACAACGAAAGCTGGGGATGTCCACATTCCAAGGCCGATAGTCAATGGCGTACGGTGCCGGGCCGAACGCCGGCCAATACAGCCCGTTGGAATCCCGGTGTTGATTGGAAATCTGATCCCAAACCGCTTGCTGTTCCATGAAGGGTGTGATGCCCACCAAGAAACTCAGCAGATTCCGCGTGAACGCGACCGGCGGCAACCCCGTCGTGCCGGTGACGGCTTCCGCACAGCAGGCGTTGTTGGATTCATTCGTCGGCCCGGTTCCGTTGATTGGTAACTGCTTGTAGGCCGAGTGATAGTTGTGCAGCGCGATCCCGATCTGTTTGAAATTGTTGCTGCAACTCATCCGCCGCGCGGCCTCGCGAGCCGCTTGAACCGCCGGCAAGAGCAAACCGACCAGAATACCAATGATCGCAATCACCACCAATAATTCGACGAGCGTAAATCCGTCTCGTTGATGCGTTGAGCGTCGACCGTGCATGAGAACCTTCCTCGACAAAAGAATGGAAAAAAGGCTTCGGCGACGAACCCCATCGCCACCGAACAATAGACATCACCTTCACTCTTCCTCCGCCGCGGCAGAATCCGCTTCCTCGGCCCCGTAGACTTCGTCTTTGTACGCTTGAATCTCGGCCTCGGTGCGAGGCTCCATGCTGGGCTCCGTGGAGCTGCCACAGCCGACAGGGCACAGGAAAAGGGTGCCGATAAACCAACAGAAAAAACTAACTCGAATCATTCGCATCGGTGCTTCCGCCAAGCTCGGTAAGAAGGGGTGACACCTTCATTGTCAAGGGCCCGACCGGCCCCAACAACATCCGAGCGGCACAATATTCCTAACACCGATTAGGCAGCGCCTAATGCACGCAGCGGATCACGATCTCGCGGAACGCTTTCTGATGCTCCGGTTCGCGACGATGTCGCCGCCGCAGGATGACAATCTGTTCGGTGCCGAACAGTTTGGAAAGATCACGCGAACGAAGCTTCAGACGCCTGCCGCCGTGCGGAATGGACTGCACGCCCCAGCGGGGGCTGATCGGCGCGACCGCCAAGCCGAATCCCAATTGGACAAACTGCATCGCCAGATTCTTTGTGCTCGTTTCGCAAACGATCCGACGTTGATCGAGCAAACCCGCATCGGCGAAAACCTGATCCACCCGCGTCCGCGTGTTGGTGCCGACACTGGACATCACCAACGGAAATCGCACCAAGGTTTTTGGGGTGATCCGTTTGTAATCGAAAATCGGATGGCCTTCCGGAGCGACCAAGACGAAGGGAAACGAGGTGATCGGATCGGCGCACAACGTCGATGGAAACGACGTCTCCAACTGCCCCGCGACGGCCAAATCAACTTCGCCACGTTCGAGCAGCTCTCGAGCCTCGTTGGAGACCACGTCCACCAGACTCAACTCAACATCGCCATGTTGCTCGTAATACTGGCAGATCGGCTCGGGCAGTTCATTAACCAGGATGTTGGCCGGCGAGGCCACCGACAGCCGCCGCGGAATCGACTGGGACTGTAAATTGAATTCTTCCAACAGTCCGTCAAAACCGTGCACCACCGGTTCGGCCAATTCGACCAGCAATCGACCATGCTCGGTCAACGTGACTCTTTGGCGTTGGACTTCGATCAACGGCACCCCGAGCTCTTGTTCCAAGGCACGCACTTGCTGCCACACCGAAGGCGTCGCCAGATCCAATGATTCGGCCGCCGCGGCGAACCCTTTGCCCCGTGAAAGTTCAACCATCGCCCGAAACTGTGCGATGCGAACTTGTTTGAAATAACGGCGTTTAGGATTCATCCCGCGACCCCCGCCAAGGCCTCGAATGTCGGCCGCCGACTTTGTATACTAATGGCTTGTGTTCGACGCAGAAACAGAACAATTAACAGGGTTGGATTATGTTCAAAGCAATGGGTTTGGTGTTCACGTTCGCCGTGGCAATGTGCTTGGTCGGTTGTGGCGGTAGCGAAGGCGGTACTGTGACCGAAAACGCCGAGCAATCCGAGATCGAGGCCTATGAAGCTGCGATCGCTGCCGAAGAAGCAGCGATGAATGAGGATTTCAAAGAAACGGAGTAGGACGTTGCCGAGTCGTTGCTCGCCAGTTGCATGAGGTCCGGGAGCGGAAAAGGGGTCAGGTACCAATAACCAAATGGCCCAACGGGTGCTTCGCATTTCTGGTTCCTGACCCCTTTTCCGCGGCACCCTCAATCTAATAGTTGACAAAGCGCTAGCGACGATCACGACACAAAAAAACTCGACTTCGCTCTGCGAAGCCGAGTTTTTCTTTTGGTCGCTAGTGAGCGTCCATCGAGCTACTGGTTGAGCTGCTCTTGGATCGTTTCACTACTCGCCCTGGTTCCCAGTGCACCCCAAAGCCCGTACGGACTCTGCGAGCCCGGCACATTGTTGTTGGCCGGTGTGCCATTGAGATAGACCATCGGGTTTCTGGAATTCCCAGCTTCGACCGAGTCGGTCATAAAGATGACCGCCCCATCACCCATCAAGACGTGAGCACCGCCTTGGTGACGGCTCGATGCCGAGCCGATCAGCGTGTTGCCGGTATTGTTGATCCCGCAAATTTCCGAGTTGGGCGGCAAGATCGTCGACATCCCCGAGAACATGATGCGGAAGTCCGCCCAACGATAACCCCGGCCGTTGCCGGCACCACCGTCAACGGGCGCGGCCGGATCCCAGAACTTGGGACGATCAGGGTCGATTTGACCTTGGTCTTCACACCACTTGGGGTTCTGCAGAATGACCGAGTTGCCGTTACCCGCCAGGTTGGCGTTCCGCGTTTGCCGGCCGCGCTTATCGCGGTCCTGCAAGTCAGTGATGATCTCACCCATCATGATGGTATTGGAAAGACCATCCAAGATGTCACGGAATTTCGAATCCTTGTGCGGTACAAACGCACCACGGTCACACGCCAGCGAGTTTCGCGCGTAGCCGTTGGTTTGCTTCGGCACCCAGAAGTCCGCACGGTTCTGACCGCGGTCGAAGTCAATCGGTCCGCGAACAGCCCAGTGGATCGAATCACCCATGCACGCGCCATAATTGGTGCGTCCCAAAGCCGGCAGCCCGACCCCCGGATCGCTGGGACAGCGAAGCGTCGGGATTTCGGTGACCCACGGTCGATACCGATTCAAGTGCGGCGCCGGTCCCATCGCTGGCCACGGATTCGCAAACGGAGTCGTCGGATCGGTGGCATTGATGCGGCTGGGCTGGCTGATTTCATCCCAAATCGCTTGCTGCTCCATGAACGGTGTCAACCCGACCAAGGCACTCAACCGCCAAGCGTTGGCGTGCCCATAACCAGTCCACCAGTTCGTTGTCGGCGCGTTCGACCCTTGGTTGACAGGCAGTCCACCCACGCCGTCCGTCCCCGCACCTTGAACCGGCAACTGCTTGTAAGCGGCATGGTAGTTGTGAATCGCAATTCCAAGCTGCTTGAAATTGTTGCTGCAGCTCATTCGACGAGCTGCTTCACGCGCGGCTTGCACCGCGGGCAGGAGTAACCCCACCAGAATGCCAATGATGGCAATGACAACCAGCAATTCCACAAGCGTGAAACCCTGTCGTCGAATCAAACGTTGATTCATGAAATCGTCTCTTAAAGAAGTATAGAAGAGGTACAAAGAACAACACTTTGGATCAGACTCAGCCGTTACCGGACCGCAGCGTGGATTCAAGATACCAAGCTAAAATCCGTGTGTCCAACAATCACGACGAAAAAGTGACAACTGAGCCACACCCAACAGAGGTACACCGAACCGGAAAACCTGACGGCACGAGCATCAGTGGGTGTGCAGGCTTTCGCCCAATACCGCGAAGTTAAGCGTCGTTTCTTCAGATGAGGGCCCGTAGGCTCGCGCCAAACGGCTGATATTCGTTTGAGATCAGCCGGTTCGCGCCAGCGTCCGGGCCCCCTCATTCACGCTTAACTTAGGTATTGGGCTTTAGCCGCCCACTGTCGCTGCGTCGCAGCGACAGGGAATCGCCTCAAGGCTAACACCAACGGTTGCTGCCCCCCTTTGCACTGACGCCCGTGCCGCCCCCTGAGCCTTATCGCCCCAGCTCAAAGGCGTCGTTTTGAGACTGGACGATGACCAGACGACGGTCCGCGGCAAGGCTCTCCAACCGCTGGACCTCACCATCCGGCCAGCGAATCTCCAACCGCTCCACCGCCTCATGTTCTCCGAGCCCAAAACTGACGATCGGTTGATTTCGGCACATGTAGCCATCGCCCGATTGAACCACTTTCGTCCACGTCTGATCTCCGATCGACAGCTTGACCGTTGCGCCGATGGCATCGCGTTCGGCCGTGGTCCCGACCAACTGAAGCTGCATCCAATGGTGCGGCGTCTGCGTCCGGTTTTCCAGCAATGCCACCGGCTCAATCAGATCCGTCACGACAAAATCGATGCGCCCATCGTTGTTCCAATCGCAACGGGCAAGCGCCCGCGCAAGGTGCCCCGCATTCCAATACTCGGGATCGCCCGCGACGTCCTTGGCAACGAATCCCGATTGCTCCATCGTGAACACCAAGGTTGGCATCTCAAACGCACGCCCCTCCGCCGAGTAATCTTCGACGTGTCCGTTGCCGATCACTAAGTCGTCTCTGGTGTTGTTGTCATAGTCGATCGCTTGGACGCCGAACCCCAGCATCTTGTACGTCGGTTGATCCAAACCAAACGCGACCACCAAATCGTCGAAGTACCCGCTCTCGTCTTGCATGAACTGGTTGTTCCATTCCCGTTCGAAATTCGTCACATGCAAATCCGGTCGTCCGTTGAGGTCAAAATCGGCGACGGCAATCCCCATGCATCCCTGTGGGTTCCCATTGGCACCGAACGCAACGCCGCGCACCGCGGCCGTGTTTTGCCACTCCGTTTCCTCGCCGTCGCCCGCCACCCCGCGCTGCCACAAGTGATTCGCCAAACGGTCATTGGCAATGAAAATCTCGTTTCCAAGCTCACCATCCAAATCGGTCAGCAACACGCCCAGTCCCGTCGCCGGTGGAACTTGCCCGCTGGCATCGATCCAACGTCCCGCCACCGCCCCGTCACCGACAGAGAGAAACAGACGATCGCGGCCGGGACGATAGTCCATCGGAGCGGGTAGCCGAACCGGAGTTCCGTCGGGATGGTACTCGACCGGATCATAGACCCTTGGATCATCGACGTAGTTGACTTCGACAAGGTCCGGCAGATGATCACCGTTGACATCCCCCATCGCCAAACTGGTCGTGTACATCGGTTGCTGCCACACGTGATCGCCCGGTTGCGAAGCGAACGTTCCGTCGCCTCGGTTGATCAACAACGTGTTTCGCATCAGATTGCCGACCACCAGATCGGGAAAACCGTCTTGGTTCCAATCCCCAGCCGTGACGCCACACGTAAAACCTCGGTCATCACAACCAGCCAACTCGGTCACGCCGAGAAAGCGCTCTCCCAAACCGCGTGCCAATAGATTCGGACGCGTGCCACCACCATCCGGCGGGTCAGCGGAGGCCTGTCCCAAATAGACGTCAACGTTTCCGTCCAAGTCGTAATCGATGCACACCACCCCCGCCCCCAGTTGTTCATGCAACCGCAGACCACGGCGTCGCTGCAGCGGGGCATTGTAGTACGTGAACTCCAACCCAACTTGCGACGCGATGTCGGCAAATACCGGTGGGATCGCGGGGTAGCCGGATGGCTTCGTCGGCTCGTCCTCTGCCGGCCCAACGGCGTTCTTGAATTCGGCAAGCTGAACATCGCTGGGAAAACGTTCCAAGTCGACGCCACACAAGACCTTCTCCCGATTGTTGCGAATGAACAACTCGTCGTCGGACATCGCCAGCGCTTGATCCAACTGTTCGAACGCACCGGCCGGCGAGCGCATGTTCTCCAGCGCGATGCGATACCACGCCAATGCTTCCAACGGACGCCCCACTTCGGTCAAGACTCGTGAGAGTTCGTCGACCGCAGCAGGCTCCATGCCGGCACCGGAAAACATTCGGCGGGTGATCGTCATCAAGCGATCGATCAGCACACCGCGGGCGCGAAACCGCTCGGCTTCCGCCTCGTGTCCGCCGACCGACAACGCCTGCCGGATCCGGTCGGTCGCCGCCAGATCTCCCGGTTCCCGCAACACCGCCTCGGCAAACTGCCCGACCGCGAGATCGAACTCGCGCTGCCGCATCGCCCAACCTCCCAACGCCATCCAATAACCCGGATAACGCTGTGACTCCGGTTCCACTCTCCCCAGCCAATCTTCAAACGCGTCAAACCGCTGCGATTCGATCAACAATTGGCCATAAAACGCCATCGCAGCGGGATTCCGTCGGGCAACCAATCGGCTCGTTTCCAACAACTGTGACGCCGCTTTCACATCGCCTTCGCCGTACATCGCACGTGCGACATTGAGCTCACCTAACAATCGATTTTGTTCCACATTCTCCACGCTCGGCTTCTCGGTCAAACCGACAAATGATCGGGCGGGAAACATCAACCCGCGCAGTTCGTCCGCGTCGGCCTTGCCCTGGCGACACAACAGGCGAACGTGCTCGTTGGCATCAAATCGGAACCCACGTCGATTCAAGATCGCCACCAACTCGTGACGGACGTTCTCCAAGTCCGGTTGCTCGGCGAGCAACGCTTCCAACCGCTCGATCGACTCCTGCCAACGCCCCGCATCGGCCAACATCGATGCGGCCCGCTGCCGCCACTTCCAACCACCCTCGGCCGACAACTCGGCGGCCGAATCCAGCATCGTGACCGCGTCGTCCACCTGTCCCTGTCGGTTGAACAGTCCCGACGCCAGCACCATGGCATTCGCATCCTCGGGATGACGCAGCAAATGCGTCTGAACCGTCTGCATCGCACCGGCGTCATCACCGGAGGCGATCATCCGACGGATCTTGGAAAGATTCGCCAGCCGAGACTCTGCCACACGTTCAGGCGATGCCGCATCGATTTCCGCCGAACGATCTCGCTCCGGGTCGCGCGTCGGTGTCGATGAACCGCGATCCCCACAACCGACCGCCACGGAAAGCAGCACCGAGACCACGACGCGGAAATCAGTGCCAACAAATTTTGACATGGAGCAGAAGTGGTGTCGAGCGAAAAAGTGGTCAGCTACAAACGGCACCAGCATAAGTTACACGGGATTCGCCAACCGTTGGTGTTTAGCCTTGAGGCGGTTTCCGGTCGCTGCGTCGCAGCGACGGTGGGCGGCTAAAGCCCAATACCGCTACGTGAACATGAATGAGGGGGCCCGGACGCTGGCGCGAACCGGCTGATATCAAACGAATATCAGCCGTTTGGCGCGAGCCTACGGGCGCTCATCTGAAGAAACGACGCTTAACTTAGCGGTATTGGGCGAAAGCCTGCACACCAACACTCTAATGATTCCGACGCACTTCCTCACTGTAATGCACCCGCGGCGGCAGCCGGCCATAGGGGTTGGGGTTGGCGTCATAGAAGTCCGGCAGCGGGGGCAGCTCCAACGATTCGTCTTGCCCGCCCGACCAGTACCCGTTGGCGTCCAGACGAATCGACTCGGTGTCGAAGAACAATTCGATGCGTCGACGAATGAACGAAATGTGATCGCGTGCAACCGAGTTGAGCGCGGACGTGTACGCCTGCTGGGCTTCCAAAAAGTCCCGTGCGACGACGTTCCCGACGGCCAACTGCAGCTGCAAACGGGTGCTGACGACGCGTTCGTACGCGAGGGCCGCCCGAGCCACCGAAATCTCATATTGGTTGCGTTGCAAACGAAGCTGTCGCAAGTCTTCGCGAACGGCGAGCTTGATTTGATCTTCCAATTCGATCAACGCCCGGCGTCCGGCTTGGTAATCGATCAGCGCGGCCCGGTAAGTGTTGCGTTCCAGACGACGGTTCAGTGGCGTGTCGAGCGACAGCCCCAGTCGCGTGGTTCCGCCGTCGGACGTAAAGTCGACGATGCCTTCTTCGCTCCGAAACGCCGACAACGTCTGGGTCGCTCTAACATCCAAAATCGCCCTCAGATCATCGGCGGCCAGTTTGATGTGACGTCGATCGTCGGCAAGTTCGCCTCGTCGATTCATCAGGTCATAGCGTTGATAAAGCGCCAACAGCATCGCCCTGTTCTCTTCGACCTCCACTTCATCCAGCCCGCCGACATCACTGGTCTCCACACGATCGACCAGCGCCACGGTATCGGCGACCGTCTGCACGATCACGTTCTCCAGTTCAACGCCGTCGGCGGGCAACAGATCGCCGACCAGTTTCCCCGTCAGGGTGTTCGTGGACTCCAGCAACTCATTGGCCGCCTCAACCAATTCGGGCAAGCGATTCAATTCCCGACTTTCGATCGCCGCATCCCATCGGCGACGCAGTTTTTGAAACCGCTCGTCCAACCGATCGACTTCCACCGCGTCGTCGACGTCGCTGTCCAGCCCCAGATTCTGTCGCAGCAAGGTGGCCCGCTGAGCTTGCGACAATTTCGACTCGACCAGATCGATCGTGCGGGCAAATTGAATCAACGGCTCCCGCGGCAATTCCGACTTCAGTTCTCGCGATCGAATCGACTCCATCTGATCGCTTTGCAGCCGAGCTTCCAGCAACGCCAGCCGCAGTCCCAATTGCTCGGTTTCACGCTCGGCATCGGATTCCTCGCTGATCCCTTCGATCTTGCGGCGGACGCGAAGGGTTTCTCGCAGCCGATTGATCAGCACCGTCGCGCCGTTGACCGCGGCATCTCGATCACCCAGGCGAGTCTGCGCCGCGTCGAGCAATGTCTGCCGCGTCCGCATCACCAACTGTCGCGTCACCGTCAGTTCATCGCTGGTCGTCAGCGATTCGAGTTCTTCCAGATTCAGATTCAGCGGCATCTCCGGCGGCAAACCGATCCGCAACTTCAACCGGTCGAGCGCACTTTCCAAACTGTTGCAGTCGCCGACCAACGAGCTGCGACTGCCCAGCGCGTTTTGTTCAAACTGGTCCACTTGCACGCGCGGGATGCGACCGGCTTGCAAGTACTCTGCCCTGCCCTGCAAGAACGCCCGTAGATTACTGAAGTAATCCTGGGAACTGATCTCGATCGCGCGATAGGTCAACAACAGTTGGTAGTAGTCGGTCGCCAAATCGACAAACAGCGAACGCTGGGCACGGATCAGATCACGCGCCACATAGATGACGTTCCGCTCGGCTTGTGTCAGCCCTTCAAAAACGACGTCGCGTTGAAAAATCGTCTGCTGAAAATCAAAGACCAGATCGGACCCGATGTTGGCGGCAAACCCCTGCGGTCCGTTGAACGTAAACACCACGCTGTTGGCGAAACTGGCCAGGAATTGTCCGGCCATCGCCGTGGTCGCCCGGACCCCGGTTTCGGTCGGAATCACCAAGCCGTTCCGCGTGGTGCTGTCCAGCCGAACGTGGGTGTAATTGACGGCCGAACCGTTCCCACGTCGCCTCGGACGAAGCACGTATTCGTAACGCTGTGCCGACAGCACCAGTGCCGCCCGATACAAACGCTCCTTTTGCGTTTGGATCGCGCGATTGTTCAGCGTCGCCAGTTCGGTGATCATCGGCAACGTCAATCGCGGCGCGTCGCTGAGCACCCCCTTCAGCCCGTTGGAGGTGACGTCGGGATACGACCGGCGAAACTCCTTGCGAACCGATTCGAACTCCAGCATCCGCGGCACGCAGGTCTCGGGAAGCTGCTCCCAGAACTGCTGCGGGATCGGGACAATCCTCAACTGCTCCGTGCCAGAACGGTCGTCCGTGGTCGGGTCCCAGTCGGATTCCCAGTCGGGACGATCGTCGGCCATGCCGTCGGCTTCATCCGCCGCGTCTTCGTTCTGTGCGTCTTCGTTCTGTGCGTCCTCACGGATCAGTTGTGCCAAACGCACGACGGGTTCGACTGCGTTTGCGGGCCGGGGCATCACCAGAGCCATGTCGCTGATCGACGAAACGACCTCCGTCGACGATTCCGATGCAACGTCGCCGTTGTCGGGTCGAGCGACGCGGCGGGCGGTCGAATCGTGACTTGTCGTGACCACAGGCCTGAAGGACGACGCGACCGGGTGACCGGCGGAACGCGTCTCGGTTTGCGACCGTGACTGTTTCCCGGCCCCCGCCAGCGGCCCCAACTCCAAACTCTCGACATCCGGTGCCGGCAACTCCTCCACTCCCTCAGGCGTTTCTAGATCCGATCGCTGGGGTGTCTGACGGGGATCACCCGTCACAAGTTCGGGAAGTTCATAGCCGAATAGTTGGGGCACGGGCACCGGTAAAGCCGGGCAATCATCCGGCGAAGGATCAAAGAATCGGGAGCGGGGGTCGACGTCGATGCCCGCCAGCGGCGGCAGCGTGCACGCCTCTTCGGCCCGCTTCTCGGCATAGATCAACGCCACGTCGCGATCCGCCTGGGTGCGGTAATACTTGCGTGAGCAGCCTGTGATGACCGAAGCCGACACAGCGACCAGCAGCGTGAAACACAAAAGAAGAGGATTGCGAGACAAAACCGAAACACCCCGGCGAGAAAACGAGAGAGCCATTGGGAGCATCATCGTCACCGGATTGTCGGCGATTTAACGGATTCCCCGGCTCTCCCGGTCGTATCGACTGCGTCGACTTTGCGGGCCACCAATTTTGCCGGGCTACATCGCTCGTCATAGAGCATCAACCTGGGAAGCTGCACTTGAGACAAACGCGCCGCGCCGAGCGCCCACAGTATCCCGGGGCGATGTCATCCCTGGGGACGTCGATTCTTTTGCTGCAGCTTTTGGCATCCCATTTAGTTTCTCTCCGTCTGGGGGTTCTTCCGCGAATTTAGTGGCTGCTCTCGGATACTCGGGGAAGGTTTTTTGAGGGATGACTGCGATGTCCGATGGTTCTGTTCGGTAGGATGGCGAAGCCAGCTGTAGCGGAGACGGGCTCTGCGGAGGAGCAACCCGCCTAGGAATCACCTGGTCTGCGATGCGGCGAAGGTGCTTCGTGCCCTCCACCGGCCCGCGCCGCCGGAGCGGCGTTTGAACCGAGCGGTTGTCGTCCAACACCCATTCGGACATCGCAGCAATGCCTCAAAAAACCTGGGTCCTGAGTGATTACCCACTAAAATCCACGAAGAACTCCCTCTGGGAGAGACGGCGTTTGCGCAGCAAGCAAACGCCAGAGAGGGCTCGCGCTGCAAAGTCTTGGCGCCTACCGTTACGATCAAATCCGTCACTTATACAATCGACGTCCCGGAGGGATCGCAGCGAGCGGCCGGGGGTCACCGCAGCGCCACCTCCGGACCACGCCCCCCATCCTCCCCTCCACCCCGGACGGGGTCGCAGCGAATTCCGAAAGCCCAGCGGGCTGACAGAATGCTTGCCGGGCCCGTCAGGGCCCGGTCTTCAAATGCCGATCCGGCGCAGGCCAGATAGGCCGACACAGTGCGGGCCGGCGCGTAGCCACAGCATGGACTGTGTCGCCCTTCCAGGGCTGTCGCGGCAGTGGAGACTTTCACCCGGCGGCTCACGCCGCCGGCAGACACTGTGCCTGCCCTCCGGGCATCACCGAAGCCCCGAGTTCGCTACGAGCGTCGCTCCCTCCTCACCGTCCGCCTCTGAAGTCTCTTGCACGCCCTTCATCAGCGTCCCAATACAAACCACGTTTTGATCTCATGGGTGCGCTTCAAAAACCCAATCGCGCACGACTCCCGCTCTCACGTGCATTTCATTGTTCTGATGCTTCTTGGTGTTCGCGGTACACGTAACGGTCCAGGCCAACGATCGTCTCGAGTGAACCCTGAAGTCGCACGTCCCAGTGTAGCGATAGATAGGTATCGAGCTCTACTTTTAGGCGACGATGCAATCGGTCCAAGTCCGAACGTGACGGGATCGTGCCGTAGATCTTGAAATTGACGGTCTTCACGCGAGTTACGATAACGGCAAGTCCAGAAAACGCATCATCCGAACCAAGGATATCTTGAATCGCGCGGGTCAGTAATCTGGCCTGCAACAGCTCCGTGTAGACTGCAATCGCGGCATCTGCATCCGTATTCCCATTCAACTCGTACTGGCGTTTTGCACGCTCCAACGAAGTGGACGCCGCCTCGATTTGAAGCTCAACAAGTGTTTTGCCTTGGTGACGATCGAGCCAATCTTCAACGTCGCTCCTTGAGAATGCATGGTATGCGAGATAACGGTTGGGCAAGTGAGTATAGATTGCGTCACGGATGGCTCCGAAAGCATGGTCTCCCATCGTTCCAACAGAAGACGTAAAAGAGTGTTCTCGTGAGATAACGCGATCGTTTGCGAGATGTCCACGCAAGGTCTCGATTGCAGGCAACACGCCAACACAAAGTGATGCCGCTTGGCTATTCGCGGCATCCCAGTCGGCGGAAGCTTCAAGTGCACCAAGCGCGCGATCAAAGTCTGGATTCGCCGAGGAAGTGACGGCGACTCTCTTCGTATTGCATCCGCATGCGAATCCAATGACCAGCAGTAGCGTGCAGAAAAATCTCATCGAAAGGCTGACAGAACGAATTGCGATCTCTCCGCGCATGCAGAGGAACGGGGATCCATCGGGCGCGAAAACATTGTCGCCCCTCAGGTGGGCTGGTCCCAGGACTTGATTAGAACGGATCCTGCCAGACGGTGCCAGTTTCTCAGGCCCAGGCGAACTCAAGCTGGGTGGCTGGAGCACGGTCCGGTCTGGACTCCGATTCCTTTGCACTCTCTCGTTCACTTTTCAAATACCCATCGTCCCAAGTGCCATAATCCTTCACCCACCGCGTCGTGTACGGTATCCCGGGGGACGTCGATTGTCTAAGTGGCGGAGTTGATCGTAGCGGAAGTCGTCAAGACTTTCGCAAGCCGTCGGCCCTCTCTGGCGTTTGCTTGCTCCGCAAACGCCGTCTCTCCCAGAGGGAGAGAGACTAAATCGGTTGCCAAAAGCTACAGCAAAAAATCGACGTCCCCAAGGGACCACAGCGAGTAGCCGGAGGTCAGCGCAGCGCCACCTCCGGACCACGCCCCCCATCCTCCCCTCGATCCCGGACGGGGTCGCAGCGAATTCCGAAAGCCCAGCGGGGTGACAGAGTGCTTGCCGGGTCCGTCAGGGCCCGGTCTTCAAATGCCGATCCGGCGCAGGCCAGAAAGGCCGACACAGTGCGGGCCGGCGCGTCGCCACAGCATGGACGGTGTCGCCCTTCCAGGGCTGTCGCGGCAGTGGAGACTTTCACCCGGCGGCTCACGCCCCATGCCACGTCCTTTGGCCTAAAGGTGTTAGCGGAACGGCGCGAGCGGGCTGTCGTTTTAGTCGGGATCTGCTGAGTCAATGGTGAGCCGCTGGCCGTAAGGCCCCGGGCAGAGTCGCAGTGCCCGGCCGCTTACGCGTCGCGGCTCACAAAATCGACAGCCCGCGAGCCGTCCGGTCGCGCTTCAAAAACACCGTGAAAGACCGGAGGGCTCGCGCCCTACCGCTAACAAAAACACCCCGCTTGGCGTCAAAGGACGTGGCATTGGGCTCACGCCGCCGGCAGACACAGTGTCTGCCCTCCGGGCATCCGCGAAGCCCCAAGTTCGCTACGAGCGTCGCTCCCTCCTCACCGTCCGCTTCTGAAGTCTCTTGCACGCCCTTCATCAGCGTCCCAGTACAAGCCCACGTTTTGATCTCGTGGGTGCACTTCACACATCAACAGACACTCGACTCCCAAGGATTGGATCATGCAATCGCCGCGAGCGATCTTCCCCTTCAACAACCACGACTTGGCGACTCATCACGCATCCGATTGTGATGGCAGGCTGAAACGTTCAGTCTACCCCGTGTAAGATCCTGATTGGAGCATTGATCGGAACCTTATTTATTGGTAGGGCAGAGATGCTGGATTCCGCAAAATGGGACTTTGAGGCGTTTCGATGTCGCTGGACCTATGACTACGAGAAGACGTTTGCTTATTGGTTGTGTGCGATTGATCGCGGCGTCCTGGAAATCCCGCCATTGACAGAATTAATCTCAGCGATGAGGTCGCAATGTGATATCGAAGAACAGGCCGTTCACGTAGACCGTTTTGATGCGATTCATAAGTTCTCCCCCGGCATATTGCGGACTCTCGCTCCCGTTAGCCTAGCCATCAGATGGTCGCCATTTCCGACGGCCGTAGAGATGTTCGGTGATCCTATTCATCAGAAATTCCAGAAAGATGACCACAGAGCTTTTGCCTGCGCTGTATGGAGGCCGGAAAAGCCCGACAAACCTGCGACGGCGCCCATCAATGTTCATGAGCAACATTTTCGAGCATTGGTCCCATTGTTGGTCGACCGAGTCAATCAGCAGAGATGCGACCTTTTCGTGGCGGGAATGATTGGATGGGAGTACGACACCGAAAGAGATTGCCCGATATCCCCCGAAACGGAGAAGGCGATGAGCGACTACGGTTACGTCTACACGCAACGCACGCGATTAAAAAAGAGATGATTGGCGAGACGTGATGGCGGTGGGGCAAGACGATGGGGGCAAAACGATGAAGAGATGGGTGGCAGAATGATTCGGGGCAGAATGATTCGGGGCAGAATGATTTTAGGCTGTCATGATTCTGCCCCGTATCGTTCTGCCAACTCTTTTTCGGCGGATTGTCACGCACAGCGTGACCTACGCCCCTTTTTCGGCTGTTGCCAGGCACAGCGTGACCGACGCGTCTACGTCTTTCGCAGGGCTTCGATGGGGTTCATCGAGGCGGCTTTGTAGGCCGGGTAGACTCCGAACACGATCCCGATGCCGACGGAGATGCCGAAGGCCAAGCCGATCGAGGAGAAGCTGGTGGCGGTTTTCATCCCCGCAAACACGGTCACGATGATCGGGATCGCGATCCCCAAGACAATCCCGAGCACTCCGCCCATCGCGGACAACACCGTCGTCTCCAACAAGAACTGACGAATGATGTCTCGCTTCTTGGCTCCGATCGCGCGGCGGATCCCGATTTCCCGCGTCCGCTCGGTCACCGTCGCCAGCATGATGTTCATGATCCCGATCCCGCCGACCAGCAGCGAGATGCCTGCGATCGCACCGAGCACCATGTTCCAGATCCGCTTTTCGTGTTCCGCCTGGGCCATCAACTCCAACGGCACCAGCACCTGGTAATCGGATTTCGACGCGTGGCTCTTTTCCAGCAACCCCCGCACCATGTTGGCGGTCGGAACGACACGATCGGACGCCTCTTTGCCGGCGTCACCGCTGGCCACCGCGAGGGTGATTTCGGTCAGTTCGACGCGGTCGTATTCACGACTTCCTTGCGACCCGGCGCGGGACAAGAACCCGAATCGGCCACGGCCTGTATCGAGCGGAATGAAGATATCCTGGTTGGCATCGCCGCCTTCGGCCTGGCCGGCTCGGGCGACCCCACTGTCACGTTCTGCCAAGACGCCGACCACTCGGAACGCGGTGCCACCGATCAAAATCGGTTGGCCGAGCGGATCGCTGAACCCGAACAACTTGCGTGCGGCCCCGTCGGCCAGGACGGCGACGTTGGACATCGTTTCCAAGTCGTGTGATTGCAGAAAGCGGCCGCGGGCGACTGAAATACTGCGGACGTCGCGCAATTGCGGCGTGGTCGCCAGAACCCGAGCCTGGGCGATCCGATTGCGATGGTGAGAAACCTCCTGTCGCTTCATCATCACCGGCACGACGCTTTCCCCGGTCGGCAATTGGCTCAGCGCACGGAGATCGGCGTACGTCAAACCGTACGCGTTCACCTTGTAGCGGCTGGTGGTGACCATCGCCGGCTGGGTTCCGCTGCCGCCACCGGCGTCAGGTCCCGACGAGGGCTGGACCGTGCGGATGATGACGTTGTTGGCGCCCAAACCGCGGATGCGATCGAGCGCGTCCTGTTTGCTGCCTTCGCCGATCGACAACATCGCGATCACCGAGGCGACACCCAGGATGGTCCCCAACAACGTCAACGAGCTGCGCATTTTATGCAGCAGCAAGTTGCGGATCGCCAGTTTGAGAGTCGCCCACCACATCAGGAATCGCCGCTGAGAAGATCGTCGATGAATTCGCGTGGATTCAGGGCCACCTGATCACCGTCGGTCAGACCGTCGAGGATTTGCACGACCGAATCCGTTTGACGTCCCGTCTGGACCGCTCGGGTGGCGAGTTGATGGTTCTCCCGAACCAGCACCCACGTTTGCTTGTCTCGTTCGACCACCGTTTGGATCGGCACGGTCAGTGCGTCGTCGATCGAATCGATCATGATCTCCGTGACCGCGGTCATGCCGGGTTTGAGTTGATCGACGGTCTGATCGATCGTGACGGTCGTCGCGTAGACTTTCGTCTCGCTGCCGCGCCAACCATTTTGCTCCGGCAACACGGCGATCGATTGAACCGTTCCGATGTATTCGTTCTCGGGAAAGGCATCGACGGTGATACGGGCCTTCATCCCGATGCGAATCTGTTCGAGATCCGATTCGTGAACCGCGGTCTGGACCTGCATCTTGTCGAGAGCCGGCAGCGACATCAGGTGTTGTCGAAAGCGGACCGGCATGCCTTCGCGGATTTCGTCGTTTCGATCCGAGGCATACGCGACCATCCCGGCTTCGGGTGCAAAAATCTTGCAGGCGGCGAGTTGTTCGGTGTAGCGTGTCAGCCGCTCTTCTTCCTTCTTCAGCGATTCCGTCCGGGCCCGCAGGATCGCTTGCACCTGGGCCAGCCTGGCTTCGTTGTTTCGCAACGTCTGCTCCAGTCCACGTTCGGCGGTCTGCAACTTTCCTCGCAAACGCAACAATTCCATTTCGCGTTCATAGTTTTCCTTTTTGCGGAGCGTCGCCAAGGAAGTTTCGAGCTTGTTCAACTGGGCGGCATACTTGCCTTCGGCTTGCAGAAACGCGAGTTCGCTTTTCCGCAGCTCATTGCGGTTGGCGTAACCGAGCTTGTACAGCGAGTCGATCCCGCGGCGGTCGTCGCGTCGCAGTTCCAGTGTCGCCTGGGCTTCGAGGATCTGGTTGTTGACCTCGTCGATGGAACGCTTGATTTCCTCGACCGCCAACTTCAGCGTCCCGCTTTCGTCGTCGGTGTACATTTCCAGTTCCAGTTTGGCCAGCTGGACTTGCAATTCGGCTTCCGCCTTGTTGGTTTCGTTCTGAACGATCTGGTTGTTGTAATTGGCTTCGGCCTGGATCTGCGTCGAGCGGGCGTCTTCGGTTTCCAACATTTGCTCGTCGAGGGCTTCACGCATCGGGGCGGATTCCAGTTCGACCAACAGATCGCCTTCTTTGACACTGCTGCCGTTGGGGATGATCCACAGGATCGGGGTGCCGTTGATTCCGTCACGCTGGACGTCTTCAACCATGCAGTGGATTTCCCGATTGGTTTGACTTTGCAAATTCCCCCGTTCGATCACGGTAACCTGCAAGCGATCTCGTCCGACGGTGTGCAGCAGCACGTTCTCGTCGACCTGGCCGCCGCTGCCGAAGAACAGGGCCGAGAGTGAGAACCCGAGGATCGGAACCGCGATCAGGGCGGCCAATAGGGGCAAAAAGTGGACGACCCCGTGCCGGGTCATGGGCCGCTGCATCATGGGCCGCTGCATCATGGGCCGCAATCTTTCGCCGCTACGATGAACCTGTCGGTCGGGTGCAAACTCGCTGCTCGCCCTCCCCTCGCTTCGCTCGACCCTCCCGCACACGGAAGGGTGACAGCTTAACGCGTGGATGTCCCTCGCTTGGTTCGCTCCTCCCGCCAGGCGAGTCTCGTCGAAACCGGCGAGGCCTCTCCGCCTGGTCGTGGCGACGTTGAGATCATTTTCGGATCGAAACGCTGGTTCGGCCGAGATCGGCCGGGGATCGATGCAGTTGGACATGGCGTCGTCGGTGGGCTAGGTAGGTGGGAGGGAGGGATGCAGTACGCACCCGCCGCGGCCTTCGGACGCCGACCGGACCGACCATCGCGTCGGATACAGGTTGGCAGATCCTTTTAAGCGCGTGCGATGCGGTCACGTCGAATTGCGGGGCAATTCGTATGCCGGACCCCATCAAATCAGGGGTTTGGTCGACATTGCACGTCGATTGGCGCAGGCAGGGCTGCAGGTGGGCTTACGGTGGGTCGTGGCGGGACGTCTTGACGGCGGAGCGACACGGGGGGTGGGCTGGCCAGTCAAAACGCACACTTAGTGTAGTCGACCAACAAGCCCGTGTCTCCCTAGCCTATCGGAAGTTGGCAGGAGGTCCCGACCAGGCGATCCAGGCAGATTAAACTGGATCTTTTACATTTTGTGCAAGACAGTTGCCCGGCCAAACTGGCCAGCCCGGTCGACCGGGAGGACCGGAAAACTCGCCGCAAGATGGAAGTTCCCAAACTGCCGCCAGATTGTCAGTTCTGTCGGATCGTTGAACGCAAAAAACGTGTAGGATGGGGGGTGGTTCGGTCGCAGAACCACTGTTCACGCTCACACCATTCGGAATTACGGCATCATGGCGAAGGTATTATTGGTCGAAGACAGTCCGACTCAGGCGGTTGAGATGCGGATGCTGTTGGAGGAAGGGAGTCACGATGTACGACATGCGGCCAATGGACGTTTAGCGATCGAGATCCTGGCCAGCGAACCGTTGGACATCGTCGTGACCGACCTGGAAATGCCGGAGGTCAACGGTCTGGAGTTGGTGGAGATGATGCGATCGGACTACGCGCACATTCCGGCCATCCTGGTCACCGCCCGTGGATCGGAAGACTTGGCCGCCGAAGCGCTTCAAAAAGGGGCCGCCGGCTACGTGCCGAAAAATCACTTGCAATCGCTGCTCAACGACACGATCGTCGACGTGCTGGGCGTGATCCGAACCGACGCCAGTTTTGCCAAGCTGATCTCCAAGCTGACCAAGAACGTTTTTGAGTTCCAACTGCCCAACGACAGCGACTTGATTTCACCGCTGGTCGGGTTGCTGATGCAAGTCGTCTCGGGGATGGAATTGATCAGCGGCGCGGAAATGAATCGATTGGGCGTGGCGATCGAACACGCGTTGATCAACGCCATGTATCGAGGCAACTTGCAACTCGGCCCTTCGGTGACCCCGGCTCATCACGCGATCATCTACGACGACGCGACGTCGGATTTGATCGAGCGGCGGAAACAGGAAGCCCCCTACAAGGATCGTCAGGTCTACGTCGAGGCGACGGCCAGCAAAGACGAAATCAAGATCGTGATCCGCGACGAAGGAAACGGATTTGACACCACGAAAGTGCCTGACAAAGTCGATGCGAATCTATTTGCGGCCGAATCCGGCAAGGGGTTGGTGCTGATGAAGAGCTTTGCCGACGAGTTGAGTTTCAACGAAATCGGAAACGAGGTCACGATGATCAAGAAGTGTTGTTAGAACCAGTCCGATGGCAGATCCGCATGGCATCGAAACGGACCAACCGACCCCAGATGATTCGTCCTGGGATGATTCGGGCAGCGACGTGCTTGATTCCCTCGCGCCGCATCAATCACTGGCCGCGTATCAGTCACTGGTCAACACGTTACCGCTGAGTCTGTTGATCAAGGACATCGACGGTCGGCGGCTGTTTGCCAACGAGACGTACCTCAAATCCCGTGGCTGCACGCTGGACGAAGTGCTGGGCAAACGCGATGACGAACTCTTCCCGCCCGACATCGCCCAGGCCTACATGAAGGACGACCGGCAGGTCATCCGCACCGGCGAGTCGCTGCACAGCGTCGAAGAGTCGATCGATAAATTCGGCCAACGCCGGTGGATCGAACGGATCAAAAGCCCCGTCTTGGACGCCCATCAACGCGTCATCGGTATCCAACTGATCTTCTGGGATGTCACCGATCGACATCTCGCCGAAAGCGAACTGAAATACGAACGCTATCTGCTCACCGCGCTGCTGGAAAACATTCCCGACAGCATCTATTTCAAAGATCCGGACAGCCGGTTTGTTCGGATCAGCGAAGCGATGGCGAAAAAGTTCGGCCTGGCCAGCGCCGAAGTGATCGGAAAAACCGACGCCGACATCTTTACCGAAACACACGCCGCCGCGGCCCGTGAAGATGAATTGCGGATCATGCAATCGCGTGAACCCGTCGTCGATCTGGTCGAACGCGAAACCTGGCGCGACCGGGACGACACCTGGTGCATGTCCACCAAAATGCCGTTGATGGAAGACGACGAGCGCGTGATCGGCACCTTCGGCATCTCACGTGACATCACCGAACTGATCAAGTACGAAGAAGCGCTTCGCAAAGCCCGCGACGAAGCCGACGCGGCCAACCGGGCCAAGAGCGATTTCCTGGCCAACATGAGCCACGAGATTCGGACGCCGATGAACGCCATCATCGGGATGTCCGAACTGCTGGCCCAAACGAAACTCAACAACGAGCAACTCGATTACATCAATCTGGTGCGAGATTCGGCCGAATCGCTGCTGTTGTTGCTCAACGAGATCCTTGATTTTTCGAAAATCGAATCGCGGAAATTGCAACTGGAATCGATCCCGTTCTCGTTGCGCGATCTGATCCAGCGCACCAGCCAATCGCTGGCCATCCGTGCCGCCAAAAAGACCGTCGAACTGGCCTGCCGCGTCGCACCGGATCTTCCCGATCGCTGGATGGGAGACCCCGGACGGTTGCGTCAGGTGATGATCAACTTGATCGGCAACGCCATCAAATTCACCGACGAAGGCGAGGTGCTGGTCGAAGTCTGTGCGGGAGATCCGTGCCCGGATGCACCTCCCAATCACCTGCCGCTGCGGTTCAGCGTCAAGGACACCGGAATCGGGATCCCCACAGAAAAACACGCCTCGATCCTGGACCCGTTCACGCAAGCCGATGAATCGACCACGCGTCGGTTCGGCGGCACGGGACTGGGGCTGGCCATCTCGAAAGAACTGGTCCAGTTGATGCATGGAGAACTGCAACTGGAAAGCCGCCCCGGCCAGGGCACCACGTTCTACTTCACGGCGTTCTTTCCGCTGGCGGAAGACCAAACCGTTGACCGAGAAGGCGACCTGGAAAGCCTTGCCGAGTTGTCCGTGCTGGTCGTCGACGACAACGCGACCAACTTGCGAATTTTGAAAGAGATTCTGACCAACTGGCAGTTGACTCCGACGCTGGCCGCCGGTGGTCCCAGCGCGCTGCAAGCGGTCACCGATGCGGCCCAACGCGGCCGGCCGTTTCAGCTGGCGATCCTGGATTGCATGATGCCGGAAATGGACGGGTTCGAACTCGCCACACAACTCCGCAGCCAGTTCTCAAGCGAACAACTGAAACTGATCATGTTGTCGTCGTCCTCCAGCGGCGATGCATTGCAGCGCTGCCAGGACATCGGCATCGCCCGCTACCTGACCAAACCCGCCGTGCAATCGGAATTGCTCGACACGATCCTGCAAGTCATGCAGCGAAAATCGGCCGCCAAGATCGATCCACGTGCGAATCTGCCCGAATGCTTGCCGATGCGTGTCCTGGTCGCCGAAGACGGCTTGGCCAACCAACACGTCGCCGTCGGCATGCTCCGCGCGTCGGGCCATCACCCCGTCGTCGTCAGCGACGGACGCGAAGCGGTCGCGCGGTACGAGTCCGAACCGTTTGACATGATCTTGATGGACATGCACATGCCCGTGATGGACGGCATCGACGCGACCAAGGCGATTCGCGCGCATGAGCGCGTCACCGGTCGGCACATCCCGATCATCGCGTTGACCGCCGCGGCGATGAAGGAGGATGCCGAGGCGTGCGCCCAGTCGGGCATGGACGGCTACCTGACCAAACCGATCCATCAGCGGCGGCTGCAAGAAATGATGGCCCAGTTCGCTCCCGCGACGTCCGTGCTCGACGCCTTCGGCCAATCAGGCCCCGCAAGATCAGGCGTTGGAAAACCAGACGCTGGCCTGGCTGCAGCTGACGCCCCGAACGAACCGGCGGCGATCGCCCCGTCTCAAGCCCCGTCTCAAGCCCCGTCTCAAGCCCCGTCTCAAGCCCTGCCCACAGCGCCCCACGCAGTCCGAGGCGGCGACGCCAACGCCGCGTCTGCTTCGGATCCCGGCCCCGATGCCACTGGCTCCATCGATGACGGCCCTGGCGAGTTTCGGACGATCGATCTGCAAGCGGCAGCCAGCCGAATCCCTGGCGGATCACGCGGTGTTGCACGGCTGGCCGAAGTGTTCATCGCCGAATGCACGGGCTTGCTGCAAGTCCTCAACGACTCCATCCCCAACGGCGATCCGGTCGTGGTCGCCCGCAGCGCACACACCTTAAAAGGGTCCGCCAGCCTGTTTTTCGCCGAGGCGGTTCGCGAGACGGCGCTGCGGATCGAATCGAAGGCCCGCGACAACGACTTGGCGGCAACCGTCGCCGATCTGGCCCAGCTGAACGTCGATGTCGGCGCCATGCTGGCCGAGCTGAACCAGCTTCTCCAGTCCCATCCCAGCTGACCGGACGGGCAAAAACAACGCCTCTCGAGATCCTGGGGGACTTTTCGCTACCCTCCCCCAGGAATAAGGGGTATAATTGTTGTCAGCGGACACACGAGCAGATGCACAACGTTTCGACTCCACCGCGGGCGCGTCAGCCGCCCGCACTACCGGGAGCCTCCCACACCATCGGGGAGCCCCCCGCACTACGGGGAGCTTTGTGCAGCGTTGAAATCGTTGATCGCCGGCGAACCGAGCAAGGTTCTCCGGGGATCTCCTGCTGGAAAGGCTGAACGATACGGCCACAGCGGGTGTGGGGCAAACAGATCACTCAAGGCTGCGCGAGCTCTCGCAAGGAGGGTTTGCAATCGATGACCTTGATCCAAATTTGCCGCGATTTTGACCTGCAACCGAATCACGAGGATCCGGAATCCATGATCCCCAACCGCTCGTCGGCGCGCACCGCATCGATCTCGAAAGACCGTGCGGGAAGTGAGCCGGGGGGAGATTTCGATCACGACCATGGCGAGCAGCAACCGGTTGCCATGATGCAACGGTATGCGATCGACAAACAAATCGGCAAAGGCGGCATGGGGTTGGTCTATCATGCCTACGACAGCCTCTTTGATCGGGAGGTCGCGATCAAAGTCTTGCTGCAGAACTACCAGGGTCGAGACGAAGCGCGTCAGCGTTTTTTCCAAGAGGCTCGCACGACCGCGCGGCTGCAGCATCCGGGGATCGTCTCGGTCTACGACATGGGGTTCAGCGATGACGGACAGCCCTTCTTTGCGATGAAACTGGTCGAGGGCAGGACGCTCAGTGAGTTGATGAAAACGGAGAACAAAACCCAGCTCCAGCATTCGCGTCTGCTGGATGTTTTCGCCCGAGTCTGCCAGACGATCGCCTATGCACACGCGCACCAGACCATTCACCTGGATATCAAGCCGTCCAATGTGATGGTGGGCGCGTACGGCGAAGTCCACGTGATGGATTGGGGATTGAGTCGCCACATGGGAAAGTCCCCGATTGAGCTCACCCCGATCAGCCCGGCTGCGGTGGAAAACATTTCCGACGAGCAGCTCTCGATGATCTTGTCCAACAGCAAGATCATCGGCACCCCGAGCTACATGGCGCCGGAGCAGGCGCGGGGTCATCACATCAGCGTGCGTTCGGACGTCTTCGGCTTGGGCGCGCTGCTGTGCGAAATCCTGACGGGCAAGCCGCCTTATGAAGGATCGAGCTTTCGTCGGATTTATCGTCGCGCCGCCCGAGGCTCCATCCACAAAACGTACCAACGCCTGGACGCCTGCGACGCGGATCCGGCGATCATCGCGCTGGCCAAACGCTGCTTGGCGCCAAACGAACGCGACCGCCCGGCCGACGCAGGGACCATCGCGACGCAAATTACGGCCTACGTGGAATCGTCGATGGAGCGTGCCGAACGCGACCTGTGCCGATTTTTCGAACTCAGCATGGATCTGTTCTGCATTGCCAGCTTGGACGGTTACTTCAAACGGGTCAATTCGAACTTCTCACGGGTGTTGGGATACAGCGACGGCGAATTGATCTCCAAACCCTTCATCGAATTCATCCACCCCGACGACGTCCAGCAAACGCTCCAAGCGATCAGCACGCTGGCCCAGGGCGATTCGATCGTGGCGTTCTGCAATCGCTACCGGGACTCCGGCGGCAACTATCGCTGGTTCCAGTGGAACGCCAAATCGATTCCGCACGACAACACGATCTTCGCCGTCGCCCGCGTGATCGATGGCCCGGATGGTTGACGCCCCATCTCATCTACCCGGACGCTAAGCGGGGTGCTTTTTGTTAGCGGTAGGGCGCAAGCCCTCCGGTTTTTCACGCAGCAACCGGACGGCTCGCTAACCATGCAACACGCCGTGACGTTGCCCGTCGGGACGAATCGGCTCTCTTACGAACCGTCCCATGCGATTGCCGGGCGCCCCTCCAATCGACCGCGACAACGACGGTCCACTTCGGCTAAACTTGGGCCTCGGCAAACAAAGGGTGACCGACAAGACCACGTCTCACCACACTTGACACTCTTTGTGGATTTTCCAACTGTGTCCACGGACGACCTTTTCTGGCGATCCTCATGGGTGAATTTCATCTGCACATCACCAGCACGATTGGATTGCTGCTCGCCGTCTGCCTGGCCGCCGGTGTATTAGCCGATTTCGTTCATCTGCCCAAAGTCACGGCGTTTCTGTTGGTGGGGCTGCTGGTCGGCCCGAGCGCCCTGGACTGGGTCCCGACCGAGCACGTCGAGCTGTTCGAACCGCTGCTCAAACTGGCGATGGCGCTGGTGCTGTTCAATCTCGGCTGCGAGTTTACTTTTTCCAAGGTCCGGCGTGTCGCGGCGCATTGCATGGCGCTCTCGATCGCCGAAATCACGGCGACCGCGGTGCTGGTCACGATCGGCTTGGCCCTGTTCGGGTGCACCGGCAGCATGGCGTTGTTGCTGGGATGCTTGGCCGTTGCGACCGCGCCGGCGACCACGATCCTGGTCCTGAAAGAATTCCGTTCCGAGGGCCCGGTGACCGAAAGCACGGGCTTCTTGGTCGCGATGAACAATTTCGCCTGCATCATCCTGTTCGAGTTTGCATTCCTGGGCATCGAATGGTCCCAGGGCAACCTGCAAGTCTCCTTCAGCCGCCAGATGTTCGGGGTGTTGCTGAACGTCGCCGGATCGATGGGGCTGGGGATCGTGGGCGGATTGGTGGTCAGCTATGGCTGCGGATTCCTGAACATGAAACGCTGGCTGGTGCTGTTGGTCGCCGCCGTCACGTTCCTGCTGGGCGTCGACGAATCGTTCGAAATTCCGTACATGCTGTCCTTTCTGATGATGGGCGTGACGGTTGCCAACACGTCGGACTACAAACAGAAGATCGTCGACGAGCTCGATCACTTGTCGGGCTTGCTGGCGGTGTTGTTCTTCGTCGCCCACGGCACCGAACTCGATGCCGGAGCGTTCATCGCCGCGGGCAAACTGGGCATCGTCTACATCGCCTTTCGGATCGTCGGCAAATGGCTGGGGGTGTATGTCGCGGCCAAAGCCACCCGGCAACCGCCCGAAGTGCGCAACTGGGGCGGCTCGTGCCTGTTCGCGCAAGCCGGAGCCGCGATCGCACTGTCCACCATTGCCGTCAACCGTAATCCGGAATTGGGCAAACCGATCCAAGACATCATCTTGGGATCGGTCGTCTTGTTCGAAATCATCGGCCCGCTGTTCATTCGACACTCGCTGATTCAAACCGGCGAAGTCCCGCTGGCTCAAGCGATCCACCACACCAGCCGCACGCCGCTGGAACAGCTGCGCGAACTCGTCGACCGCTTCCGTGCGGCGGTCAACGGCACCGCCCCCGCGGCGGCGGTGATCGGCAAAGTCAAGGTCAGCGATCTGCTGCGGAAGACCAAAGGCATCCATCAATCAGCCGACTTCGATCAAGTCGTCGCGCATATCGAACACAGCCACGACAACACCTACCCGGTCGTCGACGACCGAATGCGCGTCGTCGGCGTGATTCGCTATCCACTGCTCAGCGACGTTCTGTTTGATCACAGCGCGGCGAAACTGGTGCGTGCCGAAGATCTCGTAAGCGACATCGATTCTTGTCTGCACGAAGACGACCCGGCGGCGCGAGCGTTCGAGTTGTTCCAAGGCGAGACGGACGATTGCATTCCCGTCGTCCAACGCGCCAGCCCTCACGAATTGCTGGGAGTGGTGCGTCGCAGCGACGTCATGCACGCGCTGATCACCCAGCGGCGGAAAAAGAAGTGACGCGACTCTGACCGGCGACGTGAATTGCGAGTTTTACTTCAGCTGCCAGATTCGCGTCCCAAGCAGGAAAGAGAACCCTCTCCCCGCTACGCCCGACTCTCCCAGAGGGAGAGTGACGAAACCCCTTTGAATTCAACGACTTAAAAACTGCACGACCTCTGTGCGGGAGGGTCGAGCGCAGCGAGGGGAGAGTTTCCGCGGCCCTGCAGCCCCCGATACCAACAACGACGCCAAAGCACCCTCTTCGCTCCGAGCGCAAACTCCTGCCCCCATCGTTCTGCCCCCATCGTTCTGCCCCCATCGTCTTGCCCCCATCGTCTTGCCCCCATCGTCTTGCCCCCATCGTCTTGCCCCCATCGTCCTGCCCCCATCGTCT
>NZ_NTFY01000037.1 GCF_002289565.1 Rhodopirellula sp. SM50 | reverse complement strand
GCGAGCCGTCCGGTCGCGCTTCAAAAACACCGTGAAAGACCGGAGGGCTCGCGCCCTACCGCTAACAAAAACACCCCGCTTGGCGTCAAAGTAGGTGGCATCGGGCGTCAGCCAGTGGCGCGTGTCAGCGGCATCCCTGCACCACGCGCCGCTCGCTAACGCGTCCCGCTGGTGTGCAATCGATACCCCAGCTTCCGCAGGCAACCGACGATGGCGGTCGCGATCAGTGTTCCGGTCGCGCACGTCGACAACGGGGCGATGCTGTATTGCAAGTTCAGATTTGGCCCGATGGCGTTCTCCTCGGCTTGTAGAGCGACAAAGGAGGCGGCGAAGACGAAACCATGAATCAACGCAATGATCAACAGGATGAGGAAACGGCGCGGCGACGCGTCAACGCACAGGATCCAGCGAAACAGCAGCATCGTCACGATCCCCAGCCCGATCGCCGGTAACATCACCATCAAGGCTTCATAATAGAACGCGTACACGTTGGACTGGTAATCGGCGACAAACGACAGTCGCACCAAGGTGAAAATCAACGCGCTGACCAGCACCCATTCCATCAGCGCGAGCACGTTGACGCGTTGAAGATTTGATTCCGGCCAACCGCGTGTGATTGTCCATCGGCGGAACCATTGCATGACCGCGGCCGGAAACACCGAGGCAAAGGACATCGCCGGAGACAGAAACAGGTATGCGATCACGCGTCGGTATGCCGATTCTTCCTGCATCGCGTGTTGCATCCAGCGGAATTGCGTGACGGCCAGCACGAGTCCCGTCACCAGACAGTGCACGGCCACAAAACCTACCGCCATCAACAAACGCTTCCAACCACTTCCGGCCCGGAGCAAGATGGCGGCCAGGATCACCAGGCCGGATGCGAACGAAACCGCCGTTGCAACGCCATAGATCGCATAACTGATTGCGATGTCCGTCGCGTTGATGAGGCTGTTGCCCAGCGGAATCCAAGTTATCGCTTTGATGACCAGCAGACTGCATTGTGGCAGACCGAACGCGAGCAACGCCAGCGCCGCCCACCAGAACCCATGACTCCAGTGGCGTCGGCTCGCTTGTGGCTCACTGGACATTGCTCACCGGATGGTAGAGGCTAACCGGATGGAAGAGGAATGCTCCGGTGGCGTACCGGAGGAAGACACTCAACATAGACTCCAGTCCCCAGTGATGCAAAGGCGCGCCGTTGAGCGACCGATCGTGGCGTCGAACGATCATCGCTGGACGAGTAACCGGACGTCGTCGACGTTCCAGTACTTTTTGACGACCGGCGCGACGACCTTCTTCTCGAAGTGCAGAAACCCCATCAGCACTCCGATCGAGGTCAACAGCAACACGGCGATCAATCCCCCCACGATCGCCGCGATCGGCCCCAGTCGCCCCAAGATCAACCCGATGAAGACGCCGGCGGCGAATCCGGCGACGCCGCCAATCGTCAAGTAGTTGAACATGCCGGTGCGGCCGGCTCGGTCGAGTTCCTGTTCCGGGATTTGAATCAACAGTCGGTGGTAGTAGTCGGCGATCGTTTCTTCTGAACCTTCCCAACAGAATTCTCCCACATCATCCTGCTGTCCGCAGTGGGCGCAGAGTGTGGTCTGGATTCCCGATAGCGGATTGGCGACCGATTCAAATTCGGCGCCACGGATCTCGGTGTACTCGCCACAAGGCAGATGGATGTACTGGAATGACTCGGGAACACTCATTCGATGCGTCCGAAGGTAGTTGGCGCGAGCGCGGTGGCGATGTCCATCGTACCCGATGCCACCGCTCGCAATCGGCTTCCCTCGATCGATCGGATCAAACAAACGATCTCCGGTATCACAGCAACGGATCACACCCACGGATGGCAGGGCGTACCCACGGATGAAAAGCAGCCTGGGATCCGTGGGTACGCCCTGCCATCCGTGGGTTCATTCCCCTCGGGCCGCTAAGCGCGCCCTCGGCTGTGTTGTTTAGGCGTTCCGCGGTCGACGAGGATAGGCGAGGCCTAGGCACCAACGGCAAGTACCCGTGTCACAAATGCTTGACTTGATTCTTTGGAAATGTCATGATGCGGTTAGCGAACTGATCGCCACTCGGCAAGTTGATGTTTAGAACCACAATTCTGAAGTCATCGCCGAGGCATCGGACTACCCGATTCACTTTTGTCATTTGCACACAAGTATTGGGAGAGACCGATGGACGATGTACGGCGCGTGTTGAAACAATTCTGGGGCTTCGATTCGTTTCGCCCCCTTCAAGAGCAGTCAATTCAGACCATTCTGGAAGGTCGCGACAGCTTGACGGTGCTGCCCACCGGAGCCGGCAAGTCAATTTGCTTTCAAGCCCCGGCCTTGTGCAACGGACTTCACGGAAACAAAGGGGCTGGTGCCGGCGACTTGGCAGTCGTGGTGTCGCCGCTGATCTCGTTGATGAAGGATCAGGTTGATGCGCTGAGGGAAAAGCGAGTTCCGGCGGCGCTGATCAACAGCACGCAAGACGAAACCGAAAAGCGGGAGGTCGCCGAGCGAATTCGTCGTGGCGAACTTCGCTTGCTGTACCTGGCCCCCGAACGCTTGCTTTCGCCCAAGACGCTCGGTTTCTTGCGACAGCAGCGCTGTGTCCGCTATTTCGCGATCGATGAAGCGCACTGCGTCAGCCAATGGGGGCACGACTTTCGTCCGGAGTATCAGCAGCTCAAGACGCTCAAACAGGTGTTCCCCGAGGCGTCCGTTCATGCGTTTACCGCCACGGCTTCGCAGCCCGTCCGCCGCGACATCGCTTGCCAGTTGGGGCTTTGCGAGCCGAGTTTTCTGATCGGGAATTTTGATCGCCCCAATTTGACGTATCGGATGATCCGGGCCGGGCAAAAGATGCAGCAGATCATGGAGGTCGTCAATCGTCACCGGGGCCAGTCGGGCATCGTATATTGTCTCAGCCGTCGCGAAGTCGATACGACGACCCAGGCGCTGCGGACGCTGGGACTGAAAGCCAAACCGTACCATGCCGGCCTGGCCGCTCCGCAGCGGAAGGCGAACCAAGACAGTTTCATGCAGGGACGCTGCGACATCATCGTCGCCACGATCGCCTTTGGCATGGGAATCGATAAACCGGACATTCGGTTTGTGATCCATACCGGGATGCCCAAGTCCGTTGAGCACTACCAGCAAGAAAGTGGTCGAGCCGGTCGCGACGGGCTGGATGCGGAGTGCGTCTTGCTGCACAGTCCACGCGACTTCCTGGTCTGGAGCGACGTGATGCACGGCGAAGCCGGTCAAGTCGCCCGAGATTCGTTACAGGCCATGTTTGAACTCTGTAACGACGTCACCTGTCGGCATCAAGCGATCGTCGAATACTTCGGCCAGGACTACGGCGTGATGCGTTGCGGCGCCTGTGATGTTTGCCTGGGCGAATTGCAATTGCACGACCAGTCGGCCGACATCGCGCAAACCATTGTCGCGTGTGTCCAGGATTTGAAACATAAGTACGGCGCCGGATATGTCGCCCGCGTGCTGGCGGGAAAATCCGACAAACGTATCTTCCAGTCCAATCACGACCGGCTGAACCGTTTCGGGGCACTCGGCGACCACGGTCCGATGGCGATCAAGGTCTGGATCCAACAGCTGATCAGCCAGAAATACCTGTGTCGCAGCGGCTCCTACAAGACGCTGGAGCCGACCGAATCAGGCCGGCGTCTGCTGCGTGGCCAAGGGACGCCGAAGTTGACGGCCACCGGGCGCAGCAAGAAGTCTGCCGATGGGAGTGACTGCTTCGTCCCCGCCATCAGCTCGTTGGCCGCGTTTGATTACTTTCGTTCGGGTGATTCGATCGAGTCGGTCGCCCAAAAGATGTCCCGCGCCCAAAGCACGGTGGTCAAGTATCTGGCCGACTACATCCGGCACCACGGTATCAATGATCCGACGCCCTGGGTGAAACCTGAAACGGCCCAGCGCGTCTTGGCAAACAAGCATTTGGCCGGTGACGGAAAAATGAAACCGATCTTTGATCACTTCAACGGCGAAGTCAGCTACGACGAAATCCGTATCACCCTGGCCTGTGACGGTTAGGAACACGTGATCAATCGAGGAGGGATGGTGCCATCGACCCTCTTTCATTCTCCGGCAGGTGCGGTTGCGCTGGTGTCCAGGCTTTAGCCAATACCGCTCAGGTAACATGAATGAGGGGGCCCGGACGCTGGCGCGAACCGGCTGATATCAAACGAATATCAGCCGTTTGGCGCGAGCCTACGGGCCCTCATCTGAAGAAACGACGCTTAACTTAGCGGTCTTGGGCTTTAGCCGTATCGTCTCACTGCCGGGCAGCGACCGGAAGGAGCGCCTAAAGGCTAGACACCAACATGCGGATCGAAGCCAACCGTTTTTCAGCCCTTCTCGCTCTCGCGGAAATACTCCTCGGGGAACTCTGCCTGAGGCGCGTGATCGGGATGACGCCAGGGAAAATTGGGGCCGCGATCTTCCAGCAACGGAATCTCGTTGCCCTCGGATTCTTTCAGCAACGACCAGAGCGTTTCATTCATTGCTTTGATCCGCGTTTGATGGGAGGGATCATCGATCAGGTTGTTCATTTCCTCTGGATCGTTTTGCAAGTCGTAAAACTCATCGCGATCCCAGAGTCCATGGCAGCGAATGTATTTCCAGCGGCCACCGATGACGGCGTGCAGGGTTGGCGTGTGGGGATAGTTGCGTTCCCAGTAATACTCGTACAACAAATGTTTTCGAGTCACGTCGTCGGTCGACTCGCCGCAGATCGACTTCCACAGGCTGATGCCATCGATGCCGACGGGGGATTCCGCGCCGGCGGCTTCCAGCAGCGTCGGCGCGATGTCGATGTTGCCGATCAGATCGGTGTAGGTTTGCCCGGCGGGGATCCGGCCAGGGGCTTTCATCAACAACGGGACCTTCGCGCTTGCTTCGTAAGCGACGCGTTTGTCGATCAGCCCGTGATCGCCGAATTGAAATCCGTTGTCGCCCATGTAAACGAACACGGTGTTGTCGCTGAGGCCGGATTGGTGCAGGTATTGGTCCAGGCGACCGACACTGTCATCCACGGCGAGGATGGATTCACAGTAGCGGCGGTAATAAATTGTCGGAGAGAAATCGGCCATGTTGTATCCGAAATCGACCCCGTGCCGACTGTTGCGTTGATTGCGGACCCACATCGGCAGCTTTCCGCTCGCCATCTGTTCGGGAGTCGGAATGCGGATCGGCAGCGCTTTGTCGTCATAACGTCCCCGATGTCGATCCGCGGGCACGAAGTCCGCGTGAACGCCTTTGTGGCTGACGTACAAGAAGAAGGGTTGTTCGGATCGCCGCTGCTCGAGCCACTCGATGGCATAGTCGGTCAACTCGTCGGTGATGTAGCCCTTTTGTGCAACGCGTTTTCCATTGACGTTAAATCCGTCGTAGGTCGTTTGGGGCACTTCACGAGTCGTCCCATGACCGTCGGGCCAATAGGTGCCTTGTCCCTTGAACGCGACCCAGTGGTCAAAACCACGCTGCGGGTCATCGATGTCTCCGCCCATGTGCCACTTGCCGATGAAGGCGGTTTGGTAGCCGGCTTTTTGAAGCTGTTGGGGAAAAAACACCAGACTCGAATCGACCGGGTGGTAGTTGTCCACGACGCGGTGGTTGTGCGCGTATTGTCCGGTCAAGATCGACGCGCGACTGGGCGAACAGAGCGACGTCGTGACGTAGGCATTGGTGAACATCGCACCGGCCGAAGCGATCGCATCAATGTGCGGCGTTTCGATGAACGGATGGCCGGCAACGCCCAAGCAGTCATATCGATGGTCGTCACACAGGACAAAAACGATGTTGGGAGGCGCGGCGTCTGCGGTTGGGAGGTTCGGGCACGAGAGCGAGCCGATCGAAAACAGCAGAGCGAGGCAGACGAACCGAAGGAGGGGAAGTCTTTGTGGCATGGAATCAAATCAGCGGATCAGGGCGAACGGACAGATGCGTCCAAGATAGTCTGACGATCGGGGCGGCGGGTGACGATCGAGAGATAGCCTGACTGGCGAGGCGATCGGTATCGCGAAGGGACATCGATTTCATGGGTGACGCACGCAAGATAAGTGGGATAGGCTTCCAGCCTGTCGATGCTGCAATGACAGGCTGGAAGCCTATCCCACTTCAAGAGATCCGACACTGCTATTCCGCTGGTTGCTAAGTGGCGGATTTGATCGTAGCGGAAGGCGCCAGGACTTTTGCAGCGTGGGCCCTCTCTGGCGTTTGCTTGCTGCGCAAACGCCGTCTCTCCCAGAGGGAGAGAAACGAAATGGGTTGCCAACCCGTTCGGGCAACGCTGTGAAGCATTTTTTAGCGGCAGGGCGCGAGCCCTCCGGTGTGTTGGCATAGATGAAGAACCGGAGGGCTCGCGCCCTACCGCTAAAACCTCAAGAAACACAGGGGAAAATGCTTCACAGCGTTGCCGATCGGGGTGGGGCAATGCCGTCGGCCGGTAGGCTGGCGGCCGCTGCCGATCACTCTTCGCGGATGTCGGCGGTCAGGATGGCTTTGGCGGTGACAGATTGATCGCCGGCGGTGGTGATCAGGACGGTCACCTTTTGTGGGCCTTCGGCGTCGGTCGGGGTGAAGGTGGCGGGAACGATGTGGATCGTCTTGGCCACGGTGGCTTGGGGAAAGGAGACATCCCAGCCTTCACAGGTGATCGATTCGATCGTGAACGGCGTGGCACCTTTGATGACCAATCGCTTTTCGATTTTTTGGCCCGGCTTCAAGCTGCCAAAGGCAATCGCTTGGGGCGAGATACTGAGCGGGCTTTCGACGTTGCCGCTGACCGGGAAGGGGACTTCGGGGCGTTTGGTGTCGTTGGTGATGACGATGATTTCGTTTTGGAACGGTCCGGTGGGTGCGTCTTCGCGGATGGCGACGGTCAGCTCATAATCGGCCCGGCCGGCGCTTCGGCTGACCAGTTTTTTGCTCGGGACCAGCCACGGCACATTGCTCCGCACGTCGGCGATTTCCCAATCGCTGCGGCCGGCATACAGCACTCGAGTGGTCTTGCTGTCTGATTCGCCTTGGTTGACGGTGCCAAACTCGATCGCACCGGGGTGGAACACCATGTCGCTGCGGATGTAGCCGTCGACACGCAGTCGCACTTCGCTGAAGAACGGTTTGTCGATCACGACGGTCAGTGTCGCGCCCTTGGTGCCCCGAAAGGTGTCGGTGTTGAATCGAGCCAGGATCGATCCCGTCTGGCCGGGCTCGATGTACTCGGTTTCGACGATCGGTGTCGTGCATCCACAGCTTCGTCGGACCGTTTGGATGTGCAGCGGTTGCGTGTAGGGGTTGTAGACCGGGAAGCGGAATTCGGTTTTGGAAGCCACCGCTACGGTGCCAAAGTCATGCTTCTTGATCGCAAAGGCGTTGTCGGGCCATTGAGATTGGGCCAGTGCGGATGCAGAGATCGAGAACGAAGTCGCAAGGATCGCAAGAGCGATGACGGTGGCGCGGAACATGTGTTGGATTCCCCCCGGATGGCGATGTTGTGTGGTGACAGTGTTCATGCAGCGCGAATACTCCCCAAGGTGCTCCCCGCTGGAGGGAACTTAGGTCAGGAATATGTCCCTGGTCGCCAAGGCACCGGAAAATGCCAATCGCTCGGAGTCTCGGCAAGTCGGGGTCGCGGCAAGTCGGGGTCGGGGCAATCGGGCGACACGGTCCATCCAGCGGTCCAGCCACAGGCCCACCGTCGTCTAAGGCTGCGGGGGCAATTGTGGAATATCGGGTTGAGACCGATTGGTGAACCCTTGTCGTATTCTCCGAAATGAATCCTGTTACGATGGGAATGATTACCGAATCCAGGAAGACGGGCAAGGGAATCCCCCTCGGTTGAACTGTTTTTCCGCAAGATCCGTATAATCCCGCGGTCGGATTATCGCGACGAGGTCGACCTTGCGCCCCGCTTTGCTTCGACACTTGCTTTGCAGCATCCAAATCCAGCCAATCCACTGTTTTTTTGATCGTCTGGACGATGTTATGGAATGGCGCAACAATCTGAACGTGATGGACAACCACCCCAACGATCAGCCCGGAGCCGACAGCAGTGCAGCGGAACGGTTTGCCGCTGCGATGGAGCGTGTTCGTGAGGGAGACGATGAAGCGATCGGAGAGCTGTGGAACGGGTACTTCCAACGGTTGGTGCGTTTGGCGGCCAAGCGTCTGCCGTCAAACCTCAAGCGAGCCGGTGACGAAGAAGACATCGCACTATCGGCTTTCAACAGTTTTATCGCCGGAATTCGACGCGACCAGTTTCCTGATCTCAGTGGCCCCGACAACTTGTGGGGGTTGTTGATCACGTTGACCGGCCGCAAAGTCAACGCCCACCTGAGGTTCCAGACCCGTCAGAAACGGGGCGGCGGCGCCGTTCGGGGGGAGTCGGTGTTCATGCATGAAGACGAGACTCGCAAGTCACCCGGCATCGGTGGGGTTTCCGACGAGTCGATGACCGCGGATCTTAACGTGGAGCTGGAAGAGACGTGCAATGCGCTGCTGGATCAATTGCCAGACGCCCAGCTGCGTCAGATCGCAGTGATGCGGATGGATGGTTTCTTGGTCGACGAGATTGCCGATCGGTTGGGGCTGAGCAAACGGGCAACCGAGCGGCGGCTGCAATTGATTCGGCGGACTTGGTCCGAAGCCGTTCATTCCGACGATGAGGACATGGACGAGTCGGTTTGAGCCCAATACCGTTAAGTTACGCTCGACGGGGAGGCCGCTTGCGCTGGCGCGAACCGGCTGATGTCAAACGAATATCAGCCGTTTGGCGCGAGCCTACGGGCACCGAGTTGAGGAAACCACGCTTAACATAGCGGTATTGGGTTTAAGCCCGGCCGTTGATTCGCCCATCACGGTACGCCCGATCGTCGAGCCCAGCGACACGGTACAAACTAGCTTGTGACCCGGTGGTAAAACACGATGAACTTGGACGACCTGACCGCCGACGAATTGGCCGCGATCGACACGGTTTGCCTGGAATTCGAAGAGTGTTTTCAGACGGATCGCCCGTTGTCGGTCGAACAGGCCATCAAATTGTTCACTGCGCAACATCGCAGCACGCCGCTGCGCGAACACATCGAACTGTTGCGTGAAGAGTTGCTGGCAATCGAAAACGAACTGCAATCGAAACGACATCGCGCCCGCCAGGCGGCCGAATTGCGGCCCACGCCGTTCCAGTCCAAGACCGGCGTCCCCGTGCGGCCGGAACCGGTGTTGGGTTTTGCCGATCCGACCGGCCCGCTGGTCGATGAGCGACCAGCGACCGACGCGGATGCCCCGGGTGATGCCCCGATGGGCCACGCAGATGCCGGTCCAGAGGATGCCGGTCCAGAGGATGACAGTCCACGAGCCACCCAATGGATGGCTCCGTCGCCGGATGCGGGGCAAACACCGAAATTGAGCGAACGCGCTCCCTCGAAGGGCCAGCCTGCCTCGCCGCAATCTCCTGACTCGGCGCAATCTTCTGACAGCGCGGATCGAGCCGGTTCCAACGATCGCCTGGCCCGCGGCGAGTCGGTCAGCGCGATCGGGCCCTATGCGATCGGTCGGGTTCTGGCCCGTGGCGGGATGGGGATCGTCTATCGTGCCGTGGACACACGCTTGGACCGCCCCGTCGCGATCAAGATGTTGGGTTTTCCGCACTTGTCACCGTCGGACCCCCGACGGATTGAGTTGGTGGAGCGATTTGAGCGCGAGGCCAAGGCCGTCGCGGCGCTGTCGCATCCCAACATCGTGGAACTGTTCGACGTCGGGATGGCGGGCGATGCGCCGTATGCGGTGATGGAGTTCCTCAGCGGTCTGACGTTGGCCGAGCAATTGGTCGCCGGTCCGATGTCGCCCGAGCAGACCTGTCAGATCGGGATGCAGATCGCCGGTGCCTTGGCGACCGCGCACGCCGCCGGGGTGATCCATCGCGATTTGAAACCACAGAACGTGATGCTGGTCGACCATCATGATTCGGCAGGCGATTCGTCGCCGCGCGTCAAGTTGGTCGATTTCGGACTCTCGCGGGTCAGTGATTCGGCGTTCGCCGATGCCGATCAAGACACCAGTCGGACTCGATCGGGGATGATCCTGGGGACACCCGGATACATGGCGCCCGAACAGGCGCGGGGCGAATCGGCGACGAGCGCGGCCGACATGTTTGGATTCGGGTGCGTGTTGTACGAAGTGTTTTATGGAAAGCAGGCGATCCCCGGTGAGACCCCGGCCGATCGATTGGCCGGCACGCTGAGAGGAGAAGTCGAATACGATCACGGCCCTTGCGAGAAGTCAGCGGTGTTGTGTGAGCTGATCGCCCAGTGCTTGGACAAGGATCCGGCCAAACGCCCGACGGCGACGGATGTTTACGCGCGATTGCGTCGTTTCGACTTGAGCAGCAACGGCGCGGCGACTTCGCCGCGGACCGACGAATCGGCCGACCGACAGGGAGCCGGCGAGGGGATCTTGCGGCGACACGTGTTGACGACGTTGGCCGGCGGGCTATTCGGCGGCATGCTGGGCGGGCTGTCGTTGGGCAAGACGTCTTCGCGGTTGGGATCGATCCAATCGATCGCGGTGTTGGAGCTTCGTGACATCAACGCGAAGGCGGGGGAGCAGACCGACGGAGCGACGCCGCTGGCCGAGCGCGGCCTTGCCGACGGTGAAATCCTGGCCTCGGCGCTCGTCAACGAACTGTCGGCGGTGGACGGCCTGACGGTGCTGCCCTTCCGGCCGTTGACGGCCCAAACGCCCGAACAGTTTGTCGCGCTCGGCGAAGAACTGGGGGTGGATGCGTTTTTGACCGGGGCCTTCGAGAGCCAGACGGCGGGACAACAAACCTATTGGGTCGTCAGCTGGCAACTTGTCAGTGCCGTCGACGGCAGTCTGATCGACGGCAAACAATTTGTGACCGAACAGTCGGGCGCCATGCCGGGAGGACAATTCCTGACGCAAAGCGCGGTGGCGTCGGACGTTGCCAAACAGATCGGCCGTGCCCTGGTCACCAGCGGGCAAAAGAGCGATGCACCGGATCCGATGGCCTACGGATGCATGATGAAAGGGCATGCCTACGCGGATGCCGACAGCACCAAGGGACTCATGCGGGCGCTCAGTTGTTTTGAGAAAGCCCATGAAGAAGACCCACGGTTGAGCGAACCGCTGGCGGCAATCGCCCTCGCGTCGCTGACCCTGGCCTCACGAACCGACGCGGCCGAATCGCTCGCCCATCTGGAAAAGGCGCGCAGCAGCATGACCAAGGCGCTCGAAAAAGATCCTAACTCCGTCGACGCTCGTTTGGCCCAAGCGATGATCGAATGGCAGTCGCTGGATCATTTCGAAGAAGCCTATCGGATCTTCGCCGAATTGCATCGCAAGTACCGATACAACTTCCAGGTCCAACATCAGCGCGGCTTGCTGTTGGCGGCGCTCGGGTTGGGCGAGCAAGCGATCGACGCGTTACGCACGGCGACGAAATTGAACCCGCTGTCGATGCTGATCAAAACCGACAAAAGCCGTGTGGATTGGTTCTTTCAATATGATCGCCGCGCCCTGACCGATGCACAACGCTATCGCGACTCGATGCCGGAATCCAATCCTTCGCGAAAGCTCGCTGTCGGATTGCTGATCGACATCTACGAACAGCGAGGCGATTTTCAAACCGCCGCCAAGCAGCAGGGGATGGCAATGACGCCGACGACGTCACAGGACTATTTTCGCATGCGTGAAGACACGTTGGCAGACTATCCCTACGGCCCGTTCGGCACGACACTCAATCGCGCCATCTTCGATTTGCGAACCCTGCCGAAGTTGGACGATTCGATGCTGGGGCTGTTGAGCGAATCCGGAGCGACGATGTTTTCCCTGTTGCTGGCCCAGCATCCGGCGTTCTTCCAGCTTCGCATCCGCCCGGCGGCCGCGCCCTACCTGCCATCGACGACGAATATCGGCCGAAGTGCCTGACTCGATGCCGAAGTGCCTGACCCGATGCCGAAGTGCCTGACCCGATGCCGGAATGACGGACCAATGCCTACAATCGGTCCTGCGGGCAGGAAACTCGATCGCCCGGCACGCGGAGTGGGTGACGCTGGACGCGCTGATTGCTGGAATCGAGACCCTTAGTCGACTAGACTGCTGAAGCATTCACTCTCCCGATTCCTTCCCGCATGAGCGACTTTTCCCGCATGCCGACCGCAGTAAGAACTCAGGCCCTGACGTTGCTCAACAAGGTGACGTGTCCGCATTGCTGGCATGCCTATGCGCCTGAGGAGTCACTTTGGATTGCCGAGCACCCCGATTTGCTGGGCGATGCCAAATTGGGGTTCCAGCACGCCAAGCGGTTTTTGCCCAGTCGCTTCAGTCCCCAGGGGGATGCGATCGACGAGATGGGGCAGTACGCGACTCGGATGGCCTGTCCCAAGTGTCATCTGCACGTGCCGCGTTCGATGTACCAGGTGCCCAGTCTGTTCTTCAGCATCTTCGGTGCGCCGGCGTGCGGCAAAAGCTATTTTCTGACGTCGATGTCCTGGAAGCTTCGTCAGACCTTGCCGAAACGTTTCGCCGTTTCGCTCAGCGATGTGGATGCGGAAACGAATTCGCGGATTCATGAATATGAAGAATTGCAGTTCATGAACCCGGATTTGGACACTCCGGTCGCGTTGGCGAAGACGGAGGAGCAGGGGGACATGTACGACACGGTCGACATGGGCGACCACAGCGTCTCGTTGCCGCGGCCGTTCATGTTTAATCTGCAACCGCTGTCCAATCATCCGCGTTACCGCCGCAACCGTGAGATTTCCAAGCTGGTTTGTCTGTACGACAACGCGGGGGAGAGTTTCTTTCCCGGGGCGGACAAGACGGTCAACCCGGTCACCCGGCACTTGGCCTGTTCGAAGTGTTTGTTCTTCTGTTTCGATCCGACTCAAGACACGCGTTTCCGCCGCGCCTGCGAAGGCAAGACCGAGGATCCGCAGATGGTGTCTCGAACCTCACGTTTGGCTCGCGAGACCACCGTGCGTCAAGACACGATCCTATTGGAGGCGATCCAGCGGGTGCGTCGCCATGCCGGCCTTCGCGACGATGAATTGCATCAGCGTCCCCTCATCGTGATTGTGACGAAGTGGGATGCGTGGAAGAATCTGTTGCCGGATGTTTCGACCGAGGAGCCGTATTTGCCGGTCAAGGGCACGAAGTTTTGCTCGCTCGACAGCCGACGCATCAAAGAAACGTCTGACCGGGTCGGCGAGTTGATGGCGGAGATTTGTCCCGAGATCGTCGCCGCGGCCGAAGGGTTCTCGACCAGTTTGACCTTCATTCCCGTCAGCGCCAGCGGCAGCAGTCCGACGGTCGATCCGGCAACCGGCGCATTGGGGATTCGGCCGCGCGACATGCAGCCGTATTGGGTCGAGATCCCGATGTTGATGGCGCTGCACAATTGGGCGGGCGGTCTGGTCGGAGCGACCGGCGATACCGCGTCGCTGGACGATGGTCGCTGGATGACGGAACAACTCGAGTGACCTTTGAGTACTGAATTACTTTACACGTCCGCGCCCCAAGGGCTGCGTCATGGCAGTCGAGGTTTCTGTACGGTCCTGACGACGGCAGGGATGCCGATCAATGTGATCGGAAAGTTGGAGGCGATCTCCAGCTACCGGCATCTGTTTCCACCGGACAGCAATCGGGCTGCGGAAAACCCTGTTTCGCTTGCCCATCAACGCGTCAACCTGGGCGGTCAAATCGTTTCGGTCCTTTCCCGCGTTGCGGCCTACGGAACCGACTACTCCGGACGGACCAACAAGATCGCCCATCACGTCACGATCGACCCGAGCGAAATGCCTGCCGCGGGGCCGGCTTGGTTGATCCGCCAGGGTTCGGTCCTGCGCAGCGAATGGCTGGGGCAGTGTGAGACACCGGCTAACGGACCGAGCATTCCCCGCGGCGACCAACCGCCGCGCATCTGCACGTCGTGGAAATCGGTCGCCGGCGACGCCGGTTGGGGCGGCGTGGTGGCCGAAGCGATTTCGCAGCCCGACGCGACGCCGTTATGGGTGATCTACCCGCTGAACCAACAGGGGCGGCTGCTGGAACTGATCGACGAATCAATCGCCCTGTTGCCGGCCAGCCAACGCTGGCGAGCCACGTTCAATACGTTTGCAGCAAACATCCCGCCGGACGTCGAATGCAAGATCCGTTTCGTCCCGGTCGGTACCGAAGAGGCGCGGTTTGCGGCTTCCGCTGGAAAAGCGATCGACTTGACCAAGCATCAATCGATCACGACGGCGTCGCAATGGGTGGAGCGGGCGCGGGGGGTGATTCGAGGAGAATCCGGAACGCCGATTGCCAGCGGGGGATTCAACGCGGTCCAAGAAGTCGACGTTGCCGCCCCCGTCGAATCGTCGTGGTCGTCCGATGATGACGCGCCGCCCGGGCCGCCGCCACCGATCGAACCCCCGTCGTTACCGATGGATCTGATCCGCGGCAGGGAGCGACGCAAAAAACTTGTGCTTGCCGGTTCGGTGTTGCTGGTGATCCTCGGATTGATGGCGACCTGGACGGTGGCACGGCTGATGGCGGGGCTTCCCATCCTGCCCGGATCCGGACCGCCGCCGGTACCACAGATGCCGATCGACATCACGCCGCCGATCGAAGAGGAAAAACCCGCACCGGCGCCGGTTCCGGTGCCGATCGAAACCCTCGACCTGGTCTTGCATTACGACAAGAAACAACTGCTGGCGTTTGCCGTCCAGCACCCCGACGCAGAAACGCCGCTGCCGGGGCCGGTTTCGCTGCGGGGCTACGTGCGTCTCAAGCCGATCCCAGACGATGGGGGCAAGGCGCCTGACATCAAACGCACCAAACTGGTTGCTTGGGGCGGCAGTCCCCAGTCGTTGGGGACGGCCGAGGAACTCGTCGTCATGACCACTCAATTGACCGAGCGGGCGCAAACGCTGACCGTTGAGCAGCTGCCTTCGGTTCCCGAACCGCTGGGGCCGACCAAGGTCTATTGGAGTCGCCAGACCGGCGACCTGATCGCGACCGCCGAGTTGGATTTCAGCAGCGAAAGCGGAGGGTTCGGCCAGCAGGGGCGGGCGTACCAGACCGCTGCGGTCAAGCTTGCCCGATTCGCGGATTTGGCTGATTCCATTGAGCGGGAGAGCGCCTCGCTGCCGCCGAATTTAAAAGAGGTCACCGAAGCGTTTTTTCGCCACCTGTTCCCGGGAAAAGCCGAGGCTCGGATCGAATCGCTGATTCGGCGTGCCGGAGGAGTGGACCTTTCCGAGGCGTCAACCAAACTAAAAGCGTCGTTGCGGTCCAAGCTCGAGTCGTCTAACAAGGCGTTGAAGAAAGACCAACAGGCGGCACTGGTGCAGATCGTGGATGACTGTGGCCAGCTCGCCCAAGTCGCCGCCGAACTCCACGGCGCCTTCGCCGTCTTGGCAGACGGCCATCGGGTTGAAGTTCCCGAATTGAAATTCCTGGAATCGGAAACGGTCGTGCTGCGACGTGTTCCGCTTCACATACATTTTTCCTGGTAAGTGTTGCCATGCCGACGACCGTTGACAAGATCCGACGCGCTCTCGAAAAACGCGATGGAATTGCCGAAGACGAGATGCGTGTACTCGCCGATTCCTACCGGACACAAGTCCAGGAGGTCAATCAGCGACTCGACGACGCCGTCATGTTGCTGCGCAAAGGGCTCCGCAGCGAAGCGATTCAACGCGTTGAAATGACGCCCAATGCGCTCGACGCGGCGGCCGAACTGGAGTTCCCCGAATGGGATGAATGGAACGAAATCCTTCAGTTCATGGGAATCCCGCTGCCGCCCAAGTTGAACCAGGACTACGTCGCCCAGATCAATGAAGCGATCATCGAAAGTCTGCCGCTGGACGCATTGCTGCGACGGCATCGACGGTTGGCGATCGCCAAAGCGCCGTTGGCGGTCCGCCTGCGAACACTTCGGCAAATCGCCCGCGTGGATTCGGCCAACAGTGTCTGGCAGGACGATGTGGAGAAATGGGAAAAGGTGCGGCTCAGCCAAATCGATCATGAGCTCAAGCACGCCCTGGAGCAAGAAGATTCGCGCTACCTGTATCAGTTGAACCAAGAACTGACCAGCGGCAACTGGCGAGTCGCGCCCTCGTCGCGGTTGATCGATCAATGCGCCTTCGCCGCCGAAGCCCACGTCCGTCAATCTCAAGAAACCGAACTCGGTGTCTTGGCCCCGCAAATCAACGCGGCGTTTGAAGATCGTGACGAGTCGCTCGCCAGAACGCTGCGATCGCAATGGCAATCGGTTCGCGCCAAGTACAAGGTCAGTGTGCCGGGCCACTTGGAATCCAGCGTCGCCCCAGCGATGCAGTGGCTCGAAGACTTGGATCGGCAAGCCGTGATGGAAAGTGAACGGCAGATGGCGATGGCGAATCTGGAGTCGACGCTGGAGTCCGATTCGCCGATCGAAGAGGTCAAGAAGGCCTATGATCAGGCATCGCGGTTCGGTGAGCCGTTGCCCGAAGACCTGGCGCAGCGCGTCGAAGAGCTGGCCAATCAGCCGGCCAAACAAGCCAAACGCAAAATGATCCTGATCGGCGCCGGTCTCGCGGCGGTCGTTCTGCTGGGAATCGTCGGCATCGGCATGTTCCTGGCATCCTCGGGAAAGCAAACCGTACAACAAGAAAGCGTCGACCAGATGACCCGGTTTGTCGAAGCCGAACAGTACGATGCGGCGATGGATTTTTACAACTCAGTGCTCGCCTCCGACCCGGACCTGGCACGGTTGCCCCAAATGGTCGCGATGCAGGCGACGGCAAAGAAAGCGATCGAGAAACAAGTCGCACGGCAAGAATTATTCGACAAGCTGATCGCCCAGGCCAGCAACGATGACCCGGCGTTGATCGACGAGATTCTCTTGCCGCAACTCGACGAGTTGGCCGCCACGCCCGGCGAGCAGGCCCGCGTCGATGACCTCCGCAAACGCAAGGCGGCTTATCGGGCCGGTGAGGCGATGAGACAGTCCGATGAAATGATCGGAAAGGTCGCCGAGTTCCAGCGTCAGTTCGCCGAACTGTCTTCACGCGGCGATTCGACCGGCAACCGCCAAGCCATCGGGCAACTGCTCTCGTCCATCGTTCGGCTCCCCAACCAATTCCCGCTCGCCTCGGACGGGGCGCGGGCGAAACAGGAAACGCTTCGGGCGCAAGTCGATTCGACGTTGAAACGCATGAAGGACGAAAGCATGGTGTCCCAGCAACGCGATGCGGCCATCGACTCGTTGCTCAACTCCCGTTCATTGGAAGTCTACTCCGATCGGCTCCGAGATTTTTCCACCCAGTCAGTCTCGCGCACCAACTTCATCGAATTTCGTACGGTCATCGATGAAGAAGATCACTGGTTGAATGTGGAGCGGATCAATGCGTGGCTGGCCGATCTGGAATCCAAGTTGAACAATGGAGTGACGTCGACCGAAGCGGCGGCGTTGATCGAGTCGGCGGAGAGAATCCAATCGGTCGCTTCGCCCAATCCGGTCTTGCAGGCCATGCCGCAATTTACCGAGACGATGAAAGAGATCGTCGGGCGGAAGGTCATCCTGGACGGCGCCTTCGGCTTGATCGGCAAACATCCGCTGGCCCAATTGGTCACGCTGCCGATTCCAGATTCCGAAAGCCCTACCGGTACGACGTCGCATTTGATCTACAAGACCTTTGCCGAGCAAAACGCCGACCGCATGTCCCGTGCCGGTAGTATCGGCGTGGACGTCGTTTCCGATCCGCTGGGCGGTGTCCGCAACCGAGCCTTTCAGGGGCCGCTGCCGAAGGTCATCGACGAACCGATTCAATCGATCGCCCAAGTCGTCAGCCAAAAGTCCAAGCAGGCAATTGGGTTCGACACCAAATGGGAACTGACGTTTCTGTTGCAAGTCAGCGAGGTGATGAAGCGACCAGAACTCGACGGCGTCATCAAAGAATGGCTGATCTATTACCTGCTCGATGCAGCGACGCGCGGCAGCAAAGAACTCAAGGAGATGATTCCGTTGACGATGCGGACGTTGGTGCGACGCAGCAGCGTCCGCGAACAGTGGCACCAATCGCGACCGACCGACCCCGAACTGAACCCGGAGGTCAAGCGGGTGATCGCGGCTGAATTGCCCATCGCCTATCGACGTTTGGCCAACCCCATGTCCGACTACGAAACCATTGCCGCCCAGCGGCTCAAGTGGGTCGGTTTTCTGACCAAATCGTCCGGCGGCCAAATCGAGTATCATCTTCGCGGTGGAACTCCAGACTATGACGGCACGTTGTATGTCGCCGCGGCCTCTCGAGAGGGTGATGCGGAGACGTCGATCTTTCCGGTCGGAAAACTGCAGCAAGGCCATGTTCAATTGACACCCAATCCCGTGCATCAAGTCCCGGGACGCCCCCTGTTCTTGTTTCCGAACTGAATCGCATGACTCAAATCGAACGTGTCTTCATTCGTTTCCGCGGTCGAACGATCGGCCCGCTGACTCCGGACAAGGTCAAGGACATGGTCCGTCGGGGCCAGGTCACTCGGATGCATGAGTTGTCCGGCGACGGGCTGAGTTGGATGAAGGCCGATGAGTTCGGCAACTTCTTTCCCCGAGCGGTCGCCAGCGGTGGCATGGCCGGCGACATGGCGGCGTCGGCATCGAGCGTTCCGCCAGGCAGCGATGGATCACAGGGCGAAGGCGGAACCGCGCCGGCTTCCAACGACAACGCCACGGCGCAGTGGTACGCCCACGTCAATGGTGAAAAACAGGGCCCGGTTTCGATGGACCAAATGCGCCTCTACAGCGAGGCGAAAATCCTCAAGAAGGATTCGTTGGTTTGGAAGAACGGCATGGACACGTGGAAGCCGGCTGCCGAAGTGATTCCGGAATTGTTCGGCGGTGCCCCTGCCGGCGGCGGTCAGACGATCGTGTCACACGTGGACAGCGAGACGCCTCCGTCCGATGGCGGCGCGCTGTCGACCGAGTTGGCCAAACACCACGCCTTGATCCTGGCCTTCGGCGTCAGTCTGCTGATCATCGCCGCGATCTTCATGGTCGGCCAAATCGTGGCCCTCAATCAGGGCGGCAGAAGGTTGAAATCCGATACGATGTCCGCCGCGATCCGGATTTCGCTCAGCGGGGTGGCCGCGATCGCGGGTGTGATGGCGGTGCAGTCGGCGGTCAAACTGAAAGCCGCCGCCCAGTCGTCCTCGGCGATCGCCGCCTTGATGGCCGCCCGGACGTTGAACCAGTTTTGGGTGCTGACTTCGGTCGCCGTCATGATTTGGCTGGGGATCCTGTTGCTGATCCTGATCACCGCCCTGGCCACCAACGTGCCGATCACCAACGTGCTGGCCTAAACCATCCGAGCCCGGCGACTCCAACGCGTCATGCAAAGCATGTCGTCACCGCGTAGGGCATGCTGTGCATGCCTTCGCTTGGTAAGCGTGCTGTGCATGCCGATCGTCACGCACCGCGTGACCTACGGCCTGGTGCCCCACGACCTCCGCATTCTCCCAAAACGTTTTCGAAAAAAATCGCCCTTTTCTTGCACGGATCATCGCGTCGCTTCCCACTAACTCGGTAACTGCTCCCCGACTCTGTTTAGTGATGAGACGAACGATGCGACTGACGCTGCGAACGTTGCTGGCCTACTTGGATAACACGCTCGAGCCTCAGGAGGCGGAGATTCTGCGGCAAAAGGTCGAACAGAGCGGGTTCGCCACGCAACTGGTTCAGCGGATCCGCCGCTCCGTGGCCGACCCTTCGTTATCCGCTCCCGCTCCCGATTCGGTTCACCCGATCGAGGAGCCCAACATGATGAGCAACTTTTTGGACAGCACGCTGCCGCCGGAGCAGATCGCTGAAATCGAAAAGGCCTGCCTGGAATCGCTGCCGCATCTTGCCGAGGCGGCCGCCTGTCACCAGATCTTGACGATGGTGTTGGGACGACCGGCCGCAGTGTCGGATCGTTTGCGCGAGCGTGTGATCGGGATGGTCGACGCCGACGGCAAAGTCGTCGCGACGGATCTGTCGCCCTCGACCGAGGCTCCCGGCGGAACCGCATCGCCGGCGATCGCAGGGGAAATCGGTCCCCGTTATTCCGGCATCGATCTCAGCGATGCCGATGACAGGGCGGCCACGCTGCCGCCCGCAGAAACGCCGGACGACGCGGCCGTTGGAGCGTTTCCCGATGCATCGTCGGAGCCGATCACCGATCCCCGAGCGACACCGCCGCAAGACGTCAAACCGGTCGGAGTGAGCGATAGTGGGGTGTTCCAGGCGGCGACAAAATTGCGTGAACAGTCGCATCAATTTGCCGAGGCCGGGACCGCATTGGACGATGCCGAGCCGCTCGCCGGTGATCGGCCACTGAAACAATTGGAACGTTCCGATTTCTACGACGGAGAAGTGCGCACGTCGCGGATCACCCCGTGGCTGGTAACGCTCGCGCTAGTCGCAATCTTGTTGTTCGCCATCAGCAAAATTTTCACGCCGCTGCTGGGACCGCAAAAACTCGCACAGTCCGATGCCGAGTCCAGTGTTTCCCAATCCGACAGTGATGTGCCCGCGCCGAACGCCGGAGCCGGTGAGTCGAAAACCGATGAGTCGAAAACCGGTGAAGCGGACGCAGATGGAGACGACGGGGCGGGCGATCCGATGGCGATCGATCCGGAGATGTTGCCGGCGCCGGAACCGGTCGCGGTACAGCCGCCTGTGCCCGGTTCCGACGATGCGCCGCCGGAACCTGATTCGGCGGCCGACTTGGTGGAGGTTCCCGCCACCAGCGAGACGGTGGAACCGATGGAGGATTCCGATGCACCGCCGTTGCCAACGACTCCCGATCCATCGACCGAACCATCGCCTGCACCATCGACCGCACCCGACGTTCCCGATCCGTTGGACGGAAACGCCCAAGTCGTGATGGAAGACTCCGACGCGCCTCCGCTGCCGCCTGGGGTGAGCGAAGAACGGATCGCTTCGTTGCCCGATACCAAGACGCCGCGCAATGCCGATTCGGAGACGAAAACGCCCGACATGGACAGTGCGGTTGATCCGACCGCGGACGATGCCGCGGCATCCGAATTGGCGCTGGCAAAATTAGTTTCCGAAGATGCGTTGGTCGCCAAGCGGCAGGGGGAATCGAACTGGACGTTGTTGGCACCCGACTCCACCGTGACCCCCGGCAGTGTGACGGTTTGTGGTCCCGAGTATCACGCCAGTTTTCAGCTGGCCGGAGATGAATCGCTGACCAGCACGTTGGTCGGGCCGACCGAAGTCCGTTGGGAATCGGGCCAGGCGACGGTGAACATGGAGATCCGTTATGGCCGGGGCACGGTTGAATTGCCCCAACCCGGAAACAGTGTTGCGATGACGGTCGGCGAGACCACGATTGTTGCTCAGACAGAAACGGGCCAGGCCGTGCTGGCATTCGAAGTCTCGCATCGTCGCCAGTTGGGGGCCGATCCGATGGTGGCCCAGAACCATCAGACCGTGGTGGTGCTGACCAGCGTCGCGGGCAATGTTTCGGCCAGTGGTCATGGCGACGCGGCGGAGATTCCTGCCGGTTCGCAGGTCGTTTTGAAGCTCAATGAATCGGATCCCGGCGAGCATGCGGTGACTCAACCGCCACAGTTGCCGGCTTGGATTGATCCGGAAGTGGACACGGGATCGTTGGAATCGGAGGCGGCAAGCGATTTGCTGGAATTGGTCCGCGGTGACGGATCCGATTCGCTGCTGCTGTCATTGCGCGTTGCGTTGGGATTTCGTCGCAATGAAGTCGCGGCGCTTGCCGGCAAGACGATGCTGGCGTTGGGAGATGCGTCGGCGTACTTCGGTGTCGACGGCTTATTTAGCGATCCCAAACAGCGTCTTTACTGGTCCTCTCACTTGGATGCGGTTCGCCAGATGATGGACCGCAGCATTGTCGACGCCGCAGCGGTCAGGACGGCGATCGCGGGGCAGAACGCGGCGATGGACAACGCCGATGGCGACACGTTGTTTCGCCTGCTGACCGGATACTCGCAGGACCAGTTGGAAACCGGTGGAGACGCCGAATTGGTGGCCGACCTGGAATCGCCGTCGATGCCCGTTCGAGTGTTGGCGTCGGAGCACTTGCGTGACATCAGTGGCACGACACTGTTCTTCAAACCTGAAGAGGAAGTTGCCAGTCGTCGCGAAGAGGTGGTCAAGAAATGGAAGGTTCGGTTGCGGAAGGAATCGATCCGATATCCGGAAGCCGAATGAGTTCGAACGTCAAGCGTGTTGCGCGGGGGCTGATCGCAACCGTCGTCATCGTGGGGCTGGTTCTGGCCGCTCGCAGTGCCATCACGCAGTGGAACCATCAAAAGAATCTGGCGCTGGAGCGGATCGCGGAAATTGAAACGGCGATCGAATCGGCGAAAACGGGCACGCAGCGTCGACAATTGGAAACCGATCTGGCTTCGGCTCGGTCCCAGGTTCCGGAGGTGTTGAATCTCGCCTGGGGAAAGATCGGACTGGCAGCCGTGTTCTATGGGCTCGGGCTGATTCCCGGCGGGTTGGTGCTGTACGAAGGGACACGAGTGTTGGGCTATCGCGTGCGGCTTCAGGACGTCTTGTCCGCCCAAGTGGTCGGCCATTTGGGTAAGTACGTGCCCGGCAAAGCGATGGTGGTGGTGATCCGGGCGGGTCGATTGGCGGGGGTGGGGGTTCCGGTCGTGGCCGGATCGATCGCCGTCTTTTTAGAAACGCTGACGATGATGGCGGTCGGCGCGGCGTTGGCGGGAGGATTGATCTTTCTGTTGCCGGTACCGCGATGGATCGCCTGGTGCGCACTCTGCGGAGGCGTCCTGGCGACCCTACCCACCCTGCCCCCGGTGTTGAAGCGGCTGGTCAAGAAAGTCGCACCAAAGCCCCAAACGCCGCCCGACCTGCCCCTCCCCCCGGGGACAGACCCCAGGTCTCCGGGGACAGACCCCCATCGACATCCAGATACGGAATCACCCTCCCGTATGCGGGAGGGTCGAGCAGAGCGAGGGGAGGGTTCCGGCTGGCCGGCATCCACCGATACCAGCCAGGACGCCGCGGAAACCCTCCCCGCGTCGTCGCAAACTCCTCCGCGACCCTCCCAGAGGGAGGGTGGCTCCAGGCTGGCGGGGACAGACCCCGGATCGCTGGGGACAGACCCTGGGGTGGCGGGGGCGGAGTCGGTGGTCGTTGCGGTTGGCCATGACTGGCGTTTCTTTGTCTCTGCCTGGATCGGCCAGGGCGTTGCTTGGGCCTTGATCGGCGCGTCGTTTGCCTGGCTGGTTGATAGCATTCCGGGTGAGCGGACGACCCATTCCGCGTTGATGCTTTATGCCGCCTCGGTCGCGTCAATCGCGTTGGCGATGGTGGTCGGGTTCGCGTCGTTGCTGCCAGGCGGTGCGGGGGTTCGCGAGTTGACGTTGGCGGTGGTTCTGGCGCCGGTGATCGGAGGATCTCACGCCCTGTTGGCTGCGATTTTGGCTCGTTTACTGTTTATCGGGGTGGAATTGCTGGCTGTGGTCGCGGTTGCATTGCTGGGGCGACTGCGAGAAAGCGTGCTTGCGCACGAATGAGCGGAACCTGGACTGCTAGGGCGGGTTTCATCGTGATAGACTAAAATGCTCGATTTCAGGCATTGAAGCCGATTCTTCATTTCTCTTAGCGTCCCCGATCGTTTGGCTGTTAGTGAATCCACCGCACTGCGTTACCAGCAATCGGACCCCGACGTCCGGTTGATGATTCGTGTCAGAAACGACGACGCCGCTGCGTTTGAGGAGTTGCTGCGAAAGTATCAGCCTCGGCTGGTTCGATTGATGCGAACGATCGGTCCCAAACCGGATTTGGCGGAAGATCTGGCACAAGAGACGTTCATGCGCGTGTTCCGGGCGCGTCACAGCTACGAGCCCGGCGCCAAGTTTTCGACGTGGCTGTTCACGATCGCGGCCAATGTGGCACGGAACGCGACGCGCAGTCAGGGGCGGCGCCAGGAGGTCAACGAGGTCGACGCACCGGTGACCTCCGACGGATCCCAGGCCGTCGGCATACTGGCCGCCACCGCGTTGGACGCCAGTTCGCTGATGCCCGGTCGATTGGTCGAAGGCAGCGAACGCGGCGCGATCGTCCGACAAGCGGTGGAAGCCTTGGGAGAGCGACAGCGGACGGCGTTGATGCTGTCGCGATTTGAGAATCTGAGCTACGCCGAAATCGCTGAAACGATGGGACTGACCACCAAGGCGGTCAAATCGTTACTCAGTCGAGCACGAGTCAACTTGCGCGAAATCTTGCAGCCGTATATCGAGGCGGGGGTGATCCCGAGCGAGGTGGAACCATGAGCGAAAGTGTCTTGCTAACCGATGACGAACCGGTTGATCCCGACGATGAACTGTTGGTCGCCTATTTGGATGATGAACTCGACGACGCCGAGCGGAAGGCCGTTGAGAAGCGTCTGGTGGCGGAGACCGAGTTTCAGCGACGCCTGCAAACGCTGCAATCCGGGTGGGAGTGGCTGGACGAATTACCGTCCGAATCCACCAACGAGAAACTGGTTGAATCGACCATCGAGTTACTGGTCGCCGACATCATTCCGGAACAGAAATCGGAAGCCGGTTGGGTGAGCCAGCACTGGAGACACCTGGTCTTCGTCGCCTTGCTTGTCGCCGGATTTGCCGCCGGCGCCATCGGCGTCTCGATCGCCAATCGGATCGCACTCCGCAATGACCTGGCAGAGCTGGCGATCGCCGAGGACCACGAAGCCTACAAGTTGGGCGACAACTTTTCGTTCTTTTATCAGCTCGCGTACAATCCCCGCTGGCAAAACATGATCGAAACGATGGAACAGGTCGGTCAGCGAGAAATGGCTCCGGCCAGTGTGGTCGCGTCCATTCCGTTACAAGACCGCGATGCTGCGCTGCAGTCATTGCCCACCGAGACGCGCGAGAAGCTGGTCGTCCGCTGGGAGGCCTATCGCGGATACAGCGAAGAAACCAAGCAGGAATTGAGGCGGATCGCCAAGGAAGTCCGCGACGCCAAGGACAGTGAAAAACTATTGCGGACCATGAAAGCCGCGTCGGTCTGGATCGAAAGCGTCGGTGAAGAATTGCGTGATGACCTGCAGAGCACCGACGATGCGGTGCGCCAAAATGCAATTGATCTGGCGATCGATATCACGATGAACGATCTGGCCCGTGACTCGGGAAAACTGATCAGCGAAGAAACCTCGGATCGGATCTACTTGTGGTTGCAATGGTTATTGAAGGAGCGGGTGGAGCAGATACCGGGTTTGGCCGCCGGAATTGAACGGGGCAAAGCCATGCTCAAGGAGCAGGGGCGCGACGATCAATGGGCGGAGTACTTCATGCTGCGCGCGATGGTCGACGACCGCGATTGGCGAGGCCGTGGTCCGGGGTTTTCCGGATTCGGCGGCGGATTGCGGATGGGACCCGGCGGTGGCGGGCCAAGAGGGCCAGGCAATGGCCCGCCAGGCAATGGGCCGCCGGCGCCCGCTGACGAAGATGATTCCGACCGCGACGATCAACGTGATCCGGGGCGACGCCCGTCGCCCCCGCGGATTCCTCCCGTCACCGACCGCGAATACCAAGACCTCAAGGCGCTATTGGATGACCAAGCCCGCGAGGACCTGAGTGCGTTGACAAGCCTGTCGACCGAGCTTGCCGGAGAAGTGGTTGCGGTCAACGATACGCTGCGGACGTGGACCCTTGAAGCGCTTCGCCGGAATTCACCGGCTTTCCAGGCCGATGAATCGACTCCACTTGATCGCTACCGTTCGCGAGAAGAGCCCGACGTGTTGGATCTGCTTCCGCCGGAGGAAATCATGAAGGCGATTTATTACCGCCCCGATCGGCGCGGAGGCCGACGCTAAGCTGCCCTACGCGCACTTGATGCAGGTCGTTGCGAACGGCAGAATCTCCAGCCGGGCCGGATCGATGTGGGCACCGCAGCGGGCACAGATGCCGTAGGTGCCCTGTTCGATCGCGTGCAGTGCCTCTTTGATTTGGTTGATCTCACGCATCGTGACGTTCCCCAAGCCGGCGAGCACTTCGTCTTCTTCTTGCTCGGTGGCGCGCTCTTCCCAGTCTTCGTTGACCGCTTCACTGAGGTCCGTGTCAATTCCCTCGACGCGAGTCACCAGCTTATCGAGCTTCGCCTGCAACTCGGCGCGGACGGCCGAGTAGTCCGGAGTCGGTTGTTCAGATTCAGTTGTCATCACGTTCCTTAGAGAATGTCAAGATCAGCCCGGCAGACGAAACCACCAACATAGAACAAACGCACCCCCACGTCGATTCCACCACCCCCGCTTTCCTCCCGGGGATTCCTCGTTCAGTTGGTGCTGAACGGAGGCGGAAACGGCAGCCGGGTTTTCGCCGCATTGCCGCCGGACTGGTGATCGGAAGCAGGCAACTGAACGGCACCACTGGCCAGAAACTCGATCAACAACTGGGCGCGATGGTCGACGTTTTGCTCGGCCAGCAACCGCAATTTCATCGCCACCGACAGCGGCAGGGTGTGCGAGATGATGTCCGTGATCGGCCCCAACCCCATCGAGCCGGCCAACAGTTCGCTCAGCCCCTGCTGGACACTCTGGCTGGCTGGGATCACATCGCCGAACGCTGCCAACAAGGCGGCGCGAAGCTGGCTGCGGTCGTTCATCCCCGACGGCGGATAGAGATCGTCCAACACGTTGATCTTGGCGATCCGGAAACAACGCCCCGCATCGACTTCCGCGGTCACCTGGGCCCGTTTGATGCCGACCAGCAAGATGTTGTGCCGGTCGTCATCGCGTTCAACGTGGGAGACGATTTTTCCGATGCAAACGGTCGGATCGATGGGCGGATCCCCCTTGCCGATCGGTGGCGTCTCGGTCAGCGTCGCCATCGCGATCAGCTCGTCACTTTCGAGTGCCTCGGCAAGCATCTCGCAATACCGGGGTTCGAAGATGTGCAGCGGTTGCATGGCGTGCGGAAACAGGACCAGCGAAGGCAACGGGAACAAGCGGACCTGACCGTCAAAGTCGTCCGGCAAGCGAGTCAAGTCGTCCAAGTCACCCATCAATTTCACTCTTCGGCAAACGCCATCAAGATCCGCAACACGTACCAAAACAGCAGCACGACTGATGCAAACAGCGCCAGGGATGCCGCCACGTGCTGGTCGGTGCGGTAATGGTGCAGCACGTTCGAGGTGTCGTACAGGATATACCCCGAGGCAAGGGCGACCATCGCGACGCTGAACCACAGCCCGAGCGAAAAGCCCATCAAGATCCCCGCGAAAATCGCACCCATCGCGGCGAACCCGCCCAACGCCAGGAATTTGCCCCAGCCGCTGAAATCGGCACCCGTGATGAACACAAACGCGGTCAGACCCCCGAACACCACCAGTGTGACCGCGGCCGCCATCAGCGGAGTCTTGGGGTCGACGAACGTGATGGCCACGTAGAGCAGCGGGAACAGCAGCGCCGCTTCGGCCACCACATACAAACTCAGGCCGGCATACTGCATCGCCGGCGACGCCCCATTGCTGGCCCAAGACCGGGCCAGCCAGCCGATCCCCATGAACAGGACCAACGCGATCAGCCACGTCCAGGGCGAAACGCTCTGAACCAGTTGCATCATTCTGGCCTGCGGGACGACAGTGAAAATCACCGCCTCGATTCCGATCAACGCCAAAATGGCGCCGAACAGGTGGGTGTAAGTTCGTCGAATGAACCCCGCGCGAGCCGACTCGTCGGCAAACGCGGCTGGTACTCCTACGTCGGTCACGGAATATGGATTCACATTGCTCATTGAAACATCTCGCTGATTGGAAAATCGCATCCACCCTGGGGCATCATTTTAGGCACCATACCAGATGCAAGTCGGGGGTTGCCCGTATCGCTAATCGCTGTGAAGCATTTTTTTCCTGTGTTTCTTTAGGTTTTAGCGGCAGGGCGCGAGCCCTCCGGTTCCGCATCTTCACCAAAATACCGGAGGGCTTGCGCCCTACCGCTACAAAATGCTTCACAACGTTGCCTATCACTGCGTCAATATAGCTTTGCCCGCGTCCGTTTGATGCGCCGTTTGCCGTCGGAAGGGCAAAATCGAACTCGCAAACCGAATCAATCGCCCAACAGGCAACGCCCCTGCAACCGTCACGGTTCCACAAGTATGCGTGCCGGTTCAGTGGACGACATTGGTGATTGGAGGCTCAAATAGGCGATGACTACTTCCGCACGCATCGGCCGGCGCGCGTTCCACGTGCATCGGGCCGTCAGCGTGATTGGCAAGCGGCCTGTTGATTGAATCCGATCACACGTGAGATCAGCCGTTTCGCGCGAGCGTACGGGCCTGTAGCACGAAGAAAACGCACCAGGGCCCGTAGGCTCGCGCCAAACGGCTGATTTAATCCACACGCCGCCAGCCAGTGAGACAGGCTCTCCAGTCCGTTGGGTCCGCCGGAACCGCCCCAACGCGTTGGACGCCCGTTCCGCTGACCCATTGCGAAATCCACCCTACCCGGTGGTGGCACGTCTGAACCAGAGGTGTCACCCACGTGGACGAAGTCCGCGCCGCCCGCGGCTCTGGCGCCCCATGGCCAATCCTGGAACGACCTTCCCGTTCGAGACTTCATGATGACCACTGCTGATACACCTGGAACCTATCTCGTCACCGGTTGCGCAGGCTTCATCGCCAACCGGGTTGCCTCGCTGTTGCTTGACGCCGGGCACAAGGTCGTCGGTGTGGACAACGTCAATGACTACTACGACACCTCGCTGAAGGAACACCGACTGAAGGCACTCGAGTCGGATCGATTCCGTTTTCATCGGATCGATATCGAAGACCAGGATGCGTTGGCGGGACTGTTCGACGTCGATTCCTTCGACGCCGTCTTTAATCTCGCTGCCCGGGCCGGCGTCCGGTACAGCATGGAGAATCCGCACATCTACGAGACGACCAACTCGTTGGGCAGTCTAAATCTGCTGCATCAGATGCGGCGGACCGGCGTCGGCAAATACGTCCTCGCGTCGACGTCGTCGCTGTACGCCGGCCAGCCGATGCCGTTCCGCGAGTCGCTGCCGGTCAACACGCCGATCTCCCCCTATGCGGCGAGCAAGAAAGGCGCCGAGGTGATGGCGTACAGCCACCACTACCTGTATCAGATCGACGTCTCGATCTGTCGCTACTTTACCGTCTACGGGCCGGCGGGACGTCCGGACATGTCGATTTTTCGATTCATTCGCTGGATCGACGAGGGCGTCCCGATTCAATTATTCGGCGACGGTGAACAGTCCCGCGACTTCACCTATGTCGACGATATCGCCCGGGGAACCATCCTGGCGGCGAAACCCGTGGGATACGAAATCATTAATTTGGGCGGGGGTGGGGCTCCGGTTTCGCTTAATACCTTGATCGGCATGCTCGAAGATCGGCTCAGCAAAAAAGCGATCATCGAGTATTTGCCCTTCCACCAGGCAGACATGATGACCACCAGTGCGGACATCAGCAAAGCCGGAGAGCTGCTGGGCTGGAAACCTGAGGTTTCGTTGGAACAAGGATTGGACGAATCCGTGCGTTGGTATCAAACTAATAAGCCGTGGTCGGAAAAAATTGTTCTGCCATGATTCCCCCCGACCAGACCGATCTCGTTGATCCGAAGCCTACCGTGCCCACTCCACGTCGCCGCATCGTCTTTTTGAATCGGTCCTACTGGCCGGACATCGAAGCGACCGGTCAGTTGCTCTCGGACTTGTGCCGTGGTCTGGCCCCGCACTTCGACGTGCACGTGGTTTGCGGCCAGCCGAACAGCCCTGAACCGAGCAGTTCGTTTTTGCAGGTCGGTGCTGAAGTCCGCGACGGCGTCACGATCCACCGTCTGGCGCATCATCAATTCGCCAAGAAGAACCCCTTCGGACGAATCCTCAATCTGCTCTCGTTTTTTTATTCCGCCCGTCGCTTCCTCCGCAGAGTCGATTGGGGGGCCGACGTGGTCATCAGTGAGACCGATCCGTTTCTATTGCCGATCGCGGGGGCGGAGTATGCCCGTCGGGTCGGTGCCGAGCACTGTGTTTATCTGCAAGATATTTATCCCGATGTGGCCGAAGCGGTTGGCAAAGTACGAATCCCACTGGTCGCACCGCTGTTGAGACGAAAGTTGCGCGCCGCGTACCAGAATGCCTCCAGGATCATCGTGCTGGGACGCTGCATGCGGAGGCGTCTGACCGGGCCTCGGTGGGGAATCCAGCGCGACAAGATCGAAATCGTTCCCAACTGGTCGGACTGTCAAACCATTGTCCCGGTCGATCCTCGCGAGAATCAATTTCGACAACGCTTTGAACTGTCCGACGCGTTCGTGGTCATGCATTCCGGCAACATGGGGCTGACCCAACGTTTAGAAGTCTTGATCAGTGCGGCGGCCCAACCGCATTGGCCGGCTCGGGCAAAATTGTTGCTCGTCGGCAACGGGGCGTCGCGTGACAAGTTGCTCGAGCACACGGCGCGGTTGAATCTTCCGCCGGGGCGTGTTGAATTTATCCATTATCAACCGCGCGACCAACTGACCGAAAGTTTGTCTGCCGCCAACGTCCACGTCGTCTCGATGCACGAAAACGTCACCGGTTGTCTGTGCCCGAGCAAGCTGTACGGTATCATGGCTGCGGGACGTAGCGTGATTGCGGTCGCGGACCCGCAAACGGATCTGTGCCAAACCGTTCGTGAACGCGACATCGGCTGGTGCGTTCCACCGGGATCGCCGAGTGCGATTGCGGACGCCGTGGCCAAAGCCGAGGCGGAATCCCGTCGCACCTCCACCTGCGACTTTGTCAATCGCCAACGTCGGTCAAGGGACGCGGCGATCCGTCACTTTGACCGCCCCGTGATCGTCAAGAAATTCTCGCAAATCCTCGCCAGCATCCTCTCCGATCACGCCATCGACCTGACCGACCACAACCTGCACGAAGCCCCCCTCTCTCAACAACTCAGTGCGTCGGACTCTGGCTTCGCACTGACACTCTAAGTTTCTGATCCTCTAGATTGCTGACCCTTTGAAGTTCAGCAAACCACACATGCCAACGGCACTCATCACCGGAATCACCGGTCAGGACGGGTCTTATTTGACCGAGTTGCTGATCAGCAAGGGCTACACCGTCCATGGAATCGTGCGGCGTAGCAGCATCACCGCTCGCGGTCGGTTGGATCAACTGTTTCATCAAGAAGACGTCTACAATAAACGCCTCTTCTTGCATTACGCAGACCTCAGCGATGTGACGACGATTCGTCGCATCCTGCTCAAATCAACTCCCGACGAACTGTATCACTTGGCCGGACAGAGTCACGTCGGGGCGAGCTTCGAGATCCCCGAGACGACCTGCGAATTCACCGCCATGGGCACACTTCGGTTACTCGAAATCCTCCGGGACTTGGATAAACAACCCAAGTTCCTGCACATCAGCAGCAGCGAGATCTTCGGGCGTCCCGACCAGTCCCCGCAGAATGAAACCACGCCGATGCGTCCGGTCACGCCCTATGGAATTGCCAAGGCGTTCGCCACGCAAATGGTCACGCTGTATCGAGAATCCTTCGGTTTGTATGCCTGCAACGCGATCTGCTACAACCACGAATCGCCCCGCCGCGGCGAGTCGTTTGTGACCCGCAAGATCACACGTGCGGCTGCCGCCATTTCGATGGGGCTGCAAAAAACACTCTCGCTCGGATCTCTGGATGGACGTCGGGACTGGGGGTACGCCCCCGAGTACGTCGAAGCGATGTGGCGGATGTTGCAGCAACCCGCCGCCGATGACTTTGTCGTTGCGACGGGAACCGCGCACAGTGTCAAAGATTTTCTGGCGGCGTCGTTTGATGCGGTCGGATTGAACTGGGAAGAGTTTGTGACCCAAGACCCCCGCTACATGCGACCCAGCGAAGGGACGCATCTGGTCGGCGATCCCCGTCGGGCATCGGAGTCGCTGCAGTGGACGGCTGAAACGCAGCTTCCCCGACTCGCCAAAATCATGGTCCAGTCCGATTTGGACGCGCTGGCGGCGTCGCGTCAGCGTGCCGAAACCTGAGCCGATTGTATTCGCGCCAACGTCTTTCCGAACTGCTGCACTGGATCGCTGCGTTCGCATTCGGGATTGCCCCCGCGATGCTGGCCAGCGATTTCGGTGGCATCTTGCCATGGACCAAGTACACCTCCGCAGTCGCATTGACCCTCGGCTGCTTGATCGCCCTACTGGCCCGATCGCTTTCGGTCGGCTGTCCGGGCGAAATTCGCTTGCCGCCCAAGGCGTTTGCGGTTACCGGGTTGTTGTTGGTCTTGTTGGCCGCGGCCACGTTGCAAACCGTGCCCCTGGCGCCGCGTCTGGTCGCATGGTTAAGCCCCGCCAGTTATTCCGCGTCTGTGAATTGGGCCGGCGGGATTCTCCCAATCGAACTCTCCGAATCCATCACGATTTCGATCGCTCCCTTCGATTCCAGACACGCGATCGCCAATCTTTCGATCGCCGTCCTGGTCTCGTTTGTTTCCGTCTTGGTGTTTCACCATCGAGGGCGAACGACTTGGTTGCTCTCGGCGATCGCGCTGGGCGCCTGTTCGGTGGCACTGATCGGGCTTGGTCGAAAACTGTTTCCCCAGTTTCACCTCTGGAGCTTTCGCAGCGGCGGCGAAGGGGCGCCGTTTGGAACGTTTCTGAACCGAAACAACGCGGCGTTGGCGATCAATCTGGGGATCGCATCGGCGCTGGGGTTGATCGTCTATCGTGGCTCGGCACTGTCGCATCAAGACGACGCGGGCGAGTCGGCGGAGCGAACCGGACGCAAAACGTTCCGTGCGCCATGGCTTCGCGATGGGGTGCTGCTGACGGCCCTCGCTTCCCTCTGTGTCACTTTGGTCGGTTTGATCGGCTGTGGCTCTCGTGGCGGACTGCTGTCGATGTTGGTCGCCGGCGCGGCCACGGTAGCGTTGACACGCGGAAATCGGGTGCGGCTGACAGCCGTGGTGGCCGCAATCGCGGTGGTCGTGTTGGCGGTGGTGGTATTATTGCGAACCGGCACGATTGGAACCGAGACACTCCGCGAAGACACGTTTCAGCAAATCGGTTCGACCGTCACTCCGGGCAGCGATCGTTTGTCGACCGACACCCGGTTGTCGCACTGGCCGGACGGATTTCGCACGGCGATCGAACATTTCCCCGGCGGCAGCGGATTGGCGTCTTATGGTTACGCGTATCTGCCGTGGCAGCAAACCAGTCCCTGGCGTCATTGTCTGCACGCCGACAACTTGTGGTTGGAAATGTTTGTCGAACTCGGCCTGTCCGGCCTCGTGCTGACGGCGTTGGCTGCGGTGTTGATGGTCTTGAGCCTGAGACGTTTGTACGCTTCGACAGATCCACTCGACCAAGGCATTGGGATTTGCGGCTGCTACCTTTGCGTCGTGATTGCGGTCAGTCAGACGTTCGATTTCGGACTGATTTTGCCGGCGAACCTGTTTGCGGTTGTCATGCTCTTGTCCGTCGTCGTGGCGCGTGCCTCGACGGTGGTGTTGGCTGCGAGCGGACGCGAGAACGCGACGCCGGGCAGCAGCGGCCAACCGAAACTAAAATTGCTGCCGCAGGGCGTTTGGTGGCGGTCACCGAGATTCCTGCGAGAACGCGTCTTTCAGATCGCCGGTGCGGCGGGCCTGTTGGTCATCGCCGTGTTCGCCATCGATCGACTTCGCTTCGACAACCGGGTCGACTTCGCCGTCCGCACCGCCGATGCCGAATTTCAGCACCATCGAACGGACCCGCAGTGGCTGGATCGATTCGCCGCCGAGACGCGAACACTTGCCGGGCAACACCCTCACCCGGATCTGCTGGATGTTCTGACCAGGATCGATTTCCAACGCGGTCGTCTGTTGGAGCTAACCCTGATGAACGCCGGGCGAATCCCGCAAACTCAACAGGCGGCGCTCTACGCGGCGATGTCACGCGGGCGTCGGCGACTGGGTTGGCGAGCGGCCGAGCCCGTGCTTGCAAAGCATGTGACCGACGCTGGAAAACCGGTGGCCCCGATGCCGGTGAGTCCACCATTGCGTATGCCCGATTCACCCTATGCCCAGGCCTTGCAGTCCGCCGAAGCGTCACTGCGTCAACGACCACTGGCGATGCCACCGCGTATCGATCAAGTCTATCTAGAATTCATCCACCGATCGCCCGACCGCACCAAGGCGGCGATCCGTCAATCGGCTGCACTGTTTCGAAACACCCCCGAGTTGCAACTTCGATTCGGGGCGTTGGCAGCCAATCATGGTGATTATGAAACTGCGGTACAAGCCTGGCGACGCGCCGCGACGCTCGACGACCACATGATCCCCCGCGTGTTAGGGCGTTCACGCCGGTTCCCCGATTTTCCCGTCGAGGATTTGGTCTCTTCCCCCCGCGACTCCTTTCCACTTTGAAACCAAATAGGTCATGAAAATATTATCCGTCGTCGGAGCACGGCCGAACTTTATGAAGATCGCGCCGATCATGCGCGCACTGGACGGCTACGGGGACCGGGTACAGCAGACTCTGGTGCACACCGGCCAGCACTTCGACGAAAAAATGTCGGACGTTTTCTTTCGTGAGCTCGAACTCCCCAAACCCCACGAGCACTTGGGGGTTTCCGGAGGATCGCATGCGGTTCAAACCGCACGGATCATGCTGGAATTCGAACCGGTGCTCTTGAAACATCGGCCTGACTGGTTGGTGGTTGTCGGCGACGTCAACTCGACCGTCGCCTGTTCGTTGGTGGCATCGAAGATCGGCGTTCCGATTGCCCACGTCGAAGCGGGCTTGCGTTCACGTGACAATACGATGCCAGAAGAAATCAATCGCAAGGTCACCGACGCAATTTCGGATTTGCTGTTGACCCCGTCGCCCGATGGCGATGCCAACCTGATTGCCGAAGGCGTCTCGCCGGACCGAATTCACTGCGTCGGCAACGTGATGATCGACTCGTTGATCCGTGCGTTGCCCAAGATCGAACAAAGCGAAATCCTGTCGACCCTGGGGCTGACCGCCGGCAAGTTCGTGTTGGCAACCCTGCACCGGCCCAGCAACGTCGACGATCCGGAGATGTTGGCCGAGTTGATCGCGGCACTCAACGAGATTTCAGAATCCTTGCCGATCGTGTTTCCGGTGCACCCCAGAACTCTGGCGCGATTGGAAACGGAAAACATCACCGTCGCCGACGGCATCACCATGGTCGATCCGCTGGGGTACTTTGATTTCATGGCGTTGATGAAATCGGCCAACGTCGTCTTGACCGACTCCGGCGGCGTCCAAGAAGAAACGACCTACCTGGGCGTCACGTGCCTGACGGTTCGTCCGAACACCGAACGGCCGATCACGATCGACGAAGGCACCAACCGCCTGGTTCAACCGGGAAAAGACACGCTATTGGCGGCCTGGAAGGAAGTCCAATCGACTCCCCCCCAGCGCAACTGCCCCGCCCTCTGGGACGGCAAAGCCGCCGAGCGGATCGCCGCAAGGCTGATGGAAAAGCTCGCCACGCCAAACCACCTGTCGTCCTAGGATCAAAAGCGGATGTCCGACGAGTCCAATCGAATCACCTCCATCACACCCGTCGAAGGATGGTTTGCGCTCAATCTGGGAGAAGTTTGGCGGTACCGGGATCTTTTGTATCTGCTGGCAATGCGAGATATCTCGGCACGGTTTCGACAGAGCATCATCGGCTACGGGTGGGCGATCCTGCGCCCGCTGTTGACAGCCGCAATCTTTACGCTTGTTTTTAGTGTTTTCGTCAAGGTCGAAACGGTCGTTCCCTACCCGATTTTCGCGTTCGCCGGATTGATGCCTTGGCTGTACTTTTCGAATTCGCTGACAGGCGTGACATCGAGTGTGGTGGGTGGCGGTGCCCTGTTAACCAAGGTGTATTTTCCCCGACTCGTCCTTCCGCTTGCAAAGGTCGGAGTGGGGTTGGTTGAATTGGCACTTCAGTTTGTCGTGATGTTTGTGTTGATGGCGTTGTACAGCTATGTGCCGGGTTGGGAAATCCTGCTGCTGCCCGTCTTTGTTGTCGTCACGGTGGTAACTGCGTTAGCGTTCGGCATCTGGTTGACCGCATTGAATGTGAGATATCGCGACATTGGAATGGCGGTTCCCTTTCTGATTCAGATCTGGATGTATTTGTGTCCGATCGTTTACCCACTCGACGTCGTGCCGGAGCGGTACCGGGCACTCTATGCGATCAATCCGATGGTAGGCGTGGTCGAAGGCTTTCGGTGGGCGCTGCTGGGAACTGCGCCCCCGGACTGGACGATGGTGGGGGTATCACTCCTTGTGATGTTGGTAGTTCTGGTAACGGGGATCGCCTATTTCAGAAAAGTCGAAACCACTTTCGCTGACATCATCTAGCAGCACAGCTCGATTCATTTTCAATGTCGTTTTCGATTCAAGTTCAACATCTGTCCAAACGCTACCGACTGGGGTTAACCCATGCTGGAAGCGTGCGTGAACTGGCCAACGGAGTGGTCCGTCGCATGTTCGGGAGGTCAGGAACTGAACCTCACGAGGTGGAGTCCGCCGAACCGGAACGCGCGGAAAAAGGTGAGTTTTGGGCACTACGCGATATCAGTCTGCATATCGATCAAGGCGAAGTGGTGGGGGTCATTGGCAAGAACGGGGCCGGCAAAAGCACGCTGCTCAAATTGCTGAGCCGGATCACGTATCCGACCGAAGGCAGGGTCGATTTGCGCGGCCGCGTTGCGAGTTTGCTGGAGGTTGGTACAGGTTTTCATCCTGAACTGACCGGTCGCGAGAACGTGTTTCTCAACGGGACGATTCTCGGGATGACGCGTCGCGAGATTCGTCAACAGCTGGACGCGATCGTCGACTTCGCAGGCGTTGAAAGCTTTCTCGATACGCCCGTCAAACGGTATAGTAGCGGGATGACGGTTCGACTCGGTTTCGCGGTCGCGGCGCATCTGGATCCCGAGATCTTGATCGTGGATGAAGTGCTCGCGGTCGGCGACATTGAGTTTCAGAATCGATGTTTGGGGAAAATGAGAAGTGTTGCTGAGTCAGGGAAGACTGTTCTATTTGTCAGCCACAATCTCGCCTCGATCCGGTCATTGACCAAACGCACCGTCGTCCTGTCGCAAGGAAAACTTCTCTTTGACGGCCCGACACAGGAGGGTGTCGCGCGGTACATCGCAGAAAACCTGGTCAAGCACGAGTCACCGACTTCCATCTCCAACGCTCCTCGCGCCTTTGACGGTCTGGACCAAAAACTGCGATTCGAGGGACTCCGCCTCGCGGGGCTTGATCAAGAGGGGCATTTGCCGTCATCAGGCGCTTTCCATTTGGAAGCATCGATTCACGCAGAGGAGCAGTTTGAGGGGTTGCAGATCGCGTTGACTGTCCTGACGGACGACAAATCGCCTGTCGGTAGCACGTTTAGCGAAGTTCTGAGCGCGCCCGAGAAGGGTGAAACTGCAACGCTGTCACTGGCTGCCAAGTTTCCGCTGGCTCCGGGCAGGTATCACTGTGCGATTTCCATTTCGAATGTGCGATCGGCCGGCAAACAGATTCATGATTCGCTGACCGATGTCCTTCCCTTCAGCGTCGCCGTTTCATCGATCACTGATGCCCAAGGTCAAATCAATTGGAATCCGGCCTGGGGAATGGTCCGCTTGGACCCGCTGACACGTTGCACGGATCGCTAGTTGCCAAACATTCTAAAATCGATGGGCCAACAGGACCGCGCTTGCAACCCGAGCCGACGGAGCTGTCTCTGCCCTGGCTGTGGCAGTGATCGTTCCCTCGACTTCGGCCGCTGCACCGTTCCCGTTGAGTTGTCGCATGCGGATGCTCCGACGATCATCAAGCAAATCACCGAAGCACTTCGCGAGAGTCGGCTGAAAAAATGTCATGACTGTCAACTCTTCTTTCGATGGCCGCAGTTGAGCTCGGATGACCTGGCCACGCTCTACCAGAATCTGCCCGCGGCCTTTTGGGAATACAACGCGAAAGAGGTTGGGTCGTGGAATCGAGCGCGAAGCATATTGGCCTCGCGGTACGCCACGTCGGAGTCGATCTCAATTCTCGACGTTGGCGCGTTCGACGGTGCCTTTCTGTCTCTGCTTTCGGACCGTTGGGAAAAGTTTGCAATCGAGCCTTCGCCTGTGGGTCAAGGCAAGCTTCGCGAATCGAATGTCCATGTGATCGCCGACTTTGCCACCAACCTCGATCTGACGGAACACGCCGGTCGGTATGATGTCGTCACGTTATTCGACGTGTTCGAGCACTTGCCGAGGCCGTGTCAAACACTCGATCAACTCTCGCTGCTGGTAAAACCGGGTGGCATCTTAATAGTGTCCACGGGCAATGCCGAGCATTGGAGTTGGCGATTGCTGGGCGGACAGCAGTGGTATCTGCACTCGGCTCAGCACCTGTGTTTTGCAACGCTTCCGTTTTTCCGACGGTGGGCCGAGTCCTCAGGGATGCAGGTCCAATCGTCCGTTCGTCATCCGCACCAGATCGGCAGTCTGCGCCGCAGATTCGTGCAGAGCGTGGAAACGATTCATGCGTGGGCTAAGAGAACCAATCGAAAACGGATGCTTGGGCTGGTGTATCGGATTCCCGGATTTCGCTACCTAAGCCACAAGCAAGGCCTCACGTTCACAACGTCTCTCCATGACCATCTGATGGTGGTCTTTCAGAAGCCCACCACGAACAATTAGTCCGACAGCCATTATTCTTAAGATGCGTCATTTCATCAAATCTGCTTTCTCGCTGTTCGGTTTGGAAATCCGCCTGGTCAAGAATATTGCTCGGGCGCGCGCCAAACAAAAACATGACGACTTGGTCCAGCGATGGAAGCTGCTGCAACGCTATCAGCCCAATACCATTTTGGACATCGGTGCCAACACCGGACAATGTGCTGCGTTGCTGCGTGAGGCGTTTCCGGGCAGGACGATCTATAGTTTCGAACCGCTTGCGGATTGTTTTCAGCAGGTCGACCGGTTCTTGAACGAAAACGGACCGGGCAAAGCCTATCCATTCGCGCTCGGGGAATGCGATGGCGAAGAAACGATCAACCGCAACCGCTTCACGCCGAGTTCGTCGATTCTTCCGATGCAGGACTTGCATCGAACCGAATTTCCGCAGACCGTCGAATCGTCTCCCGAGACGATCCAAATTCGACGTCTCGACAATCTTGCGGATGAATTGAATCTGAATGTGCCCTTGTTGATCAAGGCAGACGTACAAGGATACGAAGACCGGGTGATTCGCGGTGGGATCGAAACGTTTCGCAAGGCGTCTGCGGTGGTTTTAGAGTTGTCCACCTACCCCCTCTACGAAGGTCAAGCGCTGTTCCCGGAGATACTTGAGCAATTGTCGGAATTGGGTTTCGCGTTTCGAGGTGTGATTGACCAGACGCCCAGTTCGATCGATGGCCGGATTCTGCAGTTCGATGGTCTATTCGAAAACGAGAACGTGTGCTGCGACACCGCCGACGAGTTGCAAGAAGCTGTGGGGGAAGGATGATGTCACTCCCTAAAGTCCTCTTGTTAACCGGCAGCCCGCCAGGCGACCAGGGCGTTGGTCAAATCATCGTCAAAGAGATCTGCCGCAGTTATCCGCAGGATCGCGTCGTCTGTTTTGCCACCTTGAGTCGACATGAAAAATGGGAGAAACCTGCGGAGTTCAAGGATCTGAGGGTACGGATCGGTGTGAAACGTTATGAGCATCGGATCCAGCCGATGCCGGGACCCTTGGGGGCTACCTTTGCACTGGCGGCCTATTGGGGAATGTTCCGCCGACACTGCCACCACTTGACGCGCGATGCGATCGAGTTCGGTCGAGAGCATCAGTGCGAGATCTTGTTTTCGATTTTGGAGAGCGCGACCAATATTCAAATTACCGATGCGGTTGCTCGGGGAATCGGTATTCCCAAGCGAGTGCTCGTGTGGGACGCGCCCGACTACATCGCGACTCACCTGGGACAAATGCCGCTCAGTGTATCGGCGATCAGCACGGCATTCCAAAAGGCGATGAACAACGCGGACGGTCTGGCGGTTGTCAGCGATCCGATGGCACGACTCTACCGACAACAATTTGGAATGGAATCGGTGATTCTGCGTCATGCCGCTCCGCCAGCGGAACCGCATGATGACTCTCTCTCGGACGATTCGAAACGCGAAACGGATCCGATCGTGATCGCGTTCGCCGGAAGTGTGTCCGCCAGGCCCCAATTGGACGTCCTGCAACGGGCCCTCGATCTGATCCATTGGAGGATCGCTGGAAGGGAAGTGAGATTGGACCTTTATGGGATGCGGTTTGTACTCGAATCGAGGGGCCCGCGCAACGTTCGTTATTGCGGCTATCGTTCCGTCGCCGAAACGGTCGAGGCACTTTGCAAAACGGCGGACGTCCTCTTCATGCCTCAACCTTTCGAGTCCGAGTTGGCTTCCTTCACGGAGCTTTCGTTCCCGACGAAATTGTCGACCTATTTCGCAGCCGGACATCCCATCTTGCTGCTCAGCCCTCCGGTTTCCTCCCTCGGCGAGTTCTTTCAAGAATGTCCGTTCGGCGTCTGGTGCCAGGAAATGGAACCATCAAAGGTGGCCGAAGCGATCGAGACGATCGTAACCGACAAACATGTCCGCGCGACTGCGTTGCAGAATATCCGCGAGCAATTGGAAGGTGCGTTTAGTCAGAACTTCTTTCGCAAACAGCTTCATCGGTTTCTCGCTCCGTCCATCACGGTCGCCTGAGCCATCATGGACCACCGTCTCCACAGATGCGTGATCCTGATCGAAAAGGACCCCGTTTGACATGCCTGTTGATTCTCAAGTGACGCCGGATTCGCTCACCGTCGTGCAGTTGCATTCGCACGACTACGGAGGTGGTGCGGAGGCCGTGATGCGGTTGAATCAGCGTGGTTTGGAGTCGCTCGGTCACCGGGCGTCAGCCATCGTGGCGAGTAAGACAGGTTCGGAATCGTTCGTGCAGCCACTGGTCTACCAGCGGGGGATCCCCGGAAGTCGCCGTTTGGCGCAGTGGGTCAGAACGGCAACTGGACTGCAAAATTTCTACGCGCCTTCGTTTCGGGCTGTTGAATCTTTGTTTCCAGAATCGCCCGATGTCGTTCACATGCATGCGATGCACGGCGCTCAAGAGTGGGCGGACTTGAAAGGTCTGAGCATCTTGGCAAGGAAGTATCCGCTCGTCTGCAGCCTGCAGGATCTGTGGTGGTTGACCGGGCATTGTGCCTATGGAATGCAATGCGAGCGTTGGAAGACCGGATGCGGGCGTTGTCCCGACCTCCGGCGATATCCGGCGATTCCTCGGGACGGGACGGCGCGCAATTGGCATCGCAAGCAGCGTTACTTTCAATCGCATCGGGTTCATCTGATCACGCCATCGTTTTGGGTGCGAAGTCAAGTTCAACAAAGCCCCATTCTGCGTGATTGTCCGATCACCATCGTTCCCAATGCGATCGATGTCGATGCCTTCACCGCGGAAGATCGTGGCGGGGCGCGGTATCGGTTGGGTGTCGCACCTTCACAAAAGACGATCTTGGTTGCGGCCAACCATTTGGACAGCCCGTTCAAGGGACCCCGTGAAGCGATTGAAGTCATCAACCGACTTTCTGACCTCGATGTGCTGGTTCTGTTGGTCGGCAAAAACTGCGCTCAGATTTCGGATCGCATCAAGCTGCCCAGTCGCTCTCTCGGCTACAGGTCGACGGTCCAAGAGATGGCAGACTGTTATCGTGCGTCTGATGTGTTTTTGATCCCCTCCAAAGTGGAGACCTTTGGACTGGTTGCCGCCGAAGCCGTCGCGTGCGGGACCTCCGTCGCTTCGTTTCATGCCGGAGGGCTTCAGGAAGTCGTCGAAAACACCTGCGGCATCGCGGTTCCCGACGGCGATGTCGAATCACTGGCAGGCAAAATTCGTTTGTTACTACAGTCGGATGAGGAACGACGCGCCCGCGTGGAGCGTGGACGGAAATATGTCCTCAACCATTATTCCCCTCTTGCTCACGCCCAAGGCTGTGTCGATGTCTATCGAAAGGCCATCCAAGACGCCGCGGAGAGGCATTCCTAAATGTTACATGTCGTCATCACCACGATTCAGCGTCCAACTGCGAGTGTTTTTCGGTTGGCGGAATGTCTCAACGAAGGTAAAGCCCGTTTCATCATCGCTGGCGACACCAAAGGACCAGACGAATTCGATTTGAGTTCTGTCGATGGATTTGACGCGGACCAACTTCAGTTTCTCGACATCAATTCGCAACTCGAGACAGGGTTCGAACTCGGCCCGCTGTTACCCACGAAACACTATTGCCGCAAGAACGTGGGCTATCTTCTTGCGATGCGACAGGGGGCCAGTTGCATCTATGAAACCGATGACGACAACGCTCCGCTCGAGGATTGGACCATCCGTCAACCGTGGGTGACCGATGTGCGTTTCGCCGGTCGTTCGGAATCGGACCAGCCGAATTGGTACAACGTCTACAAGTACTTTTCCGACAAACTGATCTGGCCAAGGGGGTTGCCGCTGACCGAGATCCGTGAGCCATCGAAGATCGTTGCGGAACGACCCGAAGCGCTGGCACCGGCGGTCAATGACGCCGGCAGATATTGGGCACCGATACAACAGGGGCTGGCCGACGGAGCACCGGACGTGGATGCCATTTGGCGTCTGGCCCTGGACGAAGAGTTTACGTTCAATCGAGACCGCAGCGTGATGCTGGCAGGTGGACAATGGTGCCCCTTTAACACCCAGACCACATGGTGGTGGCCCGCAGTCTATTCGTTGATGTATGTGCCGAGTTATTGTTCCTTTCGGATGTGCGATATTTGGAAAAGCTTTGTGGCACAACGATGCCTTTGGGAACTTGGAACGGGAATTGTGTTCCACGCACCGGAAGTTGTCCAGGAACGCAATCCACACAATTTGATGCGAGACTTTGACGACGAAATTCCGGGCTACCAACAGAACAATCATTTGGCGGAAGTGCTGGAATCACTGCAGCTTCAAAGTGGTGTGGATCACGTCGCAGACAACCTACTGACTTGTTATCAAACGCTGGTTGAGAAGGGGTTTTTCCCTGAAAAAGAGCTCCCGCTCGTCAAGGCGTGGATTCGCGACGTCGGCTCACAACATGTCGATTGAAAAATTTGTTGTCGTCAAGGGTTCCGGTGGTGCCGGGCTCGGTGACCGGATCTGTGGACTTGCCGTCGGAATCGCGTATGCACAGATCTCCGGACGTACGCTGTTCGTGGACTGGCGTGACCGGGCGTTTCAGTCGCAGGGTGACAACCTGTTTCCAAAGTTGTTGACGGTTCGCACTGTCAATCAGTGTCAAGTGCTGCCGCACACCGACGACGTCGCGCCTCCGGTTTGGCAGCAACGGTTAGATATGGAAATTGATCAGGTACGAGCGATCGATTTGCGGGAACGGGGGATGGAGTGGTCGGGGGCAGCACCGAAGTGGGATCGGGACGAAGCAGTTCGCCGCTACTCGATTGATGTCCGCGACTTCACTCGGCCAGAACGGGTCGTTGTCGTTTGGTCCGGCGCATCGATCACCGCGTTACTGGAGCAGCTGAAACGCAAAGGCGCGATCGCATCCTCATGCACTGCGGACGCCTTTCTTGGAAAAGTGGTCCGCGAATCGATTTCATTGCATCCAGAGATCGAAACTCGTATTCATCGATTTTGTCTCGATAGGTTCCAGGGGAGGATGGTGCTGGGGATTCACCATCGCAAAACCGAGGAAGCGGCGGCGGTCAGGACGATTCCGACCGAACGTCAATACTTCGATGCGACCGATCGTGCCCTGGCGAAGATGTCTTCAGATGCGGCCATCTTTCTTGCAACAGACAATGTCGACGTTCAGGATTTGTACGCGAAACGATACGGAAGCCAGCGGGTTCATTGGACAGACAAATGGTTACCCGAGAGCGGTCAATCGATCCATAAAAACGCGGATTGTCCCGATGGTTCGCTCGCTGCCAAGGATGCACTGATGGATGTCGGACTGCTGGCACGATGTGATCGACTCGTCTTGACCGGCAATTCTTCGTTTAGCTCTCTCGCCGGCTGGTTTTCAAACAATCCTGCCGCCACCCGCGAGCTTGTTTTCCCGTACAGCGGCTCGGTGCCGCGCCGCGCCTTGCGAATGCTCAAACGTCTTGTTGGCCAAGCCATTTCATCGAGGATTTCAACGTGATTTTTGACCTCAGACGACTCCGGACACAATGGCGGGAATTGAACGCTCGCGTCGATCAGCTCGAACGCAAGTTGCGTGAGACCGATGGAATCGTCGATGCCCTGCTGTCCGATGCGGATTACACACCGGATCTTGATCTGGGGATGAATGGCCAACATCGACGAAAAGAGGTTGTCGAACAGTTGTTCGACCAATTTGCATTCGAGCAGGTCTTGGAAACGGGGACTTTCCTCGGGGCGACCACGGGGTACTTCGCGACGAAGTTTCGCGTGCCGGTTTACACAAGTGAATTGATGCACCGGAACTACCATTTTTCCCGTCGAACACTGCGAAATCTGGAGAACGTCAAATTGCATTTGCAAGATTCTCGCTCGTTCATTCGCCAGCTTTCGACAAATAGCGAGATCACCTCAAAGCGAACGTTCTTTTATCTGGACGCGCACTGGTACGACGATCTCCCTCTGGAAGACGAAATCGACCTGCTCGCGCCGAGTTGGAAAGACTTCGTCATCCTCATCGATGACTTTCAAGTTCCCGGGGATCCGGGATACCAGTATGATGACTACGGTCCGGGAAAGGCGTTGACGTTGCAATACCTGTCTGCCGCGGTGAAGCGTCACCAATTGTCTGTTTTCTTTCCCAAGGCATCGTCGAAAACCGAAACCGGCAAGAAACGCGGCTACTGTATCCTGGCCTCTCCCACGCTGGCTGACGGCATGAAAGGCTGTGACCTCCTCGTGGTGGCCCCATGAAGGTGTTCGATCCGATGAGCGTTTCACCGACGGTTTCAATTCTGATCCCAAGCTACAACCAGGGGCGGTTTATCGGCGAGTGTATCGAATCCATTTTGGAACAAGACTATCGTCCGATTCGAATTCACGTCGTGGATGGGGCATCGACGGACGAGACCGTGGATGTTCTCAAGTCTTACGGCGACCAGCCTGAATTGGACTGGGTTTCCGAACCCGACGACGGTGTCGTCGACGCCGTGAACAAAGGGTTTTGCCGCGTGGACGGCGAAATCGTCGGAATCCAAAGCAGTGACGACATGTATCTGCCCGGGGCGATTCGAGCGGCCGTCGACGCCTTTCAATCCTCATCCAAAATCGGGCTGATTTATGGCGACACGTTAAAAGTGGATGCGGACGGACATGAGCTACTACGACAAAAAACAAGCGACTACTCGCTCAAAAATCTGTTGACGTTTCGCACATGGATTCCACAGCCTTCGGCTTTCTTCCGACGTGAAATGCTGACTGAATGCGGCGGCTGGGACGATTCCATTCCCTACGCCCCTGACACGGATCTGTGGATTCGGATGGCGTATCGATGCGAAGTGAAAAAGTTGGATCGGTTTCTCTCGCAGCGGCGAATGCACGACGCCCAGCGTGACACGCAAGGTGCAAAGATCATTCGCGACTTTTCCAAGATGATCGATCAATCGCCGGACATTGCAAACAGTGATCCTTCCATTCGGCGTGCTGCGGAAGCGGCGAAATATCTGATTCAGATTCGCTACAACACCGACGGTGGAGACTGGGTAAATGCTTGGAACCTGTATCGCGCCGGGCGATTGTGCCCCGAAATCGCCGATCTCCAACAAGTGATGCACTACCTGTGCCTGCCCTCACGCCGCATCCTTTCGCGACTGAAACAGACCTTGTTGGGGAATCGGAATTGACCGAAGCCCCTTTCATCACCGTCTTGATTCCGGCGCTCAACGAGGGCCAACACATTGAAGCATGCCTGGCGTCCATCGAACACCAAAGCTACCCACGTGACCGATACGAGATCGTCGTCGTGGACAACGGGTCGACTGATTCGACACCCGACTTGGTGCGTGCGGCCGCTGTGCAACTGATGACAGAGACTCGCCGGTCGGCCTATTGGGCTCGGAATTCCGGAATCCAGGCGACCAATGGGGACTTTCTGGCGTTCACCGATGCCGATTGTTTGGTCGATCGCGACTGGCTATCACAGCTGATGGCGAAGGCGAACCAGACTGACGCATGGGTTGTCGGAGGAATGATCCAATACGAGATGGTGACTGACACGCTGGGCAACCGCTTGTTGATTGAAACTCACAGCGCAGATCAGATTCGACAGAATATTGAAATGCATCACAGCGTTGCCGGTGGGAACATGTTTGTCCGGAGAGACGCTTTCGAGACGCTGGGATTGTTCAACGTCATCGCGTGGGGCTCAGATATCGAGTTTTCACAACGCGTTGCGGCAGCGGGGAAGAAGGTTGCGTTTGCGGAACAGGCGGTGGTCCGCCATCAATGTGATTTGAGCAATTGGGAGTATTGGCGACGTAGCTATGAGACGCGTTACGGCCAGGTGTTGTTGTTCGACGAACGCGCTGGAGTCCGAGCGGCGATGCGCAATCTGGCGAAACTCCCTTGGCGACCGGGATTGCGTAGTGGACGCAATCGATACCGGTCCACCACTGTCGCACCGGCACCGATGCTCTCTGATTGGCTCTATCGCTGGGGAAACCGATGGATGGAATTCGTTGGCGAACAAACGGCGCTGTTGACCAAGAAGCCGTCATGATGATTCACAATCTCGTCTCGACGATCATTCCCGTCTTCAATCGACCGCAAATGCTACGTGTTGCGGTTGCCAGCGTGCTGGCTCAATCCCACCGCCCCATCGAAATTATTATTGCCGATGACGGGTCGACCGATCAGACGCCCGAGGTCGCCAGGGAGTTGGTTGAGCAGGCCCCCGAGATCATTCACTACGCTCGGCATGAGAATGCTGGTCCCGGTCCGACACGCGAATTGGGACGAACGTTGGCGCGAGGCGAGTTCTTGCAGTACCTCGACAGCGACGACCGACTGCTGCCCAATAAATTTTCCGATCAAATCGCCGTGCTCCGCGATCACCCCGAGTGCTCGGTCGCCTACGGGATCACTCGCCTGGTCGATCATAACGGTCAAGTCCTAGCTGATCCGTTTAAATGGACAGCTCGCGATATCCCGGAATTATTTCCCGGACTGCTCGTCGATCGCTGGTGGTGCACGCACACGCCGCTGTACCGCCGCTCTCTGACCGATCAGATCGGTCCCTGGTGTGACATGCGATGGAGTCAGGACTGGGAATACGATAGTCGGATCGGAGCGCTTGGCACAAAGCTCATTCATTGCGGGACGCATGTCAGCGAACATGTTCACCACGACGGTGTGCGACAAACATCGTCGGCATCGTGGACGACCGATCCCACACGACTGCGAAACCGGGTCCAATTGATGAACGTGCTGTGGAAGGGGGCGACAAAAGCTGGCGTCCCCCAATCCGCGCCAGAGCGACAGCATTTCGCCAGATGGTGTTTTGCGATCGGACGCAATTGCGCAGCGCAAGCGATGCGTCCAGAGGCTTTGCAATGTTTTGACTTGGCCGAGTCTGCGGCCGGTCCCCACGGTGCCGGACGAAAAGGAATCTCGTTCTATCGTTTGTTGTTCAATACGTTCGGCGCCGCCGCGACGCGCCGCCTTGAATCGCTTACACGACGGGTTCGACGTCGCCCCGGGGCGGCAACGATGGAACAGTCGTTTGCATCAACGAAGGCTGGCAAATGAGAGTCCTCGTCAACGCATTGTCGGTCAACAATCAGAGCGGGCGACACGTTTTGATGGGGCACCTGAACCGGCTGCGGGAGTGGACCGAGGGGACGCACGATTTTGTGTTTCTGTATCATGCTGCCAACCGGGACATCGTCGTCGATCTGCCCGGCTATCAGTGGATTGAGTGCCCGGCATCGACATCTCGATGGAGCCGCCGAGCGCTCTGGGAATACCAAAATTTGAACAAAGTCGCTCGGCAGACCCGCAGCGATTTTATCTTCACGCCCGCCGGTGTCTCGGTGCCGGGCATCAAGACGCCGCAAGTCGTGTTCTGTCAAAACCCCTGGTGTATGGTGCCCGAATTGCACCACGGTTTGAATGACAAATTCAAAGCGTGGTTGCAACGGCGTGGCTATCGTCGCACGATGCGTGAAGCGTCGTTGATGGTCTTTAATTCGCAATTCATGCACGACGCCTACCGCGCAAATGCGGGCGGCGACGCGAAGCGTGCGATGGTGGTCTATCAGGCCATATCTGAAACGACCTGGGAAGCGGCCCGTCGATTGGGCAAAAGTCTGCTGGAAAAAAATCACATCGTCAGCGTCTCGGCGATGGCACCGCACAAGGGGGCCGATGTTCTGGTGCGGGCGTTTCGTCTGGTGCGTGACGCGATTGCCGATGCGAGGTTGACGTTTGCCGGTGGTTGGCCCGATCCATCGCACCGCCGGCAGATCGAAAGCTTGGTCAACGAACTGGGGCTGGCTGACGCGGTGACATTTTGTGGCTGGATCAGCGATGACGAGCTTCAGCAACTGTACTCACGAGCACACGTGTTCAGTCTGCTCAGTCGTTGCGAATCGTTCGGGATTCCCGCAGTCGAAGCGCAGAGCTTTGGGACGCCGGCGATTGGGACCGACACCTGCGCCATCCCGGAAATCGGTGGCGACGGTGGTGTGTACAGCCCCGTCGATGATGTCGAAGCGGCCGCGGCGAATTTGGTGCATGTTCTAACGAGCGAAGGGCTGTGGAATCAGCTGAGCGATCGTGCGAGTGAGAATGCACGCCGATTCCGCTGGACCGAGTGCAGTCGCCCACTGTTGCAAATGTTCGATATCGTCAATCAGCCCGCTGAAGCTTGATCGCCAAGGATGCATCATTGAACGCGTCTGGAACGACAAATCCGATGCGGTTTCATGGTTTCGACGCGCTGCGTGTGGCTGGCATGTCGGCAGTCATTTACATCCATGCCTGCGACACGAACGACGCTGTCGAGTGGGGAATGCGGTATCTGGGCTTTGCGGTGCCATGTTTTTTGATGATGAGTGCCTTTCTGGCCCAGCAAACCATCCTTCGAAAAAACATCGCCTCTATCGAGTGGATCACTCGCAAGTTTAAACGCTTGGCACCTTCCTATTTCGCCTGGAGCGCGATTTATTTAGCCGTGCGATTCGCGAAGTCGATGGCGACCGGTGAGCAGCTTGAGTCCGGGATACTCGGCAGCATCTTCTGGGGCGACGCGTCGCATCAACTTTATTTTGTACCCTTCCTTTTTTACAGCTTCGTCGTATGGACCGGCTTGATGAGGCTGGCTCGGCGGCGGCCGGTGACGACGGCAGGATTATTAGCCGTTTCTATCGTGATTTTTGTGTGGCAGGCGCCAGCGATTGAAGCCAGCTTGCCGGCCAATCGTTGGTTTATCGGAAAGAACCTGGCTTGGTTTCCGATCGGAATGTTGTTTGCCATCGTGGTTGAACAATTGCGAGAGAAACGCGAGTTGTTTTTCTGGCCGATCTTGGCGTTGTTGGTTGTGATGCTGCTCAGCGACTTCCTGAATGTCTATGCGATTTCAACCGTTGTCTTTGCGTTAGCGATTGCAGCCCAGCGCCCCGCACCCCATTGGCTCAAGCACCTTTCGATTTACAGTTTTGGGGTGTATCTGTCGCACGTGCTGTTCATCGAAGGGATGCAATTCATGGCACCGCGAATCGGACTGAACCTTCAGTCGATTAGCGTCACGTTGGGAATCATGGTGATCGCGGGGCTCTTCTCCTATGCGATCTGTATGCTTCTCGGCCAGTCCAAGTGGAGTCGCTGGAGCGTCACATGAGCGGGGCGAAGCAAGTCCGCCCACGCGTTTCGGTGGTAATGGGGGTGTACAACGGCGCGTCGCAATTGACGGCGACGGTTGAAAGCATCCTTGATCAAACATTCCAGGACTTTGAATTGATTCTCGTCGACGACGGGTCGACAGACGGATCATCGGAATTGCTGAGAGAATTTGCGGCGGGGGATCGTCGGATTGTGCTGTTGCATCAACCAAACGCGGGGCTCACCTGTGCCCTGATCAATGGCTGTGAGCATGCACGTGGCGAGTTCATTGCGCGACAGGACGTCGGTGACCGATCGCTTCCCAGCCGCTTGGAAAAACAGGTCCAATACTTGGATTGTCATCCCGATGTGGTTGCGGTCGGCGCGGGATGTCGAAGAATCGGCCCTGGGGGAGAGTTTCTCGGGGAGACGATACGAGAGCAAAGTCCAGAACAGATCACGGCCGCGTTCCTCGCTGAAGGCATCGGAATCTCTCATACCGTCGCGACGTATCGTACCGAAGCCTACCGCACGATTGGCGGCTACCGTCGCGAGTTTCGGTTCGCACAAGACACGGATCTTTGGCATCGGATGACACATGTCGGAAAACTCAGCGAGTTGCCGGAGGTGTTATTTGAATGGGGGATTGACATGGATGGGATCAGTTCGACCAGTCACGATCGGCAACGCCAACTTGCGATGCTGGCACAGGAGTCTTACCGGTGTGTCGAGCGTGGAGAGGATGATCGCGAGATCCTCCGCCGGGCGCACCAAACGAGCTGGGGGGATATTCCACCGACGACGGAGATTTCACCGCGTATCGCGCTGGCGAGTGCTGAGTTCTTTATCGGCAGCCAGCTCTACGCCATCGGTGACCATCGCTGTCGGCCCTATTTGTTGCGTGCCATCCGGCAGCGCCCGTTTTGGATTCGCCCCTGGGTGAAGGTTGCGTTGTCCTATTTGCGGTTGCCGGTAAAAGATGCTTGAGACGTTGATACGAACGTTTCGCTTGGTCAGTTGGAGGACGCGCGCGTTCTGTTGGTCGATTCGCGGGGCAAGGCTCCAGCCGAAGGTCAACATCGGTGCGCGATGCCGCATGGATTATCCTCACGGAATCTGGTTGGGGACTCGGGTGACACTTGAAGACGACGTCTGGTTGAAACTGGTCAATCAACAGGCAAAGCTTGACGTCGGTGCGTTCACTTTTTTTGGCCGGGGGACCGAATTGGATGTTTCCCAACGGGTCTCAATCGGCAGCAACGTTTTGATCGCTCCACGAGTTTTCATCACCGATCATTCACACAATTCCAGGCGTGGACTTCCGATCAATCAACAGGGTTGTAACAGTCAAGCGGTCAGCATTGGAAATGATGTTTGGATCGGAACCGGAGCGACGATCCTTTCCGGAGTGACGATCGGCGACGGCGCCGTAATCGGTGCCGGAGCGGTGGTCAGGAGCCACGTGCCGGATCATGAAATCTGGGCCGGAGTTCCGGCGAGAAGAATTGGTGAACGGTAACGCGGCGATGACGAACTTAGCAGCGATCCAGGTATCTGACGAGACTGAGCGTTACAAACTGGGGCAGCCGTTGTTGATGCGGCTGGCCGCTTTTCTAAATCGGGTTTCCCCCCGTGGAAAGGGCGCGATTCCGAGGACCATTGGCCGCAGGTTCGGCGGCGGTTGGAAGACAGCGATCACCACCAATACCGGCTGCAAGTTGGCGGTCGATCCGGGCAATCTGGATCTCTTCGTGACGATCGAGAACGAAGGTGCTTGGGAGCCCTGGATACGCCGTGTCTGCGTGCTCGCGATGCAAGACGGCGGAGTCATGTTTGACGTCGGTGCCAACGCCGGTGCGATCTGCAACGAAACCGGCTTAGCGTGTCCCGGAATCACCATTAAAGCATTCGAGCCACAGGTGGAACTGGCGACGCTCGTGGCCGTTTCCGCGGAGCTGAATGGCTTACCAAATATCGAGGTGTTTCCCGTCGCGGTCGGTGATCACGAGGGAACCGTCCAATTGCACAAACCGGCTCACGCGTTACACGCCTCCCTCATGGCGTCTGGGCATTCCGGGGAAGCGGTGGTCGATGTGCCGCTGATTTCACTCGATTGGGCGGTCCAATCCGGTCAACTTCCGGTTCCGACGTTCATCAAGGTGGATGTCGAGGGCGGCGAACTCGGGGTGTTTAATGGGGCTCGGCAGATCCTTTCTCGACACGCCCCTGTCGTGATTTTCGAAGCCAACGAAAGCTCTCATCGGTTCGGTTACGGCCGCGACGATCTGTTTGCACTCTTTCGTCAATGCAGTGAATACGAGTTTTTTCAGATCGCGCCGGGTGACGTCCTCGCCTGCCCGAAGACGCGGGCGACCGAATTCGAATCCCACTATCGGCGCGTCTAAATTCTCCACCAGATGTTCCCCAACGTGTCAATCGTCATACCGACGCTCGGACGCGACGCGGTTCTCGCCGCGACGATCGAATCGCTGTTGACGGTTCCGTCGCCGGCCGCGGAAATCTTGATCGTTGATCAAAGCCCCGAACATGATCAATCGACGACGGAACAATTGACCGATTGGAACTCCGCAAAGTTGATTCGGTGGATTCGACTGCCGAAACCATCGATTACCCGGTCAATGAACCACGGTTTGCGCGAAGCGGATTCTCCACTGGTGCTGTTCCTGGACGATGACATTCGCCCCAATGCGGATTTGGTCGCGGTTCATGCGGCGGCTCATGCCCGGTGCCCGCAATTGTGGGCGACCGTCGGACAAGTTATCCAACCCTGGCAGGAACCGCAGCCGATCGACGCTCCGCGCGCCCTGACGGGCCTGCGCCGCGACGAAGACTTTCCGTTTCACTCCACACGTGAGATGGAAGTCCACAACGTGATGGCCGGAAATCTTTGCGTCCATCGCGAACGCGCTCTGTCGATCGGCGGCTTTGATGAAAACTTTCAAGGTGCCGCTTATCGATTCGAAACCGAATTCGCCCGCCGGTTGGAAGCCGCCGGGGGATCGATCCGATTTCTCGGGTCGGCGGGCATCGATCACTTGCGTGTCGAGAAAGGAGGCACACGTGTGTCCGGCAGTCATTTGACCAGCCCCTCGGCTAGACATGGCGTCGGTGATCACTATTACGCTCTGTTGCATGCACGGTCGGCTTGCGAAGCGAATGCCTACTGTTTGCGACGCATCCTGCGCGAAGTCCGGACGAAATTCCACCTGACCCATCCGTGGTGGATTCCGGTGAAGTTACTGGGGGAGGTGCGAGCCTATCTGGCAGCGCGACGGTTGATACGAGATCGGATGAAAGTGATTAATCCCTCAGATCCGATCAAGGTTAACGAGCAGGCTCCATGAAACTGGCCTTTCTGACCACGCACCCGATTCAATACCAAGTGCCGGTGTTCCGGCATTTGGCGGCCGAGGATGGAGTCGAATTCAAGGCCGTCTTTTGCACCCTGCCGACCGCCGAGCAGCAGGGCGCCGAATTCGGCGTCAAGTTTGAATGGGACATTCCGCTGTTGGAGGGCTATAACTATCACGTCTTGGACAATGTTTCCAAAACGCCGGGTCTGATGCACTTTACCGGTTGTGACACTCCCGGCGTCGCGAACTGTTTTCGCGAGCAGCGGTTCGACGCGGTCGTGATCAACGGCTGGGTCGTCAAGAGTTGTCTGCAAGCGGCGCGGGCATGCAAACGGTTGCGAATCCCCTGCATCGTTCGCGGCGAAGCCAACAATTTGCGGCCGCGAGCCTGGTGGAAGCGATTGATCCACAAGCGATTGATGCGCTTTTATGATGCGTTTTGCCCGATCGGTAAAGCCAGCGCGGCGTTCTATCGTGAACTCGGCATTCCCGACGAGCGGATGTTTTTGGCGCCGTACTGCATCGAAAACGATCGTCTCGCCGTAACCAGCCCGCGCGACGAAGGTTCCATTGCAGCCGCCCGGAGGCGGTTCAAAATTGACGCGGATAAGTGTTGCTTCCTGTTTTGCGGAAAACTGATCGAAAAGAAACAGCCCATCGGTTTGATGAAAGCCGTCGCGCTGGCCCAACAACAAGGGGCCGAGTTTCAGCTGTTGGTGGTTGGTGAGGGCGCGCAACGAGATCAATGCGAGCGATTGGCGCGAGAGGGAAACCTGCCGGTGCAGTTCGCAGGTTTCCTGAATCAATCGGAAATCGGGCAAGCCTACAGCGCCTCGGACGCGCTGGTTTTGCCATCGGACAATGGGGAAACATGGGGCTTGGTCGTCAATGAAGGCTTTGCGGCCGGCCTGCCAGCGTTGGTCAGTGATCAGGTGGGTTGTCACCCGGACTTGATTCACGACGGAGAAACCGGGTGGGTGCACCCGTTTGGGGATTGGCAGACGCTCGCCGACCAAATGACACGAGCTGCCGGCGACCTAGAAACGCTTCGGCAAATGGGACGCAATGCGAAAGCACTGATCCGACACTACAGCCCGCGCGATGCAGCCGACGGAATCCTGCGTGCCGCCCGTTATGTCACCGGGCAGGGGAGCTAAGATGTTCCGCGTCGCGTTGCTCGACACGACGGTGCCCGGTGAACCCGGAAGCATGGGGCGGTATCGAGATCAGCTCGCCGGTGCGCTGGACAAGTACTTCCCTGATGAAGTGTCGGTGTCGGTAAAGTTCCTGGGTTGTGAGCGGGAAACGCTCAATCGCACGCCCAATCGATTGCGAATGTGGCGTCGTCACTATCACATTTGGCGCAGTGCACGGAATCTGGATGTTTCCAAATACGACTTGGTTCATTTGCTCGACGGCAGTTTCGGCTATGCCGCTGGCACGGTGCAGTCAGACCGCGTCGTCGTGACGGTCCACGATGTCATCCCTCGATTGCAAATGGACAGGGTCTTTGCCGGCGCACCGCCGGTCGGACGTGGGGCGCGTTGGCTGATCAAGCGGTCGTTGCAGGGCGTCGGGGCATCCAGCATGGTTTGCTCGGTCAGCCAAAGCACCGCAGATGACTTGAGCAGGTTCGATTGTTTGCCAGACGGAGGCATTCGAGTGGTGCCGAACGCCATCGAAACCGAGTTGTTTGAAGGCTCCGGCGAACTGTCGAGCGAGGTCGGGCAGTCGACGCCCTATTTGTTCCATCTCGGCAACAATGGTTTTTACAAGAACCGCGCCGGTGCGATCGAAATTTTCAAACGCATCCACACCAGCGTGCCGGTTCGGTTGGTTCTGGCCGGGCCGGAACCGGATGACTCGCTGCGTCAGGTTTGCAATGCGAGTGGAGTTGCCGAACGCATCGAGTTTGTCATCGATCCAGATCAGAAGACGCTGACGAAATATTACCGTGCCGCGGCGGCGTTCCTGTTCCCGAGTCTTTACGAAGGCTTTGGGTGGCCGCCGCTGGAAGCGATGGCTGCCGGATGCCCGGTCGTTTCCAGCGATGCGGGGTCGCTCCGGGAGGTGGTCGGGGATGCCGGAGTGATTGCGAGCTGCGGCGACTACGATACGATGGCCCGAGGTTGTGAAAGGCTGCTCATAGATGAAGTGTTTCGTGATCGGATGATTCAAGCCGGAACCGAACGGGTGAAACAATTCAGCCGAAAACGCTTGGCGGAGAACATGATGGGGGTGTATCGAGCGGTGTTGGAGAGAAACGGAGATGGCAGAAAAATGGCGAACAGAACATCGGAAAGAAACCGACAAGAAAATGGGTGACAGGAAAATGCACTTAAAGCTCTGGAACTTGGAACTTGGAACTTAAATCTTGGCACCTGACCCCAAACTCGATACGTCACGAACGGCCTGTCCGTCGTCGCACTCCACGGCCAACAAGATCGGGCGCGTGTTGTGGGGGGCGTGTTGGTGGGTCTTGTTCCGGCCCTCGCCGCGGATCCTGTTCGGATGGCGTGTCGTGGTGTTACGCTGTTTCGGGGCGACGGTGACGGCCCAGTCTCGAATCGACCCGACGGTTCGGATTTGGGCGCCGTGGAATTTAACGATCGGGCGTAACAGTTCGATCGGGCATCATGTGGATGTTTACAACGTCGCACCGATCAGCATCGGCGACAACGCGACGGTTTCTCAGTACAGCTACTTGTGCGCCGCGTCCCATGATCTGGCCGATCCGACGATGAAGCTGACGACGTCGCCGATTCGAATCGAGCATGCGGCGTGGGTCTGCGCCAAGGCGTTTGTCGGCCCCGGCGTGACGGTCCGTGAAGGGGCCGTGGTCGGGGCTTGCGGCGTGGTCACCAAGGATGTGCCCGAGTGGACGATCGTTGCGGGCAATCCGGCTCGCGAGATTCGCAAGCGGGAAATCAACGCGTGACACAACCACGATCGGACAGCGCTGATCGGCCGACCCGACTTGCAGTATCGGTGGTCGTGCTGGCCAAGAACGAAGAAATCAACATCGCGCGGTGTGTGGATGCATTGGCGTGGGCGGATGAAGTCGTCGTCGTGGATGATGCGTCGACCGACGCGACCGTGGCATTGGCCGAGCGGTCGGGGGCTCGCGTCGTCAACCATCCCTTTGAGTCGTTTGCGGGACAGCGGAATTGGGCACTCGATCATGCCGGTCTGCGAAACGAGTGGGTGTTGATGCTTGATGCGGACGAGGTTTCAACCGCCGAATTTGCCGAGGAAATTGGGCGTGCGATTGAGTCGGCCGGTCCCGAGGTTGTCGCTTTTCGCACCTGCCGAAAGACGATGCTCGACGGCGTCTGGTTGAAATACTCCGACGGATTTCCCGTTTGGATCATGCGGTTGGTTCGGCGAGGTCGCGCGCGGTTTGAAGACAGCGGTCATGGTGAAGTGCCGGTGCCCGCGGTCGATGGCGATCTGGGAACGATCCGTGCACCGTTCATCCACGAAGCGTTTAGCCGCGGGATGGACGATTGGTGGATGCGGCACGTCCGCTATGCGGGGCGCGAAGCGAAACGGGAGTGTGGTCAGGAACGCGATGAGACACCTTGGTTGATCTTTAGTCTCGATGCGAGTCGACGTCGTCGCGGGCTGCGCTCGTTGGCACGTCGGGTTCCGGCACGCGGGGCAATGCGTTTTTTTTATCAATACATTCTGATGGGCGGTTTTCGCGACGGCCCCACGGGGCGCCGATTTTGCCGCATGATGGCGTGTTATGAATCGATAATTTCGATTCGCAAATCGGAATCGTTAACGGTGGATCGGAACGGCGACCCCTAGCGAAGCATTTTCTTGGACTCAATTTTCTACATCGTCGTTGCGATTGGAGCTCTCTTCGCCGTCACGGATTGGCGTGCCGGATTGGGGATCGCGATCGTGTTGGATTGTTTTCGCGATCCCATTCGCAAATTGTCCGAAGGCGAACCGACCTTGCTGACCTACTGCGTTTGCGCGGTCTGGGGCGCGGCGTTCCTCAATCTATTTTTTGGTGGCCATGAGGGATTGCGCCGGGTTCGGCTCCGGTTTCCATGGCTCGAACGGGCGATGACCTGGTATTTGTTTGGGCTGATTCCAGGGGCCGTCTTGTCGCTAGCTCTGTACCAAAACGGCATTCTGTTGGCGGGACTCGGTTTCATTTCCTACGCCGCGCCGCTGCTGGGTGTTGCGTTGGGCGCCGCGTTGGCGTTTGAACTCAAGTATCTCAAACGCCTGCTTGAGATCTATGTGATCGTCAACAGCATCGCATTCATCGGATCGGTGGCGGAATACCTGATGTGGGACTGGCCGGGATTGGGCGGGCTGAAAGGATTTGAGTGGATCCGTCACATGCCGGGTGTGATTGTTCGACTGATCTCGGGGTTTTTCCGCAGTCCCGATATTGCGGGCTTTCATGCTGCCAACACGATGATGGTTTCCGCAATCCTCTTGCTCAATCGTGGCGACAAGGCTGGGTTGAAACGACGGATCAATCCGTTGTGGCTGTCCACCGCGATTTGGAGTGTCGTACCGCTGCTGCTTTGTGGACGCCGAAAGATGTTGATCATGCCCGTGATCTTCATCATCGCTTACTTGTTGTACATCCAATTGGCGGCTCGACGCAGTGTGGTGCAGGTCTTGGGATACATCGTGTTGATCGTTGTGATCGGCGCGATTCCGTTGGCCATGTATCGGGACGAAGAAGGCATCGAAGACCACCAAGCGTATTATGCGACGACCATCAGCGATGTTGCACCGCGACTGAAGGACAACGTGGCGGGAAGTGTCATTGGCACGTTGAAACAGTCTGGAGTGATGGGATCGGGCTTGGGAGTGGCGACTCAGGGTGCGCAGCACTTCGCGGTTGAGGCACGAGAGGGCGTCTGGCAAGAAGACGGCGTGAGCCGACTGTTCAAAGAACTCGGGGTGCCCGGCGTTGTGCTGATTTCGATCGCGATCTCGATGGTCCTGAGTCGTTGCCGTCGCGAGATTCGGCGACAACGCTACCTGCCGCTGATCGAGTTACAGGCATTGATCTTTGCACTCGTCATGGCGAACGTCGCTTCGTTTGTCGCCTCCCACCAGCATTTCAGTGGCGATCCCGCCAACGCGTTGTGGGTATTGTTGTTCGGGGGAGTCTTTGTAGGCACACTTGCGATTCAAAAAGACTTGGGCGGCCACCCCCCACACGGACGGCAGCTGGCCCGATGAGGCGGCTTGTCCCAAAACGGTTTAATTGGCGCGAATAAAGGGGAGACACGCGATAGGAGAGAACATTTGTCCAAGATAGGGGATTTCTACCACCTGCTTGTTGAAAATGGCTAAATCGAAACTACACTGGGCACTTGCGTGGCGGTCCACGTTCTGAATTGTGCGTAGTGAACGGAAGAAAAATGAAGAAATTTCTAGGCGGTCTGGCGATTCTGCTCTGCACCACGCTGTGTGGGTCGGCGGAGGCCGCGACGGTTGGCTTCTTGGGATCGATCAACCAGGGGCAGCCCGGGTCGCATACTAGCGTGCCGAATTTGGGTTCGTTTCCGCGGAATTTTTCGCTCACTCTGAATTACACGATCAATCCGGGGGGCGGAGTGACTCCGGCGACAGGAGCCTTTGAGTTCCTGGCAACCCCCAACACCGGGACGTCAAACCCGAATTCACACCCCCCCATTTTGGCGTTGGTTAATGGGAACATCACCGTTGCGAACAACAATGGACCAGGTGGGACTGACTCGTTCCAGTTCAATGGAAATACTCCGGTGGGCCAGCTGAATCCGACTCACCAGGTGAATTTCTCGTTCACGTTCACGAACCCGGTGAGCACGATCAGTTCGACTTCGGTTGATCCGGTCAACATCGCCAAACTAATCGGCGGCCAGACGTCGATTTCGTTCACCAGTCCGACGGTATCGGGTGTGGGCGTGATCCGTGGAGCACCCGAGCCGAGTACGATGATCGCCTTGACGGGGTTGATCGCTGGCGGGTGTGGAATCGGATATCGCCGACGGATGAAGGCAAAAGGGGACGCAGAGGCTGAAGAGACAACGGCGGAAGAAGGCTGCTAAGAGCGGTTTTTGCTTCCGATTAACGCGATGCATTAGCAAGGTTCTCGTGAAAACGGGAATCTTGCTTTTTTTGTGCCCTCGTCGTTTCTCCCTGGCTTCGCCGCCATCAGATGTGCGACGATAGGAACCGACCGCGGTGGACAATCTAGGAACGCCGGCCTTTCCGCAGAATGCCTCAACATGGAAACTTCGACATACCCGAGATATTTGGCGGCAATATTTTGGGCGATCGTCTTCATCGCCCCACTCCCTGGTTTGTCCGTCTATCTGGCTTGGTTGAGTGAGCTGGATCAATACGGGTACATCTTTCCGTTGCTGCTCGCACTCTTGGCGCTGGTTTTGTTTCGCTGGGACCACCAGTTTCGGATGCCTGCCGATCCGGTTTCGTTTGTTTTGGTCGGGATGGGAGGAGTGCTGTCGCTCTTCGCCTCGTACCGGGCAACGCCTTGGTTTTCCGCGATCGCGTTTGCGCTGATCGTTGCAGGCTGGCTTAGGTCTCATCGGTCGTCATCGGCTGATCGTCATCGGCTGACTTATTTGAGTCTGCTGCTGTTGATGATGATCCGATTGCCATTGAACCTGGATTTGCAACTTGCAGCGACATTGCAGCGGGTGACGTCGCAAGTCAGCAGCTATCTGTTGGACTCGTTCGGTTTGACCCATTATTTGCGGGGCAACGTCATCGAGCTTCCTGGCGGGACATTGTTCGTGGAGGAGGCTTGTAGCGGCGTGCAATCGCTATTTACGGTCTTGTTTTTGGTGTGCCTGTGGATCGTTTTTCGTCGCCGACCGCTAATCGCGACGCCCGCCTATCTGCTGGCCGGAGTGCTCTGGGCGTTGGTGATGAATATTGTCCGCATCACGTCGATCGCACTTGCCCAAGAATGGTACTCCACGGACCTGTCCACCGGGACGCCGCATGAACTACTCGGTTGGATCTGCCTCTCCGGCGCGGTGTTGATGATGCTCTCGACCGATCGATTCCTGCGGGTGATGTTCTTTCCTGTTCCGCCCGACGAATCGGGCCACCCTGGGGATCCGGTTTCACGGCTTTGGAATCGGATGCTGCTCTTTGGCGTACCCGAAGAGAACGACGACGAGGGTTCCATCGCAGTAGATGAGAGGCTGGAAAGTGGTGTGATCGGGCAACCGCTGGCCAGAGCGATGCTGGTCGTCGCCTCACTGGTCTGTCTATCCAGTTTGGCGATGGGCTATCGCATCGTCGCAACTCGTTTCGATAGCGGGTTGGCGAATGCGGATCGGCCGCTGTTATGGGATCCAGGGGCTGCGCTGATGAATCGCACCGGCTACGCATCGCTGATCACCAACCACGAATCGCTGCGTGACGCAAACAGTAAAGAGTTGGGGAACCACGCGGATGTTTGGACGGTCGTTCTGGACGGAATGCCGGTCAGGATTGCGGTCAGCCAACCCTATCCGGAATGGCATGACATGCGGCTTTGTTACAGCGGAAACGGTTGGCAGGTGAATGATTGGAAACCGGTCCTCACTTCGGCCGACGTGGCCGAGAAGACTGCATCCATCGGTGATCGATGGCCGGTTTCTTACGCTGAAATGGTTCGTGATACGGGGGAATTTGGCACGCTTCTGTTTTGCGGATTGACCCGGGACAGTGATTTATTGTCGCCGCCGATGTCGGGCTTGTATTCATTGCTGAATGATCGCATCAAAGATCGGGGGGCGTTGCATTCGAACATCATCATGTTGCAACTCTGGACGGAGACAGAAGCCCCATTGAGCCCCGAAGAACGCGAGAAACTTCAAAAACTATTTGACTCATTTCGAAGGACCGTGCTCCAGCAGCTGGCCCCGAATTCCGAGTTCCACTTGAGTCCAGGCGACGGGAATCTGACGATGAGCACCCAGACGGGAGTCCAGCGATGAGTGTTGTTCGCATGCTCCAACGTTGGCGCCGTTTATTCCTCTCCGGTTTTCGATTTGTGATTCGTTTACCGCAATCGCTTCACCTGATCGATTGGACGATTCACGCCTTTTCGTTTCCCCAACATGACTGGGCGAAACGTTTGCGCCGCAACTTGGCCGATGAGGAAGCGACTGTTTCCTGGGCACAGGCGATCAATCCTTTGTTCTGGGGAGTGTGGGGAATTCGGTTCTTCGGCCGCTGGGTCAGCAGTCGCCCGTACACGACGCTCGCCCCGTCGATTCCCGCCCTGATCGTTGCGACCATGCTATTGGCAACCGTCGTGATCATCATCCGTCGAGATCAAACGGAGACGCAGACGATTTATTTGGACACGTTGCGCACGTCTCTCGCTTCGGGTGACACAGCGGTCGCGTCAGTGGCGGTGCAGCGTTTGCTGGCGATCGATCCGGAGAATTTGGAACACCAGTATCAGCTGGCGATGCTGGATGACGAACTGGGGAAGAAAGAGTCTGCCAGGATGGCGATTTATCGGCTGGCGATTCAGAAGGAGTATGGTCCGGCGGCGCTGTGGATGCTCAAAACGCTGGTCTTTGAAGACCCGGTGCCTGATCGAAATGGCGACGGTCGCCCAGCGGCGCAACTCGTTCCGCGAACGACATGGACCGAGGACGAAAAAACGATTTGTCATCGTTGTGCCACGGTCGCGATGACAAAACTGCCGTCCCAACGCGCGGTCTTTGCAAAAGAAATGTATGCGCGTTTTCTCGCCGAGATCGGTGCGGCGCGCGACGCGTTGGCGCTGTATGAAACGATCGCCGAATTTAACCCCGAGGTGAATCTTGCCGCGGCCACACTCGCCAATCAATTGGCCGAGAAAAACGGCGACTACCTGACCGTTCAACGGTTTGCCAAAGCAGCGATACGCCATCTCAAGCCGACGTTGTTGTCCGATCCGACATCCGTCTCCACGCGTCTGAATCTGGCGCAGGCCTTCGTGCTCGACGAACGAGACGATGAGGCATTTGAATTGTTGACTGCCGGTTATCAGCTGACCGGAGACGAACGGCTACTTTTGGCATCCGGAGAAGCCCTTGTCTTCACCGCCATGCGACTCAGACGGGATATCGGGGCCAGAGAGACGCTGGTTGAACGAGGCCCCGTCCTGTATCAGGCACTCGAACTCGCCCCCAGTAGTCCGATCGTGCTGGAGGCCGTGGTCCAATTCTCGATCGAATGCGCCGAAGCAGATGATCAAGAGCTTCGTAACGTTCGCAAAAAGTTGCTCAGTGGGGTCGATCCGCCGGCGATGCACTTTATCGAAGGCACCGTGGCGCTGATGTCCGGGGACCATGAAAGTGCTCAACGGCACCTGTCCCTGGCCGCCAACGAATGGAAAAACATGGCGGGGTTGCTGAATAATCTCGCCGTCACACTGTCGCAAAATGGAGACACCGCCAAGCTTCCCCAGGCGCTCAGACTGTCCGATGCCGCCTTGGACCAGTTGCCGGGACATCCGTATTTGCTTGAAACCCGTGGTCAAATCCTGCTTCGAATGGAGCGTTACGAGGAGGCGATCGTGGATTTGGAGGCGGCGCTCAAGGAACCCGCGATGCGTCCGCTGGCCCACCCGTCTCTGGCAATCGCCTACGAAAAACTGGGCGAAGACGATCTGGCCGAACAACACCGCAGCCTGGCCGAACGCCACGCGACCGCGCCGTGACGCCCCAGAACGGGTAGCGCTGTGAAGCGGTTTTAACGGCAGGACGCGAGCCCTCCGGTTCCTTATCGTTACCGAAACACCGGAGGGCTTGCGCCCTGCCGCTAACAAAAGGCACCCCGCTTGGCGTCTTCGTAGGAGGCATCGGGCCGTCGGTAATCAGGTGAGTAACGATTTTGTCGAACGTCGCCATCGCAAGAGGGGCTTGAAACCGTGTCGTGACTAAGGAAGGATAGGGGGTTCCAAGAGCAACGAGGTTTTGCCGCTCGGCAAATGTCGCGTCGGAAAGACGGCTTTAAGTTTCTTGCCACAGGGATGTTTTTTCCGGCCGTGCTGATTGGTCGACGAACAAGTTGTGCCGGAAACTTGGAATGAAACGATTGCACGATTGGCGGACAGAATTTCGCCTCGGCTTGGATGCACAACTTAGGGCCCGGACGAACCGGTGCCTGTAGGTTTCTGAGGGAACACCCCCGCGCAAAGATGCGTCAAAAAGGCTGAACCGTTCAAGAATGTGAACTACGCTCGGCCCTTATCAATCACGCACCTCCAATCCTTCTAACTGTGTATTCGTCGATGCTGGATCAGACTTCACCACAGCCGGTCAACTACGACTCAAGTGTCACGCTTGACCCGGCGCAGGAGCAGCACCATGGCGAAACCATTCTGACGGTGTTGTGGCGATTCAAGTGGCTGCTCGCCGCCTTTGTCGCCATCGGAACGTCGATCGGTTACTGGATGTACAAGCAGAAACCGACGACGTACCGTGCGACGACCCAGTTGATGTTCAAAAGTGATACACCGATTTCATTGGACTCCAACACCGGCATCGTTCGTGGCGGGATCCCTAGCGGCAAGCTGATGCAATCGCTGATCACCTCCGACGCAATTGTCCGTCGCGTCGCAGCCAATCCCGAGCTGAAGTCGATTCCGTCGTTGGAATCCAGCAGCGAGACGCAGATCGTTTCGATGGTTCGCAGCGGCATCCGGTTTCAAACGCTGACCGACCAGGGCGATTCGCGGGATCGGATGATTGCCGCGCTTAATTTTGACGGCCGCGATCCCCAGGTCTGTGTCGCCACCGTCAACGCCGTCAGCCAGGCGATCAGTCAGCACTTTGAACGCGAACGCCAATCGACCATCAACGAAGTCGGCGAATTGGTTCGCAACGCGATGGACAAGCTGATCCGCGAGCAGAAAGACTTGGAAAGTGAATACTTGACGTTTCGCGACAACGCGGATCTGGAATGGAATGTGGAAGGTCAGGCGATCAATCCCTATCGAGAACGGCAGTTTCAGCTGCAATCCTATCGAACGGACCTCGAGCAAAAGAAACGGGAGCTCAACAGCGATCTCCGCCTGGCCATCAACACCCGCAAACTGCACAGTGACCCGGTGCTGGTGGCACAGATCATCGGCCATCTGGGAAGCGTGGTCAATGAATTCGAACCGTTGCGGCAAATCGTCGGCCCCGGAAACGCGGCACCGGATGACTTGACGCTCAAGAAGCTGGAAGTCGAACGGGCTTTGATTCCGTTGCAGATCAAACGTGATCAGTTGGAACTTGCCTACGGAGCGTCTCACCCCGAAGTGAAATCGATCGCCATGCAGATCGAAAGCTCGCAGAACAAGCTCAACGAGCTGAACCAACAAATGTCCGAAAGGATCGCCGAGTTGCGAGCCCAGTCTCAGCGGGTCGATTACGACAAAGAGGCGCGGGAGGCTCGTGACGAACGCGCCCGAATGGCGGTGGATGCCTACATCCGTGGGCTGGAAGCACAACTGACCGTGCTCGCCCAGGACATGAGTGATATCGACTTGCAAATCGAACAGCAGAAAGACGAAGCGGACAAGCTGAAGATCGTGGAAGAACGAGACGCCTCGTTCAACCGCCGAATCGAAACGATGCGAGGGTTGGAAACGCAGTTGGAGCAACAGCTTGCGGCCTTGAATTTGGCCGATGTCAAAGGCGGGATTCTCGTCGAGCCGTTGCTGGACACCGGACAAGCCTATGAAACCGGACCGGATCTGAAAAAAGATCTCGTGCTGTTCGGCATGTTGGGGCTGGGATTGAGCGGGCTGCTGGCGATGATCTTCGAAAGCACCGCCAAGATGTTTCGCAGTGCCGAAGAGGTCCAGCGCGAGTTGCGTCTTCCCGTGTTGACCCACATCCCGCTCGATGAAGGCAGGATTCAACAAGGCAAGGGGCTGGTCGATTCCGAGATCGCCAAGCTGGACCCGAAACTCTCGGTCGTTCATCGCCCTTATTCCCCCGCGGCCGAAGCCGTGCGTGGGGTGCGGACGGCGATGCTGTTCGACCGCCGGCAATACAACAGCAAGGTGTTCCAGATCACCAGTCCGCTACCGGGCGATGGCAAGAGCACCTTGGCGGCGAACGTCGGCTGCTCGGTCGCCCAATCCGGTAAACGGACGTTGTTGATCGATTTGGACCTTCGCAGCCCTCGGCTATCGCTGCGATTCAACCTGGAGGCCAAGACCGGGCTGACGAATGTGCTCAACGGCGAACTCGGACCGGCCGAAGCGATTCACCAGTCGCCGATCGAAAACCTGGACATTCTTCCCTGCGGTCCGCTGCCGGCAAACCCCGCAGAAGCCTTGACGCTTGCCGAACTGGCCGAAGTTTTTCAGTGGGCTCGCGAAAACTATGACTTCGTGATCGTCGATACGCCGCCGCTGCTGATGGTCAGTGACCCCGCCGTCGTCACGACTTACGTCGATGCTGCAATGTTGGTCATGAGGATCCGACGTCGGTGTAAACCGAACGCCAAAGAAGCGATCTCGATGTTGCGAGCTGCCGGGGCCCGTGTCATGGGCGTCGTGGTCAACGAAATCGACGATGTCAGCGGCGGCGCCTCCTACAAGAGCAGCGCCAGCGGAAGCTATCAGTCGATCGGCTATGGTTACGGCGACAAGTATCGCCGACGTTACCAACAGGAAGCCAAGACCCAAGACACCTATGTGGTCAAAGGCAGACATGCTTCCGATCCGGTGTCAGTTCCCGCCGCCCCCGTCGAGTCCGGTGACCCACCGGGGACTTACGAAGGGGAGATCGCTGACCCCGAATTCACTGACCCCGAATTCACTGACCGTAAGATCACTGCCCCCGACGCCGCTCCGTTTGCTCCAAAAGTCGCCCCCGATCGGCGTCGGACCAACGTGCGGTCATAGGCCAGGACCGCGCCGCATGAATCGAAGCAGGAACCGATCCGGAAGCCAGCCGTTTGGCAAACACATGCCGTTGGGCACCAAGGGTATCGGCTCCATCGCCGTTGTTCTGCTGGTCGGCTTGTACGCGTTCGCCCGGCCCCATCTGAACGATCGGTTCGGTTGGCAGCTGCCCGGCTTGAATCAGCACGCCGAACAGGACGCGTTTGCTGTCCCCACCCGGCCGACACAATCCCCAGAGCAGACGCCGAACCGATCGGCTTCGGGGGCCTCCGATGCCACTGATCAAGACGCACGAAATTCAAACGCCGACTTGCGTTACGGGTTGCTCCGTGAAGTTCGGCCCAATGAGTTCGTTTCGCCGGAAGGATTGCGGTATGTCCCCGGAAGTGCGGAAGGGCACCGACTGGAGCACCTGCGACGCCACACCGAGGACATGCCGTCACGACCTGGCAAACATGGCGTCTTTGACGGCGGCATGGAAGGTGCGTTGGTGACCATCGACGATGCCTACGGGCGGGCCAAGAAGAAACAACGGTCGACAAAGCAGACCGATCGGGATCGAACCATCTACACCGTCGACATGGAACGACGCGTCGGGTACGTCGGCGGCCGCGAAGGCAAACGCCAAAACCATCCGATCGCCCGTCGGGTCAAGTTGGTGCTCGAAGACACGATCGTGATCACCGCCTACCCGTTGTAACGCAACGATGAACCAGGACCACGATCAAAACAGCGCCCAGCCGCCTCTGAATCCGGGGCCGATTCGATCGGTCGCGATTTGCCCCATCTGTGACGGCGGCTTGTGCGGCGTTCGGATCTGCACCGGAGACGATCCTACCGAGCCGCTGCCCGACCGCGGTTTTGTGATGTGTGACGAATGCGAAGCCGTTTGGATGGGACCCGATGTCCAGTCGGAACATCACTACGTGGATGCCCAACACACGGAATGCCCTGTCTGTCACGGGGGACTCTGGGCGGCGAGCCGCTGGGCCGATCGCGATGACGTCCAGCGGTTGGGGTGGAGCGATGCGATCGATGCCGGTCTGGATGGCGAGTCCGATGTCTAGTGGGATTTCATCATCCACATCAAACCTGACATGCCAGCGGGAAGCGTCAGCGAGCGGCGTGTGGTGATGACACCCCACGTGCCACTGGCTAACGCCACGTGCTGGTATTCCACGCGAAGCACCGACAGGCTGGAAATCTCTTCCACATGACTGTTACCGTGAAACGTACTTGACCAGAGTCACTTTCCGTGACGCCGAATCGATGAAGACTTCATCCATCACACTGGTCAGCAGCAACATGCCACGTCCACGTTCGTCCGAAAAACTTTGCGGGGTGCCCGGCATCGGGGCGTGGTGGATCGACTGGCCGGAACCTTCATGAATGACGATCAATCTCGCTTCCCCATCGGTCACTTCCAATTGCACCGTGACGATCCGTTCGGTCATCGACCTCGATGATTCGTCATCCAACTTCTCTGCCACCAACGCCCGCGCGTCGTCGATCGACATCGGCGTGGAGCGAACGGGCTGCTCGAAATTGCCGTGAATGATGGAGTGCACAATCAAATAGTCGAGCGCTTCGGCGATTCGAATTCGGTCGCTGGTGTGCAAGACGTTCATTGCAGCGAGTAACCGAACGACCAGGCTGACCAGCGGCGTGACTCGTTCGATCGAGCAATCGAGAACAAAATCGAACCGGGTCCGCGTCAACGCTCCCTTCAAGTAAAGCGATTGAGCGTTCGCTTGGGCAAAGGCTGTGATTCGGTTGACGATATCAGGCAGCAGGATGCCGACGTGGTCCTTCGAAATGTAGTTGGCGGCGCCGACACCGAGTGCCTCGGCGGCCAGATCTTCGTTGCCAAACGCCGTCACCAAGACGGCAGGGACAAGCGAGCATTCCTTCCGCATCGCTCGAATCAGCTCGACACCGTTCATCTCGGGCATCTGCATGTCCGTGACGACCAGGTCCGGAGCGTGCTCCCGCAGCGAGGCCAACGCCTCCAAGCCGTTGCCCGCGGTCCGCACCGTCAAACCTTGCTGCTGCAAGACCGACGTGATCATCGCGATCTGGGTGGCACTGTCGTCCACGACTAGGACATTCGGCATGGCTGGGTTCTTGAAAAGGTGTCTGAAAAGCCATCACCGATGATAGCGAACCGCCGGCGAGCATTGTTGCCCGAGCCTGTCAAAAACAGACGCCACGCAGAATTCGGGGCCTGCAATCGACACCATCGGAAATCATCTCCAGAGTGCGATTGGGTCAGCTGCCCTCAGAATCGCTGTTGCTCGGCGGCGCGGTCGGAAGACGCAGGGGCATCAGGGGAAACGTTGCCCGCGATGTCGTTCCGGAGGATTGCAATTTTTTGGAGATTTTTGTCGAGAACGCCGCGCCCTCACCCCCGACATAATCCCACCTACTATGATCAATCCCTGGATTGGGAGGGGGGACGGGCCGGTCCCCTCGTCGCGGCGGGAAACACCAGAGATAGGGCGGGATCGATGAAGAAATTCAGGCGGTGGACGACTAAGTCGAGAGGGAGATCGTTTCAGAACCAGGGGCCCCATCATCGCGCGGCCAGTCGCCGGCGGCGGATGTTGGCCGAATCGCTTGAAGACCGCCGCGTTTTAGCCGCGACCGTACCGCTGTTGGAAAGTTTTGAAGTGGCCGATTTGGCGGCGCTGACCGATTGGACGTTTGCCAACACGGGGGGCGGGACCGTCGATCTGGACACCGCCTCGGCGACCCAGACGGGAACAACCTCGCTGCGGTTTGACACGACGACTAACTCTGCCAACGTCACATCCGACGCGGTGCTGGAACTCGACCTGTCCGGTGTCGCCACCGCGACCGACTTGACGTTCGACTTTTGGATGAAGCGGCTCAACTCGTCGACCCATCAGGGGTTCTTCATGCAGGTCGATGCCAGCGGCGATGGCAGCACCTGGACAACACTGTCGCCATCGCTTCAACCGGTCGGCAATGTCTGGATTCACTACGTTTACGATCTGGACCAACGTCTTGCCGACGCCGGCATCACGCTCGATAGCGACGTTTTCTTGCGACTGCGGCAAGCATCCTATTTCACGGTGCATGAAGCGATCGTCGATGATGTCCGCGTTGGTCAATTTGGGGACCTGATCGGTCCGGCGGTAGCGACAATCGCACCGAATTCGATGACGGCCGGTCCTGTTTCGTCGGTCGACGTGACGTTTTCCGAGCCCCTCGACGCCGCAACCTTCACTTCCGCGGACGTGGCCTTCATTTCGGCTGACGGATCGCCACTCGGCTTGGTCGGGGATCCGGTCGACAGTGGCAATCAGACGACGTTCACGTTGAACTTTGATGCTGCTCAATCCCTAAACGGCACCTATCGCGTTTACATCGATTCTGACATTACCGATATCGCCGGGAATCTGATGAATCAGGATGACGATGAAGTCAGTGGCGAAACGATCGGCGATGATGACTTCTCCGGGACATTCGAGATCGGACCCACGATCGCACAATCGATTCCCTATTTCCAAGACTTTGAGGTCGCCGATCTTCAATCGCTTGACGGATGGAGTTTCCACGCCGTGGGTGACGCTTCAAGCAGGCTCGTTACGGCGCCGGTGAAAGCCGGCAGCACGGCGTTGCGAACGACCGGCGGCGGAAACAGTGGCGACAACTTGATCGAATTGCACCTGAATCTTCAGAGCGAGGCAACCGCGACCGATCTGGTACTGGACTATTGGGCGGCACGGGGAGGGCGGGGCGTCCATTTCCCCGGTTCACAGATCGTCGCTAGCAACGACCGAATCACCTGGACCGATATTTTTACGCCAGAGCTACCCGTCCTCGGTCAGTACCAAAACTATTTCATCGACCTCGATGCCGAACTTGACGCCGCCAACATTACACGCAACTCCGATGTTTACCTGCGGTTTGAACGAAGTAGTTTTTACAACGAGTCGATTTTGTTTGACGACCTGAGGGTCGCACGTCGCGACGGCGACGGTCCTCACATCACGGCGCTTTCGCCAGCGTCAGCGACGGCCGGACCGCTCAGTCAAATCGAGGTGACCTTCAGCGAAACGATCGACGCAGCGAGTTTTACGGCCGACGATCTTAAAATCCTGGACATCGGCGGAAACGAAGTCCTGCTGACCGGTGATCCCGTCGACAGCGGTGACCAAAGGACCTTCACGCTCAACCTTGCGACGCCGCAAAGTGTCAAAAGCAATTATCGCCTGACCATCGGCCCCGACGTGCTGGACGTTGCCGGCAACGGCATGAATCAAGATCGCGATCAGATCAATGCCGAACCCTCGCAGGACCAATACCGAACGGACGTGGTCGTGGGACCGGCAACACCTCAATCGATCCCGTATTTCGAAGACTTCGAAGTGGACGATCTGTCGTTGCTGCCCGGCTGGACATTTTCCACCGATGAGACGGGGCTGATTTGGTTGACCGAGGCCAATGAGCCCTATTCCCCCACTCGTCATCTCGCGTTCGGCCAAAACGACATCAGCGAGCAACACGCGATGCTGGTCGTAGATTTGTCGGGGCAAACGAACGCCACGGATCTTGCTCTCAATTTTCGGGCGAAGCGGCTCTTTCAATCCTATTTCCGAAATGCGATGACCGTCCAAGCCAGCGGAGATGGAAGCACATGGACCCAGCTGGGGCCGACAATCTCATCTGATTTTGACACTTACGTCGATTATTTCTTCGACCTTGACCAGGAACTTGCCAAAGCATCGATCGCGCTCGATGGAGATGTGTATTTCCGCTTCACGCATCAAGGATCGTCGTCGTCGTATCAAATGCGGATGGACGATGTTCGGATTGCGAACCGGGACGCCGACGGACCACGGGTCGCAACGATGACCCCTGACGGTTCGACGACGACACCGCTGTCGCAATTGCAAATTCAATTCAATGAAATGATCATCGCGGACACGTTCACCGCGTCCGATGTGACGATACTCGGCCCCCTGGGTGAGGTCCCCGTCAGTACGGATCCGGTTGATACCGGTGACGGGATGACCTTCAATATCAGTTTCGATGCAGCGGTCAGCCAAGCCGGACAATACCAGGTGTTGATCGGGCCGGATGTGCTTGATCTGTTCGGTAACCAGATGAACCAAGACGCCGACAATGCCAACGGGGATGCGGAAGACCGATTCCATGGAACCTTTCAATTCGACGCGGTTCCCAGCGACGTTTTTCCCTACTACCAAGGGTTTTCTGGAATCGACGAACTCAACGGAAACTGGTTCTTCCGATCGGAACCTGGTGGACGAATTCAGTTGGTCGATGACGGCGGGCGCCAAGTTCTGCGAATGGACAACCCGGGCGGAGCTTCTGTCAATCAAGCGATTCTCTCGATCGACTTGGCCGGGAAAACTGGCGTGCGTTTAGCGTTCAACGAAAACCGCAGAAGCGATTCGACGACCGCTGGCGACACCTTGCGACTCAGCAATGACCAGGGCCAAACGTGGCACAGCTTCAAGATGCTGCTCAGTGATTCGAATTGGGATTCATACGACATCGACTTGGACGCGGTCATGGCCGGAATCGGGATCTCGTACACGGATGATTTCTGGATCATGATCCAGCAATACGGAACCAATATTTGGCCCAGCAATGGCCGCCAATACGACGATTTTCGCGTCACCACCGACACCACGGCACCCAGAGTCGTTTCTCATTCGCCCTCAGGATTAGTACGTCCTCCCGGCCCGCTGGATCACTTTGACCTGTCCTTCAGTGAGCCGATGAACGCGTCGACGTTCAGCCTTGATGACTTGAAATTGACGCGTGAATCCGTTGACATTAGCGAGCGACTGGTTGCAATCTCCGGCTCCGGGCTGGACTTTACCGTCAGCTTTTCGCCGAGTGGGTTTGGTCACTATGAACTCAGCGTTGGCCCGGAAATCCTTGATCTGGGTGGTAATCCCCTGGATCAGAATGGCGCCGGCGGAAGCGGTCAATTTCCCCAAGACCAATACGTCGCCGCGGTTGACTTCAATGATCCCTATCGCTTGGGATACCGAGAAACGTTTGCCAGCGGACTGCCAATCGATCCCTGGAACTTCCTCAGCTATGGCGCCGGCGAAATCTCGGTCGTCGATGAAAGGCTCAGGCTCGAGGCCTCGTACCAAAATCCGATTGACGGCCTCAACCGGGCCATTTTGCATTTGGATTTGGCGGGAGAATCGAGAGCGAAGCTGAACTTTGATGCGTTTGACTTGGACGGATCGACAACGAGTTCTCCCGCGATCGGCACGCAGGGCGATGGGTTGTCGTGGCGCGATGTCGTCGCGGTGAGCGACGATGGTGGAACGACCTGGACGATTCTGGATCTACTCAACTCCAGCGGATACAAGTCATACGATCTGGCCGCGTTTGCCGCCGCGAACGGACTGTCGCTGGTCGACAACTTCTTGGTGATGTTCCAGCAACACAGCAATCGCACTGCCCGTGACGCGTGGGAGTTCGACAATATCGTCGTCGAACGTGAAACGCTGTCGCTCAGTACGGTCAACGCGACGCTCGTCGAGGGGACATCCGACGAAGTGTTTGTGAGGGTTTCACGCGAGGCAGATGCGGATCTGACCAGCGAATTGATGGTTTGGTTGTCCAGCAACGACACCAGTGAGGCGACCGTGCCTAGCACCGTGACCATTCCGGTTGATGCGATGTTCGTCGACGTGCCAGTAACGATTGAAGACGACACGGAGATCGACGGTCCACAAAGGGTTGGCATCACGGTGGGGGCGGACGGCGTGGCTCCACAGACAATCGATTTCACCGTTCTCGACAACGAACCAGAAACTCTGCTCGTCGGGATCGACCTCACCGTCATCAGCGAAAACGATGGCCCCGGAGCCGCGACGGGAACCGTGACGCGGAATCGTGGTTTGGACAGTGCGTTGGTCGTCAGCCTTTCCTCGAGCGACTCCTCGGCCTTCACGGTTGGCGAAACCGTGACCATCCCGATCGGCAGAACTTCGGCGACGTTTGAGATCGCTTCTCACAACGATTACTTGGTGGACGGTACGCAAACCGCCGATGTGATCGTCTCTGCAACCGGGTTCGTTTCCGACTCGGCCACGCTGCGGGTGGAGAATGACGACACGGCTGAAGATCGCACCATCGGTGGTTTCTTCTCCGGCGGATTGCCCAACGATGACTACACCGTGACTTTCGATGTCCAGGTTCCTGCCGGCGAAGTTTGGTCGATCGATCCCGGTGCGAGTCTGTTTTTTGATCCCGGCACCTCGCTGAAAATCTACGGGACCGTTCTTGCCCAAGGCCAAGCTGACAACGAAATCCTATTCACCAGTTCCGCGACGACTCCTACCCCGGGTGACTGGATCGGAATCGATTACAACGCGTCAGCCCAATCCAGATCAATCTTTGATCACGTCGAAATCGCCTATGCGACGACCGCTCTCGATGTCTCGTATCTCGACCTGCCGATCATCACGCTGCGTAATTCGCACGTTCACGACAGTGCGGTTTGGGGTGTTCTTCTTGACGCCGGAAGAGGTGACTCATTCACGCGTCAAAATGTCATGATCCAAGGCAACCGAATTCACGATAACAACGGCTACGGCGTTTACGTTCGCTCTTCAGCCGGTGCTTGTAATCAGACCTTCGGATGTGGGACGACCGCCGATCCGACCATCACCGGCAACGAGATTTATGGTCATCAACAGGCTGGCATCCTGGTTTCTTCCTCGTACAGCTTGGGAGGCCTCTATGCGAGCAGCGGAGGCGCAAGCCCTGCCGTGACGAAGAATCATGTCCATCACAATGTGATTGGCATTCGGGCGGGAGTCCATGACCCAGACAGTTTTGGAAGCGCCTGGACCTCGGGTTTCTATGCCAACAATCTCGTCGTTGAAAACACAAGCACGGGGATTCTTTTGGAACAATCGGTTGACGGCAACCAGCATTCTCAGCTGCTCAATAACACGATCGTTGCCAATGGCGGCGCCGGAATCTCACACGACATCAACCGATTTGGGGGAGTCATTCGGAACAACCTGGTTTCCTACAACCGGTTGGGAATCGAAGCCGATGCCGAGTATTCGCCGAGCGTGGGGCGAGTCGGGTTCAATGACGTCTACGGCAATGATGAAGGCAACTGGATCAATTATCCACCCGCGTTTGGAATGCCCACGACGACAAACGAAAACGGAACACCGTCGGACGCGGAATTCAACCTCAACATTGATCCGATCTTCCGGGCCGGTTCGCTGTATGTGCCAGTCGACACGTCACCGGTCAACGATGCCGGTACCGACACGGATGCACCGTATGACGACTACCGCGGGGCATTCCGGCATGTGCCCTACGACATCGGTGCCTACGAACATGATCCGGTCACCAACGTCGTCACGACGTTACTGGATGAGGACGACGGTGGGCTCGGACTGGGAGCAGGGAATTCGCTCCGAGAAGTGATCAACGCGGCCAATGCACGCCCGGGACTTGACGTCATTACGTTCGATCCGGACTTGAACGGCGGAACGATTTCCCTTGGTGCAACGACATTACCCACACTGACAAGCGCCACGACCCTTGAGGGCCCCGGCGCGGATCGACTAACCATCACCGGCAATGATCAGGTCCGGATCTTCACCGTCGGAAATTCAGTCACGGTGAACATTTCTGGGCTGACCCTCCGTGACGCGTCAGCGAGCGCAATCAACAATAGCGGTAATCTGACGGTGTCAGAAACGGTCATGACGTCGGGCGTCGCAGTCAACGGCGGTGGAATCTACAACGCCGTCTCCGGAAATCTGATGGTCCTTCGATCAACGATCAGCGAGAACACCGTCAGTTCTAGGGGTGGGGCAATCTACAACAGTGGCACGGCATCCATCGTTGATTCGACGATCAACGGAAACACCGCTGGCAATGCCGCGGGCGGGATTTACAACAATTCATTGCAGCCGCTGGCGGTCATCCAATCGACCATTTCAGGCAACAAGGCGTTTTTCACCGGTGGAGGCATCGAGAATCGTGGTTCTGATCTGGTGATTCGTCAGTCGACCATCACCGGTAACATTGCCGACGCCGACAATGACGGAAGCGGCGGCAGCGGAGGGATCAGCAACTACGGAACGACGATTGTCCACAACAGCATCATCGCTGGGAATCTCCGCGGTCTCTCGACTGCCAACGATACCGGGCCGCTTGATGCGTCAAGTTCACACAATCTGGTCGGCGACGCCGCGTCAGCCGGCGGGTTGGTCCACGGCGAAAATGGTAACGTCGTTGGTGTCGATCCGCTGCTTGCACCGCTTGCCGATCACGGCGGCCCTACGTGGACTCATGCACTGCTCAACGGCAGCCCCGCGATCGATGTCGGCAACAACACTCTCGCGGTCGATGCCGATTCCGCACCGCTGAGAGATGATCAACGCGGAATGGGATATTCGCGAATCATTGACGGTAACCGATCTGGCACGGCGACCGTGGATATCGGAGCGTTCGAAACACTGCCACCCCCGATCGTCGAAAGGATTGTGATCAACGACGGGCATGGCCAGCGATCAAGGGTCGATCAGCTGACCATCAGGTTTGATCAATCGGTACGTCTGAAGAGCGAAGGCGAAAATCCGTTCGAATTGATCAATCTCGGTACCAATCAACGCGTTGGGGTGTTAGCGAGTGTCGATGAACCCAACGATCCTTTGGCTTTCTTGTTGACGTTCTTGCCCGGGCCGTCGGTCGGGCCCGGGGGGATGCTGCTGGACGGGAATTACCAGCTAACGATGAAAGCTGGTCTGATCACCGTCGGCGCGATGGTTCTCGACGGCAACGGTGACGGCACCGCAGCGGACCACGTCTTCGGCAACGAAGCGACCGACAACTTTTTCCGGTTCTTCGGCGACAGCGACGGCGATCGAGACGTAGATGGCCAAGACTACGGCCGCTTCGGACGAAGCTTTCTGAAACAAACCGGCATGAGCGGCTTCGATCCGATCCTGGACTCCGACGCCGACGGGGACGTCGACGGTCAAGACTACGGCCGCTTCGGACAAAACTTCCTGAAGAGAATCTAAGTGGCGTACGCTTCCAGCTTGCGAGGCGGCCGGCTGGCCGGCAAGCAGGATGCTTGCCCCACGTCGGCAAGCAGGATGCTTACCCCACGTCGGCAAGCAGGATGCTTACCCCACGTCGGCAAGCAGGATGCTTACCCCACGATGGCAAGCAGGATGCTTACCCCACGATGGCAAGCAGGATGCTTACCCCACTATTCGCCGTAGATCGGTGGTTTCCAGTCTTTGGGTAAACGGCCTTGCGGCCGCACGCCGACGGCACCGGTCGGGATGACCGCATCGGACGGTTGGATCAGTGGCAAGTCGTCCGGCAGGTGCTTGATCTTGAAATCCTTGTACTGGATCGTCATCGCCGGACCGACGTGGACTTGAACGGCAAGCACGCCTTCGAGCGATCGGCCGTTTTCGTCCAAGTCGATCAGGTCGGCGGTCATGTGGCCATCGATCCAATGCCGGTGGTGATTGCCTTCGACCAGGACCCGGTAATCATGCCACTGATTGGCGGGGAACACTTTGACCGGCATCTTGCCAACGATCCAGGGCTGTCCCTGCGGGTCGATGATCACTTTCTCACCGGTGTGTGAAAGGATGCGTCGCCCTTTCTCTTCGTACAACATGCCGTTGTAGTTCGGGTTGTCGGCAACGACGTCACACTGGTAACCGGTGACCACGTCCAGTCCCAGATCGGGGCGTGAGGTGCCTCGGTACTGCAGCCCACTGTTTCCGCCGGGCGTTACTTTGACTTTGACGCGCAAGTCGAAGTTGCGAATCGTCGAGCCCTTCCATGTGATGAAGCGATTCATCTTCAGCGAACCGTCGGTTACGCCGGTCAACGCCCCGTCGCGCATCGACCAGTATTTCGAATCGCCAGCCCAACCGCTCAAGTTTCGCCCATTGAGCAAGCTGACAAAACCGTCTTTCCCCGGTCGGACCGAGACGGCAGCGGATGCCTCGGGATGCGGCACCGTTGACGCGGTGAAGGGGGCGTTCAACGGGTCGATCGGACCGCCAAGTTCTTTCACTCGTTGGTCCGTCCGCTCACGCATTGCAGCGAGCGTTTCGGCGTGGGCGGGATCATCGGCCAAATTCACCAATTCGTCAGGGTCCTGCTTCAAATCATGCAGGAACTCGCGGTTGCCGTGGTCAAAGTAGCGGACGTATTTGAAACGTTCGTTGCGGATGCCTTCAAACGCCGGGATGCGTGTGCGGACGGCAAAATGTTCGTGAAACGATTCGGTTCGCCAACCGGACGGTTTGTCACCGGAAACAATCGGTTTCAAGCTGTGTCCCTGGTATCGCTCGGGAACCTCTCCGCCGGACCAATCGACAAAGGTGGCGGGCAAGTCGAGATTCAAAGCGATCGCGTCGGTCACCTTGCCCTTCTGTGCTTGATCGACGCGCGGATCGGCGATGATCAGCGGCACACGCAGCGACTCTTCGTAGTGCGACCATTTGCCGGCCAAGCCGCGGTTGCCCATGTGATAACCGTTGTCCGCCGAATAAACGATGATCGTGTTTTCCGCCAAGCCGGCTTTTTCCAGTTCGGACAAGAACCGGCCGATCGCGTTGTCGATCCCGCTGACCATTCGATAGTACGCGCGAATATTGGTTTGGTACTTCTGATCGGTGTTCCAACGCCAGAAAAAACGTTCACGATTGATGGTCGTTTTGAGGAAATCGGGCAGGGCTTCAAAGATTTCGGGAGCATTCAAACGCGGCGGGGCGATGTCAACGTCGTCGTACATTCCATCGACGGCGCGCGGCCAGGCAAAGTGACCGATCCCGGGTCGGCGATCGCCGTCTTCGGCGTGGCAGGCGTTGAACCACATGTTGAGCGCGAACGGTTTGTCCTTGGGTTGCGATTTGATGAACTCGACGCCCCGGTCGACGATCACTTCGGTTTCGTGCCGCAAGCTCCCGTCGGGTTGTTTCTTGTAGAACGGGTTGCGGCCGATCGCTTCAAACTCGTCGAAGTGGTCTTCCCGCTTGTAGCCGCTGGGCATTTTGGCGTGCCATTTCCCAAAGTATCCGGTTCGATAACCACGCTCGCGCAAGATGTCCGAGTACAGCGTGTTGACTGCTTCGGCCCGCGCCTGTTCGGGATGACTCGGTGAGCCATAGCTGCGGCCGGTCAGTCCGCTCAGAATGGTGGTCCGGCTGACCCAACAGATCGAATGGCTGACAAACATGTTTTCGAATCGCGTTCCGCGAGCCGCCAGGGCGTCGATGTTCGGCGTCTGGATGACATCATTGCCATAGCACCCCAGCGTGCTGGTCGTCTGGTCATCGGTGAAGAAAAAGACGATGTTGGGCCGGTCATCGGCAAGGACGGCGCGCGTGGACAACAGCAGCAGAACGAGCGAAACAAACGTTTTCATGGCAACCCACCGAGAGGTAACGGAAAGAACACCTGAGATTCTAACCAGTCTGCCGACGAGAGTCGCCGGTGGTGTCAAAATTGCCGCCCCCCCGCCTGATCGCCCGTCCGCCCGCCCGACCGATCCTGGGACAACGGTTCAGAATTCGTCGTTGACGGGGACGGTGTCCATGAACCCGATCATCATTTCTTCAAAACTTTGATCCCCCCAGCGGACCGGCTTGGTCGGATCGGGATTGGTCAGGTTGGATTCGCTGTTGTCGAACACGGCCGTGCATTCGATCCGCGTGTTGCGTGGGATTCGCAGCGGTTCGGCGAGCACGTATTTCAATTGCCAATTGAAGTCGTAATTCGGCACATCGAGCAACACTTTCGTGGTGTTGTCCGGGAAACGGGCGACGTAACGAAACGATTTGCCGCGCAAGTGCATGTGGGGAGACATGCTGATCAGGTTTTCTTCTGTGCGGGCGTGGTAGGTCGCCGAAACGACGTGATGGGATTCGCCGGCCGGAATCTGAAACTCGGTGTTGATCGCTAACCGGCCCCGCAACAGCTTTCGAACGTTTGGCTTGGCGGTGAATTTGACGCCCAGGTAACTGAGGTCTTCCTGCTCGGTTCCGTTGGGCGTGTAGTGCATTTCGAACAGCAACTTGCTGCCAGCTTTGACGTGGAGTGCGACGCCGTCTTTGAGCTCCATGGGCGGGCTGCCCGGCGCGTATCCGGCGACGACTTGACGAAGATCCTGGCGTCGTTCGCCTTCGGGAATCACGTACACCAAAATGTGATGCACGACGCTTCGTTTGTCCGGGCGTGCTTCCGCTGCGACGATGTACTTGTCCTCGTCCCAGCCGGGATCGACGACAAATCGCTGGTAGTCGATGATTCCTTCGGCGGGAACCCGAAAGGCGTGGTCCCGCATCTTGATGACTTCGTCCGGCCGGCCGATCTGCCATCCGGCGACAAAAACGGGTGGGGTGGGCAGATCACGGGCGTCGCCTTCGGGCATCCCGTTGTCGACCCAGGTTTCTATCAAGTCGCGTTCCCGCTCGCTCAATCGAGGGTCGTTGGCAAAGGTTCCGTGCGCCGGATTGGCCGACCAGGGCGGCATACGATTGTCGGCGATGACCTCCAGGATCGTGTCCTCCCAGCCCAACACGTCGTCGTAGCTGTTCAACGTAAAGGGAGCGATCTCGCCGTCGCGGTGGCAACTGACGCAATGCGCATTGAAAATCGGCGCGATGTGCTTGGTATAGGTCACCTCGCCCGTCGCCTCGATCGGTTTGACACGCCCGATGTGGCAGCCGACCGGATCGGTCGTCGGATCGGTGACCAGCTGGCCGGCCAACAATTGGTCGATCGCCCGAGTCAACTCCGGTTTGGCTTCACGTTCACGCGAATATCCGACGCCATATTGATCGTCGATGCGACCGTGGTAGCGAACTGTGCGCTGACGATCAATCAAAAACACCTCCGGCGTCCTCGTGGCGCCCAACGCATCGGCGACAACGTTGCCCGGGTCCTTCAACATCGGAAAATCGATCGCGTGGCGATGCACGTAAGCGGCCAGTTCGGTCATGCTGTCTTGCGTGTTGGAATTGACCCCAACGACTTGGACTCCGCGATCGGCATAGCGTTGTTGGATGTCCGTCAGCCGAGGGCCGTACAATTTGGCGAGCGGACACTCCGTCCCGAGAAAAACGATCGCGATCGCTTGGCGGTCACCAAAATCGCTCAGCGAAACAGACTTGCCGTAGCAATTGTCCAGCGTGAAGTCCGCAACGTTCATGCCGACGGGGCCGCCCGCGTTCGACGCGGCATCGGCAGCTTGGCCGGGATTCGCCCCGAGCATCACCACGGCGGCAAGGATGACAACAAACACATCGGGACGTTGCAGGAACATTCGATCCGGTCTCAGGTTTCAGTCGGCGATCAAGAAGTGAACGATGGAGCGGCCGGCCAAGACGACCGGCAACTCTCGCAACGATGCGACACGAACACATCGATCGCGCCCATCATCGGTGATATTGTCCGCGAAAGCACGAGCAACGGATTGGGATTTGCGTATCGATTCGTATCGATCCGTCACCGCTTTCCCGGCACCTGTTCAATCGTTCCGGCGTACGCCCGGACCGCGTTGCGGAATGCTTCCATCAGGCGGCTTTGAAAGCGATAGGGATTCCACACCGCGACGATCGTGCGTGTCGGCCTGGCGCCGCTGAGGGAGCGATAGACGCGGCGCTGGGATTGATCCAATCGCCGGGCCATCATCGGGATCATCGAGATGCCATGATCCAACGAGACGAGTTCTTGAACCGTCGCCATCTGGCTGGTGCGTTCCACCGAGACCGGGTGAAAGGACTGTTTGCGGCAGAACGAGACAATGTTGTCGGAGAGACAATGAGCTTCCCCGAGCAAGACGAAGGGAATCTGGTCGATGTCCGACAACTCGATCGCTTCTTTTGAAACGAGAGGGTGATTCGGCGGCAACACCAACAACAGCTCCTCTTCAAACAGTTCTTCGATCTCCAGGTACTTGGCTTGAATCGGCAGCGCCAGGATCGCCACATCAATGACGCCGTCGGCGCATGCTTTCAACAATTCATCGGTGGTTGCTTCTTGAACGACCAGCGTTGCTTGGGGATAGTCTTCGGCAAATCGGCGCAGCAATCCGGGTAAGAAAAACGGCGCGATCGTCGGGATGGCCCCCACTCGAATGCGGCCGACTTGCCCATCGTCGACGATCTCCGCGAGCGTGTCCTCCAGGATGGACAGCACTTCTTTGGCGCGACCCTGCAACAACTTGCCGGCATCGGTCAGCGAGGCACCTTTGGATTGGCGTTCGAGCACCGGCTGCCCGATCTCCTCTTCCAGGCGTCCGATCGATCGACTCAACGCCGGTTGGGAGATTCCCAAATGCTCCGCCGCGCGGGTGAAATTGCCGTCCTCGGCGACCTGCAAAAAGTATCGAAGTTGGTCCAGTTCCATCGCGCTGAGATCCTCAGGCATCGTTTCACGAATGTCTTCATTGCGGCAGTTGAAACAAACGCCGAGCGTTTTCGGTCGTTGTTTCAGCCAGCGATTCGGCCGAAACGCCACGAAGCTTGGCCAAGCAGCGGAGCGTGTGTTCGACCCGCGCCGGTTCGTTCGGCCGTTTGCCGCGCAGGGGTTCGGGGCTCAGGTACGGCGAATCGGTTTCAACCAGCAATCGGTCTTCGGGAACCTGTCGAGCGACCTCTCTCAGGTCGTCGCTCTTTTTAAAGGTCACCATCCCGGCAAAGCTGATGTGCAGCCCGAGATCCAAACACGTTTCGGCACACTCCCAATCGCCGGTGAAGGAATGCATGATGCCCGGCGGCACCGAGCTTTGCCGTTTCAATTGTTCGACGATCAAATCCCCACTGTCGCGCATGTGGATGACCATCGGCAGGGCGGTGTCACGACAGAGTTGCATGTGTCGATCAAAATACACGTGTTGCAACTCGATCGGCGTGTCGTCCCAGTAGCAGTCCAATCCGGTTTCACCGATCGCGCGGACACCGGGGTATCCGGCCAACTCTTCGATGATTGCGAAATCGCCGACGTCTGCTTCGGCGGCGGAGTTCGGTTGGATTCCGACGGCGGCGTACAGAAATCCCGGGTATTCGGCTGCCAGATCACAGGCGCGGCGACTGGTTGCCACATCGATCCCGATCACCATGATCGCTTCCACGCCGGCGTCGCGCGCGCGGCTGACGGTTTCGTCCAAACCTTCGGCAAAGGCATCGACGTTCAGGTGCGCGTGGGTGTCGAAGAGTCGCAGCGTCATTAGGCTGAAAAGAAGTAGCGAGTCAGGTGATAGAAGACCGGTGCGGCGAAACAGATATTGTCGATTTGATCGAGCACGCCGGCGTGACCTTGGACCAGCGTTCCCGTATCGGTGACGCCGCGGTCGCGTTTGATGGCGCTCATCGTCATCGCGCCGCCGCAGGCCATCGTGGTGACGACGGCTGCCAGCACACCGGCTTCCCACGGGTAAAACGGAGTCGCCCAGGAGAGCGCCGCGGCGATCAGCCCGGTGGTCACCATCGATCCCAGCACGCCTTCCCAGGTTCGCGACCCGTTGATCTTTTCCGCGATGACATGCCGCCCGGCCAGCTTGGTCCAGCCGCGTTCGAGCACGGCAGCCAACTGCGCGATCACGACCAGAAAGATCAGCACGCTGACGTTGCTGCCGTGCCACGGCTCACCGCCGGTTCGAACCAGATCCAGATCCAGCAGGGCCGGAGCGTAACTGAGTGCGTACACGCAAATCAGCAATCCGGCTTGGATTTTCGCACTCCGTTCAAGAAACCGTTTGTAGTCACCGGCGATCGCGGCACGGGCCGGGATGAACAAGCTGGCGTACACCGGGATCATGATGCTGTACAAGCCGTAGTAGTCGTTCTGGGGAACGAAGCTGGGCGGATGGCTTCCCAGGGCGATCAAGATGTACTGCAGCGGCGTGAACACAAAGAACACCCAGAACAACGTGCGGTGGTCTCCGCGCCGCGTCGGCGTCATCGTGATGAATTCTCGCAGCGCCCAAAAGGACACGAAGCCGAACAGGATGACGACACCGATTCGTTGGAGTAAGAAGCCGAAGACGAAGATCGCCGTCATCAGCCACCAGACCCGGAGCTTTTGGTTGTACCGCCGGACGATGGCCGAATCGACGCCCATCGTTTCGCGACGTGACAACAGAAATCCGACCAACGAGGCGATGCCCAGCGCGGAGAGGATCACCGCAACGAGAATCATCGCCCGCGTGGACAACCAGACGGTGCTCGCAAGCATCCCGAATTCTGGTTGAATAAGAGTGTCGTTCATCAGGGTTCCCGGTGCATGGCAATGGGTAGCCGGCGTTGCCAGAACGTCCGGCTACAGAGTCATTGCAAACCCATCACTGCTTGAGTTGATTGACGACGGCGTCACCCATCGCTTCGGTTGAGACCGACGGGCCGCCCCGGGCGATGTCGGCGGTTCGCAGGCCGGCGGCCAACACGTCGCCGACGGCCGTCTCGATCGCAACCGCTTCGGCGTCCGCGTTCAACGAGTGACGCAGCAACATCGCCGCGGCCAAAATGGTCGCCAGCGGATTTGCGATCCCTTTGCCCGCGATGTCGGGGGCCGAACCATGGATCGGTTCGTACAAACCGGGACCGTCACTGCCCAGCGAGGCACTCGGCAGCATGCCCAGCGAGCCGGGCAACATCGATGCCTCGTCGGTCAAGATGTCACCGAACATGTTGCCGGTGACGACGACGTCGAAATCGGAGGGGCGATTGATCAGGTGCATCGCCATCGCATCGACCAGCACGACGTCGTAGTTGACTTCAGGGAACTCTTCGGCCATCACGCGTGCAGCGGTTTGACGCCACAGCCTGCTCGGCTCCAACACGTTCGCCTTGTCGACGCTGGTCAATCGGTTGTCGCGTCCCTTGGCGGCTTGAGCGGCCAGGCGAACGATGCGCTCGACTTCACCGACGCTGTAGACCATCGCCTGGCTGGCGGATTCATCGGCTCCGGATCCGCTGCGACTGGATTCGCCGAAATAAATTCCACCGGTCAGCTCACGAAAGAACAGAATGTCGGTGCCCTCGATGATCTCGCGACGCAGCGGCGAGGCGTCGATCAATTGATCAAACAACTTGATCGGTCTCAGGTTGGCGAACAGTCCGAGTTCCTTGCGGATCTTCAACAGCCCGGCTTCCGGACGCGTCTTGGCCGACGGGTCATCCCACTTCGGACCGCCGACGGCGCCCAACAGGATCGCATTGGAATTTCGACAGGCCTGAACGGTCGCCTCCGGCAGCGGGTCACCGGTTTCGTCGATCGCGATCCCACCGATCAAATGCGATTGGAAAGTGAATTCGTGGCCAAAAATCTCACCAATCGTTTCGAGAACACGTTTGGCTTGTTGCGTGATTTCGGGACCGATGCCGTCGCCGGGCAAAAGAACGATGGAGGCTTTCAAGGTTTCTGGGCTGGTCTGGGGAGGAAGGGCTGTTCAGGGAAACGCGTACTGTAGCCGAATCCGGGCGTTTTCCCCAGAGGCGAGGCGGACGAATCGGCATCCCGACTAACCGGCTCAATCCGCAAATCCTATCCCTCGACCTGCCGCCTGGGTGTCTGTTCGCACGCGGCCGACCGATTTGATCGCGGCAGGGTGGAATCGCGACCCAGTTTGTTGAAGACAGGTCATTGAGCCCGTTCTTTTACCCCCAACGCCATCATGCAAGCTGGAAATCTCGGCCGATCAAGCTCGACCGGACTACTCCCCACGACTCCGATCGTCATCCATCCGCAGGCTTCTGGGCCGGCGGGGCAGGATTCGAGTCTGGCGGGGGGCGGAGTTGCGACATCATCCGTTCGCGTGTTGCACATCGTCAACGGAGAACATTTCGCCGGCGCCGAACGGGTTCAGTCCCACCTGGGCCGATGCTTGCCCGGATTTGCCGTCGATGCCGACTTCGCGTGCGTGAAACCGGGCAAGTTTGCCAAAACGCTGGTCGAACATGGCGGAGCGTGGGGCCGCTGTTTCCGTGCGGACATGAAAAACCGGCTGGACGTTCGAGCCGCCTGGCGGGTCCGCCGACTGGTCCGAGAGAATGGGTATGATTTGCTGCACGCTCACACGCCGCGAACGGCGATGATCGCTTCCCTGGCGTCGCGACTGACCGGACTGCCGTGGGTTTATCACGTCCACAGCCCAACGGCTCGTGATTCGTCCAAGCCGTTGACCAATCATGCCAACGCCGCGGTCGAAAAACTGTCGCTGCGGGGCTGCAGCCACCTGATCACCGTTTCGGAAAGTCTGCGATTGGACTGCATTCGCCGCGGGTGTCACGAAGAGAACGTCACCGTGGTGCACAACGGCGTGCCGGCGATCTGCCCTCCGCGATCGGCTACCCCGGTCGTCGGAGGACGCTGGGTGCTCGGCATGGTTGCGTTGATGCGACCGCGAAAGGGACTGGAGATTGCCCTGGAAGCGATCGCAAAACTGCGTGACCAACACGACGTCCGCTTGCGGATCATCGGACCCTTCGAAACCGATGCCTACAAGGAATCGATCGAAGACCTGATCGCAAAGCTGCAGGTTTCCGGACTGGTCGAGCGAGTCGGCTTCACCCGCAACGTACCGGGCGAACTCGCCAAGTTGGACGCGATGGTGTTGCCGAGTCTGTACGGAGAAGGATTGCCGATGGTGGTGCTCGAATCCATGGCCGCAGGTCTTCCCGTCATCGCCACGCGGGTCGAGGGAACGCCCGAAGCGTTGACCGACGGTGCCCAAGGGTTGCTCGCCGAGCCGGGCGACGCGGAAAGTCTGGCCGAGAAAATCGGTGAGCTGATCTCGGGCGTCCACGACTGGCAACAGATGTCCGACGCCGCGATCGAGCGTCACGCTGAAGATTTCTCAGACGTCGCGATGGCAAGTCGCACGGCGGATGTCTATCGAAAGGTGCTCGGACTCTAATCTTCCAGCAAACTGTCGCAGACCTGAACCGTGGCCCAGTTCTCTTTTTGACGCTCGATAAATTCGAGATGTCTGGGGGCCGTTTGGTAGACGTCGTGGGTCGCGCGATCGCGAAAGATCACGTGCAGCGAAACGTCAAATTTGACGTTGACCGGCCGGTCGAGCTCGGTGTCGCGGCGGCCGACCGAAAAACCGATCACCCCGTCGTGATCGTCCAGGTATTTTTGGCAGTCCGCGACCAGGCTGTCGACTGCTGCCGGGCTGTTGTCTTTCAGCGTAAAAAAAACGTGGTGGGCGAGCCGAGCCATGGGACAATCCTTGCAACAAGCGGGGGAGACGGGGAAATCACGTGCGCCAAGTATCGTAATCAAACCGTGCCCCGTGGCGAGCCCCCGAAGTGACGCGGTAAATTACGTCGCCTCTTGTCTGCCACCGACCTTTTTTCAACCGATTCCATGACGACTCCGGCAAAACGCGTCCAAGCACTTCGCGATGAAATTCGTCGTCACGACCACGCCTATTACGTGTTGGCCAAGCCGTCGATCAGTGACTTGGAATACGATCGGCTGCTGGAGGAATTGCGAGACCTGGAAACGGAACACCCCGATCTGCTCACACCCGACTCGCCGACTCAACGCATCGGCGATCAACCGGTCGAGCATCTGGTCCAGGTTCCGCATTCGGTCCCCATGCTGTCGATCGACAACACGTACAGCCGCGAGGAATTGAAAGCCTATTTTGACCGCACCGAAAAACTGCTCCAAGGACAGCCGATCGAGTGGGTGATGGAATACAAGATCGATGGGGTCGCCGCCTCGGTGCGTTACGAAAATGGCGAGATGAAGCTTGCGGTGACGCGAGGCAACGGGACCGTCGGCGACGACATCACGCACAACATCCGGACCGTTCGTGATCTGCCACTGCGCATCAAGGGAAAGAAGGCGCCCGAGGTGTTGGAGGTCCGCGGCGAAGTCTACATGACCAACACGGACCTGGCCGACTTGAATGAACGGCAAGTCGCTGCGGGAGCCGAGCCCTTCAAGAACACCCGCAACGTCACAGCCGGCACGATTCGGTTGCTCGATCCGGCCGTCGCTGCTGAACGCAATCTGCGATTCTTCTGCCACGGAGTGGGACAAGTCGACGGGTTGGCCGCGAAAAATCACATGCAGTTCCTGGAAGAAATCGCGGCGTACGGTATTCCGATGACACCCGACGTCCACGTCTTTCCCAGTGCCGCGGCGGTGATCGAGGCGGTCGACGAACTGGAACAGGGGATGCCCGACCTGCCGTTTGAGGTCGACGGGATTGTGTTCAAAGTCAACGATTTCGCGCAGCGTGAAAAACTGGGCATGCGGAGCAAGAGTCCGCGATGGTTGATCGCCTATAAGTTCGAACGTTACGAAGCGGTCACACGTTTGAGCGATATCAGTGTCCAAGTCGGCAAGACGGGGGCCGTGACCCCGGTGGCTCATCTGGAACCGGTGGAGATCGCCGACACCACCGTCTCGCGTGCCTCGTTGCACAATGCCGACGAAATCGAACGATTGGACGTGCGAATCGGCGACGTCGTGGTGGTCGAGAAAGCGGGGAAGATCATCCCCAAGGTGGTTCGCGTCGAAAAACATCTGCGCAAGGGAAAGCTTTCGCGGTATCGTTTTCCCCAGACCTGCCCCGAGTGCGAAACGGAATTGGTTCGCGACGACGGGGGAGTCTACATCCGATGTCCCAATCCCGAATGCCCCGCGCAGCTGAAACAGCGATTGATTTACTTCGGCAGCCGTCCCGGAATGGACATCGATGGACTGGGCGAGGAAGTCGTGGACCTGCTGCTCGGCCACGGCCTGCTACACAGCTACGCCGACCTGTATCGCTTGTCGGTCGATCAGGTCGCGTCGCTGGATTGGTTGAAACAACGAAAAGGGAAAGACGGGAAACTGATTGTCGTCAAGGTCGGCGAGCGAAATGCTGAAAACCTGATCGCGGGAATCGACAAGAGCCGTGATCGCGGGCTGGCCCGGGTGCTGTCCTCGATTTCAATTCGGCATGTCGGTCCACGCGTCGCATCGCTGATCACGGCGAAGTACCACACCCTCGAAAAGCTCCGCGAGGCATCGGTTGAAGATCTGGCGGACCTGCATGAGATCGGAGATCGCATCGCCAAGAGTTTGCACGAATTTTTGCACAGCGACTACGGCCGGAAAACGCTCGACGAACTCGCCGCCGAAGGCGTCAAATTGGAAGACCCCGAACCTGTCGAGGTCGAAGGCGGTCGTTTGTTGGAAGGGAAAACCGTCGTCGTCACGGGGACCCTGAAACACTACAAGCGGGACGAGATCAAAAAACTGATTACGGAATTGGGCGGCCGAGCGTCGGGCAGCGTCAGCAAAAACACGGACTTTTTGGTCGCCGGAGAAAAAGCCGGCAGCAAGCTGACCAAGGCCAACGAATTGGGGGTCAAGGTGCTCTCCGAACAGGCGTTCCAGGATTTAGTTGCTACGCAGGATGGGGGTGACGGGAGTGATGGATGACGCCGATGCGTTGCCGTCAGGCCGGCCGGTGCGGTCAATCAATGACGAAGATTTTCCCGCCAAAGAACGTCCGCGGGAGAGTTCAAGACGAGGCTTGTCAGGCTTGGCCGGCTTTGGCATACTGTCCCGCTCTTGGCGAGGTAGCTCAGTCGGTTAGAGCGGTGGCTTCATAAGCCATAGGTCGCTGGTTCAAGTCCAGTCCTCGCTACTTCTTTTTGCGGTCCGTTCTGTGACCGCATCATCTGGCCCCGTTTGGCGGCCGATTGTGCCGGCCCAGATTGACGGCCTTCGATTCATGGTTGGGCGATTGCTCGCCCGCGAAGACCCTCCCCTCGCTGCGCTCGACCCTCCCTGGCAGGGAGGGTGACGATGAAGGAGCCTGTTCGCTTGAGACGGATGGGGCCACCCCATCATTCTGCCACCCAATCATTCTGCCACCCAATCATTCTGCCACCCAATCATTCTGCCACCCAATCATTCTGCCACCCATCATTCTGCCACCCATCGTTTTGCCACCCATCGTTTTGCCCCCATCGTTTTGCCACCCATCGTTTTGCCCCCATCATTCTGCCATCCAACCACGACTCCCCCATCGTCGGTCAACCCACTCAGCCTTCACCCCCCTGCCCTTCATCACCGTCCTCACCTCTCGACCTTGGCGCGACGTTTCGATTCTCGTAACAAACCGACCGCAAATACAGCCGCTCCACCTTCGCTCTGGCCCAGGGCGTTTTCCGCAGAAACTTCAGGCTTGATTTGAGGCTGGGGTCGTGTGTGAAGCAGCGAATTGGGACTCGGTTGCCCAGCTCTTCCCACCCGTATCGTTCGACCAGCCGCTCCAGCAAGTCTGCCAATGTGACTCCGTGCAGTGGATTGTTGGGTTGCTGATTCATCGTTGTCGCTGGTCGGGAGCCTGCAAGACGCGCAAAGATTCGGTTCGGGCGGTGTCCGGATCAATGGTATGCTCGGGTCCGTGTCGTTGGATAGCCCACCAGCCGCCTGCGGTGTTGCAGGAGGGAGAGACCAGGGAAAGTGACTTTCGCACCTGAAACCGACCGTTGGTTGACCGCTCCCAACGTGATCACGACGGCCCGCATCTTGGGCTCGCCGGCGCTGGTTCCGTTGGCGATCGCGCAGCAGATGGCGTGGCTGGCCGCCTTGGCGATCTTTCTGGTCTTCACCGAATGGTTGGACGGATATCTGGCCCGGCGATCGCATCTCACTTCCGCCGTCGGGGCGCGTCTGGACACGATTGCGGATGCTGTTTTCTACCTGTCAGTGCTCGTCGCGCTGCTGGCGTACCAGCCCGACAAGGTTGCCGAAGAGAAGGTTTGGATGCTGGTGGCCATTGCGAGTTACGCGTTGAGTTGGCTGGCCTGTCTGGTCAAGTTTCGGCGGTTGCCCAGTTACCACACTTGGGCCGCCAAGGGGGTTTGGTTGATCATCATCCCCGGCACGGTGCTTTGGCTCGCCGGCGTCACCGCGTGGCTGTTACGTCTTTCGATGATCTGCGTGATGCTGGCCAACATCGAAGCCATCGCGATCACGTGGGTATTGCGTGAGTGCAAAGTGGACGTCCCTTCGTTCTGGCACGCACGAAGCATCAGGCGGCAGTCTGCGGTTGACCGAAGCGGGGGCACGAGACAAGAAAATGGGTGACAAGAAAAGATGAAACCCGCAATGACAGGATCAGAGCCGGCATGCCACCGGTTACAATCAGGGATGGCTGTGCTGTCATTCAATTTCGGTGGAGGGCCCTTTCGATGCGAAGTTTACTGTTGGGACTGTTGCTGGTTGGCATCGCTTTTCCTTTGGTCGCAAACGCAGAGGATGCACAAGACCAGGCCGTCAAGAAGGATCGCAAGAAACTGCAGGGCGTATGGCAAGTCACCTCGCTGGTGATTGCCGGCAACAAAGCGAACGACGAAGACGTGAAAAAAATGACGGTCGTCAATGGCGACGACGGCACCTGGAGCGTGCGTTCAGAAGGCAAAGAGACGAGTAAGGGCGTCAGCACGATCTCGCCGAGCGCAAAACCCAAGACCATCGATTTCACCGCGACCGAGGGCGGAAGCAGCGGCGAACACTTTGTCGGGATCTATCAACTCGGCAAAAACAAGCGAAAGTTGTGCTTTGTGCGTCGCGACAAAGACCGTCCCACCGACTTCACGTCGACGACGGAGAATCAGGCCATCCTCGTGACGTACAAGCGAATCGAGTAGTCGTCCGTCTCGCTGTGATCCCTTTCGGGATAAACAGGAGACGCTCTAAAGGTGTTAGCGGAACGGCGCGAGCCGTCCGGTCGCGCTTCAAAAATACCGTGAAAGACCGGAGGGCTCGCGCCCTACCGCTAACAAATCGTTCACGGCGAAGGGCAGAGCCTGGGAACAAGTACAGCAGCCGGTCATCTCATCGTCTTGTCCCCATCATTCTGCCATCCATCATTGCCTTCTTCCCAACCACCGTCTCACGGCTTCCACCGTTCGTCAAAAAATCCCGCCGCTTGAACCTTGCCAGGATCTCGCATCGTTGCGCCGGCTTCGATATCGAGGATCGCCCAATCGGGCAACTTGGGGGTTTGACGTGCGTTGTTCAGGTAGTCGTATTCGCGAAAGGTGAAACCGCTGTTGAGCACGACGTAGCGATCGGGGCTTAGCGGATTCGGATAGATCATTGCGACCGCGTGAGCCTTGCGGGGCCAGGTCTTCGATCCCAGCTCGATGGTGTCGTTGTTCCATTTGACCGGCAGGGCATCGGCAAGTCGGGCGATCACGGAATTGGATTCCGGGTCGCCGAACAAGACCAAGTGGTGGGTGGCGATTTGCTCTTTCGTCAGCTGGCGATCCAACACACGTTGAACGTCGCCGCGAAAGTGCTTTCGCCAATGCAGCTGTGCATGTTCGGCTTCGGCCGCCACCCAGGCTTGCAGGGCGGGATCATCGCATGGTTTGGAGGGAAGCACAAACAGAAAGGAGTCCATGAAGGCGTCGTCGATCGGTCCTTGCAACCCCGGTCGCTTACGAACGCCGCCCTGGTCGATTTCGCCGGCCTGCCAGCGCCCGTCGCGAAGGACAAATTCGGCGTTCCAAGACCGATCCGATCGCACCGCTGGCGTTTGGCATTGGGAGCCGTCGATGACGACGATGGGACGCTCGGGCAGACGTCCCGGCCACTGTCCGGGGCCAAAGTCCAACCGCAGGTGCGTCACGTTGGATGTCTCCACCGCGATGCGTGTCTGACCTTCCGCATCGATCAGCTTCGCCTGAACACGCGCGGTGTCCCAATGCTTTTTCAAGCCGTCTACAGTGACCCAATGCATGCGATGGTAGCGCAGGGTCTGCGTCGTGAAATCGATCGTGCGTGGCACCGTCGGCTGGACCGATGCGGCCAGAGCATTCATCCGCGCTTCGATTTCAATCTTGGAATCCTCGTGTATTTTGTGCGCGGTTTGCGGTCCGATGACGTGCACCATCTCGATACCGTGCTGGGCCAACGACGCTTCCATCACATCCGCGGCTTGTTTCTGGCGATCGATTTCTCCGCTGTAGGCGACGGTCGGACAGTGCACCAGGTTGCGTGACCAGTGGGGGCAATCGTACAGTCGCCAAAGCGTCCGCTGGTAGTCCGGAGTCGACGAAAGGTCTTCGCCTTGAAACGACTTCAAGAACTCAGGCGTTTCGGAAAACCCCGCACCGGGATTGGCGGCAAAAAAGCGATCGGCGTAATGGGTCGCAAACTGCCAGCATGCGGCGCCGCCCATGGAAAAGCCTCGCACGCTGGTGCGCGATCGGTCGACGGGCAAGTGATCGCGAACGTGCTGGAGCGCTTCCAACACGTCGACTTCGCCGGCAAACTTGAACGCATTGCTGTAGCGACCATACGGGTGCAAGACAAACGTGTCGGCGGGCGTGTATTGACCGGCAGAGGTGCGTCCCTTGGCCAAGAAACTGACTTCGCTAAGCGTTTCACCGCGCCCGTGAAACCAGATGTCCAATCGTCTCGGCCGCGAGTCACCGTGGGTGTATCCGGCCGGAACGACCACCGCGTAGGGCTGGTACGACCGATCGATCTTGGATCGGTATCCTCCGATGATCAGTTGCTGGTGTTCTCCGTCACCGATCCCCACGACCCGACTCCATTGCGGCGTGACGCCGGCGACATCGATCCGACGTTTTGCCTCCTCCAACAGCGAGACGGCGTTATTGAAATCGTTCGGTTGGTAAAACTGTTTGAACTCCAGCGCGAGTTCGACTGCGCGGGGAAAGACCAGGATTTCTGGCGTTAACTCCGACAGCGTCTGGAGCGTTTGCTGATGTTGCGCCCGTTGCCACTTGTTTCCCGACCGAGTTTTTTCTTCGGCGCGTCCGAGCAATTGGCCCCAAGCCCGGCGGACGTCCTGGCATTGGTCGATCAGTTGTTGGGACTGTGCGTCATCCAAGTCCTCGCCCACCGGCGGAATCGGCCGGACCGAGTCCGCGAGATTGTCGGCGGGGCCATCGGCAACCGCGATCGATGCGAAACAAAGGCAAAGGGCGACCAGCAACGGAAACTTCACGGTGAGACCTTCGGGGAGGGAGTTTTAGGTTTCAAGTTCCAAGTTCCAAGTTTCAGGTTCCAAGTTTCAGTACTTCCGTCTTCAGACGATGTCCGACATTTTCCTGTCACCCATTTTCTTGTCTGACTCGTCCCCTTTCATCGTCCATTTTCTGCCCATCATTTTTCTGCCAACTGCCAACTGCCAACTAAATCAGCACCGCGTCGGCCCACAGGCTGGGGTCTTCGGTGACCGGGTATTCGGGGCCGGCGCCGAGCGTCTGCCAGCCGAGTTCGCGGTCGATCACGGCGTAGTAGACCGCCAAACGCGATTGGTCGGATGGATCAAATCCGGTCAGCGCCGTGCTGGGGATCAGACCGCACAACTCGTAGCCGTCGTGACGCGCGAACGCTTTGATCGACAATGCGTCGGCCGCGATCGACTTGGGGTTACCGCGGGCGCGATGGATTTCGATCAGAGACGCGATCGGTCGTTCGCGTCTCGGGCCTCCACCGGCAGGCATGAAAAGGAAACGGTGGCAGTATTGCGTCGCGCGGTGAATGTTGGGGCTGCATCGCGTGTCCAACCACAAATGAAAGCCATCGCTTTCGTCCAGTCGCGTCTCGCGGCACCAGGGGACTTGCCGCTTTCCGTTGACCAGGATCTGAATCCCGATCCCGTCTTCGGACCAGCCGAGACGGACATCGGCAAACACCTTGCGTCCACCGAGCGCCCCGAACGATGGCATCCGGCAACTCTCGGGGAGTTTCAGGCCTTTTGAAGTCCATTCCAAATCCGCTTTACGGATCTCGACTTCAAACCGAAACAGAAACGTCGGATCGATAAAGTCTTTCGTCTTGGATTTGGAATCGGGCAAGGAAGGGGCCGTGGTGGTTGGGGGGCGAGCGAGGTTGACGTCAGGAACTCTGTTGGCCTTCGGCCGACGGATCGCAAGCTGGAAGCTTACGCCACTGGCTGGAATCGCAAGCTGGAAGCTTACGCCACTGGCGGGAATCGCAAGCTGGAAGCGTACGCCACTGGCGGGAATCGCAAGCTGGAAGCGTACGCCACTGGCTGGGATCGCAAGCTGGAAGCTTACTTCACGGGGGGATTGACGGTGTGGGTGATGGCATCGAGCGCCAGGCGGAGTGACTTGGCGGCCATCACAAAGTTCGTGTGGCCGCTGACTTCGGGTTGAATCTCCTCGTACAACTCGGTCGCCTTCCGGAGTTTGGAAAGTTTCTTTTTGGCCATTTTCAGATAGACCGCATCGTCCTGGACGTCGTCGATCGGTCCGACCGCCAGGATGAAGTCGTAAATGTCTCTGACGACACTCCTCAGTTCTTCGTCGTCTTCCGCTTCGTCGGCGTGCTTGAGGAATGTTCGCACCATCCAAAGATGCGCGACTTGACGGTCAATGGCTTCGACCCGGTCGCGTGATTCGGTCGGTGAAGCGTTCATCTCACAACGTTTCCGCGGATTCCGGTTTCTCGGGATCGACAGCGTCGACGGCATCGGCCGTTGCGATCGACTCGGTGGCCGGGACGGCCGCCTTTTTCGGCGCGTGACCGTGCGGCGTGTTCATCGCCACCAAGACGACACCGACAACGGTCAAGCCCATTCCGACCCACAAAAACGGGTTGATGTCCAAAGGGCCGTGGCCGCGCAGTTTAATGATCGAAACGATTGCCGTGACCGAAACGGCACCGCCGAAGACGATCGGCATCACCAACAGCGCGTTGCCGCGACTGGTCATCATCGCGGTCGTCAGACAGAGCGCGCCGAAGGCCCCGAGGGTGCCGGCCAAAAATCCCCATTTCGCGGTCGCAAAATGCGAGAGGCCTTCGACTCCGGGGACAGCAGCGAAGTAGTCGAAACTGTCGCCTTTGTATTTCATCATCGCCAACCCGCCGGCAATCGCGATCACCAGATACGCGATTCCGATGAACACGTAGGGCTTAAACGGCGTCCAGCCATCGGGCGGCAACAACGGTTTTCCATCGATCCGCGGAGCCTGTGCGTTTCCGATAGTTGGTCCGTAGCAGCCCCAGAAGATTGCTGTGCCGAGGGCAAAGAGGATGGGAATCAACATCTTATTCATGAATACCTGAGCGGAAGTGCTTCGTGGTTAAGGGTGGCCGAATCAGATTTTGTGAAGGAAATGACAAATGTCACCGTCTTGCATAACGTAGTCTTTCCCCTCCACGCGTAGTTTACCGGCTTGGCGAATTTCTTTCTCGCTGCCGTAGGTTTCCAGGTCTTCGAGCGAGTAGACCTCACAGCGAATGAACCCCTTTTCGAAGTCGCTGTGAATCACGCCGGCGGCCTGGGGAGCGGTCGCGCCGACGGGGACGGTCCAGGCTCGGACCTCTTTTTCGCCCGCGGTGAAGTAGCTTTGCAACCCCAGGGTCTTGTAGGCGGCCTGCGCGATCGTGCTCAGCGCCGGCGCTTCCAACCCCACGTCGGCCAACATCTCATCGCGATCGGCGTCGTCCAATTCCGCCAATTCGGCTTCCAGTTTCGCGCTGACGCAGACCACGTTGGCTCCCGACGTCTCGGCGTGCTGGCGCACCTTGGCCACCAGCGGATCTTTTCCTTCCAAGTCGTTTTCGTCCACGTTGGCGACGTACAAGATCGGTTTGGCCGTCATCAATCCAAAGCTGTGAATCGACTTGGCTTCCGGCTCGGTCAAGTTCAACGTTCGCAAGGGCTGCTCCGATTCCAAATGCGCGTTGCATTTCTCAATCGCCGCCACCCGAATCTTCGCCTCTTTGTCACCACTGCGAGCCGTCCGCTGGGCTTTGGCGAGTGCGTTTTCTAGGGTCTGAAGGTCCGCCAGGACCAGTTCGGTTTCGATCGTGTCGATGTCGGCCAGCGGGTCGACCGCGCCCGAGACGTGAATCACGTCGGCGTCTTCAAAACAGCGTACGACTTGCACGATCGCGTCGACCTGACGAATGTGGCTGAGGAATTTATTACCCAAGCCCTCGCCGTCACTGGCTCCTTTGACGATCCCTGCGATATCGACCAGCTTGAGTGCGGCCGGGATCGTTTTTTGGGGAACGATGTACTTGGTGATTCGCCCCAAACGCTCGTCGGGAACGTTGACGATCCCCTCGTTGGGTTCGATCGTGCAAAACGGGTAATTCTCGCTTTGGGCGGCCTGCGAGCTCGTTAACGCGTTAAATAGCGTGCTCTTGCCAACGTTCGGCAATCCGACAATCCCAGCTTCCATGGCTCTGTTCAAACAGGGGGCGTGTGTGAAACGGGAAAGCGTATCATCGACGGGCCGTTTTTCGTAGGGCACAGCCGTCTCCGATGCCGCAGTGTTTTCCCAACCGTCAGGACCGGGGGGCGGCCTCGATCATCCGGCGGAATTGCCCGACCAAGCTGGACCGCAGGTGTCGGACGTGACGAAAGGATTCAATCGCACGAAGCGCCTTGACCATCATGGAAGAAACTGGCCCAACCTCACCCGCTCCGGCGGTGAGCCCTCTCCGTTTCCTCTCCAGCCCCAGGTTTTCGCGTGCGACGCACCTCTCTCGGAATTCTGATTCTGGGCGGCGGGATCCTCTTCTCACTGCCGTTTCGCAAGCCAACTCCGCCCGATGCCTCCGCCATCGACGACGGGACCAAGCAAACCAAATCCGATCCGTTTGATGACGCATCGATCGAGCTGCTGGTCCGGGAAGTGACCGAAGATGTCCAAGTCCCCGTCGTCTACGACCCGCGGACGGACTATTCGCCACCGGCGCAGTCGAACCAGCCGCGACAATTGCCGCTCACCTACCAGGATCTGGCCGTGCCGGTGGATCGAGACCCCTTCTACGAAAACCGATTCAACGCCACCGCAGCCGTCGCCGATCAAACGACCAGCCCCGAGGAAGCACAGCGGCTGGCCGAACTGGAACGCGTATTCGCCGAGACCCGGTACGCGGATCAATCGGTCGCGGGCCTGCATACCGACAGCGTTCCTCCCGCGGCGATCTCCCCCGATGGCAAACAATGGGTCTACCAGAACGCGATCGGCGAGCCCCCTTCGCTGGCTGACGCCGCCGCGCCAAAATCGGTCGCGCCCCCCAACCCTCCCGGCGCCCAACTGGCAAGCTCGGCGGCCGTCGCTCAACCCGCTCGTTCCACCCAATCCGGTGACTTTTCGGTGCTGTCGCAACTGCCGCCCCCGGACGACCAAGCCGGCAGCGGTGCCGCCGAGCGTCCCCGCCACTGGATTCGGCAACCCGACTGATCGCGGGTTTTCAGGCGGTGTCCAAAGTCACCCTCCCGCAGGCTGTTTCAAGACGGTCGCGACCCGTTAAGATCTGCATCACCCCTAAACGCGCTGCCCAACCCGTTCCCGACTCCCGCTCCGCCAACACCCTCAGTCATCCGCGTTGGATTATCGATCGATCATGAGTGGCCGGCGTCGCGGTCTGTTCGCCGGGCTGATGCGAGCCGGGTTATCGGCCGCGGCGGTTCCCTATGCCGTCGTCGTGGCGCGACGAAATCGCCGCTTCGACCAAGGCCACGGCGTCCAGCACTGCGACGCGACGGTGGTCAGTATCGGCAACCTGACGACCGGTGGAACGGGAAAGACGCCCGTCGTCGCTGAATTGGCGCGGCGGTTCCGCAAGCACGGTGTCCGCGTGGCGATCGTTTCGCGCGGTTACGGTCGAGGCGATGCGGATGAAAACGACGAAGCCGCCGAGTTGCACCAACGGTTGCCCGACGTCCCCCACGTGCAAAACCCCGATCGCGTCGAGGCCGCACGGATCGCGGTCGAAGAACTCGAATCCCAATTGATTCTGATGGACGACGGATTCCAACATCGCCGGCTGCATCGGGACTTGGACATCGTCCTGATCGACATGACGTGCCCGTTCGGTTACGGACACCTGTTGCCACGCGGATTGCTACGCGAGCCGATCGCAAGCCTGAGACGCGCGCAGGTCGCGATCTTGACGCGATGCGATCAAGTCGCCGAAGACGACATCGCGGCGGTGATGGAGACGATCCGTTCGCGCAATCGAGACCTGTTGGTCCTGCGTTCGAATCATCGACCCAGCGGTTTGCTGCAGCACCCCGATCAAAGTACGCCCGTCGACGCCTTGTGCGGTCAGCGCGTGGCATTGATCAGCGGCATCGGCAATCCCGTCGCCTTTCGCCGAACCGTCGAAGATGTGGGCGCCGAAGTTGTCGCCGAAAACGTGCTGCCGGATCATGCCCAATACGATCGCGAAACGATCGAGCAACTCAATCTCTGGGCCGACGGTTTGGATGACGTACAGCAGTTGATCTGCACGCAAAAGGATCTGGTCAAGTTGCAGACCGACCGGATCGCCAAGCGGCCACTGTTGGCGCTGACGATCGACGCCGAGATCGAACCGTCGGAAGCCTTCGACGCGATGCTCGAAGACATCGCGGAGGCGGCTCAAGCGGTGTAGGTCACGCTGTGCGTGACTTCCGGATCGCAAGCTGGAAGCTTCAAGACTTGTTCCCAGGCTCCGCCTGAGCTGCGCAGAATGCCCGCGATTTCATGCGTTGTGCCGGTGAAGACTTTGGTCGTTGTTGTTCCGTGGTGGGTGGAGATTCACTCGTTTCGGTTCGCCAAAGGCGATCAACAACATAGCCTGGGGTGAGACCGGATGAGCCCCAGCGAATCCGGGCGTAACCCCAGGTCCACGATCCA